>NZ_JBDZDP010000003.1:0-428133 GCF_040044995.1 Xanthobacter pollutisoli
GAACGCCGATCTTCTCGCGGGGAATGGTGCGGACGGCGGGACTTGAACCCGCACGCCTTGCGGCGCAAGATTTTAAGTCTCGTGCGTCTACCGGTTTCGCCACGTCCGCCCCGCCGGGGCTCGGCCCGGCGGAGCGCGACTTTACAGCATGTTTCGCGCAAGGATGGTACCGGCGCGCGGCACCCGAGGCGCGGACGGCTGTGGATGGCCGGCCGGCCATGTCAGCGGCCGAGGCGCTCCCGCTCCAGGCGCCAGCATAGGATGGCGCCGACCATCAGGCCGCCGATGAGGCTGATGTGCTCCACCACCACGTGGAATTCGAAGAGCCGCTGCTGGCCTTCCATGGTCCAGAACGGATGCGCGATGGGGATGGTGAGCGCGGTGAACACCGCCAGCATGCCGAAGCCCAGCCACGCCATCCGGTTGGCGATCACCAGCGCCGATCCGCCGAGCAGCACCACGATGGCGAGCGGAACGAAAAAGCCGGCCGGCTCGACGCCGAAGAAGGAGAACAGCTCAAGCGCGCTGCCGAAATTGAACAGCTTGTCGAGGCCCGCCCCCCAGAAGATGAAGGTGAGGATGGCGCGGGCCACGAGGGCGAAGGCGGAACTCGAAAGGAGGGCAGCCAGAAAACGAGGGGTCAAGATGGCACCTTTGTGCGGTTGACGATGCGCGGCACGCCGACCGGCCGAAGCCCGGCGTGATGCGACGCCCTCTTGCAACCCCGTGCCTGAACGGCACCTGAACCGTGGCCGGCTCAGCCCGCGGCGGAAACCGCCTCGGCATCCACCGGGGTGATGGCGACGGACTCCCCGCAGCCGCAGGACGAGGTCTGGTTCGGATTGTTGAACACGAACTGGGAGGAGACCTTGTCGGTGCGGAAATCCATCTCGGTCCCGAGCAGGAACAGCACCGCCTTAGAATCCACCACCACCTTCACGCCCTTGTCCTCGACGACGGCGTCGAGAGGGGCAACCTCGGTGGTAAAGTCGAGCTTGTAGGACATTCCGGCGCAACCGCCGTTCTCCACGCCCACGCGAACCGCGGTGCCGGGCTCCGCCGAGGAGAGGATATCGGCGAGCCGCTCGGCGGCGGCATCGGTGATGCGGATGACGGGCGGCAGGCTGCGCCTCGGCCGCGCGGGGGACGATTCAACGACACTCATGACCGGTCTCCGGGCCGCGCCGGGTCAAGGACGGCGGGCCGTTGTACCACAAATGGTGGTTAAAGCGGGACGAGGCAAGGCGCATGATCGGCAAAGCTTACGGTCGCGGCTCGCAAATTTGCGCAATCTCCGGCACTTGGGGTCTTCGCGCTCTTTCATCTCGCGGTCACCACGGCCAAGATGGCGACCCGGGCTTTCTGGAAAAGCCACGCACACTCAGGGACCTGGACCGGCAGAATGAAGCGGCGCCTTGCCATCGCGCTTTCCCGGGTCGCAGCGCTCCTGGCGCTGGCGGCAACGTGGAGCCGCGACGCCGCCGCCGAGCCCATGCTCGCGAGCGCCAGCCTCGGCGGGGCACCTACGCTGCGGACCACGGCGCTGGCGCTGCTGACGGCGGCAATCATCGGCACGGCGGTTTTCATCGTCGCTCGGGGGCTTGCCCGTCGCCGCGCTGCTGCCGGCCTGCCGGCGGCGGGCAGCGGACCCATGCGGGCGGTAGCGGCGCTGCTCACGGTCGGCGCGATCCTCCTGGTGGTGACGATCCTCGTTTACCAGGCGAGTGTCCAGACCCTCATGGCCGACATGCGGCGCACCCTCACGCTCCTTGCCGAAGGGCAGGTGCGCAGCCTGGCCCAGGAGCGCCACCGGCTGGAAACCGGCGCCCTGGCGCTGGGCTCAAGCCGGCTGGTGGCGGAGGACGTCGCCGCCTGGCGCGCCTCGCCCTCTACCGAGCGGCGCGAGCGCCTTCGGCTCCTCCTGGGTGAGAGCGCGCGGGCCTTCGGCTTCGCCAACGCCGAGCTGTGGACCGGCAACGGCAGCTTTGTCCTCGCCTCGGGCCCCGACCCCGGCCGGGCGGAACTGGCCGACGCGGTACGCCGGGTGGCCGCCACCGGGCAGATGGTGGAAGCGCCGCCCTTTCGCGACGGCACCCATGCCGGCGCATTCGGCTTCCTGGTGAACGTCCCAGTGCGCGACGGCGCGCCCGAGAGCTGTTGCGTCCTGTTTCTCCAGTCGGCTGCGCGCATGGAAGGCCCCGCCATCCTTCGTGCGGTGTTCCGCACCGTACGCTCGGCCGAGGCCATCCTGGTGAGCGACGACTCCCGCGGGGGGACCCGCGTGACCCCCGCCCTCAGCCGCAACCAGACCGGCGTCGTGCCGCGCACCTTCGCCTCCGACCCTTATGACTTCGCCGTGGGTTCCGACCGGGCCGAGAAGCCCGGTATCGGGCAGGACCACCTGGGCCGGACGGTGCTCGCCGTGCGCGCGCCGGTACCCGGGGACCGCGGGGCACTGGTGCTGAAGGTGGAAAAGGACGAGATTCTCGCCGGCGCGCGCACTTCGGCCTTTCTCTCGGCAGCACTCGCGTGCGTGCTGCTGTTGCTTGGCCTCGCGGTGGGACGCGGCCTGCTCCAGAAGGCCCGCCTGCGGGAAGCCGCACGCGAACTCGCGGCCACGCGGGCGCTGAACGCCGCCGAGGCGCGCTTCCATGCCGCCTTCGAGCAGGCGGCCACCGGCATCCTGCACCTCGGCCTCGACGGCACGATCCTGCGCGCCAACGGCACCGCCTGCCGCATGCTGGGCCGGCCGGCCGACGAGTTGGTGGGCACCCGCCTGTGGACCCTGCGGGCGCCCGACGCCGGCGCCGACGGCCGCGATGTCATCCGCCCGCTCCTGGACGGTACGGCGACGGACATCGAGACAGAGGAGCGCATCGTCCATGAGGACGGCTCGCAAACCTGGCTCGCCTACACCTTCTCCCTGGTGCGGAACGCCGAGCAGGCCGCCGACCACATCCTGCTTGTGACGCAGGACATCTCCGCCCGCCACGCCGCCGAGGATGCCCTCAGGGAGAGCGAGGAGCGCTTCGACCTCGCGGTCAAGGGATCCGACCAGGGGGTGTGGGACATCGACCTGCGGACCGGCCACCTGTACCTGTCGCCACGCGCGCGCGAACTGGTGGGCATCGGTCCGCACGCGCCGTTCGACCTGCGCCATGCCTGGAATGAGCTGCTGCACCGCGAGGACCGCCGCAAGGTGGCCGCGGCCTGGACGGCGTTCGTGCGCGGCCGGGTGCCGACGCTGGAGCTGGAGATCCGCCTCAGGCTGCCTGACGGGCGCGACCACGAGCTGCGCGGGCACGGCCTCTCCGCCCGCGATGCCGGCGGCGCGGTGACCCGCGCGGTGGGGCTCATTGCCGACATCACCACTGCCATGCAGACCGAACGCCACCTGCGGCTCGCTGCCGCCGTGTTCGCCAGCTCCCACGACGGGCTGGTCGTCACCGACCTTAGCTCGCGCGTCTCGGCGGTCAATCCAGCCTTCTCGCGCATCACTGGCTATGCCGAGGAAGAGATCCTCGGCCAGAACATGCGGATTCTGCATTCTGGCCGGCACGACCGCGAATTCTACCGCGGCCTGTGGAACGGCCTGACCTCCACGGGCGCGTGGCAGGGCGAGATCTGGAACCGCCGCAAGAACGGGGAGATCTTCCTCCAGCAGCTGAACATCACAACCGTCTACGACGAGGCCGGCGCGCCGCAGAATTTCGTCGGCGCCTTCCAGGAGATCACCGAGGCGCGCCATTCCGAATTCGCCCTCGACCGGATCGCCCATTACGACCCCCTCACCGACCTGCCCAACCGAACCCTCCTCGCCTCTTTGCTCGATCTCGCCGTGAGCCGGCCGGGGGCCCGCTGCGCTGTGATGTTCGTGGACATCGACCGCTTCAAGTCCGTGAACGACAGCTTTGGCCACATCGCTGGCGACAGCGTGCTGAAGATGGCCGCCGATCGCATGCAGGCGGTGCTGGAAGGTGCAACGCTGGGCCGCTATGGCGCGGACGAGTTCGTCATCATCCTGGAAGACATCGGCGGGGCGGACAGTGCCGCCGGTGTCGCCACCCGCATCATCCAGGAACTTGGCCGTCCCTTCCAGCTGGGCGAGCCGGGCGAGATCTATCTTGGCGCCAGCGCCGGCATCAGCCTGTTCCCCGACGATGCCGAGACGCCGGCGACCTTGCTCCAGCATGCGGATTCGGCGCTCGCAGAAGCCAAGTCGCAGGGTCGCGGCAGCTACGCCTTCTACACCCACGCCCTCACCCGCGGCGCGCGCGTGCGCATGGAGCTCGAAGCCGACCTGCGGCGGGGCCTCGCCCGAAACGAGTTCGTGCTCAACTTCCAGCCCGTGGTCGATCTCGCCACCGGACGCATCATGGGCGCCGAGGCGCTGGTGCGCTGGCAGAGCCCGGTCCACGGCATCGTCACGCCCAACCGCTTCATCCCCCTTGCGGAAGAGACCGGCCTGATCGATGAGCTCGGAAGCTGGGTCATGGAAGACGCCTGCCGCCAGATGGCCGGCTGGCTGGACAAGGGCGCCCAGCTGGACTTCATCGCCGTCAATCTCTCGCCCCGCCAGTTCCAGCGCGGCGCCCTCTGCGAGCAGGTGGAAGAGACCCTGCGCCGCACCGGGCTTCCGGCGGAAAAGCTGGAGGTGGAGATCACCGAAAGCGTGCTGTTCGATGCCCGCGTCGCGGCCGAGCGCAAGCTGCGGCAGCTCAAGGACGCCGGCGTGCGCATCGCGCTCGACGATTTCGGCACGGGCTATTCCTCCCTCGCCTATCTCAAGCGCTTCCCCATCTCCAAGCTGAAGATCGACCGCAGCTTCGTGCGCGACCTGCCGCGCGCGGCGGACGGGGAAATCGCAACGGCGATCATCTCCATCGCCCGCGCGCTCGGCTTCTCGGTGGTGGCGGAAGGCATCGAGCACCCGCGCCAGAATGACTTCCTCAAGGCGCGCGGCTGCGACTTCGGCCAGGGCCACCTGTTCAGCCGCGCCCTGACCGGTGATCGCTTCCTGCGGCTCGCCCTCTCCGGCCCGCTGGCGCCCGTCCCGCCGAAGGCGCCGCTGGGAGGCCTGCCGCTTTCCACCGGGCCGGCGGGCAGCAGCTCGTTGCATTGAGGGCGTCGAGCGACGTCATCCCGCAGGTGCAGGTGGCAGGTGGCCGGCACGAGCGGGGTGCTGGGGCGTGTGCGGTCACTCCGCCGGCTTGAAGGGCAGCGGAATGTCCTCCAGCGCGATGATGCCGCTGGTCATGAGATAGACGATGCCGGCGGTGATGACGACGGCAAGCACGGTGGTGACCAACGCCTTCTGTAAAAGGCCCGGACGCACCGGCGCGCCGGGGTCCGTGCCAGGCGTCACGTCCGCGCTCTCTGCCTGGGAGCGCACGCCCCACGGCAGGACCGCGAACAGGGACACCCACCAGACGATGAAATAGATGGCGACGACGGCACCGACCGACACGGCATCTTCCTTGTTGGCCCGCGGCCCCGCCCGCTGACAGCGGCGAGGCCCGGCGGGTGAGGCTCAGGCCTGCTCCAGCTCGACGAGCGTGCCGTTGAAATCCTTGGGGTGCAGGAACAGCACCGGCTTGCCGTGGGCGCCGATCTTCGGCTCGCCCGAGCCGAGCACGCGGGCGCCCGCCGCCTTGAGCTGGTCGCGGGCCACGATGATGTCGTCCACCTCGTAGCACAAATGGTGGATGCCGCCGTCGGGGTTGCGCTCCAGGAACTTGGCGATGGGCGAATCCGCGCCGAGGGGCTCCAGGAACTCGATCTTGGTGTTCGGCAGAGTCACGAACACGGTGGTCACGCCGTGCTCCTGCTGGGGCACCGCGTCGGAGACGTCGGCGCCGAGGGTGTCGCGATAGAGCGCGGCGGCGGCGGAAATGTCGCGCACCGCGATGGCCACGTGATTGAGCCGTCCGATCATGTTTCCCTCCGGTTCATGAGCGATCCATAGCGCAACGCGCGAATGCGAGAAACACGGGCTTTGGTCCGGTGCAGCCCAAGACGGAATGAGGGACGGGAACCGCCCCTCCCCTGCCGCTCCGGTTCGCCCCGCGGCTCAGACTTCCAGCACGTGGACGTGGCAGACCGGCTTTTTCCCCCACACCGCATTCACCGCGGAGCGCACTGCCCGTTCCAGGCTCTCGGCGAGAGCCTCGGGATCGCGCCGGCGCGCCTTGGGCAGGTGGTCAAGCGTCGCGACCACCGTGTCGAGCACATGGTCGAGCATGTCGATGCCGCCCTCCCCCCGCTCCGGGACGCCGGTAATCTCTACCGAAGGATCGCCGGCGAGGCCGCCCTGGCGGTCCACGGCGACGGCGATGGAGACCGCGCCCACATAGCCGAGCTTGCGCCGCTCGGGGATCGCCCGCGCGCCGTCGGCCAGCAGCAGGCGGCCGTCCTTGTAGAGGCGGCCGAAGGGCAGATCATCGACGCGCTCCGCGGGCCCGGGAGCAAGGCGAATGACATGGCCGTCGTAGCAGGTCACCACCTCGGGCACGCCGAGGCTTTTGGCGAGCAAGGCATGCTCATGGAGGTGCAGCGCCTCGCCGTGCACCGGCACAGCCACCTGCGGACGCACCATGCGGTACATCTGCTCCAGCTCGCCGCGCCGCGGGTGGCCGGAGACATGGACCAGCGCCGAGCGGTCGGTGAGCACCTCCACCCCGCGCTTGATCAGCGCGTTGATGATGTGGTTCACCACCTTCTCGTTGCCGGGAATGGTGCGCGACGAGAACACCACGAGGTCGCCGGGCGAGAGGGCGATCTCCGGGTGGTCGTCGTCGGCGATGCGGCGCAGGGCGGCGCGCGGCTCGCCCTGGCTGCCGGTGAGGATGGCGACCACCTTGTCCCGCGGCAGGAAGCCGTAGGCCTCCGCCGTGCGGAAGGCCGGCACGCCATCCAGGAGCCCCTGCTCGCGGGCGACGCCGATGACGCGCTCCAACGCACGGCCCACCAGCACCACCTCGCGGCCGTTGGCGCGGGCGGCATCGGCGATGGCGCGAATGCGCGCGACGTTGGACGAGAAGGTGGTGAAGGCAACGCGATGCTTCGCCTTGCCGACGATGGCGGTGAGCGAGGCCGCCACTTCCGCCTCGGACGGCGAAATGCCCTCGCGGATGGCGTTGGTGGAATCGCAGATGATGGCGCGCACGCCCTCATCCCCCAGCGCGGTGAGGCGTGCCGTATCGGTGGGCTCGCCAATGAGGGGGGTGGGATCGAGCTTCCAGTCGCCAGTGTGGAGCACAAGGCCAGCGGCGGTGCGGATGGCGATGGCGTGGCTGTCCGGGATGGAATGGGCGACCGGAATGAACTCGACGATGAATGGCCCGATCTCCAGCGGCTGGCGCGAGCGCACCACGGTGATGGGCAATTCTGACGGCGCGCCCGGCTCACCGGCCCGCTTCGCCTCCATCAGGCCGGCGGTGAAGCGAGTGGTGAAGATGGGGCATTTCAGTCGGGGCCACAGGTCCAGAACCGCACCGATGTGGTCCTCATGCCCGTGGGTGAGGATGAGGCCGACGATGTTCTTGCGCTCGGCCTCCAGGAAGCGGATGTCGGGCAGCACGAGGTCGACGCCGGGCGCCTCCTCCCCCGCGAAGCTCATGCCGAGATCGACCACCAGCCAGCGCCGGGCCTTGCGCGGCCCAAAGCCGTAGAGGCCCAGATTCATGCCGATTTCGCCCACCCCGCCGAGGGGCGCGAAAACCAGTTCGTCGGTGGATGCCATCAAGAAATCACTTCCAAACGCGGCGCCCGACCCGTGGTGCCTGAGGAGCCGTACGGGGGTGCGGGCGCGCCGAAATATGGGAAGACCGCCCGCGGCGCGGGGGTCAGGAACAGGCGGGCCGGCGCATGATGGGGCCACCGCGCCGCAATGCAAGCCTTGAACGGCGGGCGGCCGCCTTCAGTCCGGCTTACGCAGCGACACGTCCCCCGCGGTGATGATCTCGGCCACGCCGTCGCGCCGACGCAGCATCATGGCACCGCGCGTGTCGATATTCTCGAAGCGGCCCACAACCTCGCGCTCGCCGATCTTCACGCTCACCTGGTCCCCCATGCCCAAGGCATAGCGCATCCAGTCGCTGCGGATGGCGGGGAAGCCGGTGCCGGCATTCCACTGGTTGAGCCGGACCGCCATGGCGAGGTCCAGCGCCTCGAGCATACGGTCGGGCGCCGTGGGTGCGCCGCATGCCTCAAGGCTCGTCGCCTTGTAGGGCAGGTCCTCGGGATGGTGCAGGCAATTGACGCCGAAGCCGATCACCGCCGCCGGGCGGCCGGAGGGATCGGTGCCGCCCTCCACCAGAATGCCGGCCACCTTGCCGCCTTCCAGCAGAAGATCATTGGGCCATTTCAGCTTCAGCGTGTCGCCGGCGATCTGCGGCGCGGCTGAAAGAACCGCGTCGCGCAGGGCGAGGCCGGCGACGAAGCACAATTGGGCAAGGTTCGCCACCGGCGCCGGATTGGGCAGCACCAAAGTGGCGAAGAGATTGCCCAGCTCCGATGTCCAGGGTCGCCCCCGGCGCCCGCGTCCGGCGGTCTGGATGTCGGCCACCAGCCACACGGGGAAGGTCTCGCCGCGCTGCAGGCGCGCCATTCCCTCGGCGTTGGTGGAGCCGATCTGCGTGAAACGGACTATGGGAACCGTGGAACCCTGGAATTCGTAATGAGCCATCGTTCAGAAGAGCGAACGGGCAGCGGCACCCGCCGCCTCGATGAGAGGAGCGGGATAGACGAAATAGAAGATGGTGAAAAGGCCGCTGACCGCCAGCACCGCCTTCAGCTCCGTCGGCATGGGGTCGAACGCCTCCACCGGCTCGTCGAAATACATGATCTTGACGATGCGCAGGTAATAGAAGGCGCCCACCACCGACGCGAGCACGCCCACCACCGACAGAGCATAGAGCCCGGCCTGGATGGCCGCGACGAACACGTAATATTTGGCGAGGAAGCCGGCCAGCGGCGGGATGCCCGCCAGCGAGAACATGAGGGCGGCGAGCATCAGCGCCATGAGGGGGCTGCGGCGCGCGAGGCCGGCGAGGTCGTCCACCGTCTCCACCGCATGGCCCTTGCGCCGCATGGTCAGGACGCAGGCGAAGGTGCCGAGAGTCATGACCACATAGATCGCCATATAGACCAGCACGCCGCGCACGCCCTCCGCCGTGCCGGCGGCGAGCCCCACCAGCGCGAATCCCATGTGGCCGATGGAGGAGTAGGCGAGCAGCCGCTTGATGTTGCGCTGGCCGATGGCGGCGAAGGCGCCGAGCACCATGGAGGCCAGCGACACGAAGGCGACGATCTGCTGCCACTGGTGGGTGACGTGGGGGAATGCCTCGATCACCACCCGCACGAAGATCGCCATGGCGGCAACCTTCGGCGCCGAGGCGAAGAAGGCTGTGACCGGTGTGGGCGCGCCCTCGTACACATCCGGCGTCCACATGTGGAACGGCACGGCGGACACCTTGAAGCACAGGCCGGCGAGCAGGAAGACGATGCCGAAGATGAGGCCGATGGTGGGCTCGTGCGCCACCGCGGCGATGCCGAGGAAATTCACCGAGCCGGTGAAGCCGTAGATCAGCGAGGCGCCGTAGAGCAGCATGCCGGACGAGAGGGCGCCGAGGACGAAATACTTCAAGCCCGCCTCGGTGGAGCGCACCGAGTCGCGGTTGATGGCCGCGACGACGTAGAGCGAAAGGCTCATCAGCTCGAGGCCGAGATAGAGGGCGATCAGGTCGCCGGCCGACACCAGCATGAACATGCCGAGGGTGGCGATGACGATGAGCACGGCATATTCGAACTTGGCCTGCTTCTCCCGCGCCTGCCAGTCCACCGCCATGATGAGGGACACCACCGCGCCGAGCACCGACAGCACCTTCATGAAGCGCCCGAAGGCGTCGATCACCAGCGCGCCGTGGAAGGCGGTGACCTCCGTCGCGGGCTGCAGCAGCACGAGCACGCCCGCCGCCGCCAGAACCGCGATGGCGAGGCCGGTGACCAGATTGGCGGACCCTTCCCCGCGGAACGCGCCGATCAGGATGAGCGCGATGGCCGAGACGGCGAGGAGCAGTTCCGGCAGGACCGCACCGAGGGGAGGCAGGAGCTGCGACATGGATGGTCCTCGGATCAGAAGCTCATGAGCAGGGCGGTCTTCACCGCCCCGGCCACGGAATCGGTGCGCGCGACGACCGCGTTCACCGCATGGGATGTCATGTTGAGGATGGGCGCCGGCCACACGCCGAACAGGATGGTGATGATGACCAGCGGCACCATGATCGCCACCTCGCGGGGGGTGAGGTCCATCATGGTTTTGAGCTTTTCCTTCTCCAGCGGGCCGAAGATGACGCGCAGGTACAGCCAAAGCGCGTAGCCGGCGGAGAGGATGACGCCCGTCGCCGCGAAGAAGGCGATCCAGGTGTTGCGCTCGAAGGCGGCGAGCATGGTGAGGAACTCGCCCACGAAGCCCGAGGTGCCCGGCAGGCCCACATTGGCCATGGTGAAGACCATGAGCACGGTGGCGTAGAGCGGCATGCGGTGGACGAGGCCGCCATAGGCCGCGATCTCGCGGGTGTGCAGGCGGTCGTAGATCACGCCGACGCACAGGAACAGCGCGCCCGAGACGAAGCCGTGGGAGATCATGAGGAACATGGCGCCCTGGAGGCCCTGTTCGTTCATGGCGAAGATGCCCATGGTGACGAAGCCCATGTGGGCGACGGACGAATAGGCGATGAGCTTCTTGATGTCCTCCTGCACCAGCGCGACGAGCGAGGTGTAGATGATGGCCACCACCGACAGGGCGAACACCATGGGCGCGAAATAGTGGCTCGCCTCGGGAAACATGGGCAGGGAGAAGCGCAGGAAGCCGTAGCCGCCCATCTTCAGGAGCACGCCGGCCAGGATCACAGAGCCGGCGGTGGGCGCCTCCACGTGGGCGTCGGGCAGCCAGGTGTGCACCGGCCACATGGGCATCTTCACCGCGAAGGACGCGAAGAAGGCGAGCCAGAGCCAGAACTGCATGCCCGACGGGAAGCCGAACTGCATGAGCGTCGGGACGTCCGTCGTGCCGGCCTTCCAGTACATGGCCATGATGGCGAGCATCATCAGCACGGAGCCGGCCAGGGTGTAGAGGAAGAACTTGAAGGCGGCGTAGATGCGCCGCGGACCGCCCCAGATGCCGATGATGAGGAACATCGGAATGAGGCCGCCCTCGAAGAAGAAGTAGAAGAGGACGAGGTCGAGCGCCGTGAAGGTGCCGAGCATCATGGTCTCGAGCACCAGGAAGGCGATCATGTATTCCTTCACGCGCTTATGCACGCTCTCCCAGGAGGCGAGGATGCAGAAGGGCATGAGGAAGGTGGTCAGGATCACGAACGGCAGCGAGATGCCATCGACGCCCATGTGATAGGCGGCGATCTCGCCGAGCCACGGCTTCTTCTCGACGAACTGGAAGCCCGGCTGGGCGGCATCGAAGCCGGGCAGCAGGAGCAGCGACACCACGAAGGTGACGAGCGTGGTCCACAGCGCCACCCAGCGGGCGTTGCGCGCAGAGACCTCGTCGTCGCCCCGCACCACCAGGATGAAGAGCGCGCCGACCAGCGGCAGGAAGGTGACGACGGAGAGGATGGGCCAGTCGGTCATCGTCACACTCCGGCGAACATGAACCAGGTGATGAGGGCCGCGACGCCGATGAGCATCACGAAGGCGTAGTGGTAGAGGTAGCCGGTCTGCAGGCGCACCACGCGGCCGGTCACGTCGAGCACCCGGGCGGAGACGCCGTCCGGCCCGAGGCCATCGATGATGGTGCCGTCGCCGCGCTTCCACAGCACGCGGCCGATCCACAGTGCCGGCTTCACGAAGATCGCGTTGTAGAGCTCGTCGAAGTACCACTTGTTGAGCAGGAAGCGATAGAGCGCATCCTGCGACTTGGCGAGCGCCACCGGCACCTTGGGATCGACAAGGTAGAACCAGATCGCGATCAGCGAGCCGATGACCATCATCACCGTGGGCATGAATGCGGCCCAGCCCGGAATCTCGTGCATGGCGTGGAGGATGTGGTTCTCCGCACCCATGAAGATGGAGTGGCGGAAGAAGTGCTCCACGCCCTCGCCGGCGAAGATGTTCTTGCCGAGCAGGCCAGCGAAGATCGCGCCGACCGACAGCACGCCGAGGGGAATGGTCATCACCAGCGGGCTCTCGTGGGCGTGCTCGTAATGATGGTGGTCGTGCGGGTGACCCCAGAAGGTGAGGAAGATGAGGCGCCAGGAATAGAAGGCGGTGAGCGCCGCGGCGATCACGGTCATCCAGTAGCCGTAGGTGTGGAAATAGTTGTGGCTCGCATAGGCCGCCTCGATGATGGCGTCCTTGGAATAGTAGCCAGCGAGGAACGGGAAGCCGGTGATGGCCAGCGTGCCGATCACCATCGTCCAGTAGGTGAAGGGGATCTTCTTCCGAAGCCCGCCCATGTGCCGCATGTCCTGCTCATGGTGCATGGCGTGGATGACCGAGCCGGCACCGAGGAAGAGCAGCGCCTTGAAGAAGGCGTGGGTGAGCAGGTGGAACATGCCGATGGAATAGGCGCCCGCGCCCATGGCCACGAACATGTAGCCGAGCTGGGAGCAGGTGGAATAGGCGATCACCTTCTTGATGTCGTTCTGTACCAGGCCGACGGTGGCGGCGAAGAAGGCGGTGGTGGCACCCACCAGCATCACGACGTTGAGGGCGGTCTGCGAGAGCTCGAAGATGGGCGACATGCGCGCCACCATGAACACGCCAGCCGTCACCATGGTGGCGGCGTGGATGAGGGCGGACACCGGGGTCGGGCCCTCCATAGCGTCGGGCAGCCAGGTGTGCAGCAGGAACTGGGCCGACTTGCCGCACGCGCCGACGAACAGCAGCAGCGCGATCACCGTCGGGGCATCCCAGTCATGCCCGAGGAAGGAAATGGTCTTGCCGGCGAGGCCCGGAGCGGCCGCGAACACCTGCTCGAAGGCTACCGAGCCCGTCATCACGAAGATGGCGAAGATGCCCAGCATGAAACCGAAGTCACCCACGCGGTTGACCACGAAGGCCTTCATGGCCGCGGCGTTGGCCGAAGGCTTCTCATACCAGAAACCGATGAGCAGGTATGAGGCGAGGCCCACGCCCTCCCAGCCGAAGAACAGCTGGAGGAGGTTGTCCGCCGTCACCAGCATGAGCATGGCGAAGGTGAACAGCGACAGATAGGCGAAGAAGCGCGGCCGGCTGGGGTCCTCGTGCATATAGCCGATGGAATAGAGGTGCACGAGGGAGGACACAGTGGTGACCACGATCAGCATGATCACGGTCATGGTGTCGATGCGGAACGCCCAGTCGACCTTGAGGTCGCCCACATAGATCCACTTCATCACCTGCACGCGCGTGTCGTGCTCGCCGAAGCCGACCGAGAAGAACGCGATCCAGGAGAGCAGGCACGCGACGAACAGGAAGGAGGTGGTCACCACCTCGCTGGCGCGGTCACCAATCTTCTTGCCGAACAGGCCGGCGATGAGGAAGCCGAGAAGGGGGAGGAAGACGATCGCCTGATACATGGCCTCAGCCCTTCATGGCGTTGATGTCCTCGACGGCGATCGAACCGCGGTTGCGGTAGAACACCACGAGGATGGCGAGGCCGATGGCCGCCTCGGCTGCGGCGACGGTGAGCACCAGCAGCGCGAACACCTGGCCCGTCAGGTTTCCGAGGAAGGCGGAGAACGAGACAAGGTTGATGTTCACGGCGAGCAGGATCAGCTCCACCGACATGAGGATGACGATGACGTTCTTCCGGTTGAGGAAGATGCCGAGCGTCCCGAGCGTGAACAGGATCGCCGCGACGGTGAGATAGTGGGAGAGACCGATGTCCATGCTCATCCCCCTCAAATGCCCTGGCCGGGACGCACCTTGACCACCTCGATGGCGGTCTTGGGGTCGCGCGCCACCTGGGCCGAGATGTTCTGCCGACGCACGTTCACCTTGTGGCGCAGCGTGAGCACGATGGCGCCGATCATGGCGACCAGCAGCACGAAGCCGGCGGCCTGGAAGAAGTAGATGTAGTCCGTGTAGAGCACCTGCCCGATGGCGCGCACGTTGCTCACCGCACCCGCTGCGGGGGGCACCGACTTCACCGCCGAGGCGACGCCGGGTCCGGTGGCCCAGGCGCCCACGACGAGCACCAGCTCGGCAAGGAAGATGAGGCCCACCACCACGCCCACCGGCATGTATTGCAGGAAGCCCTGGCGCAGCTCCACGAAGTCCACGTCGAGCATCATCACGACGAAGAGGAAGAGCACCGCCACCGCGCCCACATAGACCACCACCAGGATCAGCGCGAGGAACTCGGCGCCGATGAGGATGAAGAGGCCCGCCGCATTCACGAAGGCGAGGATGAGGAACAGGACCGACTGCACCGGATTACGCGACGAGATCACCATGAAGGCGGACGCCACCAGAACGAAGGCGAAGAGATAGAAAAACGCTGCCGCGACGCTCATGCGCGAAGCCCCCCTGCCCGCGGCGCGCACGCGCCGGTGATGCCCGGCCCCTGTGCGCGGCCGGCCTGCCGATTGCCGTGATGCAACCCAATTTCCCGAGGCATCCCAAAGTCCACCGTCTTGTCGCCGCGCGCAGGCGCGGCGAAAGGCTCAACCCCATCGCCGGCAGGATGCCGGCCCCAAAATCCCCCAAAAGCCGCCCACCCGGCGGCCCCTGATCTTCAACCCCTGCCGCCAAGGCGGCTTGGCCGTCGTCCGGCCGCCGCTCAGCGGTACGGTGCGTCGAGCGCGATGGAGCGCGCGATCTCACGCTCCCAGCGGTCGCCATTCGCCAGCAGCTTTTCCTTGTCGTAATAGAGTTCTTCGCGGGTCTCGGTGGCGAACTCGAAGTTCGGCCCCTCGACGATGGCATCCACCGGGCACGCCTCCTGGCAGAAGCCGCAGTAGATGCACTTCACCATGTCGATGTCGTAACGGGTGGTGCGGCGCGTGCCGTCGTTGCGGCGCGGACCGGCCTCGATGGTGATGGCCTGCGCCGGGCAGATGGCTTCGCACAGCTTGCAGGCGATGCAGCGCTCTTCCCCGTTGGGATAGCGGCGCAGCGCGTGCTCGCCACGGAAGCGCGGCGACAGCGGCCCCTTCTCGAAGGGATAGTTCAGCGTCGCCTTGGGCTTGAAAAAATAGCGCATGGCGAGGAAGAAGCCCGAGACGAGCTCGGTGAGGAAAATGGCGCGCGCGGCCTGATCGAGCTTCATGGACGCTCTCCCGGAAGGCGGTGCGAAAGGGTGAGGGGCAGGATCATCGCGGCGCCGTCCCGGTGAAGTGCAGCACGCCGGCGACCAGCACCACGGCGACCAGCGAGATCGGCAGGAAAACCTTCCAGCCGAGGCGCATGAGCTGGTCGTAGCGATAGCGCGGCACCATGGCCTTGGCCATGGCGAACAGGAAGAACATGAAGCACAGCTTCAGCACGAACCACACCAGCCCCGGCACCCAGGTGAAGGGCGGGAAAGGAATGGGCGAAAGCCAGCCGCCGAGGAACAGGATCGTCCCCATGGCGCACATGGTCATGATGGCCACGTACTCGCCAAGCATGAACAGCAGGTAGGGCGTCGAGCCGTATTCGGTCATGAAGCCCGCGACGAGCTCGGATTCCGCTTCCACGAGATCGAAGGGCGGGCGGTTCGTCTCGGCCAGCGCCGAGATGAAGAAGATGACGAACATGGGCAGGAGCGGCAGGAAATACCAGTTCAGCAGCCCGAACCGGCCGTTCTGCGCTTCGACGATGGCCGAGAGGTTCAGCGAGCCGGCGCACATCAGCACGGTGATGATGACGAAGCCGATGGAGACCTCGTAGGACACCATCTGCGCCGCCGAGCGCAGCGAGGCGAGGAAGGGATACTTCGAGTTCGAAGCCCAGCCGCCCATGATGATGCCGTACACGCCGAGCGACGAGATGGCGAAGATATAGAGCACGCCCACGTTCAGATCGGCGATCACCCAGCCATCGGCCAGCGGCACCACCACCCAGGCGGCGAGCGCCAGTACGCAGGTGACGAGGGGCGCGAGAAGGAAGATCGCCTTGTTCGCGCTGGCCGGGATGGTCGGCTCCTTCAGCACGAACTTCAAAAGGTCGGCGAACGACTGGAGCAGGCCGAACGGACCGACCACGTTGGGGCCGCGCCGCAGCTGCACCGCCGCCCAGATCTTGCGATCGGCCAAGAGGATGAAGGCGATGAAAATCAGCAGCGCCACGAGCAGCGCAAGGCTCTGCCCGAGGATGATGAGCACATGGATGAGGGTGTCCAGCCAAGTCATGTCCCAAACCCCGTGCCAATGCCCCTGTCGGAGACCGTCATTGCGTGCCGCTCCGCCATCGCTTTACTCCGCCGCCTCGGCCGCGGCGGCGAGCCGCAGCGCGGAGCATTCCGCCATCACCGCGGACGCCCGGGCGATGGGGTTGGTGAGGAAGAAGTCCTCGATGACCGGCACGAAGGCAGCCTTGTCGATGGAGCCGCCCGCCTCGCCCAGTGTCGCCACGGCGCTCGGATCGGCCACCGTCGCCTCGTCGATATGGCCGAGGTGGGGATAGGCCGACACCAGCTGAGCGCGCAGCGCCTGCATGTTGTCGAACGGCAGGGTCTGGCCCAGCACCTCGGACAGCGCGCGCAGGATGGCCCAATCCTCGCGGGCCTCGCCCGGCGGGAAGGCGGCGCGGTTGGCGAACTGCACCCGACCCTCGGTATTCACATAGATGCCCGACTTTTCAGGATAGGCAGCACCGGGGAGGATCACGTCGGCCCGGTGGGCGCCCTTGTCGCCGTGGGTGCCGAGATAGACGGCGAAGGCGCCGGGGGCGACCTCCACCTCGTCCGCCCCCATGAGGAAAGCGACGTCCAGCGCGCCGGGCGCGATCATGCCCGCCACATCGAGACCACCCTGCCCGGGAACCGCACCCACATCCAGCGCCCCCACGCGGGCGGCCGCGGTGTGCAGCACGCCGAAGCCGTTCCAACCGTCCTTCACTGCGCCTACCGCCAGCGCGACCCGCGCCGCGAGGGCGAGCACGGCGGCGCCGTCCGGGCGGGCCAGCGCGCCCGGCCCGACGATGACCAGCGGACGCTCGGCCTTGCGCAGCAGATCGCCGAAGGCGGAGCTGCCGGCCAGATCGCCGAGGCTGTCGGGGCCGGCACCGAGATAATCATAAGGGTAGGTCAAATCGACCTTGGCGCCGACGAGGCCGATCCTCAGCCCGCCCTGGCGCCAGCGCTTGCGGATGCGGGCATTGAGCACCGAGGCCTCATGGCGCGGATCGGTACCCACCAGCAGAATGGCGTCCGCCTGCTCGATGCCGGCGATGGTGGGGTTGAACACGTAAGAGGCGCGGCCGAGCGCCGGATCGAGCTTCGCCCCGTCCTGCCGGCAGTCGATGTTGGGCGAGCCGAGCTTGCCCATGAGCGACTTGAGGGCGAAAACCTCTTCGACGCTGGCGAGATCGCCAACGATGGCACCGATGCGGCCGGCCGGAGCGCCCTTGACCTTGGCGGCGATGGCGGCGAACGCCTCGCTCCAGGAGGCGGGGACGAGCCGGCCGTCCTTGCGCACATAGGGCCGGTCAAGGCGCTGGACCTTCAAGCCGTCCCACACATAGCGGGACTTATCTGAGATCCACTCCTCGTTCACGAGGTCGTTGTTGCGCGGGAGGATGCGCATGACCTCGCGGCCGCGGGTGTCGATGCGGATGTTGGAGCCCACCGCGTCCATGACGTCGATGGATTCGGTCTTGATGAGCTCCCACGGCCGGGCGTGGAACTGGTAGGGCTTGTGAGTGAGCGCACCCACCGGGCAGAGGTCCGCCACGTTGCCCTGCATCTCGGACCGCATGGCGTGTTCGAGATAGGTGGTGATCTCCATGTCCTCGCCGCGGCCGATGGCGCCGAGGTCCGGCACGCCGGCGACTTCCGTGGAGAAGCGCACGCAGCGGGTGCAATGGATGCACCGGTTCATGGAGGTCTTGACCAGCGGGCCGATGTACTTGTCTTCCACCGCCCGCTTGTTTTCGGCAAAGCGCGAGGTGTCCACGCCATAGGCCATGGCCTGGTCCTGCAGGTCGCACTCCCCGCCCTGGTCGCAGATGGGGCAGTCAAGGGGGTGGTTGATGAGCAGGAACTCCATCACCCCTTCGCGCGCTTTCTTCACCATGGGGCTGGTGGTCAGCACCACCGGCGGCTCGCCGTTGGGGCCGGGGCGCAGGTCCTTCACCGCCATGGCGCAGGAGGCCGTCGGCTTGGGCGGGCCGCCCTTCACTTCCACGAGGCACATGCGGCAGTTGCCGGCGATGGACAGCCGCTCATGGAAGCAGAAGCGCGGAATCTCGACGCCGGCCGCCTCACACGCCTGGAGCAGCGTGTATTCGGCCGGGACATCGACTTCTGTGCCGTCGACGACGATCTTCGCCATCACTTCCACCTCGCCTTATGCCGCGGCAAGCGCGGCGGGAGGCGTGGCGCCACGGCGCCGGCCTCCCCTGCCCATTCCTTCCCGCCCGTCGCGACCTCGCGCGCCACGCGGGAGCGTTCTATTCCGCCGCCACCGCGACCGGGTCCGGATGCGGGTTCGCCGCATACTGTTCGATGCGCGCCTCGATCACGTGGCGATAGTGCCGGATCAGTCCCTGCACCGGCCACGCAGCGGCATCGCCCAGCGCGCAGATGGTGTGACCCTCGATCTGGGTCGTCACCTCCAGCAGCATGTCGATCTCGCGCTTCTGGGCGCGGCCCTCGGCCATGCGGTTGACCACGCGCCACATCCAGCCCGTGCCCTCACGGCAAGGCGTGCACTGGCCGCAGCTCTCGTGCTTGAAGAAAGCCGAGATGCGGGCAATGGCCTTGATGATGTCGGTGGACTTGTCCATCACCAGCACGCCGGCCGTGCCGAAGGACGACTTCACCGCGCGGGTGCCGTCGAAATCCATGATGAGGTCCGCGCACTGCTCCGCCGGGATCACCGGGCAGGAGGCGCCGCCGGGGATGATGCCCAGCAGATTGTCCCAACCGCCGCGCACGCCGCCGCCATGCTTTTCCACCAACTCGCGGAACGGGATGCTCATGGCCTCCTCGATCACGCAGGGCGTGTTCACGTGGCCGGCGAGGGAGAACAGCTTGGTGCCCACGTTGTTGGGCCGACCGATGGAGGAGAACCACGCCGCGCCGCGCCGCAGGATGGTGGGGGCGACCGCGATGCTCTCCACGTTGTTCACCGTGGTCGGGCAGCCGTAGAGGCCCATGTTGGCCGGGAACGGCGGCTTCAGCCGCGGCATGCCCTTCTTGCCTTCCAGGCTCTCCAGAAGGGCCGTCTCCTCGCCGCAGATGTAGGCGCCGGCGCCGTGGTGGACGTAGAGGTCGAAGGGATAGTCGTGGACGTTGTCCTTGCCGATGAGGCGGGCCTCATAGGCCTGGTCCACCGCCGCCTGCAGGCGCTCGCGCTCGAAGATGTATTCGCCGCGGATGTAGATGTAGGCCGCGTGGGCGCCCATGGCGAAGGAGGCGATCAGGCAGCCCTCGATCAGCGTATGCGGATCGTTGCGCATGATCTCCCGGTCCTTGCAGGTGCCGGGCTCGGATTCGTCGGCGTTCACCACCAGATAGTGGGGGCGGCCGTCGGACTGCTTGGGCATGAAGGACCACTTCATGCCGGTGGAGAAGCCGGCGCCGCCGCGGCCGCGCAGGCCGGACGCCTTCATCTCGTTGATGATCCAGTCGCGGCCCTTCTCCAGGATGGCCTTGGTGCCGTCCCAGTTGCCGCGCTTGCGCGCGCCCTCGAGCCCGAAGTCGTGAAGGCCGTAGAGGTTGGTGAAGATGCGGTCCTTGTCGGCGAGCATGTCTCTCACTCCTCCGGGGCGCGCACGCCGGTGCCGGACTTCACCGGCTCGCGGTCGGAACCGGTGACGGACGGGCTCGACGCCTGCGCTTCGGCCGCAACGTCCTCGCGCTTCTCGCGGGAGTCGGTGCCGTCCGCCGCCTTCTCCTGGGCTGCGGCCGCGGCGCCGGTGGGATCAGCCGGGCTCGCCTCTGCCGCGCGCGGCCTGCCGGCGGAAAGCAGGTCGGCAGTCTCGGTGCCGCCACCGGAGGTGGAGGCCGGGGTCGGCTCGGGCGCGCCGAACGCATAAAGCGCAGGATCGAGCAGCACGCGGGCGCCGCCCTCGGGCTCGGAGCCATGGCGCGAATTCTGCGGACCGACCTTCACCGGACGTCCGGCGGCGAGATCATCGAGCAGCCTCTCGAAATTCTCAGGCGTCAGGTCTTCGTAATAATCGTCGTTGATTTGCACCATGGGGGCGTTGGTACAGGCGCCGAGGCACTCCACCTCCAGCCAGGAGAAGTTGCCATCGGCGGAGACGTGCCGCTCGTGACCGATCTTCTTCTTGCACACGTCGCGGATCTCTTCCGCGCCGCGCAGCATGCACGGCGTGGTGCCGCACAGCTGGACGAAATACTTCCCCACCGGTTCGAGATTGAACATGGTGTAGAAGGTGGCGATCTCCAGCACGCGGATATGCGCCATGCCGAGCCGGTCGGCCACCGCGCGGATGGCGGGCTCGGGCAGCCAGCCGCCGGCCGCTTTCTGCGTCTCCCACAGGAGCGGCACGACGGCCGAGGCCTGACGGCCTTCGGGATATTTGGCGATCAGCTTGTCGGCGATAGCCTCCAGCTCCGGCGGGAAGCCGAAGCTCTGGGGCTGCTCTGCGGCGAGGCGGCGGACGGACATGGGCTCAGATCCCGGAACAGGCGGCGCGCGCCGAGCGCACCGGCAGCGGGCGAAGGATGGCGGCGAGGCGGGCCATCAGCGGTCGACCTCCCCGAACACGATGTCGAGCGAGCCGAGCACCGCCGAGACGTCGGCGAGCATGTGGCCGCGGTTAAGGAAATCCATGGCCTGCAGATGGGCGAAGCCCGGTGCGCGAATCTTGCAGCGGTACGGCTTGTTGGTGCCGTCGGAGACCAGATAGACGCCGAACTCGCCCTTGGGAGCCTCGACCGCCGCATAGACGTCGCCGGCCGGCACGTGGAAGCCCTCGGTGTAGAGCTTGAAGTGGTGGATGAGCGCCTCCATGGAGCGCTTCATCTCGCTCCGCTTCGGCGGCGTCACCTTGTGGTCGGTGGCGTGGACCGGGCCCCCTTCGTTCAGCAGCAGCGCGACGCACTGCTTCATGATCGACGTGGACTGGCGCATCTCCTCCATGCGGACGAGATAGCGGTCGTAGCAGTCGCCGTTCTTGCCGATGGGGATGTCGAAATCGAGCTCGGAATAGCACTCGTAGGGCTGCGCGCGCCGCAGGTCCCAGGCGGCGCCCGAGCCGCGCAGCACCGGCCCGGAGAAGCCCCAGGCCAGTGCGTCCTCCAGCGAGACCACGCCGATGTCGACCGTGCGCTGCTTGAAGATGCGGTTGCCGGTGACGAGGGCGTCGAGGTCGGCCACGAGCTTCAGGAAAGGATCGCAGAAGGCGCCGATGTCCTCCACCAGCGCGCGTGGCAGGTCCTGGTGGACGCCGCCGGGCCGGAAGAAGGCGGCGTGCATGCGGCTGCCGGAGGCGCGCTCATAGAAGATCATGAGCTTCTCGCGCTCCTCGAAGCCCCACAGCGGCGGGGTCAGCGCGCCCACGTCCATGGCGAACGTGGTGACGTTGAGGAGGTGGGAGAGCAGGCGCCCGATCTCGCAATAGAGCACGCGGATGAGCTGGCCACGGCGCGGCACCTCGATGCCCAGCAGCTTCTCCACCGCGAGGCAGAAGGCGTGCTCCTGGTTCATCGGCGCGCAATAGTCGAGCCGGTCGAAATAGGGCACGGCCTGGAGATAGGTCTTGGCCTCGATGAGCTTCTCGGTGCCGCGGTGGAGCAGGCCGATGTGCGGGTCCACCCGCTCGACCACCTCGCCATCCAGCTCCAGCACGAGGCGCAGCACGCCGTGCGCGGCGGGATGCTGCGGGCCGAAATTGATCTGGAAGTTGCGGACCTTGTCGGCCGGCTTCATCTCGTCGGCAATATCAACCATGAGACGCTCCCTCAGCCGGCCTTGGGGGGTGCGGGCGGCTGGCCCGAGGCCTTCTCATCGCCGGGCAGGGCGTATTCCACGCCCTCCCACGGGGAGAGGAAGTCGAAGTTGCGGAACTCCTGCGGCAGGCGCACCGGCTCGTAGACCACGCGCTTCTGCTCGTCGTCGTAGCGCACCTCGACGAAGCCCGTGGTGGGGAAGTCCTTGCGCAGGGGATGGCCGTCGAAGCCGTAGTCCGTCAGAAGGCGGCGCAGCTCGGGATGGCCGGTGAACAGGATGCCGTACATGTCGTAGGCCTCCCGCTCGAACCAGTTGGCGCCGGGAAACACGCCACAGATGGAGGGCACCGGGGTGTCCTCGTCGGTGGCGACCTTGAGACGGATGCGCAGGTTCTGCTTCACCGAGAGCAGGTGGTAGACCACCTCGAAGCGCTTCTCGCGCGCCGGATAGTCCACGCCGCACACGTCGACGATGCAGGTGAAGAGGCAGGCCGGATCGTCCCGCAGGAAGGTCGTCGCCTTCACGATCTGCGACGGCTCGACGAAGAGGGTCAGCTCGCCATGGGCGATGTCGGACCCGAGAACGGCGCCGGCGAGGGCGCCGGAGACGTGGGCGCCGAGGTCTTTGAGGGTTTCGTCCATCGCTTCGGCTCCCGATCAGCGCTCGATGGTGCCGATGCGGCGGATCTTCTTCTGCAGCAGCAGGACGCCGTAGAGCAGCGCCTCGGCCGTGGGCGGGCAGCCCGGGACATAGATGTCCACCGGCACGATGCGGTCGCAGCCGCGCACCACGGCGTAGGAGAAGTGGTAGTAGCCGCCGCCGTTGGCGCAGGAGCCCATGGAGATGACGTAGCGCGGCTCCGGCATCTGGTCGTAGACCTTGCGCAGGGCGGGGGCCATCTTGTTGGTCAGCGTGCCAGCGACGATCATCACGTCCGACTGGCGCGGCGAGGCGCGCGGCGCGAAGCCGAAGCGCTCCACGTCATAGCGCGGCATGGAGACCTGCATCATCTCCACCGCGCAGCACGCGAGGCCGAAGGTCATCCACATGAGCGAGCCGGTGCGCGCCCAGGTGATGAGGTCGTCGGCGGTGGTGAGGATGAAGCCCTTGTCCGCCAGCTCGGCGTTGATCTCCTTGAAGAAGGGATCATCCGCGCCCACGGGGCGGCCGGTGGAGGGATCGACGATGCCCGTGGGGGCCTGGGCGATCTCGGGCTTGGTGGCCGAAGGGGTCAGTCCCATTCCAGAGCTCCCTTGCGCCATTCGTAGATGAAGCCAACGGTGAGGACACCGAGGAACACCATCATCGACCAGAAGCCGAGGTCGCCGAGCCCGCCGAAGGTCACCGCCCACGGGAACAGGAACGCGACCTCAAGGTCGAAGATGATGAAGAGGATGGAGACGAGATAGAAGCGCACGTCGAAGGTCATGCGCGCGTCGTCGAACGCGTTGAAGCCGCATTCATAGGCGGAAAGCTTCTCCGGGTCGGGATTCTGGTAGGCGACCAGGAAGGGCGCAACCAGAAGCGCGAGCCCGATGACGAGCGAGACGCCGATGAAAATGACCACCGGCAGATAATCCATGAGCAACGCGTTCATCTTGCTCGCACCTCGGGGCGCTGGATCGGGCCTTGAGCGGCGCTAACGGTCAAAGCGCTGGATTCGGGCGATCCGCTTGAAGCGTTACCGCGCCATACGGCTAGAGGAATTCGAAACGACGCCGCAGCCTTATCGCAGCGCCAGATGGGAGGCAAGTGCGCGTTTGGCCAAGCTGTCGTGCCATTCCGGAACTGCCGCAGCGGGCCGGCGGCAGGGGGCAACGCGGGCCCGCCGTTTGCCTTTCAGCAGTGCGCAACCTCAGGTCCGCGACCGGCCGGGACGCGGGCGACCGCAGGGCATTTGGAGCACCTTATCCTTTGGGAGCATGCGGCGGGGCCGACGCCGCATGATCGTGCGACACAATGCCGTGCGCAGCCGTGCGGGACACCCCAGACCAAGCTGAGCGCGGCGACGCGAAGACGCCGCGCGCAACCGTCCGCGAGACCCCGGCGCCGCGACTCGCTCGCCGCACCAGGGAGGCGGGCCGCTCAGTGGCGGCCGGCCCGGCCGCCACCTCCGCCGCGCATCTTCCCGCCGCCACCACCGCCACCGCCGCGGAGCTGGCCGCCGCCGCCCTGGAGCTTTCCGCCCCCGCCGCCGCGGAACTGGGCGCCGCCCGGCCCCTTGCCGCCGCCGCCCTTGAGCGCCTTCGGCTGGCCGCCCGCCTTGCCGCCGGTGGCCTTCGGTCCGCCACCGGGCGACTTAACGCCGGACGACTTGGCGCCAGACGACTTGGCGCCGGACGTCTTCAACTGCCCCGCGCCGGCTGGACCGCCGGGGCCACCAGGACCACCCGGGCCGCCGGGACCCCCGGGCTTGCCGGCGCCGCCGATCCCTGCAGGACCGCCAGGACCGCCAGGCTTCCCGGGACCACCGATACCGCCAGGACCACCGATGCCGCCGGGACCACCCGGCTTGCCCGGGCCGGCGATTCCCCCCGGGCCACCGGGCTTTCCCGGCCCGCCGGGAAACGGCTTGCCGGGATTGGGCTTCCATGGCTGCCCGACGCCGGGCCCTGGGCCGCCGGGCCCTCCGGGGCCCCCGGGACCACCCGGACCACCGGGCCAGCCGGGACCGCCCGGCCCACCGGGTCCACCCGGGCCTCCCGGCCAGCCGGGGCCGCCGGGCCCACCGGGCCAGCCGCCGGGCGGGCGCGGCGGAGGCGGACGCCATCCGGGATAGCCTGGCCACGGCGGGGGATAGACCCAGCCGCGGCCCCAGTTCCACGAATTGTTCCAGGTGCTGCCCACCAGCACGCCGGCGCCGAAGGCCAGCAGGCCCACACCGGCGGCGGTGTAGATGGCGCTGGAATCATACTGGGGCACATAGACCATCGTGGGGTCGGCGGAGGTGATATAGACCACGCTCCTGCCGTCCTCCTCCCGGGTCGTAACCACCTGTTTGTCGTTGCTCTTCAGCGAGCCGGCCGCGGCCGCTTTCGCGCGCAGGGCCTGGATGGCGACGGATACGTCCTCGGGCTGGCTGACGAAGGCGTAGCCGATGGCCTCGGTCCCCGAGAGGTCCTCGTTCAGCTTGGCGACGACGGTGGGAAAGCGCGCCAGCGCCTTCACCGATGGGTCCCACGACTGGCTGTCGACGCCGGAAAAATCGCCCCTGCCGGCCGCCGTCTTGTTGCGGTCGAGCCAGCGCTGGAGCTGCACAAGCTCCAGCGGATAGGCGGTTGCCGGCAGCATCTGGGCCAGCAGCGTATCGGGATACAGGGCGTAGGGCGCGAGCCATTGCTCAAGCTCTGCCAGCGTGTAGCGCGACGCATCTGCCGTTGTTGGGGCGGCGCCCGGCGCCGGGGGAACGGGAGCGGGCGCGGTTGCCGGCGGCGGGGGCGCCGGCGGAGCGGCATCGGCGGGCACGGGCGCGACGCTCGCGTCCGGGGGCACGGCGGGTTGCGCGGGAGCCTGCGCGAGGGCGGGAAAGATGCTCGTGGTCCAGCCGAAGGCCAGTGCCACCGCGAGGCGGGACCACCCCGCCAGCTCCCTGCGCCGACCCCACGTCCCGCGCCGCTCTTCGTCGGTCATGCTTTCCCCCTTCGCTTCCCGGCCGCAGGTCCCGTTGCGTCGGGCCCGGGCGAAGCTCATTCAGGGGCTCCGCCGGCCGCCTCGCCTTGACAATGCGCAATCGCGCGAAGCCCGTCCAGCCGGCTCACCCGCGCAGCGCCTCGCTGACCGCGGCCACCAGCTGCTTCAGCGAGAAGGGCTTCGGCAGGAAGGAGAAATGCTCGCTGGGGGGCAGGTTGCGGGCGAACGCCTCTTCGGCGTAGCCGGAGATGAAGATCACCTTCAACGCCGGATCGCGGGCCCGCAGCTCGCGCAGCAGCGAGGGACCGTCCATCTCCGGCATTACCACGTCGGAGATGACGAGATCGACCCGGTCACCCTGGTCCATCAGCTCCAGCGCCTCGATGCCGCTCGCCGCAGCGAGCACCTCGTAGCCGCGGTTGGCCAGGGCGCGGCTGGCGAAGGCGCGCACCGCGTCCTCGTCCTCCACCAGCAGCACGCGCCGCCCCTGCCCGGTGAGATCGGCTGCCTTGGGCTCCGGCTCCGCCGGGCGCGGCGGCTCCTCCGGCTCGGCGCCGGCCACGTGCCGCGGCAGGAAAACCCGGAAGGTGGTGCCCTGCCCCAGCTCGCTCTCCGCGAGGATGGCCCCGCCAGTCTGCTGGACGATGCCGTAGACGGTGGACAGTCCGAGCCCGGTGCCCTTGCCCACCTCCTTGGTGGAAAAGAAGGGCTCGAAGATCTTGTCCATGATCTCCGGCGGAATCCCCGTGCCGGTATCGGCCACCTCGATCATCACATAGTCGCCCTCGGGCAGGGCCTGCCCGTAGGCGGCGCAGCCGGAAGCCGGCACGTTGGCGGTCCGCAGCGTCAGGGTGCCCCCGTCCGGCATGGCATCGCGGGCGTTCACCGCCAGATTGACGATGACCTGCTCGAACTGGTTCACGTCCACCTTCACCGGCCACAAGTCGCGGCCATGGGCCACGTCGAGGGTGATGCGCTCGCCGATGAGGCGGCGCAGCAGCGCGGCCGCGTCCGAGATCACGTCGGTCAGCTCGATCACCTGCGGGCGCAGGGTCTGGCGCCGGGAGAAGGCGAGCAGCTGACGCACCAGACCAGCGGCACGGTTCGCGTTCTGCTTGATCTGCATGATGTCGGGGAAGGACGGATCGCTGGGACGGTGCTTGGCCAGCAGCAGGTCGCAATAGCCGATGATGGCGGTGAGCACGTTGTTGAAATCGTGCGCCACTCCGCCAGCGAGGTGGCCCACCGCCTGGAGCTTCTGCGACTGGGCGAACTGCACCTCCAGCGCCTTCTGCTCTGTCATGTCGATGGCGCACAGGGCGATGTCGCCCCCCGCCGGCGCGCCGAGCGTCGCGGCATAGAGGCGGACCGAACGGCTGCTGCCACCGGCCAGCGTCGCATCGCAGGGCGCCGGCGGTTCCGTCGCGCCGGCCGCGCTGGCCAGCAGCGCTTCCGCGCCGGCAGGATCGGCGACGAGCGTCGACAGGAGCTTGCCGGCGGCGTCGCGGCCGAACAGCCGCCCGAACGCCCCATTGGCGGCGCGCACTTTCCCGGCCGGGTCCACCAGGGCCATGGCCAACGGTGCGCGCAGGAAGAACAGATCGGCGTGTGCGTCCGCCGGCCCCTGCCGGTCGGCTGCTGCGGGGACGAGGTCCATCACCGCATCGAGGGGAAGAGCCACCGCGGGCGCCGCGCCCTCCCCCGGCGGAGCGAGGCGCAGAACCACGGGGAGCAGAGTGCCGTCCTTGCGGGTGAGATTGGCGACGAAGGTCGCCGCCCGGCCTGCCCGCAGCATCGTCACGAGGCCGGGCAGGTCCTCCGGCGCCACCACCTCGCGCATGTCCAGCCCGTCCGGCCCGAGGTCCGCGAGGGCGTAGCCGAGCATGCGGCAGAAGGTGAGGTTGGGATCGCGCACCCGCTCGCCGTCGAAGCGCATGAGGCCGGCCGGCACCTCTTCCCAGGCCGCCACGAGGTCGGGCGCCGCCGAGGGTTCGACAGCGGGCGGGTTTGCCGCAACCACCG
Organism: Xanthobacter pollutisoli; assembly: GCF_040044995.1. Classification (NCBI taxonomy): domain Bacteria; kingdom Pseudomonadati; phylum Pseudomonadota; class Alphaproteobacteria; order Hyphomicrobiales; family Xanthobacteraceae; genus Xanthobacter; species Xanthobacter pollutisoli. Next base: position 27,717 of record NZ_JBDZDP010000003.1, read on the forward strand.
GCGCCGGGGCGGCAATCACCACCGGGGCCGCCGGCGGGGCCGGAACGGGCGCGCCGGCGGGCGGGATCACCTCGGGCTCCACTTCGGCCACCACGCGCAGGGTCCATAGCACCCGTCGGGCCGAGCCGAGGGGGTGGACCGAGATCTCCACGCGCCGGCTGCCGGGTCCGGCGCCGATGAACATTGTGCCGAGATGCGCCGTGCCGGCGGCGATGGCGTTCAAAAGCTCGCCCACCGTCTCCTGGCTGCCGGGAACGCGGGCCAGGAACCGCTCGGGGAGCGGCGGCTCGCCCGTTCCGGAGCGGCACATGCGCAGGTAAGCGGCATTGGCTTCCACCACCCGCTCGCCGTCTTCCACCACGGCCATGGCATCGCCGGAGGCGGCAAGCGCCACCTCGCCCAGGGGGTCAGCAACGGCCGCCGGCCGGAACGTGCGGAAGACCGCCAGCACCAGTTCCACCGCGCCGACCACGCCAAAGGCGGCGACCACCGCCGAGAGCAGGCCGCCGCTGCGTTCGCCCAATATCACGACACCGGCGAAGCCGCCCGCGAGGGCGAAGGCCAGCAGCAGAAGCTGATTCGCCAGCGTGCCCGGCGTGCGCCTCTTCCGCTGCGAGAGCCCCCCCGCCCTATCCTTCTTCTGGCGCCCGTGCATGTTGCCTTTGCCTTGTCCCGCCGGCCCGCCGCCGGACTCATGCGCCAATCGCACGCATTCTGATGGCCAGATTCGCGGGTGACTTAAATCCTGCCACGATTATCAACAAAACCTTAGGCCCTGGGGTGCACCATGCCCCATCGTTCCGGCCCATGTGCGGGCGCAGCGGAGCGTGATAATTTTCGCGGCAAAGGTGGCTGATGCCGCCCGCGTTCTGTCAGACGGAAGCCGGTCCGGTGCCGTCAACGGGATTACCCCCCGCGGAACGACCGTAGCGTGGTAAGCGGAGGCATGATGCTACAGCAGTTGTTCGGTACCCAGCTTGCGCTCCCGATTCGAATGGCCATCGCCGCCATCGTGATCGCGGCGCTGCTGGGCTTGACGGTGCTGGTGATGCGCCGCGTCGCCGCGCGCGGCGGCGGTGGTGACCGGCGGGTGCGCAGCGGTCCGCGTCTCTCCGTGGTGGAGAGCGTCGTGGTCGACCAGCGCCGCCGGCTCGTGCTGGTCCGCCGCGACGAGGTCGAGCACCTCCTGCTGATCGGCGGGAGCAGCGATCTCGTGGTCGAGCATCTGCCCTCCGCCACCGAACCCGCCGAGACCCGGGCGCCCGCCATCCCGCCGACGCGTGAAGCGCCGACGCTCCAGCGACCCGTCCCCCGGCGCGGCCTGCCGCCCACGGCCCCCAGCGCTGCGGCGCTCGAAGCCGAGCCCGTGGCGGCGGGTCTTCCTGCGCCCGAGGCCACGCCTGAACCCGCAGCGCCGCCGCCGGCCCCGCCCGCAGCCCCGGCACCGCGCGACGATCGCCGCACCGTGCTCGCGCGCCGGCCCTTGCTGCGCGGCGACGGCACCCTCTCGGGCCGACCCGCCGGTCGCGAGGGCACGCCTGTCGAGGCGCCTCGACTCGCGACCCCTCCGGCCGCGGCGGCCGTCGAGCCCGAGCTCGCCCCCCCGGCCCGCATTGAATCGAAGGTTGAGCCCCGCAGCGACGCCGGCAAGACCGATGCATCGAAGATCGAGGCGCTCCGGGCCGAGCCGGCCGAAGCGCCGCAGCCCGAGACGGCGCGCCGTGCCGTCGACGAGAGCATCGAGGACGACGACGCCCTCACCCGGCTCGAAGACATGGCGCACCAGCTGGAAGCCGCCCTGGTGCAGCCGTCGCCCGCGGCCGCTGCGCCCCAGCTGAGTCTCTCCGACCTTCTGGGCGAAGGCCCGGCCAAGACCGATGCCCCCTCCGCACCGCCGCGGAGCGAGCCGGTCATCGAGAGCCCGCAGGTGCGGGCCAGCGATCGGCCACTATCGCGCTTCCTCACCCAGTCGCGCAGCCGCGCCGGCGAAGCCCGCGGCCCCGACCCACGCGGTGCGGAGGTTCGCCCGCCGGAGCCGCAGATTTCCGCTGAGCCGCGCCCGCGCTTCGAGCGGCAGGTCGGCGAACCAGCCCTTCGCCCGCCCGCGCCAGCCGGCGAGCCGTCGCTCCGCCCGCGGGAATTCGCCTTCCGGCCCGCGTCGGCCGAGCCGGCACGGCCCTTGCCGGCGCTGGAGCAGCCCCGCCGCGACCCCATCGCCCAGCGCGACATGACCCGTGAGGAGGCGCCGCGGGTGGAGATGAGCCCGCTGCTGCGGCCCGCCGCCCCGCCGGTGATGCCGCTTCCCGCGCCCGCCCCCGACGCCGCAACGCCCGACGCGCCCGCCATGACGGAAGCCCCGCCGCTGGTGGCCGAGCGGTCCGAGACGGCCGGCGATGCAGCACCGCGCGTGGATCCGCCGGCCGAGCGGCGCGATCCGCTGGATGATTTTGACGCCGAGATGGCCAATCTGCTCGGCCGCACCACCGCCCGCAGCCGCTGAGCGTCCGCGGCTTCCTGAACACAGAAGAGGCCGGCGGAGCTGAGCTCGGCCGGCCTCATTTTTTTGATTCTGCCACCATTCCCTTACGGCAAGGTAGCGTCGCGGCTCTGGCGCTTCCCACGACGGATTAGCCAGACGACTCCTTCCCGCAGCCCGGCATGAGGGCCAGGCTCCGAGGGACCGACTCAGTCGTCGCGATAGACGCGCTCGCGCCGCTCGTGCCGCTCCTGCGCTTCCACCGACAGGGTGGCGATGGGCCGGGCTTCCAGGCGCTTGAGGGAGATGGGCTCCCCCGTGTCCTCGCAATAGCCGTAGGTCCCATCCTCGATGCGCTGGAGCGCCGCCTCGATCTTGGCGATCAGCTTCCTCTGGCGGTCGCGGGCGCGCAGTTCGATGGAGCGGTCGGTCTCCGACGAGGCGCGATCGGCGAGGTCGGGGTGGTTCTGGTTCTCGTCCTGAAGGTGCTGCAGGGTCTCGCGGGCCTCCTTCAGGATGTCGTCCTTCCAGCGCAACAGCTTGACGCGAAAATACTCGCGCTGCCTGTCGTTCATGAAAGGCTCGTCCTCGCGGGGCCGATAGTCCTCGTCGATTTGGATCGACATCAGCAAGGTCCTCAATAAGCGTCGCTGAACCCAAGGTGCCGGCCCCGCGGTCGCCCGGCATCGCCTGACGCCGGCCTTGCGCGAAACCTGCTCCGTCAACGAACTGGAGCCTCTGCCCGGACGCACGGCGGCGGAGCCGACCGTTTCGGCCAGGAAGGACGCTCCATGGTCGCCGCGCTTATATCCACGCCGCAGGTTTCCGACAACCGGCATGTCCAATCGACCCGCGCCGGCACTTGACGCGGGCCGGCGGGGTGCCGACCCTGCTGCGGTGCGGCACGCGGCTGCCGGGAGAGGATGTCCAATGCGTTTCGAGGGTACGCAGAGTTATGTGGCCACCGACGACCTCAAGGTCGCCGTCAACGCGGCCCTCGTCCTCGAACGGCCCCTGCTCATCAAGGGCGAGCCGGGCACCGGCAAGACCGTGCTGGCGCAGGAGGTTGCGGCCGCGCTCGGGGCGCCCCTGATCGAATGGCACGTGAAGTCCACCACCAAGGCCCAGCAGGGCCTATATGAGTACGACGCCGTCGCCCGCCTGCGCGACAGCCAGCTCGGCGACCCCAGGGTCCACGACATCGCCAACTACATCCGCCGCGGCAAGCTCTGGACCGCCTTCACCAGCGCGGAGCGGCCGGTGCTGCTCATCGACGAGGTGGACAAGGCGGACATCGAATTCCCCAACGACCTGCTGCAGGAACTCGACCGCATGGAATTCCATGTCTACGAGACCGGCGAGCAGGTGAAGGCGCACCAGCGCCCCCTCGTCATCATCACGTCCAACAACGAAAAGGAGCTGCCGGATGCCTTCCTACGCCGCTGCTTCTTCCACTACATCCGCTTTCCCGATCCCGACACCATGCGGGCCATCGTCGACGTCCACTTCCCGGGCATCAAGCAGCGGCTCGTCGGCGAGGCCCTGCGCATCTTCTACGAGCTGCGCGAAGTCCCAGGCTTGAAGAAGAAGCCATCCACCTCGGAGCTGATCGACTGGCTGAAGCTGCTCCTCGCCGAGGACATCGATGTGGAGACCCTGCGCGAGAAGGAGGTGCGCAAGGCCATCCCGCCCCTCGCCGGTGCATTGCTGAAGAACGAGCAGGACGTGCACATGTTCGAGCGCCTCGCCTTCCTGGCCCGCCGCGAGCAGCGCTGAGCGATGGATCTGACCGACTTCGTCATCGCCCTTCTGGTGATCGGCGCGCCGCTCGCCCTGTTCCTGAGCCTGCGCCGCGGCAAGCCCTCGGCGCCGGCGGAGGACAGCGGGGCCACACCCGGCCCGGCTGCGCGGCAAGACGATTATGGCCTCGCGCGCGAGGATTCACCGCGGCCCGCGCCCGCGGCGGAGACCCCGGACACCAGTGCGGCGGCGCGCGGCGGGGGTGCGGCGGCGGCCGCAGGCGGCGCTTTCATCATCGCGGCGGGTGTCGCCCAGCATCACGCCAGCGAAGGCGGCGGGGAATCGCCCCATGTGGGCCACGGCGACGGCGGCCCGGATTCGGACGGTGACGGTGCCGGCGGAGATGGAGGGGGTGGAGGGGGTGGAGGCGACGGCGGCGGGGGTGGTGGGGGCGATTGAGCCGCCCCTCCCCGACTGATCAGGCGACGCGGTCGACGCCCGCGCTCACCACCAGGCCTTGCCGATGTTGAAGGTGTAGCTCAGCGAGAGGCCGGCCATGAACTGGTTCTCGTCGGCGGTCAGCGGTGAGGAGGCCGCATCGCCCAGCAGGCGACCGTAGGAGCCGAACACGCCCGCCTCGAAGCCGTTGCGGAAGTTGTAGGTGAGCTGCGCCGTGGCGCCCACCAGATCGAAGCCCGAACCGGCATTGTAGACCGGCAGCGGATTGCCCAGCGCGGTGGCGAGCGCCGCCTGCGCCGGCGTCACGCCGAAATAGGTCTGCATGAAGCCCGAGCCGCCGTAGGTGAGGCGCGGGCCGATGGCGAAGCGCCACTGGCCGTAAGGCAGGATCACGTCGGCAGCGAGCAGGCCGCGGACGCCCTCGAAGCCGCCCATGCCATAGCGCAGCTCGGCGCGGGTGCGGAACCAGTCGGTGATGTACCACTCGGCGAAGCCGCCCGCTTCCACCGCCATGTCCACATCGCCGAGGCCGGTGAGGCGGAACGAATCGTCGGCATCGCGCCCCCAGTCGAGGCGGCCCACCACGCCCAGGCGGAAGCTGCCGGTGTCGAACAAGGCGATGGACGGGTTGTCATCCACGCTCTGGAACTCGTCCAGCTGGCTGCCCTTGCGGACGGAGAAGATCAGGCTGGGGCGCACGGAATATTCGTCGGCGCCGGGATAGGTGGGCTCGACCTGACCGGACGCGCCGATGGTGAGGTACCAGTCCTCCTGCGCCGAGGGGGCGATCTTTGTGGGCGGCGGCGGCGAGAACATGTCCGCCGCCTGCGCACCGGACGCGCACAGGCCAAGCGCGATCGCAAACAGAACGGGACGCAGCGTCTGGGACGGAACCATCGAAAGACCTCAAGTCAACGCCGCGCCATCCTGGAGCCGAAGCGTTTGCAAATCCCGAATAATTCTGCGGACCCTAGCACCAAGGCGCAAGGATCCAGTGGGTGCGAGCCTACCTGCAATGTGAGGGTTAATCATCCGTCGTTCGGGAAGCTTGAACAGATCGAGCCGGGGCGTTGCAGAACGGCAACGCCCAAAGGTCAGGATCGTCGCTCAACCTCATTCGCCCGCCCCTTCCGGCGGCTCCACAGCACGGCGATCACGACGCCCACCAAAGCTGCGGCGAGGCCATACCAGGTTAGAGCGTATTCCAGATGCCGGTTGGGAAAGGCGAGCCGCGTGCCGCCGCCGGCCGGCAGCCCGCCGGGGGCCTCGCCCGCGTCCTGGTCGATGACAAACGGCGCGGCTCCGGCAACGCCGCGCGCGGCGGCGATGTCGGCGGGGTCCATCCGGTAGAAGATGGCCTGCGCCGGGTTGTTGGCCGGGACGAACCAGCTTGCCTCCTCGGGCAGGCGCAGCAGGCCCGTCACCTCCACCTCACCGGCCACCTGCCCTTCCGCCCGGCTCGCGGGATCGCGCCGGTCGGACGGGACGAAGCCGCGGTTGACGAGGATGGGCGGGCCATCGGCGCGGATGAGCGGTGTCACCACCAGGAAGCCCTGCCCCTTCAGCGGGCCGGCCGCGTCTTCGCCGCGCACGGTGTAGACCAGCGTCTCGCGGGCATGGTCGAAGTGGCCGCGGGCGCGGACCTTGCGATATTCGTCATGCTCGCGGGTGAGCGTGGGCCAGAAGGCGGGCGCCGGCACATCCTGCGGCGCGCCATGGACACGGGCTTCCACCCGGGCGAGGAGCGCCTCTTTCCACGCGAGCCGCTCCAGCTGCCATGTGCCGAGCCCGACAAGCACCCCAAAGGCGGCAATCGCCACGAGGACGAGGCGGACGGGGCTGCGACCCGCGGGGGACGCTGGCACCGCAGGGGGCGCGGACGGCGGGCTCACTGGCCGGGCGTGTCGAGCCGCCCCTCGGCGGCCTTGTTGCGATATTGGAGCGCCACCATCATCGCCTTCAGCGGCCGCAGCAGTCCGAGGGTCACGATCAGCACGGCGGGGATCCACAGCAGCGCGTGGACCCACAAGGGCGGTTCGAACGCCGCCTCGACCCAGAAGGCGAGTCCCACAACGACGAAGCCGGCGAGAAGGATGACGAACACCGCCGGTCCGTCGCCCGCATCGGCGAAGCCATAGTCGAGGCCGCATGCCGAGCAGGAGGGCGCGAGGTCGAGGAAGCCCTTGAACAGCGGTCCGCGGCCGCAGCGCGGGCAACGGCACGCGAGGCCGGCGGCGACGGGGGAAACAGGGGCGCGATAGGGCTCCATCGACACGGCACCTTTCTCAGAGGACCCGCCCGGACGCGGTCGCCGCGCTGAAAAAGCGGCCACCCGGGAAGCCAAAGGCCGGCGCTGGGGGGCGCCGGCCGGAGTTTCGAACCCGTTGCGGGGCGATGACCCGCCTGGGGATCAGTGGCCGCCGTGGCCGCCCGAAGCCCACACGTAGATGAAGGTGAACAGGAACAGCCACACCACGTCCACGAAATGCCAGTACCAGGCGGCGGCCTCGAAGCCGAAGTGCTTCTGGGGGGTGAAGTCGCCCAGATACGTCCGCAGCAGGCACACCGCGAGGAAGATGGTGCCGACGATGACGTGGAAGCCGTGGAAGCCGGTCGCCATGAAGAAGGTGGCGCCGTAGATGTTTCCGGAGAAGGCGAAGTGGGCGTGCAGGTACTCGTAGGCCTGGCACATGGAGAACAGCACGCCGAGGATCACCGTGCACCACAGGCCCCACTTCAGCCCCTGACGGTCGCCGTGCAGCAGGGCGTGATGGGCCCAGGTGACGGTGGTGCCCGAGGTGAGCAGAATCAGGGTGTTGAGCAGCGGCAGATGCCACGGGTCCAGGCTCTCGATGCCCTTCGGCGGCCAGACGCCGCCGGTGAACTCGAGGCGCTGGAAGTTGATGGCCTCGCCGGCGAAGAGCGAGGCGTCGAAGAAGGCCCAGAACCAGGCGACGAAGAACATCACCTCGGAGGCGATGAATAGGATCACGCCATAGCGCAGGCCGATGGCCACCACGCGGGTGTGGAAGCCGGCCCGGCTCTCGTGGATCACGTCCCGCCACCAGCCGAACATGGTGTAGAGCACGCCGAGGAAGCCGGCGATCATGATGAGCGAGGTGCCGCCATGCATCCACACCACCGCGCCGGAGGTGAGGATGAGCGCCGCGACGGAACCGATGATCGGCCACGGGCTCGGATCGACGACGTGGTAATCGTGCTTCTTGACGTGTGCGTCGGCCATCGCGACGGCCTCCCTTTCCCCGAACATGCGGCCCGACGGCGCTGGCCGGCGAGCCTGTCTTCCTTTGCGCGGCCGAACGGCCGCCCGATTTGGTGCCCCGGCTGGGGCGGTGATCATTCCCCGCGCGTCACAAGGGCTTGCGGGGTGCCTCGGTGCTCGGCGCCGCGGTTCCCTCCGCCCGCGCGCCCGCCCGCTCCGGCCCCTTGGCCGGGAAGAAGGTGTAGGACAGAGTGATGTCCTTCAGCGTCTTCAGGTCGGGATCGTCGGCGATGGCGGGATCGACGAAGAAGACCACGGGCATGTCCATGGTCTCGTTCGGTCCCAGCGCCTGCTCCTCGAAGCAGAAGCACTGCATCTTCACGAAATAGGCGCCGGCCTGCGGCGGCGACACGTTGTAGGTGGCGTTGCCCCGCGTCTCGCCCGCGCTGCGGCTCGTCGCGGTGTAATGGGCGAGGCTGGTGGCGCCGATCTTCACCGTCATCTCGCGCGCGACCGGCGCGAAGGCCCAGGGCAGGCCCGGCGCCACGTTGGCGTCGAAGCGGATGGTGATATCGCGGTCGATGGCGGTGGCCGGGGCGGTGCCCACGCGGGTCGCGCCGCCAAAGCCGGTCACGGCGCAGAACATGGCGTAGAGGGGCACCGAGGCATAGGTGACCCCGACCATGGCGGCGATGAAGGCGACGCACGCCAGCGCCACCACCGTGTGGCGGCGTGCGGTGGGCGCGGTCGGCGCCTGATGTTCGTTCGCCTCAGCCATATCTCTTCCCTGGCGTCCGGATGCCCCCCGGACCCCGACCCGCGATGCCGCCCCTACAGGGGGCGGTTCAGAACGTTTGGCCCCAGCTTGACGATGGTGACCACGTAGAACAGCAACGCCAGAAAGCCCAGCACGGAGGCGATGGCGATGTTCCGCGCCCGCCGCCGCCGAAGCTGCTCCGGCGTCAGGACCACGCCCTCCTCCACCGGAGGACGTGGCTTCTTCTCCCCGCCGCTCATCGCAGCAGTCCGCCGACCAGCGCCTCGCCGAGCAGGGTTGCAAACAGCGCGAAGAGATAGACGATGGAGAAGCCGAAGAGGCTCTTCGCCGCCTTGACCGCCGCCTCGCCGTCGCGGCGGCGGAACACGCGCAGCGCCAGCACAATCATCCAGCCTCCGGCCGAGAGCGCCACGGCGCCATAGGCGAGGCCGGCATAGCCCAGCACGGCGGGGCTCGCCGCCAGCGGCACGAGGAAGAGGGTGTAGAGCAGGATCTGCAGGCGGGTCTCGTCCGGACCCGCGGTGACCGGCAGCATGGGCACGCCGGCGCGGGCGTAGTCGTCGGCGCGATACAGCGCCAGCGCCCAGAAATGCGGCGGGGTCCAGAAGAAGATGATGGCGACGAGCAGCAGGGGCTCCAGCGACACCGAGCCGGACGCGGCGGCCCAGGCCACCAGCGGCGGGAAGGCACCGGCGGCGCCGCCGATGACGATGTTCTGCGGCGTCGAGCGCTTCAGCCACATGGTGTAGATCACCACGTAGAAGAAGATGGTGAAGGCGAGGAGTGCGCCGGAGAGCGCGTTCACGAGAAGGCCCAGCACCACCACCGAGAAGGCCGAGAGGGTGAGGCCGAAGGCGAGCGCCTCCTGGGCCGAGACGCGGCCCGAAGGGACCGGCCGGCCGCGGGTGCGCGACATGACGGCGTCGATGTCGGCGTCCCACCACATGTTGAGCGCGCCGGCAGCACCCGCGCCGACGGCGATGCATAGAAGCGCGGTGAAAGCAATCACCGGGTGGACGTCCCCCGGGGCCCGCAGCAGGCCGACGAGCGCGGTGAAGATGACGAGCGACATGACGCGCGGCTTCAACAGCTCGAAGAAGTCGCGCGGAGACGCCAGCCCCTCGCCGACCGCCGCAAGGGCGTAGGGCTCGGCTTCGCTCAGGGCGGCACGCTCGTCACTCATACCCACTGCTCCCTCACTCCCCCATTCTGCCATATGGAACCGGCGGGGCGGCGGTAGCCCCGCGGGCTGCCGCGTCGAACCAGACATGGCGGCCGTGCCGGAGGAAGCCCGCCCTGGGGGTCCGCCGGCCACCGGCCGCAAGGCCGGGGGTGTCGCCGCGGGCGGCGTCGCTCCCCGGCCAAGCCGTGCATCACTTGATGCGCGGCAGCACCTCGAACTGGTGGTAGGGCGGCGGGGAGGACAGGGTCCATTCCAGCGTGGTCGCGCCTTCGCCCCACGGATTGTCCGCCGCCTTCTCCTTGCGGATGAACGCCAGCGCCGTGCCGGTGAGGAAGATCAGCACCGCGACGCCCGAGATGTAGGAGCCGATGGAGGAGATGAAGTTCCAGTGGGCGAAGGCGTCGGGATAGTCCGCATAGCGGCGCGGCATGCCGGCGAGGCCGAGGAAGTGCTGCGGGAAGAACACCAGGTTCACGCCGATGAAGGTGACCCAGAAGTGCAGCTTGCCCCAGAACTCGGGGATCATGTAGCCGAACATCTTCGGGAACCAGTAGTACCAGCCGGCGAAGATGGCGAACACGGCGCCGAGCGACAGCACGTAGTGGAAGTGCGCCACCACGTAATAGGTGTCGTGCAGCGAGCGGTCGATGCCGGCATTGGAGAGCACCACGCCGGTGACGCCGCCCACGGTGAACAGGAAGATGAAGCCGATCGCCCACAGCATGGGCGCGCGGAACTGGATGGATCCACCCCACATGGTGGCGATCCAGGAGAAGATCTTCACGCCCGTCGGCACCGCGATGATCATGGTGGCGGCCACGAAGTAGGACTGCGTCGCCGACGACAGGCCCACCGTATACATGTGGTGCGCCCACACGACGAAGCCCACCACGCCGATGGCGACCATGGCGTAGGCCATGCCCAGATAGCCGAACACCGGCTTGCGGGAGAAGGTGGAGACGATGTGGGAGATCAGGCCGAAACCGGGCAGGATGAGGATGTACACCTCGGGATGCCCGAAGAACCAGAACAGGTGCTGGAACAGGATCGGGTCGCCGCCGCCGGCCGGGTCGAAGAAGGTGGTGCCGAAGTTGCGGTCGGTGAGCAGCATGGTGATGGCGCCCGCCAGCACCGGCAGCGACAGCAGCAGCAGGAAGCCGGTGATGAGCTGGGACCAGGCAAACAGCGGCATCTTGTGCAGCGTCATGCCCGGGGCGCGCATGTTGAAGATGGTGGTGATGAGGTTGATGGCGCCGAGCAGCGAGGAGGCGCCGGCGATGTGCAGCGAGAAGATCAGGAGGTCCATGGCCGGGCCGGGATGGCCGAGCTTGGACGAGAGTGGGGGATAGACCGTCCAGCCGCCGCCGAAGCCGTTGGTGCCCGGCGCGCCCTCAACGAACAGCGAGGCCAGCGCCAGGATGAAGGCCGGCGGCAGCAGCCAGAAGGCGATGTTGTTGATGCGCGGGAAGGCGGTGTCCGGCGCGCCGATCATCAGCGGGGCGAAGTAGTTGCCGTAGCCGCCGATGAGCGCGGGCATCACCATGAAGAAGATCATGATGAGGCCGTGGCCGGTGGTGAACACGTTGAAGGTCTGCGGATCCTTGAAGATCTGCAGGCCCGGCTCCTGCAGCTCCATGCGGATGCCGATGGAGAGGGCGCCGCCCACGATCCCCGCCACGATGGCGAAGATCAGGTACATCACGCCGATGTCCTTGTGATTGGTGGAGAAGACCCAGCGCCGCCATCCGGTGGGGATGTGGGAGTCGTGGGTATCGCCGTAGCCGTGCGCGTGCGCATCGTCGTGGCTGTGGGTGACTGCCTCGGTGGCCATTCCCGATTTCCTCGTGTTCCCGGCGCCGGCCCCGTCCCGCCGCGCCCGCTTCATCTGATGGACCGCCCGGCTGGCCGGACGGTGAAACCTTCACGCGGCCCGCCCGCGGCGGGCCGATGCCTCAGCGGGCGCCGGCCTCGGCGACCTTCCCGGCCGCATCGGCGGCAGAGGCGAACTTGGCCTTGGCCTGGGCGGTCCAGGCGTTGAAGTCGGCCTCGCTCACGGCGCGGATGGCGATGGGCATGAAGGCGTGGTCGCGCCCGCACAGCTCGGAGCACTGCCCATAATAGATGCCTTCGCGCGTCACCTTGAACCAGCTCTCGTTCAGGCGGCCCGGCATGGCGTCGATCTTCACGCCGAAGGAGGGCATGGCGAAGGAGTGGATCACGTCCGCCGCCGTCACCTGGATGCGGATGTTCTTGTTGATCGGGACCACCACCTCGTTGTCCACCGCCAGAAGGCGGGGCTGGCCGGGCTTCAGGTCCTTCTCGGCGACCATGTAGGAATCGAAGCCGAAGCCGCCGTTGTCCGGATACTCATAGGACCAGTACCACTGGTGGCCGGTCACCTTCACCGTGAGATCGGGCTTCGGAATGTTCAACTCGAGGTGCAGCAGGCGGAAGGAGGGGATGGCGATACCCACCAGGATCAGCACCGGCACCACGGTCCAGGCCACCTCGATCAGCGTGTTGTGGCTGGTCTTGGAGGGCACCGGATTGGAGCGCTCGTTGAAGCGCACAACCACCACCACCAGCAGCACCAGCACGAACAGCACGATGGCGGTGATGATGGTGAGCAGCAGGATATTGAAGTTGTGGATGTTCTCCATCACCGGCGTGGCGGCGTCCTGGAGATTGATCTGCCACGGGGCCGGCTGGCCCATCTGGGCGTGGGCCGCCGCGCTCGCAAACACCGCCGCGGCGCAGGCGCCGACGGCAAGGGCAGCGGTGCGAATGAGCGACATCATCTTCTACTCATCTCCCTGGCCCGACGGAAAGCTCCGCCGAATTTGGTCCTAGCCGCCGGGGCGCGGGCGCGCCACGCGGGGATTTTCGAGCCGGCCGCCCGCCCCATTCGGGGCATGCAAATGCGCTGATTTTGGGCAGCCTCTCTCCCTAGAATCCATCAAACACAATTGGGTTCGCCTTGCAATCGCCCAGGGTTCGTCGCCGATGCGACATTAAGTCGAAGCGTTTCAGATCAACGGCCGCCGCCTTCAAGGCCCCCTCGGCGGCCCCCTGCGCAGCCTTGCTTTGGGTCGGAAAGTGCCTGCCTGCGCGCCGGTGAGGCCGCGGCACGGAGGGACAATTTGGCGCGCGCGCCGCACCGTACTGAAGCACCGTCTTTAAGGCTGCCGCTGGGGTATCGAAGCGCCCCGCGATTCCCGCAGAGTCCCCAATCGGAACCCCCTGCCCCATTGTTGACAGGATGGCTTGGGCATTAAGGCATTGGTTCACAAAATCAGATAAGGCAGGATGGCCCGGCTGCCCCAAGCCGGGACCCTGCCGGAGCTTGCGATGGTCCTGTCGTCCCCTCTTCTCGCCCCCGTTCAGTCGGACCGCTCGCCCGGCGCCCGGTTCGGGGGGAGGACGAGCACGCTTCACCTCATTCTCGGCGCCGTTTTCCTGCTGCTTCTCGGGGCTGCCCCCGCGGCTGCGCAGGGTGTGGTGAAGTCGGTGCATGGTGAGTGGCAGATCCGCTGCGACACCCCGCCCGGCGCCCAGAGCGAGCAGTGCGTGCTGCTCCAGTCGGTGCAGGCGGAGGACCGGCCCAACGTGGGCCTTACCGTGATCGTGCTCAAGACGGCGGACCAGAAGAGCCGGCTCCTGCGCGTGCTGGCGCCCCTCGGCGTGCTGCTGCCGGCAGGCCTCGGGCTGAAGATCGACGAGCAGGACGTGGGCCGCGCCGGCTTCGTGCGCTGCCTGCCCAACGGGTGCGTCGCCGAAGTGGTGATGGACGACGCCCTCATCGCCCGCCTCAAGGGCGGCAAGCTCGCCACCTTCATCATTTTCCAGACCCCCGAGGAAGGCATCGGCGTGCCGCTGAGCCTCAACGGCTTCGGCCCGGGGTTCGACGCGCTGCGCTGAGGGTGGAAAAGCGGGCTTAAGGCAGCCCGCGCGCCATCAAACGTCGCGGCCACGCCGCAGCTTCGGCACGCTTTGGTCATGCTCGCCGCCCATAAGCGGCCGGCGCTGCGTCGCGGGGGCGAGGACGCGGGCGCCGAAATTGCATCCTTAATCTGCATAGCGCCGGCCGGTATGGCCGGGCCGCGGCCACCTGGGGGAGATGAGGCGCATGCCGGTCGATGAACACGCCTTGTTCGGGGCCGCGCTGGCCTTCATGTGCGCCGCCGTCATCGCCGTCATCGTCGCCAAGCGCATCGGCTTCTCCCCCATCGTCGGCTATCTGCTGGTGGGCGTCGCCATCGGCCCGGTGGGCTTCAACGTGGCCGACCCGTCGGTGGTCCACACCGTGGCGGAGCTCGGCGTGGTCATGCTGCTGTTCATCGTCGGGCTCGAGCTCAAGCCGTCCAACCTGCTCTCCATGGGGCACTACATCTTTGGCCTCGGAACCACGCAGCTCGCGCTGACGGCGCTCGCCTTCGCGTTGCTCGCCTATTTCGGCCTCGGCTTCGGGGTGGCGGCGGCAGCGGTCAGCGGCCTTGCCCTCTCGGTCTCGGGCACCGCCATCGCGCTCCAGCTTCTGGGCGAGCGCGGTGACCTGGGCAGCCCCTACGGCCAGCGCACCTTCTCGATCCTGCTGTTCCAGGACATCGCGGTGGTGCCGCTCCTCGCCCTCGTCCCGCTGCTGGCCCCCGGCAGCGAGACGGACGTCGCCCGCGACCCGGCCAGGACCTTGATGGAGGCGGGTTTCGCCGTCGCCGGCATCGCCGTCATCGTGGTGTCGGGGCGCTATCTGCTCAATCCCCTCTTCCGCGTGCTCGCCCGCTCGGGCGCCCGCGAGGCCATGACGGCGGCGGCGCTGATGGTGGTGCTCGGCGCCGCGGGCCTCATGGAAGCGACCGGCATGTCGGCCGCCCTCGGGGCGTTCCTTGCCGGCCTGCTGCTGTCGGAGAGCACCTTCCGCCACGAGCTCGAAGCCAATGTGGACGCCTTCCGCGGCCTGCTGCTCGCAGTCTTCTTCATGAGCATCGGCATGTCGCTGAACATCGACGTGGTCATCCACCACATCCCGCGCCTCGTGGTGGGCGCGCTGGCGGTGGCGATCATCAAGTCGGTGGTGGTCTATCTCGTGTTCCGCGCCGACAACATCGCGCCCGGCGATTCGCTGCGCGCCTCGGTGGCGCTGATGGCGGCGGGCGAGTTCGCCTTCGTGCTGTTCCCCCTCGGCCTCGACAACGGCATCCTGCGCCGCGAGCAAGCCGACCTGCTGATCGCGCTGGCAGCCCTCACCATGGTGCTGGGGCCGCTGCTGTTCGCCGCCGTCGCCCGCTTCCTGCCGCGCTTCACCCACCCGGCCGAGGAGCCGCCCGCCGACGACTTCACCGATGCCGACGGCTCGGTGCTGGTGATCGGCTTCGGCCGCTTCGGGCAGATCGTGTCCCAGTGCCTGCTGGCGCAGGACGTGAGCGTGACGATCATCGACAAGGACGTGGAGATGATCCAGAGCGCCGGCCGGTTCGGCGTGCACATCTATTACGGCGACGGCACCCGCCTCGACGTGTTGCGGGCGGCCGGCGCGGAGACGGTGGAGGTGATCTGCGTCTGCGTCGACAACAAGGAGGACGCCAACCGCATCGTCGAGATCGTGCGCAGCGCCATCCCCGACGTGCGGCTGTTCGTGCGCAGCTTCGACCGCGTCCATTCCATGGAGCTGATGCGCCTCGGCGTCGACTTCCAGCTGCGCGAGACCCTTGAATCCGCCCTCACCTTCGGCGCGCGGACGCTGGAGGCCCTCGGCGTCAGCGAAAGCACCGCCCTCGCCCGCGTCGCCGACGTGCGCGAGCGCGACCGCGCCCGGCTGGAACGGCAGCTGCAGGACGGTCTCTATGCCGGCGCCGAGAATGCGTTCGGCACCCGCAAGGTGGAGCCCGAGCCGCTGACCGAGCCCGACCGCCCGGCCCGACCGCTCAACCCGGAAGCCCGGGACATCCTGACCCACGAGACCGAATTCTCCGGCTGACGCAGCGGTCGGCGGGATTCATCCTGTCCGTTCAAATCCCCTGTCGCGCGCGAAGCAATTCGTGATTTCGGCAGGACGATGGCGTAAGGTCCCTGCCACGTTTCGCGGAACGGTGGCAGGGTCGCGCGGCCGGCCGATCGCCCTTCCGTCACCCTGGGTGCGACGGAGTCCGGCGTATGGATCAGTTCGTAGAGATGCTGCGCGCGGCCCAGGGTGGGCAGGCAATGGAGAACATCGGCCGCATGTACGGCCTCTCCGCCCAGCAGGCCCAGCAGGTGGCGGAGGCGGTGATGCCCGCCTTCTCCGAGGCGTTCCGGCAGGCGACCCAGTCGCCCGAGGCCCTCGCTTCGCTGATGGCGCTGATGTCCAGCGGCCCCTACGGCGGCTTCTATTCCCAGCCGGCGGCCCCCGCCGAGCTGTCGCGGGCCGGCACCGAGGCGCTCGACACCGTCTTCGGCTCGTCCGAGGTGAGTCGCGCCGTGGCGGCCCAGGTGGCCGCCTCCACCGGCCTCGGCATCGCCATCGTCAAGCAGATGATGCCCAGCTTCGCCACGCTCGTTGTGGGTGGGCTCGCCAAGTCGCTCGCCGCCTCCGGCGCCCTGCAGCAGATGCTTGCCGCCATGCTGAGCCGCATGCCCGGCCAGACCGAGCAGCGCATCGCGCCGGTCTCCTCCGGCAATCCGTGGATCGATGCCTTCCTCGCCTTCACCAGCACGGCGGTGGAGCAGAGCCCACGGCCCCAGGCCACCGGCAATCCGTGGGCCGACGCCTATGCCCAGATGATGTTCCAGCGCGCCGCGCCGGCGCCGGCGCCGCAGCGGTCCCCGGCCAATGCCTGGCAGGACGTGGTCAACGCCATGACCAAGACCATGACCCA
Source organism: Xanthobacter pollutisoli (assembly GCF_040044995.1). NCBI lineage: Bacteria > Pseudomonadati > Pseudomonadota > Alphaproteobacteria > Hyphomicrobiales > Xanthobacteraceae > Xanthobacter > Xanthobacter pollutisoli. Next base: position 44,427 of record NZ_JBDZDP010000003.1, read on the forward strand.
GGCCGGCGTGCCGCCCACCCGCGAGAAGCCGCCGGAGCCGCCGCCCCCGCCCCTGCTGCCGTTCCAGCACTTCTTTGCCCAGATGTTCGCCCAGGGCTTCCCACCGGCCTTCCCGCCCGCCTTTCCAGGCGCGGAGGGCGCGCGCCCGGCCTATTCCATGCCCGAATACTGGCTGGACATCATGCGTTCGGCCGCCGCCTCGGTGGCGAGCGCCACACAGAGCGTGCAGGAGGCCGAGACGCTGCCGCCGGACCGCCCGCGCCTCGTCAAGCCGGACGACGGGCAGAAGGGCGGCGCGGCTGCCAAGCCCGCCAAGGGGCGCGACGGCAAATAGTCGGAGGCGCCCAGCGCCTGCCCAAACCCCAATACAGAAAAAGAAAAGACCCGCGCCGGTTGCGGTCGGCGCGGGTCGAGGCACGGCGGAATCGAGGGGCGTTTCCGCCGGATGGCTGGAACTCAGTTCTGAGCGAAGGCGCGGGCCGCGCGCCGCGCGGCGGCCCGCCGCTCGTTGGCGCGCAGCACCAAAACCTGGGTCGGATCGGTCAGGATCGGGCTCGCCGCCGCGTCGCGCAGGTCGGCGCGGGTGACGCCGATGTCGCGCAGCATGTGGTCGTCCAGATGGGCGAGACTGGCGAGCACCTGTCGGCGCTCGATGGCGTGGCCGATGGCATCCACCACGCGCGCGCCCTTGCCGACGAGGCCGAGCGCGGCCAGGCAGAAGGCCGCCACCATCTCGCCAGCGGGGGCGAACGGGGTCCTGCGGGTTTCACCATGGAACGTCATCTTCATCTCCATTGCCGGGATGATCGGCGCCGACCCTCCTTTCCGGGCCGCGGTGGTGCCATGGTCTCGGCGGGCGGGGGGCGGCCTGTTCAGCCTTCCCGCGACACGCGCCGGACACCACCCGATTTCGCGCTGCATCCTTGCGGCGCCCTCTTTCTGACCGACCGGCATAAATCACGCTAGCGAATGTTTTTCATCTCTCGTATCGTTTTGCGTGATGAATGGGCCGTCCCCGGTGGGGCCGCGCCATCGGGAGCCCCGCCATGACGGCCATGCTAGACCCTGACCAGCTGCGTACTTTCGTGGCCATCGCCGAGACCGGCAGCTTCACCAAAGCGGCGGAGGTCGTCCACAAGACCCAGTCGGCGGTCTCCATGCAGATGAAGCGACTCGAAGAGCGCGTCGGGCGCACGGTATTCGTGCGCGACGGCCGCGCCTCCCGCCTGACCGAGGACGGCGAACGCCTGCTGGACTATGCCCGCCGCATCGTGAAGCTGAATGTGGAGGCGGTCCTCAGTTTCGCCGACGCGGCCCTGTCAGGGCGGGTCTGCCTCGGCGTGCCGGACGATTATGCCGACCGCTATCTGCCCGACATCATGGCCCGCTTCTCCCGCACCCACCCCTCGGTGGAGCTGACGGTGATCTGCGAGCCCTCCAGCGAACTGGTGCAGTACATCGCGGCCGGCACCATCGACCTCGCCATCATCACCGCGACCGAGATCACCGCCCGCAACGCCCACGTCATCCGGCGCGAGCGGCTGCTGTGGGTGGGGTCGGCGCGCCACGCGGTCCATCTGGAGACGCCGGTGCCGCTGGCCCTCGGGCGCCCCACCTGCCAGTGGCGCGACATTGCGGTCTCCCGCCTCGCCGGCGCCGGCCGTCACCACCGCATCCTCTATTCCAGCCCCAACAACGGCGCGGTGGCGGCCGCCGTGCTGTCGGGCCTCGCGGTCTCGGTGCTGCCGGAATCGGCGCTGAGGCCGGGCATGCGGGTGCTCGGGTCCGGCGACGGCTATCCGCCGCTGCCGCCCTGCGACATCGGCCTCCTGCGCAACCGCCACGAGCCTTCGCTGCTGGCCGACGCGCTGGCCCAGCACATCATCCAGGGCCTCGACAACCTCACGGATGCGGAAGCGGCGCAGTAGGGCGGCGGGCGAAAGCGGCGACCCCCGGCGGCTGCTCACAGCGTCTCGGCGTAGCGCTCGTAGGCGTCCTCGACGGTGAGGATGTGGGCGCGCATGGCGGCGGCGGCTTCGGCCTTGTCGCCACGCATGACGGCAGTGACCACCCGGTCGTGCTCCTCATAGGAGCGGGCGAGGCGGCCGAGGGTGCGGAACTGGGCGCGGCGGAACGGCTGCAGGCGCGCCCGCGTCGCCAGCGTCAGCTCGGTCAGGTAATCGTTGTGGCTGCCGGCGTAGAGCGTGGTGTGGAAGCGCTCGTTGAGCACGGTGTAGCCGCCCTCGTCGCCGCGACGGGTCAGGTCGGCCAGCTCCGCATGGACGGAAGAGAGGCCGGAACGCTCGGCGGCGGTCATGTTCACCGCGCTGAGCCCGGCGCACAGGGCCTCAAGCTCCGCCATCACATCGAACATGCCGCGCAGCCGGTCGAGGGAGGGCTGGGCCACCAGCGCGCTGCGGTGCGGCCGCGCCTCCACCAGCCCCGAGCCGGCAAGGTCGCGCAGCGCCTCGCGCACCGGCGTGCGGGAGACGCCATAGCGCTTGGCGATGTCCACCTCCTCCAGCGCCGTACCCGGCGCGAGGCGGCCGCGGACGATGTCGTCAGCGATCTGAAGGCGCAATTCCTCGGTGCGCGTCACCGGCCTCCCGGCCGTGCGGCGCTTGCGGGCGCGGGCGGCCGGGGCGGGTCGGGTCGGGGACGGCGTGAACAGGCTCATGATCTCAAAATCTAGCGGGATTCTCGCGCACGGCGAAATGGGTTGAAGGTATTACGGCATGGCACCGCGGCGGCAACGCGGCTCATATGCCTGCCGGCGCATCCTCGATGACGGAGACCTGGGCTGCCACCACGCGCCAGCCTTCGGGAAGGCGCACCCAGGTCTGCTGCTGGCGGCCCACCTTGCCGGGCGCGTTGTCCCGGTAGAACAGGGTGGAGGCGACCGCGAAGTCCTGTCCGTAGGTGGTGATGACGGTCTGCGCCAGCGTCCGCGCGAGACCCACCGGCGAGCGCGCGCGGCGGAAGGCGCGGATGGCGTCCATGCCGTAGAGGTTCTCGCCGCCGCCGAACCTGATGGTGCGGGGATCGTCGTTGAACAGCGCCTCCAGCGTCGCCACGTCGTTGTTCACGAGCGCCGCCTCGTAGCGCGCGAACGCTTCTTCCACCTCGGCCTTCACCTGCGGATTGTCGATCTCCACCAATTCCTCCCTCACAGAACCGCCACAGGAGCGGAAGCGACGCCGCGGCGCTCCAGTTCCGCCGCGACGCGCAGCGCAAGATCCTCCCGCCACGGCGGGGCGATCACCTGTACCGCGATGGGCAGCTCCGGGGCATCACCCACATCGACGCGCACCGGCACCGCAGCTACCGGCAGGCCGATGAAGGAGATGGGCTGCGTGAACAGGCCAAGATTCGGCCGCACCAGCATCTCCTCGCCGTCCAGCACGAAGCTCCTCTGGCCGAGCTTCGGCGCCCGGCAGGGGGTCGCGGGGGCGAGGAGCACGTCGTGCTGTTCGAACAGCTTCGCCATCTCCGCCTGGAAATGCCGACGGAAGCGCTGGGCGGCATCCACCCAGGAGGCGGGAATGGCCAGCCCGGCGAGCAGCCGGTCGCGCACCGCTGGGTCGAAATCCTCCGGCCGGTCGGCGAGACGGCGGGCATGCAGGCTCGCCCCCTCCGCAGCCGTGATGATGTAGGCGGAGGCGCGGGCCCGCGCCGCGTCCGGCACGTCCACGGTCACGTCCGTCGCGAGAGCCGCCGCCACCTTGTCCACCGCCGCGAACGCCTCCGGCATCGCCTTGGCCCGGAACCAGCCGCCGGCCACCGCGATCCTGAGGCCGGCGATGCCGTCGCCGATCAGGCCGGCCACCGGCTCGAACGGACGCGGCGTCTGGCCACCGTCGCGGTCGTCCGCGCCCTGCATGGCGTCGTAGGACAGCGCGAGGTCGGCCACCGATCGGGCGAGCGGCCCGAGATGGTCGAGCGCCGTCACGAAAGGAAAGCTGCCGCCCCGCCCGAGCCGGCCATAGGTGGGCTTCAGCCCGAAGGTGCCGCACAAGGAGGACGGCACGCGAATGGAGCCGTTGGTGTCCGATCCCAGCGCGATGGGCACCAGCCCCGCCGCAACCGCCGCGCCCGAGCCACCGGACGAGCCACCAGACATGCGGGTGAGGTCGTGCGGGTTGCACGAGGCGCCGTCGTGGAGATTCTCGCCGGTGAAGTCATAGGCGTACTCGCCCATATTGAGGCCGCCCACCAGGATCGCGCCGGCGGCCTCCAGCTTCTCCACCAGCATGGCGTCGCGCGCGGAAGGCAGCAGGGCGCGGTTGATCTTCGATCCGGCGCGGGTGGCAAGGCCCGCGATGTCGAACAGGTTCTTCACCGCGAAGGGCACGCCGGCGAGCGGCCCCAGCGCACTGCCGGCGGCGCGGGCGGCGTCGATCGCATCGGCGCGGGCGCGGGCGCGCTCTGCGGTCACGTCGGTGAAGGCGTTCACCGCGCCGTCCACGGCGGCGATGCGGGCCAGCGTCGCCTCGGTCACGGCGCGGGCGGTGACGGAGCCGGCCGTCACGGCGGCCGCGATCTCGGCCGCGGTGGCGGTGGCAAGGCGGGTCGCGTCAGGAACGGGATGGGGCGCGTTCATGCGGGCCTCACGGGTGGAAGACGGGGGCCGGATCCTCGGCATCGCCGAGGTCGAGGCTGCGCACCAGCGTCGCCGCATCGGCGATGCTGCGCAGGTAGGACAGCGCCTCCGCCCGCCATTCCGGGCGTGCGGTGACGGCGTGGGCGGCGAGCGCGCCGTCGAGGAGTTGCGCCAGCGCGGCATCCTCGATCTTGGGCAAGGGGGTTTCACGGGCCATGGGGCGCCTCAGACGGGGGGATGGGGAATGGCGGCGATGAGCTCTCGGGTATAGGCGTCCTTCGGCGCTTCCAGAACGCTCTGCGAGGTGCCCTCCTCCACGATCCGGCCTTGCCGCATGACGATCACCCGGTCGCACAGCAGGCCCACCACATGCAGGTCGTGGGAGACGAAGAGGTAGCTCATGCCGAGCCGCTGCTTCAGCTCCTCCAGCAGGTTCAGCACCACCGCCTGCACCGACACGTCGAGCGCCGCCGTGGGCTCGTCGAGGATGACCAGATCCGGATCGAGGGCGATGGCACGGGCGATGCCGATGCGCGCCTTCTGGCCGCCGGAAAGCTGGTGCGGGAAGCGCTCCAGCAGGTTCTGCGGCAGGCCCACCATGTCGGCGAGCTCGGCCACGCGGGCATCGAGCTTCGCCCCGCCCGACATGCCGCCCATGCGCAGCAGGGGATCGGCGATGGCGCGGGCCGCGGTGTAGCGTGGGTTGAGGCTCTCGGTGGGATCCTGGAACACCATCTGGATGCGCTTGCGCATGGGATGGTGGGCAAAATCCTTGGCCGGAATGGCGCCGATGTCCTCGCCGGCGAAGGTGATCCTGCCGTCCGTGGGGTCGATGAGGCGCATCACCATGGTTGATGTGGTGGATTTGCCGCATCCGCTCTCGCCCACGAGGCCGACGCTCTCGCCCCGCTTCACCTCGAAGGAGATGCCGTCCACCGCGCGGAAGATGGTCTCCTCGGGGGTCAGCGTCTTGCCCTTGAGACGGGCGAGGAAGGCGGACGGCGCGCCTTGGCGGGGATATTCGCGCACGAGGCTCTCCACCTTCAGCAGCGGTTCCCCGCTTGCCGCTGCCGGCGACGTCGCCGGCGCGGCAGCGGGTGGCGCCTCGCCCTCCGGCAGGAGATCCTTGAGCGTGATGCCCGGGCGCGGCGTCGCGCGCATCAGCTTGCGGGTATAGGGGTGCTGGGGATCGCGGAAGATGCGCTCGGCCGGCGCCGTCTCCACCACCTTGCCCTTCTCCATCACCATCACCGTGTCGCAATAGGCGGCGGCGAGGCCGAGGTCGTGGGTGATGAGGATGGTGGACATGCCACGCTCGCGGGTGAGCTCGGTGACGAGGTCCATCACAGCCTTCTGCGTCGTCACGTCGAGGCCGGTGGTGGGCTCGTCGGCGATCATCAGCTGCGGCCGGCAGGCGAGCGCCAGGGCGATGACGATGCGCTGGCACATGCCGCCCGAAAGCTCGAACGGATAGGCATGGTAGCGATCCTCCGGCCGGGCGATGCGCACCTGCTTGAGGATGTCGATGACCTTCTCCTTCACGTTCCGCCGGTCGGCCTGCACGTGCTGGAGCAGCACGTCGCCGATCTGGTCGCCCACCGTGCGGATGGGGTTCAGCGCCGCCCGCGGGTTCTGGAAGATCATGGACATCTCGCGACCGCGCAGGTCGCGCATGGCGCTCTCGGGGGCATGGGCGATGTCGAGGCCGGAGAAGGTGATGGACCCCTCCGCGATGCGCCCCGCGCGGTCGAGGATGCGCATGACGGTGTAGGAGGTCACCGACTTGCCCGAGCCGCTTTCGCCGACGATGCCCAGCGTCTCGCCCTTGGCGAGGGTCAGATCCACCTTGCTCACTGCGGTGACGATGCCGCGGCGGGTGGCGAACTCCACCGTGAGGTCGCGCACCTCCAGCAGGGGACCCGTCGGGGTCTCGGAGGACTTGGCGGCGTGTTCCTTCACGTCCACAACTCCATGCATGGCGGCCTCCATCAGGTGCGGCGCTGGGGATCGACGATGTCGCGCAGACCGTCGCCCAGGAGGTTGAAGCAGAAGACCGCGAACATGAGCGCGAGGCCGGGGAACAGCGCGATCCACCATTCGCCCGAGACGATGTAGGCCGCGCCCTCCGCCACCATGATCCCCCATTCCGGCGTCGGCGGGCGCACGCCGAGGCCGATGAAGGAGAGGCCGGCGGCGTTGAGAATGGCGTAGCCCATGGTCAGCGACATCTGCACCATCATGATGGGCATGATGTTGGGCAGAATGGTCGTGAGCAGAATGCGCCATTCCGAATTGCCGGTGAGCCGCGCCGCCTGGACGTAGCCCGCCTGCCGGCGGATCGCCGCCTCCGACCGCGCGACGCGGACATAGAGCGGGAAGTTGATGATGGCGGTGGCGATGACGATGTTGGTCACCGTGTTGCCCAGCGCCGCCACGATCCCCATGGCCAGCACGAACAGCGGGAAGGCCATGATGGTGTCGGAGATGCGGCCGATGATGCGGTCGGTCCAGCCGCCGAAGAAGCCCGAGGCGATGCCGGCGATGCCGCCCGCCGCGAACACCAGCGCCACCGAGAAGACGGCGATGGCCATGTCGAGCCGCGTCGCCACGATGACGCGGGAGAAAATGTCCCGCCCGAGGTTGTCGGTGCCGAACCAGTGGGCGCCCGAGGGCGGCTGGAGCGCCGCCGCCGTGTCGCTGGCGAGCGGGTCATAGGGCACGATGAACGGCCCGAGGGTGGCGCACACCACCAGCACCAGGAACATGCCGAAGGCGATGCCGGTGACAGGATTGTCGGAGATGACGTAGCGCGCGTGCGCCAGCGTGGCGGCGAGGCCGTGGGGGGCCTTCTGGGGTTCGGCAGTGGCGAGGGTCATGCTTCGCTCCGCGCGCGGGGATCGATGATGCCGTAGGCGACGTCGATCATGAGGTTGAGGGCGACGTAGAGGATCGCCATGGCGAGCACGAAGCCCTGCACCGGCGCGTAATCGGAGGTGATGAGCGCCTCCACCGCATAGGAGCCGATGCCCGGCCAGGCGAACACCTTCTCCACCAACACGTTGGCGCCCAGGAGGAAGGAGAAGACCATGCCCAGCGTCGTCACCACCGGCAGCATGGCATTGCGGAAGGCGTAGGTGATGATGACCGTGTAGTCGGTGAGCCCCGCCGCCCGGGCGGTGCGCACGAATTCGGAGGAGAGCACGGCGAGCATGGAGGCCCGCGTCATCCGCGCGATGGGCGCCAGGGCGAAGATCGCGAGGGTGATGGCGGGTACCGCCAGCTGCGCCAGCGCGGCGCGGAAGGTCTCGAAGTCGCGGGCGATCAGGCTGTCGATGAGATAGAAGCCCGTCACCGTCTCCGGCGCTGAGAAGAAGACGTCGAGCCGCCCCAGCGGCGCTGGCGCCCAGCCGAGCTTGAAGTAGAACACATAGACCAGCAGCAGCCCGGTGAAGAACACCGGCAGCGAGACGCCCGCCGTGGTGATGAGCCGGCAGGCGTGATCCACCCACGAGCCCTGCTTCACCGCCGCCATGATGCCGAACGGCACCGCGATGAGAAGGGCGAGGACGAGACCGGCGAGGGTCAGCTCGGCGGAGGCCGGCAGCCGCGCCGCGATCTCCGCCGCCACCGGCTGGCCGGTGGAGAGGGAGGTGCCGAAATCGCCGGCGGCCAGCGCCGAGACATAGTCCAGGAACTGCGCCGGCAGCGACTTGTCGAGGCCGAGCTTGGCGCGGATCTCGGCGATCGCCTGGGGCGTCGCGGCGGGGCCGGCGAAATAGGCCGCCGTGTCGCCGGGCAGGACGCGGGTGAGCAGGAAGGTCACGATCACCACGCCGATCAGGCTGGGTACCGCGGTGGCGAGACGACTGCCTATGAGCTTCAGCATGGGCTGCGATCCTCTTGTGCGGCGCCGGTGCGCCTGCGGCTGCTGGCCCCGCCGGACGGCGGCGGAGAATTCCTTCCCGTTCCATCGGCAGCGGGAGTGGGGAGCGATGCCGAGCCGGCGCCGAAGCGCCGGCATCCGCCCCCGGCACCACCCCCCACGCCGCTCCCTCCCGAAGGAGGGAGCCGTAATCAGCCCTTCTGGAAGGCGCGATAGTCGAGCCGGCGGTGGAACCAGTATTCGTAGCCGGTGACGTTCTTCTGCATCGCGACGTTGACATAGGGCTGGTAGAGCGGGATGCGCGGCACGTCGGCGAAGGCCAGGTCCACCATGCCCTTCACGTTGGAATCGTAGGCCGCCTTGTCGCCGGTCGCCGCCGCGGCGCGGGCCGCGTCGATGAAGGCATCCATGGCCGCCGACTGGTAGCTCATGGTGTTGAAGACCGAATTGGAGCCGTGATAGCACCAGAAGAAGAAGTATTCCGGATAATCCAGCCAGCCCGAGAACACGTTGGTGTAGAGCGGCAGCACCTTCTTGTTGAGCTCCGTGCGCCAGTTGGCGCCGGGGATCTTGTTGATGGTGGTTTTGATGCCGAGCTGCCCGAGGTTCTCCTGCAGCAGCACGCAGATGGGCTCGTTGACGCCGGCGAAGCCGAGGTCGAAGGAGAGCGTGGTGTCGAGGCCGTTGGCGTATCCCGCCTCGGCGAGCAGTTGCTTGGCCTTGGCGAGGTCGGTGTTGAACTTGGTGGGCTGCGGCCACGCCACCTGCGTCGGCGCATTGGCCGGAGCGCCGAACATGGGCTTGCCGAGGCCGTAGAGCACGGCGTCCATGATCTTCTGGTAGGGGATGGCGTAGGCGATGGCCTCGCGCACCTTCGGATTGTCGAAGGGCGGGTTCTTCACGTTCATTCCGATGTACTGCACGCCGTTGGAGTAAGGCACCGACGTGATGGTGAGCTTGCCGGCCTGCTTCAGCTCCATGAAATCCTTGTTGGGCAGATCGTAGGAGATGTCGGCGTCGCCGCGCTCCAGCAGCGCCCGGCGGTTGCCGGCGGACGGCACCATACGCCAGATCACCCGCTTGATCTTGGGGAGCGGGCCGCCCTTCCAGTCGTCGAAGCGCTCGAAGATGACCTCCGTACCGGGGGTCCATTTGGTGACGCGGTAGGCGCCGGAGCCGGCGGTGTTCTGCTTGGTATATTCGAGGCCCCACGGATCCTTCTCGGTGGCGTTCTTCTGCACCAGGCCCGAATTGATGACGCAGGGCACGATCACCGCGAGGTCGGGAACGGTGAGGCGATCCTTGCGCAGGAAGTCGACCCGCACCGTGTGGTCGTCCACCACCACGAACTGCTCGGGCTTCTCCAGCGATCCGGCCTTCATCTGGAAGGTGGGGAAGCCGCCGACGGAGACGGCGCGGTCGAGCGACCACTTCACGTCCTTCGCGGTGACGGGGCTGCCATCCTGGAAGGTGGCGCTCTTCTTCAGTTTGAAGGTGACGGACATGTCGCCGATGTTCATGTCCTCGGCGAGCTCGCCCTTGAGCTTGTCGCGGTCGTAGTAGCGGACGCCGTCCTTCTCCGTCATCTCATGGGTGATGAGGCGGTCGTAGCAGTTCCAATTGGCCTCGTAGCCCGGCACGTTGGTGCCGACGCCATGAATGTCGAGATTGTTGGGACCGCTCTCGGAAACGATCAGCAGGGTTTCGTTCCGCGCCTGGGCCTGAGCCGAGGAGAACACCGCCGGGGCGGCGACGCCGGCTCCCGATGCGACGGCGGTGGCGGAAGCGGTTTTCATGAATTCGCGGCGGTTCATCGGGCGGCATCCCCAGTGGTGGCGGTCGCCCTTCCCTATTCAAGCCGCGTGCCAATTGCATACAGTTTCTGAAATATTACGTTATATCAACGATATAATCGCAACTCATGGGATGCGGATGACCGTCGAAGAGGGCTATTTTGATTAAAAGATAACCAAATTGACGCACATTGCATGCAATTTGCTGCGCAAGGCAGCGGCAGAGGTTGCCGCTGCATGCGTCAGTCAAGGGTTCAGTCGGCGGAAGCGACCGCTGCGGGATGCTCGGCCCGCCACGCCGCCATCAGGCGCCGATAGCGCAGCGTCGAGATCGGGAGCAGCGCGAGATAGATCGCCGTGCAGACCGACAGGACCACCCACGGATAGCTGGCCAGCAGAGCAAAGAAGATGGCGACCACGACGAACAGGGGCAGCACCATGTCGCGCCGGATGCGCCGCCCCAGCGTCTTGCCCGACCAGGCCGGCACGGTTGAGATCATGAGGAAGCCGATGGCGAGGCAGTAGAGTAGCGCAATGAGCGCACTCACCCGGCCGTGCGGCAGGCCGATCAGCTCCAGATAGACCGGAAGCAGCACGGTGATGGCCCCCGCCGGGGCCGGAACGCCGGTAAAGAAATCGGCGGCGAACGGTGGCTTGTTGGGGTCGTCCAGCATCACGTTGAAGCGGGCGAGGCGCAGGGCCGCGCAGATGGCGTACGCGAGCGCCGCGGTCCAGCCGAAGGCCCCGGCCTCGTTGAGCCCCCAGAAATAAAGCATCAGTGCCGGCACGCAGCCGAAATTGACGAAGTCAGCAAGGCTGTCGAGCTCGGCGCCGAAGCGCGACGTGCCCTTCAGCGCCCGGGCAAGACGCCCGTCCACGCCGTCGAGAATGGCGGCGAAGACGATGGCGGCGAGCGCCAGCTCGATGCGCTCCTCGATGGCCAAGCGCACGGCCGTGAGGCCGGAGCACAGGGCCAGAAGTGTCACCAGATTGGGCAGCAGCACCCGCAGCGGCACCTTGCCGAAGCGGCCGAAGCGCGGCCGCGGGCGGCCCTCCGGATCGAAGGGGGGAAAGGGCGTTTCCATCAGCTCACCCGGAAAGCGGTGTCGCGCGGCTGGGGCTGGGCAAGGTCGCAGATGATGGTCTCACCGGCCACCGTCAGCTGGCCTTCGGCCACCTGGATGCGGGTCCCCACGGGCAGATAGATGTCCACCCGCGAGCCGAAGCGGATCAGGCCGAAGCGCTCGCCCGCGCCGAGGGATTCGCCCTCGCGCACGAAGGAGACGATGCGCCGCGCGATCAGCCCGGCGATCTGCACGCAGCCGATCCGGCAATAGGGCGTGGAGAAGATCAGGCCGTTGCGCTCGTTGTCCTCGCTCGCCTTGTCGAGATCGGCATTGAGGAACAGGCCCGGCTTGTAGGCGAGGCGCTCGATGCGGCCCGTCACCGGCGCGCGGTTCACGTGCACGTTGAACACGTTCATGAAAATGGAGATGCGCAGCAGCGGCTCGTCGGACAGGTCCAGCTCCCGCGGCGGCCGCGCGAGGCCAACCTGCGAGATGCGTCCGTCGGCCGGGGCCACCACCAGCCCCTCGCGCACCGGCGTCACGCGCGGCGGATCGCGGAAGAACAGCGCCGTCCAGATGGCGAGGCCCACCGCCAGCATCCCCAGGAAGGTGGAGAACAGCAGCAGCCCCAGCGCGATCACCACCGCTGCGGCGATGAACGGATAGCCTTCGCGATGAATAGGAACAAGCGACTTGCGGATGGTGGTGACGAGCGACAAAAGCGGCCTCCTGAGCGCGCCACGGCGCCGTATCGGCCAGACGTAGTGAGCGGGCGCGCCGTCGTCAAATGCCCCGGCACCCGCGTGGTTCCTCGGGAGCGTCAGCTGAAGCGCGCCAATGTCCCTGCCGGCGGAGGGCGGATCCCGTCATGTTGGTGGGCGATCGCACTGTACCGCGCAGCCAAGGGGATCGGCGGCCCACCCCTCCCGACCTGTCAGCCTGCCGCCCGGAAGGCCCCCGGGGTGAGCTGCGTCCATTTGCGGAAGGCGCGATGGAAGGCGCTGGGCTCGGAAAAGCCGAGCTCGGCGGCGATCTCGCCCACCGGCCGGGCGGTGGCGGTGAGCAGTTCCTCCGCCCGCATGCGGCGCAGCTCGTCCTTGATGTCGCGATAGGCCGCCCCCTCCTCCGCCAGCCGCCGGCGCAGGGAGGAGACCGGCAGACGCATCTGCCGCGCCAGCTCGTCGAAGGAGGGCCAGGCAGATGCCGGCAGCTCCCGCAGCCGGCCGCGGATGCGTGCGGCAAGGCCCGCGTCGTGGCGATAGCGCACCAGGATGTTGGCCGGCGCGCCGCGCAGGAAGTCGCGCAGCGCCCGCTCGGAGCGGTGCACCGGCAGCTTCAGGAAGGCCGCATCGAAGGCGAGGCGGCTCTGCGGCGCCCCGAAACGCACCGGCGCCCCGAAGAACAGGCGGTAGTCGGCCCCGTGCTCCGGCGGCCCGCAGCGGAAGTCCACCTGTCGCAGAGGGATCCGCCGCCCCGCCAGCCAGCAGGCAATGCCGTGCACGATGATCCAGTAGGTGCGATAGGCGAAGGCCGAGCGCGCGGCGCCCCGGTCGCTCAGCACCACCGCAGCGAGCCCGTCGGCCACCACCAGATCGCCGGCGGGGTCCTCCAGCACCACCCGCAGGAAGCGCAGCGCGCGGCGCAGCGCCTGCTCCAGCGTCTGAGCCCCCATCAAGGCGTGGCACAGCAGGGTGAAGCTGCCGCAACGCATGGGCCGGGCGGCGAGCCCGAAGAATTCGTCGTCCAGCGCCTCGGCCGCGGCGGTCCATAGCGCGCCATACTGCTCCGCCGAGACGAAGCCACCCACCGGCGCGGCCAATCCGGCCCGCCCCAGCACGCCGGCGGGATCCACCCCGCGGGCGGCAAGGCACTCCAGGGCGTCGTCCACGAAGCAGGCGGAGATCATGCGCCGTTCCACGGGTCGCGCCCTCCTATGGCAAAACCGCTCAGGAATTTAGATCGCTTCCGTCATCGAATGCCACTCGGCATTTCTGCTATCGAAGCGCAACGACCAGCCGCCCAAGCGGCGGCGCATGTCTCTCGGGAGGGGCACCATGAACATCGAAGGGCGCGTCTTTCTCGTCACCGGCGCGGGCTCCGGGCTCGGCGCCGCCGTGGCGCGGATGCTGGTGGAGGCCGGCGGGCGCGTGGTGATCGTCGACATCAATGCCGATGCCGGCGCCAGCGTCACGGCGGATCTCGGCGAGGCCGCCCGCTTCCAGCGCGCCGACGTGAGCAGCGAAGAGGACGGCAAGGCCGCCGTGCAGCTCGCCCTCGACAGCTTCGGCCATGTTCACGGTCTCGTGAACTGCGCCGGCGTCGCCCCCGGCGAGAAGGTGGTCGGCCGCGACGGGCCCCACCGCCTCGACAGCTTCGTGCGCGGCATCACCATCAATCTCATCGGCACCTTCAACATGCTGCGGCTGGCCGCCGACGCCATGGTCAAGGAGGAGCCGGACGCCGGTGGCGAGCGCGGCGTCATCATCAACACCGCCTCCATCGCCGCCTTCGACGGGCAGATCGGCCAGGCAGCCTATGCCGCCTCCAAGGGCGGCGTCGCGGCACTCACCCTGCCGGTGGCGCGCGAGCTCGCCCGCTCCGGCATCCGCGTCGTCACCATCGCCCCCGGCATCTTCGAGACGCCCATGCTCGCGGGCCTGCCGCAGGACGTGCAGGACAGCCTCGGCAAGAGCGTGCCCTTCCCGCCGCGCCTCGGCCGCCCGGCGGAATACGCCGCTCTGGTGCGCCACATCTGCGAGAACTCCATGCTGAACGGCGAGGTCATCCGCCTCGACGGCGCCCTGCGCATGGCGCCGCGCTGAGGCGTTTGCCCACCGCTTCCTCCTCTCACCGGAGATACGAGCCATGACTGCTTCGGACCCCATCGTCATCGTCGGCTCCGCCCGCACGCCCATGGGTGGCTTCCAGGGCGACCTGAAGGACGTCGCCGCCCCGGCGCTGGGCGCCGCCGCCATCGCGGCCGCCCTCTCCCGCGCCGGCCTCGCGCCGGATCAGGTGGAGGAGGTGGTGTTCGGCTGCGTGCTGCCGGCCGGCCTCGGCCAGGCCCCAGCGCGGCAGGCCGCGCTGGGCGCGGGACTGCCGCTCTCCACCGGCGCCACCACCGTCAACAAGATGTGCGGCTCCGGCATGAAGGCCGCCATGTTCGCCCACGACCTGCTCGCCGCCGGCTCGGCCTCCATCGCCGTGGCGGGCGGCATGGAGAGCATGACCAACGCGCCCTATCTGCTCGACCGCGCCCGCGGCGGCTATCGCATGGGCCACGGCAAGGTCATCGACCACATGTTCTTCGACGGGCTGGAGGACGCCTACGACAAGGGCCGCCTCATGGGCACCTTCGCCGAGGAATGCGCCGAGGCCTACCAGTTCACCCGCGAGGCGCAGGACGCCTTTGCCATCGCCTCCCTCACCAAGGCGCAGAAGGCCATGGCGGGCGGCGCCTTCGACGCCGAGATCACCCCGGTCACGGTGAAGGCTGGCAAGGCCGAGCGGGTGGCGGCGGCGGACGAGCAGCCGCCCAAGGCGAAGCTGGACAAGATCCCCACCCTCAAGCCCGCCTTCCGCGACGGCGGCACGGTGACGGCGGCCAATTCCTCCTCCATCTCGGACGGTGCGGCGGCGCTGGTGCTGATGCGCCGCTCGGAGGCGGAAAAGCGCGGCCTCACCCCGCTGGCCGTCATCGTCGGACATTCCACCCACGCCCAGGCGCCGAACCTCTTCACCACCGCCCCCATCGGCGCCGTGCAGAAGCTCGCCGACAAGACCGGCTGGGACCTCAAGGGCGTGGACCTCTTCGAGATCAACGAGGCCTTCGCCGTGGTGCCCATGGCTGCCATGCGCGACCTCGGCCTGCCGGAGGACAAGGTCAACGTCCACGGCGGCGCCTGCGCGCTGGGCCATCCCATCGGCGCGTCCGGCGCCCGCGTGATGGTGACTCTGCTGGCGGCGCTGGAGCGCTACGGCATGAAGCGCGGCATCGCCTCCCTGTGCATCGGCGGCGGCGAGGCGACGGCGGTGGCCATCGAGCGGCTGAGCTGAGGGGCGGGAGAGCCGCGTTCGACGCCTCTGCGCTGGACCCCGGCTCTCCTTCCGCCGACGCTGCAGTCGGCCAGGGTACAAGGCGGCTATTGCCGCCAAACGACAACAATCCGGAGGGAAGCCCATGATCCTCACCGAGACCCAGGCCGAAATCCGCGAGGCGGTGCGCGCCTTCGCGCAGGAGCGCCTCGCCCCCGGTGCCGCGGCGCGCGATCGCGAGCATCGCTTTCCCGGGCCGGAGTTAAAGGAGCTGGGCGCGCTGGGCTTCCTCGGCATGCTGGTGCCCGAGGCCTACGGCGGCTCGGCCACCGATCTCGTCTCCTACGCCCTCGCGCTGGAGGAGATCGCGGCGGCGGACGGGGCCTGCTCCACCATTGTCAGCGTGCATTCCTCGGTGGGCTGCATGCCCATCGTGAAGTTCGGCAGCGAGGAGCAGAAGCAGCGCTTCCTGCCGAAGCTCGCCGCCGGCGAATGGATCGGCGGCTTCGCTCTGACCGAGCCGCAGGCAGGCTCCGACGCCTCGAACCTGAAGACCCGTGCCCGGCGCGACGGCGACGGCTACATCCTCACCGGCGCCAAGCAGTTCATTACCTCGGGCAAGAACGGCGATCTCATCATCGTCTTCGCGGTGACCGACCCGGACGCCGGCAAGAAGGGCATCTCCGCCTTCATCGTGCCCACCGACACCCCCGGCTACCAGGTGGTGCGGGTGGAGGAGAAGCTCGGCCAGCATTCTTCCGACACCTGCCAGCTCGCCTTCAACGACATGCGCCTCCCCGCCGATCTCCGCCTCGGCGCCGAGGGCGAGGGGCTGAAGATCGCCCTCGCCAATCTGGAGGGCGGGCGCATCGGCATCGCCTCGCAATGCGTGGGCATGGCGCGCGCGGCGTTCGAGGCGGCGCGCGGCTATGCGAAGGAGCGCGTCACCTTCGGCAAGCCCATCATGGAGCATCAGGCGGTGGCCTTCCGCCTTGCCGACATGGCGACCAGGATCGAGGCCGCCCGCCAGATGGTGCTGCATGCCGCATCGCTGCGCGAAGCCGGCCTGCCCTGCCTCGCCGAGGCATCCATGGCGAAGCTCTTCGCCTCCGAAATGGCCGAGCAGGTGTGCTCCGCCGCCATCCAGACCCACGGCGGCTACGGCTATCTGGCCGACTTCCCGGTGGAGCGCATCTATCGCGACGTCCGGGTGTGCCAGATCTACGAGGGCACCAGCGACGTGCAGCGCATCGTCATCGCCCGCGGCCTGTGATGACAGACGCCCCTACCCCACCCCGCGGTCCCCTCTCCGGCATCCGCGTGGTGGACCTCTCCCGCCTCGCCCCCGGCCCCTATTGCACGATGCTGCTGGCCGATCTCGGGGCGGAGGTGATCGTGGTGGGCGGCGGACGGGCGGGCGTCGCCATTCCCGAATTCTCCCGCGGCAAGACCCATATCGGCCTTGATCTCAAGGCCCCTGCCGGCCGCGCCGCGCTGCATGCGCTGGTGAAGACCGCCGACGTGCTGGTGGAAGGCTTCCGCCCCGGCGTGGCGGACCGCATCGGCGCGGGCTACGCGGAGCTATCCGCCCTCAACCCGCGCCTCGTCTATTGCGCCCTCACCGGCTTCGGCCAGGACGGGCCGCGGGCGAAGGAGGCGGGACACGACATCACCTATCTCGCCCTCTCCGGCGTGCTCGGCGCCATGGGGCCGAAGGACGGACCGCCCGAGGCGCCCTTGAACCTCGTCGCCGACTTCGCCGGCGGCAGCCTGATGGCGGCCATCGGCATCCTCGCGGCGGTGATCGAGGCGAAAGGCAGCGGCAAGGGCCAGTTCATCGACGCCGCCATGATGGACGGGTCCCTGTCGCTGATGGCCATGCACTGGCCGTTGTGGCGGACGCCCCACTGGCCGGCGCGAGGCGACGGGCTGCTGGGCGGCGGGGCGCCCTTCTACCGGTCCTATGCCTGCGCCGACGGACGCTTCGTCGCGGTGGGCGCATTGGAGCGGGGGTTCTTCGAGTCGCTGTGGCGGACCCTGGGCCTCGGCGACCCGCCGGACCACATGCGGCGGGACCTGTGGCCGTCCATCGCGCGGACCCTGGCGGAGACCTTCGCCGGCGCGCCCCGCGACCACTGGACGGCGCTGTTCGCCGGCACCGACGCCTGCGTCGCCCCGGTGCTGGCACCCGACGAGGTGTGGTCCGATCCCCATGTGAAGGCGCGCCATCCCGAGGCGGGCGCCCATGCGGTGCCGGCCGTGCCGCGCCTCTCGCGCACGCCGGCGGTGGCCCATGCGCTCGATCTCGGCGACCGCACCGGCGAGGTGCTGCGCGCCATCGGCCTGTCGGAAGGGGAGATCGCAGCGGCGGCCGTGCCGGCTGAAGCGGGCGGGCGCTCGGGCCTCGACTGGCCGCCCGAGCTGCGCTGAGGTTCAGAAGGCGGGATCGGCCGCCGCCGCCCTGGGGCGGTGGGTGGCGCGGCTGTCGTCGGGCGCTTCCTCGCGCTCGAACATGCCATAGTCGCGCACCACGGCGGCGACCCGCAGGCGATAGTCGCGGAAGACGCCGGCGCGTCCCGCAGCCTGGGTCTTGCGGTGGGACGAGAGGTTGCGCCAGGCCTTCACCGCCTCCTCGTCCCGCCAGATGGAGAGGGAGAGCATCTTGCCGGGATTGGTGAGGCTCTCGAACCGCTCCACCGAGATGAAGCCGTCCATCTTCTCCAGCTCCGTGCGCAGGCGGGCGGCGAGGTCGAGATAGGTGTCGCGCTGGCCCTCCGCCGGCCAGACCTCGAAGATGACCGCGATCATGGGTTTTGCCTCCTCAGGACACGGCGATCCTACACCTTGTCGCCGGGCCGGCGCTGCACCTCGGGGAAGACCCACATGGCGACCACCATGAAGACGCCCAGGAAGGCGACGGCATATTTCGGCCCCTCCTGCCCCAGCATGGCCTGGAAGGCATAGCCCGCCGCCGCGACGACGAGGACGAGGAGGGAGAGCATGATCTTGATGCGATTGGGCATGGCGTTTCCTTTCCTGCGGCTCGGGCCGGTCCAGGCGGTTCAGACGAAGGCGCCGCCGCCGGTGGCGGCGACCCACATGGCGAGGGCCGCGCCCTGGAGCGCCACCAGGGCGGCAAGCCCCCGGCGGCCGTCACGGAAGCTCTCGGGCAGCAGCTCGAACGGCGCGGGGGCGAACAGCAGCACGAGGCCGCCCACCACGATCAGCGAAGTCAGGCGCAGCTCGGCATAGCCATAGGCCAGCGTCGCGGCGGCAAGGGCCAGCCACAGCAGGCAGTTGACCGCCACCAGCGCCACCCCGCCGGCGCGGCGCGCGCCCCGCGGCCGCCGGCTCGCCGGAAACATGCCGAGGAGCACGATGAAGCCGAGGCTGACCGCCGTCCACAACGCCGCGAAGATGGCGAGGGCCGACACGTTGGGCTCGATGGATCCCATGGCGGCGCTCACTCCGCCGCCACGATGCGCTGTTTGGCCTCGGCCTTGCCCTTGGGCGTGCGGGCGGTGCGGCGCATGTCGGTCTTCACGAAGCGGGTGTCGTAGCCGTTGAAGAGATGGCCGATGAGCCCGCGGTTGAGGTCCGAGGTGCCGAACGCCCAGTCCATGATGGGGAAGGTGAGGTTCATGTTGCGCTCCATCATGAGCGACTGGTTGTGGTGCGCGGTGTGGTGGCGCCGGTTGGTGTTGATGAAGGGCATGGACCGCACGAACCAGTTCTCGTCGATGTGCGTCGTGAAGTGCATGAATTCGTAGAGCAGATAGACCGAGGTGGTGGTGGTGATGAACAGCCAGCCCACGTTCGGCGAGATGAGCCAGCCGAGCACGACGGCGCCCGGGATGGACATGAGCGTGAACGTCACCAGCGCATAGGGCGGGAAGAAGGTGACGCGCCAGTCCTGATGGCCGGCAAAGCGCATCTCCTCTTCAGTGAAGAACTGGTGGTGCATGAGCGTGTGGCGGTTATAGACCGCGCGGAACAGCGGGATGCTGGACGGCCGGTGCATCACGTAGCGGTGCAGCCACCATTCGAAGAAATTGCAGAACAGGAAGACCACCGGGACGGTGAGCCACTCCCACCAGCGGATGTCGCGCATGTTGGCGATGTAGACGTACAGCGCCGTGAAGCCGATGGTGTAGATGATGAGGATGTGAAGCCAGCCGTTGTACCACCCGGTCACGCGCTCCCGATAGGTAGCGCGATACTTGCGCTGACGATCGGTCATGGGGCTCGACGTGAGTTCCATCGCTCTCTCCCTGTGCGCGCCCTGCCGCGCGCCGTTCCGTATCTCGACCCTGCCGGCGGGCCGGCGCCCCGCGCACCCCTGCGGGAGCATGACGAGGCCGTCCCCGAAACTAATATGTCAGTCACACATCATGCGCAAGAGCCGCCCGGGGTGGCCTCCGCGGCGGTCGCCGGGCGCATAAAGCCTCGCAACATCACCTCCAAGCCATTGGTCAGGCGCATGAATGCGAAGGCGCAGCCTAAATCTGATCCAGATCAAAAAAGGCGCTTGCAGACATTCTTTTGGCATATCTATGATATGTCAGTTCACGAAGTCGGGCAAAAGACCCGCTCGAGGGAGGACGCCAATGAACATTTCTCGCCGCACCGTGGTGCGGAGCATCGGTGCTGCGGGTCTTGCGGCAGCTGTTCCGGGCATCTTTTCACCGGCCATCGCCCAGTCGAAGCCGGTGCGCGTGGGCATCCTCGCCCCGCGCTCCGGCGCCATGGGCACGGTGGGCGAATGCGGCATCCGCGCCGTGCAGTGGGCGGCCGAGCGCATCAACAAGGACGGTGGCATCGCCGGGCGCCCGCTGGAGCTGGTGTTCGAGGAGGAGACCTCGCCCAAGGACACCATCGAGCGCTTCCGCCGCCTCGCCCTCCAGGAGAAGGTGGACTGCGTGCAGGGCCTCATCTCCACCGGCGTCTCCCTCGGCGTCGCCCCGGTGGCGGAGGAGGAGCAGGCCCTCCTCATCATGTGGGACGGCACCACCCAGGACGGCGTGAAGGAGGCGATAGGCAAGTCGCGCTACGTCTTCCGCTCCACCGACAATGAATGCGAGGCGGTGATGGCCTCGCTGCTCGCCATCAAATACTTCAAGGGCAAGATCAAGCGCATCGCCGGCATCAATCCGGACTATTCCTACGGCCGCAACAATTGGGAAGCCTTCCAGCAGATCCTGAAGCGCGCCGGCGTCGAGGTGGAGGTGGTGGCCGAGCAATGGCCGAAGGTCGGCACCATGGACCTTACCTCCCATGTCGCCGCGCTGAAGGCGGCAAAGCCGGACTTCATCTTCTCGTCCATGCTGTTCGCCGATCTGCCGGTGTTCATGAAGCAGGGCTCGGCCGCCGGGCCTGTTCGAGGGCGTGAACCTCGCGCTGCCCGCGGCCGGCTGGCAGATCAACCAGCTGAAGAAGGACTTCATGCCCGAGAACATCGTGTTCGGGCACAACACGCTCTACTTCGCCTTGCCCAATGCCTCGGCGCTGCAGAAGGCCTTCGTCCAGGACTATATGGACCGCTACAAGGAGGCGCCGCACTGGGAGGCGGACCGCGCCTATTTCGCGCTGGCGGCCTACAAGGCGGGCGTGGAAGCCGCGTCGAAGGCCACGGGCCGCTGGCCGAAGCTCGACGAGATCATCGATTCGATCCCGAAGCAGAAGGTGGAGAGCCTCGGCGGGCCGGGCCAGTTCCGCACCGACAAGATCGCCGAGCAGACCTTCTATCAGGGCCTTTCGACCAACGTTAACAAGTACGACTTCCCCACCCTCAAGACCGTGGACAGCTACACGGCGGACCAGCTCCAAAAGCCTGCCGGCATGGATTTCTGGGAGTGGCTCAAGACCTCCAAGCTCCCGGTCTGAGGAGGCGCAGAGCGTGACCACCTTCCTCGACGTGCTTCTTGGCGGCGTGTTTCACGCCGCCATTCTCTTCCTCGTCGCCGCCGGGCTCCAGCTGGTGTTCGGCGTGCAGAAGATCGTCAACCTGGCCTGCGGCTCCTTCTATGCGCTGGGGGCCTATTTCGGCATCACCGCCGTCGGCCTCGCCAGCGCCGCAGGCCTGCCGGCCTGGACGGTGCTGCCGGTGCTGATCCTCGCCGGGCTGCTGGTCGGCCTCGTCGGCCTGCCGGTGGAGCGCATCCTGCGCACGGTCTACCGGCGCGACGAGAGCTACCAATTGCTGCTCACCTTCGGCCTGCTGCTGATGTTTCAGGACGTGTTCCGCTTCTTCTGGGGCGCCACGCCCCGTACGCTGGACAACGCCTATCTTGCCTACGGCACGGCGGAATTCCTCGGGCTGCGCGTGCCCACCTACAACCTTCTCGTCATCGCCGCGTCCATCGCCATCGCGGTGGCGCTGGGCGCCTTCCTGCAGAAGACGCGTACCGGGCGCATCATCCGCGCCACCGCCGAGAACCGCGACATGACCGAGGGCCTCGGGGTGAACTCCTCCCGCGTCTTCGCGGCGGTGTTCACCGTGGGCTGCATGCTCGGCACGGTCGGCGGCGCGCTGGTGGTGCCGGCCTCCGCCTCTTCCCTCGACATGGCGGTGGAGCTGGTGGTGGAGGCGTTCGCCGTGGTGGTCATAGGCGGCCTCGGCTCCATGCGCGGGGCGCTCGCCGGCGCGCTGATCGTCGGGCTCATCCGCGCCGCGGCCATCATGGTGCTGCCCGAGGCGGAAATTCTCTCCATCTATCTGGTCGTCATCGCGGTGCTCATCCTGCGTCCGGCCGGGCTGTTCGGAAAGGCAATGGCATGAGCACCCCCACCCTCGGCACGCCCACCGCCGCCCGCGCGGCGCCGGCCGCCGCACCCGCGGGCGGCGTGCGATGGCCCACCGGCCTTGCCGCCTTCCTCGTCATCGTGGTGGCCATGGCGGTGCTGCCCTTCGTCGCCTCCACCTACATGCTCACCTTGATGGTGCCCTTCTTCGGCTTCGCCATCGCCCTGCTCGGCTTCAACCTGCTGTTCGGCTACACTGGCCTGCTCTCCTTCGGCCATGCCATGTTCCTCGGCATCGGCGCCTATGCGGCGGCGGTCATGACCTCCAAGATGGGGGTGCGCTCCATCGAGCTCATCCTGCTGGCGGCGGTGGCGGCGGCGGTGGTGGTCGCGGTGCCGGTGGGATTTTTGTGCGTGCGCTACACGCGCATCTTCTTCGGCATGCTGACGCTGGCCTTCGGCATGCTGTTCCACTCCATCCTGTTCAAGTTCTACGGCCTCACCGGCGGCGACCAAGGCATGCGCGTGCTGCGCCCGCTGCTGTTCGGCATGGAGTTCGAGGGCGGCAAGACCGCCTTCATCGTTGGGCCGTTCTATTATTACGCCTTGGGCCTGCTCACCCTGCTCGGCTTCGCCATGTGGCGGATCGTGCGCTCGCCCTTCGGGCTGCACCTCACCGCCATCCGCGAGAATGCGCAGAAGGCGGCCTATCTCGGCGTCACCGTGCCGCGCATGCGCCTTGTGGCCTATGTGATCTCCGGCGTCTACGGGGCGATCGGCGGGGTCATCCTCGCCGTCACCATCGGCCTGGCGGACCCCGAGATCGTCTATTGGACGCAGTCCGGCAACCTCGTCTTCATGGCGGTGCTGGGCGGCTCGGGCGCCTTCGCCGGGCCGGTGGTGGGCGGGCTCGCCTTCGTGCTGCTGCAGGACACGGTGATGAGCGCCACCCAATACTGGCGCTTCGTCATGGGCGCGGTGCTGGTGCTCATCGTCATCTTCTTCCCGCGCGGCATCGCCGGCCTGTTCGGCGACGGCCTCGCCCGTCTCACGCGCAGGAGCTGAGCCATGGCATCGCACGCCCTCCTCGCCGCCCACCAGGTGTCGAAAAGCTACGGCGATTTCCACGCGCTACGGAACGTGTCTGTGCATGTGGCGGACGGGGAGTTCATCTCCATCGTCGGCCCCAACGGCGCCGGCAAGTCGACGCTGGTGAACGTGCTCACCGGCCTGCTGAAACCGACCACGGGGCACGTGCATTTCCGTGGCCAGGATATCGCCGGCATCGGCCCTGTGGAGCTGTCGCGCCGGGGCATGGCGCGCGGCTTCCAGCTGGTGAACATCTTCCCCGCGCTCACCGTGCGCGAGACGCTGGGGGTTGCCGCCGCCTCGCGCCTGAAGCGGATCGGCAACCTGTTCCGCAGCCTCGGAGCGGACCGCGACGTCCGCGACGCGGTCGAGGAGGTGGCGGACATCTTCAACCTGCGCCATCGCCTCGATCAGCAGGCCTCCGCCCTCTCCCAGGGCGAGAAGAAGCTCCTGGACGTGGCGAGCGCCTTCGCCCTGAAGCCCGAGCTCATCCTCATCGACGAGCCGACCTCCGGCGTCTCCACCGGCGACAAGCACGCCATCATGGAACTGCTGGTGGCGGCGGCGCGCAGGGCCGGCGTGCGCGGCATCATCCAGGTGGAGCACGACATGGACCTCGTGGCCCGCTATTCCGACCGCATCGTCGCGCTCCAGGCCGGCAGCGTGCTGGCGGACGAAAAGCCGGAGACCTTCTTCAAGGACCCCGCCCTCATCGCCGCCGTGGTGGGCACACGCCCGCCGAAGATGGCGCCCAAGGCGATCCCGCCTTCCGCGCCCGTGCAGGAGGCACGCCCATGCTGAGCATCTCCGGCCTCAAGGTGGACATTGCCGGCAGCCGCATCCTCAACGGCATCGACCTTGCGGTGGAGCCGGGCGAGCTGGTCTGCCTCATCGGCCGCAACGGCGCGGGCAAGACCACCACGTTTCGCTCGATCATGGGCTATCGCAAGCCGGCGGCGGGCTCCATCCGCTTCGAGGGCAAGGAGCTGGTGGGCCGCCCGACCCACGAGATCGCCCAGGCCGGCGTCGGCTTCTCGCCGGAGGAATCGGAGGTCTATGCCGACCTCTCGGTGGCGGAGAACATCGCCCTGCCCACCTGGACGCGCCGCGCGAAGCTCTCGGAGGCGGAGCGGGTGGAGCGCTCCCTCACTGTCTTCCCCAAGCTCAGGCAATATCTCCACCGCGGCGGCGCGCAGCTGTCCGGCGGCGAGCGCAAGATGGTGTCGGTGGCGCGCGCGCTGGCGCTGGACCCCAGCCTGCTCTTGCTGGACGAGCCGTTCGAGGGCCTCTCCCCCGCCATCATCCCCATCATATCGGAGGGCATCGCCTCCATCCGCGCCATGGGGCAGGCGGTGCTGATGGCGGAATCCAACGTCCACCACGTGCCGGACTATGTGGACCGCCTCTACGTGCTGGAGCGCGGCGAGATGATCTTCTCCGGCACGCTGGAGGAGGCGCGCCGCGACAGAGCGGTGATGCGCGTCATCGCCGGCGAGGTGGAGCTGGAGCACGCCTGACAGATGCCCCTCACCTATCGTGCCGCGGTGCTCCACGCGCCGCAGACGCCGCTCGTCGTGGAAACCGTGGAAGCCGCCCCCCTCGGCCCAGCCGACGTGCTGGTGCGCATCAAGGCGGCGGGTCTGTGCCACACCGACCTCGAGGTGATAGAGGGCGGCCTCGTCTATCCCATGCCCATCGTGCTCGGCCACGAGGCGGCGGGCGTGGTGGAAGAGGTGGGGCCGGCGGCGAAAGGGGTGCGCAGGGGCGACCACGTGGTGCTCTCCTGGAACCCCCATTGCGGGCACTGCTTCTATTGCGACCGCTCGCTGCCCATCCTGTGCGAGGGCTATCTGGCCGAGGGGCCGAAGGCCCGCGCCTTCGACGGCGCCGCGAAGGCGCGGCTGAAGGATGGGCGCGAGCTGGGCAACCTCATGTTCCTCGGCGCGTTCGGCGAATACTGCATCGTCAGCGACCAGCAGGCGGTGCCGGTGCCCGGGGAACTCCCGTTCGAGGAGGCCTGCCTCATCGGCTGCGGGATCATGACCGGGGTGGGCGCCGCACTGAACGTGGCGCATATCGGCCCTTCCGACACCGCCCTCGTCATCGGCTGCGGCGCGGTGGGCCTCGCGGCGGTGCAGGGGGCGCGGCTTGCCGGCGCGGAGACGATCCTCGCCGCCGATCTCGACGACGCCAAGCTCGCCCTCGCCCGCACCATGGGCGCCACCCACACGGTGAACGCGCGCACCGGCGACGTGGCGGAGGCGGCCCGCGCGCTGACGCAGGGGCGCGGCGCCGACGTGGTGCTCGAATCCGCCGGCAGCCCCATCGCCTTCCGCACGACGGTGGAGGCGGTTCGCCCGGGAGGCGAGGTGATCTGGCTCGGCAAGATCGACGTGACCAAGGACGTCGGCTTCCGCTGGGGTTCGCTGATGGGCGAGAAGCGCATCCGCCGCTCCTCCTACGGCGGCGCCCGCCCGGCCCGCGACTTTCCCTTCCTCGCCCGCGCCGCGCTTGCCGGGAAATTGGACCTCAAGGGCCTCATCTCCCGCCGGATCGCATTGGACGAGATCAATGGGGGCTTCGCGGCGCTGAAGGCCGGCGAGACCATCCGCAGCGTGGTGGTGTTCTGAGGGCGGAGGCGGTGCTCGCGATCCTTCGCACCGAGTGACCCGACAACTGCCGTCGCCCTCCGGCTTGACCGGAGGGCCCATGCAACGACAGGGAATGGCGCCGGGCGGCGAGATGGATGCTCCGGTCAAGCCGGAGCATGACGGTCACTCTTGCCGCGACGTCCCGCCCTCACGCGTCCAGCGTCTTCCTCGCAAAGTCCTCGATATAATCCACCAGCCGGCCGGCGGAGGCCTCCGCGCCTTTGGCGTCACGGCGCGCGACGGCCTCGGCGACTTCCGCGTGGAGACGCGCGGCCAACGGCAGGTCGGCGACTTCCTTGTAGTGCTGGTACCAGAAGCGGCGCGACAAGGCGTTCATGAGGCCCATGGAGCGCACTGCGAACTCGTTGCGCGAGGCCTGCGCCATCAAATGGTTGAAGCGCCGGTCGAGGCGCATGAAGGCGAGGTCGTCCTCCACCTCCGCCGCCTGGCGCATGGAGGAGGCGATCTCGGCGAAGGCGGCGCGCTCCTCGGCGGTGGCGCGCTCGGCGGCAAGGCCCGCCATCAGCACCTCGATCACCCGCCGCAGCTCCAGCAGCCGCAGCTGGGTGCGCAGGTTGATGTCGGAGACCAGAACCCCGCGCCGGGGCAGCACCACCACCAGCCCGTCGCGGGCGAGACGCTGCAACGCCTCGCGGATGGGGGTGCGGCCGATCTTCAGCCGCTCGGAGAGGGTGAGCTCGGAGAGCACCGCGCCGGGGGGCAGCTGGAGGGTGGCGATCAGCTCCTCGAGGATGCGGTAGGCGCGATCGGTGAGGCTCGCATCCTCCACCGCCGGCGGATCCTCGGTGCGGCCGCGGCGCGGCGCCTTAGTGGCGCCCGCGCGGGACCCAGTTGGGCGAGAGGCGGATTTGCGGGCCGGCTCCCGCGGCGGATCGAGCAGCAGATCAAGCTCGCCGGCGGCCTCGCCGGGCGCATCCTGCCGCTTCCGGCCCTTCGCCGGCGCCTTCGACATCGTCCTGGCCATGGCCCGCTCCTCCGCCGCCCTCCATTGTGACGACGGATTCGCGATCCGTCGTCAAGGTCGGCACGGCTCAGGCCGCGGCGCGCAGCAATGCGGCGTCCATATCGTCGGAAGTCATCTCCCATTCATTGGCGAAATTGGCCACCACTTCGCGCATGAAGCGGTCGTGCAGCGCGAAGGCGCGGGTGTCGTCGCCGAGATGGTCGGCAAGCAGCGCGAGGGCGAGCTGCGCGGGGGCCTGGCCCTCATAGCTCCATTCGAAGCCGTCACGGCTCAGGGCGGCAAGATCGGTGCGCTGCGGCAGCGGCCTGCCGTCTACTGTCACCGAAATGCCGTCGATTGTGCGGTCTCCCCGATAGGTCTTCATGCGTCCTGCCCTTGGCTTATTGCCCGTGCGCTTGGGATTGCACTGATATGTTACATGAGCAGCAGAGCACGTTCAACGCTTCCATCACCCGCCGATCGCGCGCCTGCGACGCGAAGGCGGCGCGCGCCAAGCTGCGCCTTGGGCTAGAGTTCGCGCTTTCGATCCGAGGACATTGCGATGGCGACGACGATCTACGGCATCAAGGCCTGCGACACCATGAAGAAGGCCCGCGCCTGGCTGGACGAACACCAGGTGCCCTATGCCTTCCACGACTACAAATCGTCGGGCATCGACGCCAAGACGCTGGCCGGCTGGGCCAAGAAGGTCGGCTGGGAAAAGCTGCTGAACCGCGCCGGCACCACCTTCAAGAAGCTGCCCGACGCCGACAAGGCGGACATCGACGAGGCGAAGGCGCTGGCGCTGATGGTGGAAAAGCCCTCCATGATCAAGCGCCCGGTGCTGGAAATGGGCCGCGAGCTGATCGTCGGCTTCAAGCCGGAGGACTATGCGGCGAAGGTGAAGTGAGAACCCGTCCCCCGGCCCAGCGACACCGCAGGTGGAGCGCCGAGCCGGGGCCCAGGGGAAATGTCGGCGAAGCCGGCAACCGCCCGAGCGCCGGCATTTAAAGCCGCCTCCGGCGACCTCGTGCGCTGGGCCCCGGCTCTCCTTCCGCGGCGCGATGCGCCGCTACAGTCGGCCGGGGCACGAATATCCCCTCAGGACGCCTCGGCGGCCGGCGTGGCGGGGGCGTTGAGGGTCTCGGCGAAGGCGGAGAAGAACTGGTCGGAGAGCTTCTTGGCCGTGGCCTGCACCAGCCGGCCACCGAGCGCCGCGAGCTTGCCGCCGATCTGGGCGTCGGCCACGTAGGTGAGGATGGTGTCGGCGCCGTCCTCGGCCAGCGTCACCTTCGCCTCGCCCTTGGCGAAGCCGGCAATGCCGCCGTTGCCCTGGCCGACGATGCGGCAGCCGGCCGGCGGCTCCATGTCGGTCAGCTCCACCGAGCCGGCGAAGGTGGCCGAGACCGGCCCGACCTTCACCTGCACCTTGGCGGCATAGGCATTGTCGCCCGTCTGCGACAGCTCCTTGCAGCCGGGAATGCACCGGCGCAGCACCTCGGGATCGAGGATCGCCTTCCACACCGTCTCGCGCGGGGCGGAGATGCGGTATTCACCCGTCAATTCCATGGGATGTCCCTCCCTTTGTCCGTTGCGGCGCGCCTCGTCCGCACAGGCGCCGTGTGGAGCCGGTCCTCGCCTTCGCGTCCCGTCCGACGGGCGCGAGGGCGCGGTCAGACCGCACAATAGCGGTCCTGAATGTCCTTGTCGGCCAGCAGCGCGGCGGCGCTCGATTCGTGCACCAGCTCGCCCTGGTCGATGATGATGGCGCGGCTCGCGAGGTTCAGCGCCCATTCCACGTTCTGCTCCACCAGCAGCAGCGTCGTGCCCTGGTCGCGAAGGCGGCGGAACAGCGCCCCCATCTCCTCCACCAGCACCGGCATGATGCCTTCCGACGGCTCGTCCAGCAGCACCATCTTCGGCCGGGAGATGATGGCGCGGGCGATAGCGAGCATCTGCTGCTCGCCGCCGGACATGGTGGTGCCCTGCTGGTCGAGCCGCTCCTTCAGGCGCGGGAAGCTCTTGGCGATCTCGTCGATGGCTGAGCGCTCATCGGTGCGCCCGGCAGCGACCAGGCCGAGCTGAAGGTTCTCGCGCACGGTGAGGCCGGGCACGATGCGCCGGTCTTCCGGCACATAGGCGAGGCCCAGGCGGAAGCGGGCGTGGGCGCCGAGGGGCAGGAGGTCGGTGCCGGAAAAGCGCACCCGCCCCTCGGCCCGCGGCATCAGCCCCATCACCGCCCTGAGCGTGGAGGTCTTGCCGGCGCCGTTGCGACCCACGAGGGCAACGATCTCGCCCTCCTCCACGCTGAAGGACAAATCGTGGACGACGTGGCTCGGCCCATACCAGGCGTTGAGCTTTTCGACCTCAAGCATAGCCATCGTTCTGCCCCAGATAGACGCGGCGCACCTGCGTATCGGCCTGCACGGCGGCCGGCGTGCCGTCGGCGATCAGCCGGCCGTGGTGCAGCACCAGGATGCGGTCGGAGAGGCCGAGGATCATCTTCATCTTGTGCTCGACCAGGAGGATGGTGCGGTCGGCTGCAAGGCGCTCGAGCAGCGCCACCATCTGCTTGGTCTCCTCCGGCCCCATGCCCGCCGTCGGCTCGTCCAGCAGCAGCAGCTCCGGGTCGGCGACGAGGGCGATGGCGATCTCCAGCGCCCGCTGTTCGCCATGGGCGAGGTCACGGGCACGGCGGGTACGGCGGTGCAGCAGCCCCACCTCGCCGAGTGCCGCCTCGGCCTTGTGGGCGAGCTCGGGGTAGCGGTCGCGGTGGCTCAGCACGTCGTAGCGGGTCTTGAGCGCCTGCGCGGCGACGCGGACATTCTCCTCCACCGACAGCTCGGGGAAGAGGTTGGTGATCTGATAGGAGCGGGCGATGCCGAGATGGGCGAAGCGGTGCTGCTTCAGCCCGGCCATCTCCTGCCCCTTGAAGCGGATGGAGCCGGCGGAGGGCTGCAACACGCCCGACAGCACGTTGAAGAAGGTGCTTTTGCCGGCGCCGTTGGGGCCGATCACCGCCGTCACCTTGTTGCGCTCGAACTCGGCCGAGATGTCGGCCAGGGCGACGAAGCCGCCGAACGAGCGCCCGACGTTGTGGACCGACATGAGGGCGGTCATTTGTCCCTCCCGGCGCGGCGCGCCAGCACGATGAGGCTGCCCCAGATGCCCTTGGGCAGGAACAGCACGAACAGGATGAAGATGACGCCGACGATGAGCTGCCAGTGGGAGGTCCACAGCGAAGCCACGTCCTCGATCAGCAGGAACACCAGCGCCCCCACGAACGGCCCGAAGAAGGAGCCGGCGCCGCCCAGCATGGTCATCATCACCACGATGGAGGAGGTGTGGACGCTGAGCGCGTCGAGCGGGACGATGGACAGGTGCAGGGCCGACAGCGTACCGGCGAGGCCGCACAATGCGCCGGAGAGAATGAAGGAGAGCAGCTTGGTGCGCTCCACGTCGAACCCGCAGGCCCGCGCCCGCGTCTCGTTCTCGCGCACCGCCTCGATGGCCGCACCGAACGGCGAGTTCAGCACCCGCGAGACGAACCACAGGGCCAGCGCCGCGAAAGCCATGATGAAATAGTATTTGGCCAGCGGATTGAGCAGGTTGACCGAGAAGCCGCCGAAGAAGTCCGCCTTGGCGACGGTGAAGCCGCGCAGGCCGTTCTCGCCCCCGGTCCAGCCCGAGGCCTGCAGCGCGACGTAATAGACGAGCTGGGCGAGGGCCAGCGTCACCATGCAGAAATAGATGCCGCGGGTGCGGATGGAGAGGGCGCCGATCACCACCGACAGCAGGCTCGCCCCGAGGACGCCGGTGAGCATGGCGCCGAACCAGCCGAAGCCGAGATGGGCGATGGCCATGCCGGTGAGATAGGCGCCCGTGCCGAAGAAGGCGGCGTGGCCGAAGGAGAGGAGGCCGGTGTAGCCGAACAGCAGGTTGAAGCCCACGGTGAACAGCCCGTAGATGAGCACGTTCACCGCCAGCGCCTGCGACGGCAGCACGAAGGGCAGCACCGCCAGCACGGCGATGGTGAGGGGCACGCGCCAGCGGTCGAGGGCCGCGCCGGCCCGTGGCCGCTCGCGCGCCTCCAGCCGGCCGGCGGCGAGGTCGGTGGTGGTCATGGTGTCGTCTCCGCTCATGCGCCGGGTTCCGTCACGCCGAATTCAAACGCCCGGCCGGCCGAACAGCCCTTGCGGGCGCACCAGCAGGATGAAGGCCATCAGGCCGAACATGACGATGGTCGCCATCTCCGGGGCGAACAGAGCGGTCATGCTCACCGCCACGCCCACGAGAAGCCCCGCCACCACGGCGCCGAGCAGCGAGCCCATGCCGCCGATGACGGTGACGACGAAGGCTTCCGCCAGCACCAGCGTGCCCATCTCCGGGCTGACGTTGCGCATGGGCGCGGCGAGCACGCCACCGAGCGCGGTCAGGCCGACGCCGAGGCCGAAGACGAGCAGCCACAGGCGGCTCACGTCCACGCCCAGCACCTTCATGATCAGCGGGTCGCGGGCACCGGCCCGCACGATGAGGCCGAAGCGGGTTTTCTCCAGCGCCACCCACAGCAGCAGCAGCACCAGCGCCACCACGCCCACCACGAACAGGCGGTAGATGGGGAAATAGCCGACGCCGAGATCCACCACCCCCTGCAGCGCCTCGGGCGCCGAGAAGGGGATGCCGTCGGTGCCGAAGGTGATGCGCACGCTCTCCACCAGCACGTAGCCGAGGCCGAAGGTGAGCAGCAGCGGATCGTCCGGCGTGCGGCCGTAGAGCGGGCGGATCAGGAAGCGCTCGATGACCATGCCCAGGATGGCGATGGCGATGGGCGCCACGAGCAGCGCCCACCAGAAGCTGCCGGTCTGCGCGGCGATCCACAGGCCGGCATAGGCGCCCACCATGAACAGGGCGCCGTGGGCGAAGTTCACGATGCCCAGCATGCCGAACACGATGGTGAGGCCGAGGGCGACCATCACCAGGATCGCGCCGAGCGCCAGGCCGGAGAACAGCTGCATGAGGATAAGTTCGAGGTCCATGGGGCGTTCTCTCGGCGGTCCTTCGGGGCAATGGTCCGGGCGATCGGGCTGTCGGCATCCGCGCGGGCGGGGCAGTTCTTGCGGGACGCCACCGGCCTGCCCGCTGGCGTTTCTGGCATCCCCCCATGCGGGGACTGAACGAGGCCGAGACCGCCCCCGCCATTTGCGCCCCCTCTCCCTCAGGGAGAGGGCCGGGGTGAGGGTTTCCACCCCCGGGCAAGGACGCAGACGCCCCCGTGGCGGCCGTCCCCCTCACCCTGCCCTCTCCCCGTCGGGGAGAGGGTTCACCATCGTTCTGTGGCGAAGGCACCGCTCCGCCGTTGGCGCACCCTGTCCCCGCCGGAGAGGGTTCAACTCAATCGGGCAGGCGAACCACGCTTCAGGTCGGGAAGCCGAGCTCGCCGCAGGTGCGCAGCATCTGCTCGGCGCCGGGGACGGTCTCGACGATCTCGAACAGGTCGGCGTCGCTCTTCATGTCGGCCTTGGCCTTGGACTTCAGCACCAGCACCGACTGCACCGACTGGTGATCGCATTTGCGGAAATACTGCGGGCCCTTCGCCACGTCGTACTTCAGCTCTTCCATGGCGGCGATCACCTTGTCGGTGTCGGTGCCGCCGGCCTTCTCCATGGCGAGCAGCAGAGCCGAGACGCCGGTGAAGCCGTAGGCGCCGTAATCCGTCGGCAGGGCGCCGTAGGCCGCCTTGAAGGCGGTGTTGAAGGCCTTGGCCGAGGGAACCGTGTTCTCCAGCTCCCAATAGTAGTTGGCGCCGCCGATGATGCCCTCGAACACGTCCGGCGCCACCGCGATGCGCTGGTTGTGCAGCAGCACCGGCACCACGATCTGCATCTGCTTCTTCATGCCGAAGTCGTTGGCCTGCTTGATGGAGTTTGCCTGGTCGCGGCCGAAGTTGCAGATGGCCAGGATGTCCGGCTTCATGGAGCGGATGCGCGGCATCAGGGTCGAATAGTCCGCCGCGCCGAACGGGTGCAGGATCTCGCCCACCACTTCGGCGCCGATCTCGCCGGCAGCGCGCTTGAAGCCGCGCAGCATCTCGTGGCCGTAGGCATAGTCGGCGACGAGGAAGGCCACCTTCGAGCCCTTCTTGAAGGTCGCCCGCGCCACCGCGGCGGTGGTCATGTGCGGGTTCAGCGCCTCATGGAAGGTGTATTTGGAGAAGTCCTTCACCTCGTTGATGGTGTCGGACTGGCTGATGGAAACGTAGATCACGCCGCGGGCGCGCGTCACCTCGTTCACCGCCAACTGCACGGCGCTGGAGAGCGCGCCGACCACCGCGTGCACCTTGTCCTTCTCGATCAGTTCCAGCGTGCGCGTCGCCGCCTCGCCGGCGTTGAGCTTGTCGTCGCGCACCAACAGTTCGACCTTGCGGCCGGCGATGCCGCCCTTGTCGTTGGCGAGCTTCACCGCGAGCTCGGCGCTCTTCACCTGGTCCTTCGCCTCGGCGCCGAAGGGGCCGGTGAGCGGGGTTGGGAAGCCGATGCGGATGGTCTCGGCCTGGGCGCGCACGATGGCGGGCGAGGCGATGAGGCCGACGCCCGCGGCGCCGAGGCCGGCGAGCACGGTGCGGCGCGATACGCTGGAGAAGGGACGCTCATTCTGTCCGGTCATTTCAATTCCTCCCGTTCGGTCTTGTTCATTGGCGTTGCGGGTTTCAGCAGGTTCCGAGCGCCCTCAGGATGCGCGCGGGGGTCATGGGGATCTGTGTCAGCTCCGCCCCAAGGGGGGCGAGCGCGTCGTTCACCGCGTTGAGCGCGGCGGCCGAGGAGGCGGCGGTGCCCGCCTCCCCGCAGCCCTTGGCGCCGAGCTCGGTATCGAGGGTCGGCGTCTCCACATGGGCGATAACGATGTCCGGCATCTCGCAGGCCATGGGCACGAGGTAGTCGGCGAGCGAGCCGTTCATCAGCTGGCCGTCGTCGCTGTAGCGGCACTCCTCGAAGAAGGCGGCGCCGAGCCCCTGCACCACTCCGCCGCGCACCTGCTCCTCCACGAGGAGCGGGTTGATGATGCGGCCGCAGTCCTCCACCACGAAATGCTTGAGGATCTTCACCAGGCCGGTGTCGGCATCCACCTCCACATGGCAGCCGTGGACGCCGTTGGTGAAGGCGAAAGGATAGCCCGATGGCGCGAAGTGATGCGCCACCGTGAGCTGCGCCTCGGTGCCCGGTGGCAAGGTGTCCGAGCGGAAATAGACGATGCGCGCCACCTCGGCGAGGCTCAGGCGATGGGTGCCGCCGGCCTTGTCCACCACTTGCGCATCCAAGAGGTCGAGATCGTCCGGCCTGGCCTGGAGGATGGCGGCGGCGAGGGCGAGCACGTTGGCCTTGAGGCGCTTCGCCGCCTGCAGCGCGGTCTCGCCGCCGATGCCGGCGCCGCGGCAGGCCCAGGTGGCGCCGCCGTGGGGGGTAACTTCCGTGTCGCCGGTGATGACGCGGACGATGTCCCGCGACACCCCGAGATAGTCCGCCACGATCTGGCCGATGATGGTCTCGGTGCCCTGCCCCTGCTCGGTCACGGAGATGAGGCACCGCACCTCGCCGGACGGGGTGATCTTGATGACGGCGCCATCCTGCGCCGAGATGCGCGCACCGCCGATGCCGTAGAAGGCGGGCGTCGGATTGGAGATTTCCACGAAGGCGGCGATGCCGATGCCGCGGTGGATGCCGCGCTGGCGCAGTTCCGCCTGCTCGGCCCGCAGGCGGTCGTAGTCCATCAGCGCCTTGAGCTTTGCCAGGCACGCCTCGTGGGACAGCTTCTCGAACCGGTAGCCGGTGAGCGACTGGCAGGGATAGGCATCGTCGGGAATGAGATTGCGCGCGCGGATGGCGAACGGGTCGAGGCCGGTGGCCACCGCCGCCTTCTCCATCAGATGCTCGGTGACGGCGCAGGCGATGGGATGGCCCACCGCGCGATACTGGCTGGTCTGCGTCTTGTTCTGGAACACCACCTTCAGGTCGGCGCGGTAGGCTTCGAGGCGATAGGGCGCGCCGATCAGGCGGATGACCTGGTTGCCCTCCACCGCGCTGGTGCGGGGATAGGTGGAAAAGGAGCCGATGCCGGTCTCATCCTCCACCGCCATGGCGAGGATGCGCCCCTCGGCGTCCACCGCGGCCCTGGCCTTCACCCGGTGGTCGCGGGCGTGGATATCGGAGACGAAGGCCTCCAGCCGGTCGGCCACGTATTTCACCGGCCGGCCAGCCAGCATGGAGAGGCCGACCACCGCCATGTCCTCATTATAGACATGCAGCTTCACGCCGAAGGAGCCGCCCACGTCGGGCGCCACCACCCGCACCCGCGATTCCGGCAGGCCGTAGTGGCGAGCATAGAGGTCCTGGAACTGGAACGGCGTCTGGGTGCCGTGATGGACGGTGAGCGCATGCTCGCTGGCATCGTAATCGGCGATGAGCGCGCGCGGCTCCAGCGTCACTCCGGTGTGGCGGCCGAAGACGAGGTCCGCCTCCACCACATGGGCGGCGCCGGCGAAGAGGTCGTCCACCGCGCCGCTCTCCAGGCTCGAGCGGAAGCACAGATTGTCGGCGAAGCCCTCCACCAGTCGCGGCGCGTCGGCGGCGAGCGCGGTGTCGAGGTCGGCGAGGACCGGCAGGTCCTCATAGTCCACTTCCACCAGCTCGCAGGCGTCCTCGGCAGCGGCGCGGCTCTCGGCCACCACGGCCACCACCGCCTGCCCGCTCCAGGTGACACGCTCCAGCGGCAGCGGGCGCTGCGGCTCGGATTTCATGCCCTTGAAATGGTCAAGGGTGCCGACCCACGGCGTGCAGAGCTTTGCGAGGTCTTCGCCGGTGGCGACCAGCACGACGCCGGGCGCGGCTCGGGCCGCCTCCACGTCGATGCGCAGAATGCGCGCATGGGCGAAGGGCGAGCGCACGAAGGCCGCGTGCAGCATGCGCGGCAGCTTCAGATCGGTGACGTAATGGCCCCGCCCGGCAAGGAGCCGCTTGGCATTGGGGCGCGGCAAAGGCCGGCCCACATGCACGCCGGCTTCGCTGTGCGCGGTTGCGCCGTGGGGGCGGTCGAACAGCACGTTCATGCCGGCACCTCACCCTTGGCCGCCGCGGCCGTGGCGATGGCATCGACGATGGCCTCGTAGCCGGTGCAGCGGCAGTAATTGCCCGAGATGGCGTCGCGGATCTCCTCGCGGTCCGGCACGCCGCCCGCCTCGATGAGCGCGAAGGCGTTGACCAGCATGCCCGGGGTGCAGAAGCCGCATTGCAGCGCGTTGCGGGCGTGAAACGCCTCCTGGAGGCCGGCCAGCGCGCCGCGCGCGGTCAGCCCCTCCACCGTCTCCACGCTTTGGCCTTCCGCCTGCACGGCGAAGACCAGGCACGAATGCACCGGGACGCCGTCGAGCAGCACCAGGCAGGCGCCGCAGGCCCCCATCTCGCAGCCGAGATGGGTGGCGGTGAGCTCCAGGTCGGTGCGCAGGAAGTCGGCGAGCGTGGTGCGCGGCGCCACCATGCGGGCGACGGGCGCTCCGTTCACGGTCAGCGACAGCGGCACAAGGTCCGAGGCCATCAGGGTCATGGAGCGATCTCCAGCTGGCGCAGCAGGCGCCCGAGCAGCACGCGGGCAAGGTGGCGGCGCATGGCGGCGGGGATCTCGGCGTCGTCGAGGGGGTCGATGTCGCCGTCGAGGGCGTTCTGGGCGTCGGCGATGGATTGCGCGTCGAGCACGCGACCGCTGAGCGCCGCCTCTGCGCCGCGGGCGCGCACCGGCGTCGGCCCCACGGAGAACAGGGCGATGCGGATGGAGGCGATGGCCGCCCCGTTCCGCTCGGCGAGGATGCCGCCGCCCACCATTGCGTAGTCGCCCCGCCGGCGCGCCATCTCGTCGAACGCCGCCACATGAGCGGTACCCGCCGCGGGCATATGCATCGCCATGAGGATCTCGCCGGGGCCGATGGCGGTCTGGTAGAGGTCCTGGAAATAGTCCTCGGCGGCGACGCGCCGGCTGCCCTCGGGGCTCGAAATCTCCATCTCGGCGCCCATGGCCAGCATCATGGCCGGGAATTCGGATGCCGGATCGGCCAGCGCCACGCTGCCGCCGATGGTGCCGCGGTTGCGGATGGCGGGATGGGCGACGAAGGGCGCGGCCTTGGCCAGCAGCGGCGCGTGGGCTCGGATGAGGGGATGGGTGAGGGCTTCGGCATGGCGGGTGAGCGCGCCAATGCGCAGCGTCCCCTCGGCAAGCGCCACGCCACGCATCTCGGCGATGCCGGCAAGGTCGATGATCACCTGCGGCGCCTGAAGGCGCATGGCCAGCGCCGGCACCAGGCTCTGCCCGCCGGAGATGTAGCTGGCATCCCCCTCCGCGGCGGCGAAGGCAGCATGAGCCTCCGCCAGGCTCGACGGGCGCGCATAGGCAAAAGCGCGGGCTTTCAACGCAACTCCTCCCGGTGATGACGTGGCTTCATTTTGTGACCACTTGGTCACAACAAGAGCCCAGGGCGGTCTTGCTGTCAATAGGGGCTGCCGCTCGGCGCGCGGATTCTTGCCGGCGCCCGCGCACATCGGGAGCCGCCCAGTCTCAATGCGCTATTCCTTCTTGGATATATGTTTTGGTCTTCGCCTGTTCTGCCGGCTTGTCTTTCAGTCGATCAGAAGGATGGGGCGCAGCTCGGAACCGCGGGTGGCGAATTGCTGGCGTCCCCTTGGTGGCGCGCGGCGGTTGCGCTATCGCAGGCCGAGAGACCGCGCGCCCGAGCGCGCCTGCCGCAGCGAAAAGAGGCCGTGACGCCCTTGCCCGACGACATCCACGGCGCCCCGAAAGAACGGCCGCCACGGCGCCACATGCGCGCCGCCGACCGCGAGCAGGCCATCATCGAGGAGGCGGTGCGCTTCTTCGCCGAGCACGGGTTCGAGGGACAGACGCGCGAGCTGGCGAAGCGCATGGGCATCACCCATTCCGCCATCTACCGCTACATGCCATCGAAGGAAGCGCTCATCGAGCGGGTGTACGAGCACGTCTATCTCAGCCGCTGGAAGGCGGACTGGGCCGAACTGATCACCGACCGGTCCCGGCCGCTGGAGGAGCGGCTGACCCAGTTCTATCTCGAATATGTGGACCGGGTGTTCGACTACCACTGGGTCCGAATCTTCGCCTTCTCCGGCCTGAAATCGTTCGATATCACAAGCCGCTACCTGACCATCGTGCGCGACCAGATCATCCTGCCCGCCTGCGCCGAGCTAAGGGCCGAGCTCAAGCTCCCCCCGCCCGCCCAGGTCGCCGTCAGCGAACGGGAAGCGGAGCTGTTCTGGGGGCTTCACGGGCGAATCTTCTACCTCGCCATCCGCCGCTACGTGTACGGCACCGTGACGCCGGAAAACCTCGACCCCATCGTCCGCGACGCGGTGCGTGCCTTCCGCGCCGGCGTCGCGCCGGTGCTGAACGACATTGTTTCGGAGGCGAGCGCGTGAAAGATGCAACAGCTTCCGGCAATCTTCCGATGCGACAGATGTCCCCCTCGCCAATGCGGCGACCGGTCGGTAAACTTCCCGTGCGGTCGGCCATGTTCTCGCCGTCGTGATCTGGTCTAGCAAAGGGCGTAAAGGGAAAAGTTACCGAACTTCGGCAGGTTTGCGGGGCTGGCGGGAGCGTGCGGGAAACCGCACAACGCAGCGCGAAGCCGGCGAATCGGAGGACTCAAGGGTCCATCCGGGCGAGGCTTTGGCGATGCGAACCCCCACAGGCCCTGCAATGGGCGAACGGAGCCGGACCCGTCCGGCAGCGCTGATAGCAGGGACCATGAGGCATTCGAACAGGCACGACGAGGCGGACTGGCAAGACGACTCGGATTGGCATGACAAGGCGGACTGGCACTGGACAGCTCCCTTGCATGACGACGACGAGGAGGAATTGTTCCACGATCCGCTCGGCCCGGAGGGTCGGCCCCGCGCCCAATCGCGTCGGAGCACCCTGGTTGGCATCGGCAGCGGCATCTTCG
This sequence comes from Xanthobacter pollutisoli, assembly GCF_040044995.1. Lineage (NCBI taxonomy): Bacteria > Pseudomonadati > Pseudomonadota > Alphaproteobacteria > Hyphomicrobiales > Xanthobacteraceae > Xanthobacter > Xanthobacter pollutisoli. Next base: position 83,263 of record NZ_JBDZDP010000003.1, read on the forward strand.
CCGGCCTGCTGGTGGCGGCCGGCGCGGTCTGGTTCACCCAGGGCTCGTTCGCCTTCGGTGTCGGCACTCCAAATGTCGCCGAGACCAAGGCGCCCGAACGGCCCCGGGGCATGGCCATGGCCGCCGCCGGCACCACGGTGACCGAGGTTTCGCTCGTCATTTCTTCCGGTTCGCTCGCGGTCGATTCGGAAAGCATCTACCTCACCAGCTATGGCATGGACGGGCGCGCCTTCGCCCTCACGCCGGGCCAGGAGACCTCCGCGCGGCTCACCGGGCGCGTGGTGCCCATGCCGCTAGCCAATCCGCTCAACCGCAATCAGATGGCCGCCGGCAACGGCATCCAGGCGTTGCAGCAGCTCGACGCGGGCGCCGTGCCCCTGCCGCTGCGCAAGCCCTCCATGCCCGACCAGCGCCTTGCCTATGCCTCCATGCCCGACGCATCGGCGCCGCTTTCCGACGCGCCCTCCGCCGTCCCCGGCAGCCAGGTCCCCGGCACCGACACCCAGCTCTCCGAGGACGAGCCGCCGCTGCCCACCGCCGATAGCGGCTACGCCATCTACGACATCAAGGCGAAGGTCGTGTACATGCCGAACGGCGACCGGCTGGAAGCCCATTCCGGCTACGGCGACACGTTCGACGACGTACGCTTCGTCTCCAAGCGCATGGTGGGACCCACCCCGCCCAACACCTATTCGCTGACCATGCGCGAGGCGCTGTTCCACGGCACCGAGGCGGTACGTCTCAATCCCGTCGGCACCGGCAAGATGTACGGCCGCGCCGGCATCCTCGCCCATCCCTACCTGCTCGGACCGCGCGGCGATTCCAACGGCTGCGTCTCCATCAAGGACTACGACCGCTTCCTCGCCGCCTTCAAGCGGGGCGAGGTGAAGAAGATGATCGTGGTGGCCGAGCTGAAGAATGGCCCCAAGAAGGAAGAGAACTTCCTCCTGTCGCTCCTGAAGCCGCGCTGACGGCAGGCGCCGGGGGCGGTCTGCCTTCGTCGTCAGGGGGACTTAAGGTAAGTCCATCGGCGGTCTATAAGGGATGCGGAGGAACGCACCCATGAGACTCGCCCACTTGAAACGTTTTGCTTCGATCCTCGCGCTCGGCGTCGGCCTCGCGGTCGCGACCGGCCCCGCCGCGGCGCAGCAGCCCGTCCAGCCAAATTATCCCGACCGTCCCATCCGGCTCGTGGTGCCGTTCGCGGCCGGCGGCTCGACCGACATCGTCGCCCGCATCATCGCGGCGAAGATGAGCGAGATCCTGAAGCAGCAGGTGGTGGTGGAGAACCGCGCCGGCGCCGGCGGCAATGCCGGGGCGGCGGCGGTCGCCCGCTCAGCGCCGGACGGCTACACGGTGCTCATGGGCACGGTGGCCACGCACGCCATCAACCCGGCGCTCTACACCAAGATGCCCTACGACCCGGTGAAGGACTTCGCCCCGGTCTCGCTGCTGGTGAACGTGCCCAACGTAGTGGTCGTGCACCCCTCGCTCAACGTGAAGTCGGTGAAGGAGCTCATCGACCTGCTCAAGGCCAATCCGGACAAGTATGACTACGCCTCGTCCGGCATCGGCACGCCGCTGCATCTGTCCGGCGCGCTGTTCGAGAGCATGTCCGGCACCAAGATGGTGCATGTGCCCTACAAGGGCGCCGGCCCCGCGCTGCTCGACGTGGTGGCGGGCCAGGTGAAGATCATGTTCGACAACCTGCCCTCCTCCATCGGCCAGATCCGCAAGGGCGGCGTCATCGGCCTCGCCGTCACCACCAAGGAGCGCTCGCCGGCCGCCCCGGACATTCCGACCGTCTCGGAATCCGGCCTGCCGGGCTACGAGACCTACAGCTGGAACGCCATCTTCGCGCCCGCCGGCACGCCGCAGGCCTATATCGACATTCTCGCCAAGGCCGGCGCCGAGGCGGTGGGCGATCCCGCGGTGAAGGCGCGCCTCGCCGACCTCTCGGCGGTCTCCGTGGGGTCCACCCCGGCCGAGCTCGACGCCCATGTGAAGGCTGAGCTCGCCAAGTGGGGACCGGTGGTGAAGGCCTCCGGCGCCTCCATCAACGAGTGACCGTCCTCACCTGACGATCAAAGCGGCACCGGCAACCGCCGGGACAGGCCGGGCGCAACGCAGCGCCCGGCCTTTTTTTGCGCCTTCGACTTCACCGGCACAGCGCCACGCCCACCCGGCGGCGCCCCCCGCGTCCCATCCCCAATTTGGAGGATGAAGTCTTGGCGGCGCGCGCCCTAATCTGATCCTGCACGCAGATTTCGCCCCACGTTCCTGGCGCAGATCAGTCGTGGCCCGCGGAGCGGCGCGCCACGGAGCGGCTTTTATTGCGCACCCATTGCGCGATCATTTCAGTCCGGCCGCCAATTTCAATGTTTCGGCGGCCCAGTCGATTTGCCCCTTGTCTGACGATGCCGCTCCAGAACCGGCGGGGTATAAAGATGAACAGATGCCTCATGACGTTCGTCTCGGCTCTCCTGGCGCTGGCCTCCTCGGGCGGTGGCGCCGTTGCCCGTCCCCATGACGGGACGCCGGATGACATCCTGCGGCGCCGCGCAGACCTCGCGCGGCGCATGGACGCCCTCGCCGCGTCCCTCGCGCAGGACCCGTCCCAAAGCACCACGCCCAACGACGTCCAGTCCGCCCCCGCCAACCGCCTCACGCAATGGTACAATTGGGGCAATTGGCGGAACGGCTGGGGCAACTGGCGGAATTGGTGACGCCATGCCCGCCGGACGCCTCGCCCTGCTGGTGCTCCAGCCCACGGCCTTCTGCAATCTCGATTGCAGCTATTGCTACCTGCCACACCGCGACCGGCGCGGCGCCATGGGCATCGAGACCCTCGACGCCATCGCCCGCAACATCATCTCCAGCCCGCGCGCCGCGCCGCGCCTCTCGGTGGTCTGGCACGGCGGCGAGCCCATGACCCTGCCGCCCGCCTGGTATGAGGCCGCATTCTCCCGCCTCGCCGCCGGCGCGGCCGGCCGTGCCATCGACCATTGCTTCCAGACCAATGCCATCGGCGTCGACGACGACTGGATCGACCTGTGGCGCCGGTGGAACGTGCGCATCGGCGTCAGCCTCGACGGACCCGCCGACCTCCACGACGCGCGGCGCCGCACCCGCCGCGGCCGCGGCAGCTTCGATCTCGCCATGCGGGGCATCGCGCGGCTCCAGGCGGCCGGCCATCCCTTCCACGTCATCTGCGTGCTTGGGGCGCGAAGCCTCGAAGACCCCGACCGCCTGATCGACTTCTTCCTCGACAACGGCCTCACCGACCTCTGCTTCAACGTGGAGGAAGAGGAAGGCGGGCACCAGCGCTCCAGCCTGCGGGAGGGCGGCATGGAGGCGCTGTACGGCGCTTTCCTCGCCCGCGTCGCCGCGCGCATGGCGTCCGCCGAGGTGCCCTTCGCCTGTCGGGAGATCGACGGCGTGCGCTCCCTCCTTCACGCCCCGCCCGCCGCGCGCAGCTTCAATCCGCAGGTGAATGCGCTGGAGATCGTCTCGGTGGCGGTGGACGGCACGCTTTCCACTTTCTCGCCCGAGCTGCTGGGGGTCGCGGCACCGGAGTTCGAAGATTTCGCCTTCGGCAACGTCAACGCCGCCGACCTCGACGACATGCTCCGCCATCCCGCCCTGCAGCGCGCGGCCCGCGCCATCGAAGAAGGCGTCGCCGCCTGCCGGCGCAGCTGCGCCTATTTCGACGTTTGCGGCGGCGGCGCCCCGGCCAACAAATATTTCGAGCTCGGCCGCCTCGACGGCACCGAGACCCTCTACTGCCGCCTCACCCGCAAGACGACGCTGGAAGCCACGCTGGGAGCGTTGGAAGCCCATGCTCACCTCTAGAGATGCCCCCCCCGCCGACGGCGTGGCCGACCCCGCCGCAACACCCGCCACCGCCCCGACGCCCGCCGCAGAGGCGCCGCCGGAGCGCGGCGGCCTGCTGCGCATGCTGGCCATGGCCCTTGCCATCGTGGCCACCATCGTGGCGCTGCTCCTCGCCTTGGCCATCGCCTTCCCGAAGATGGCGCTCGATGCCTATGCCAACTGGCAGGAACTGACCGGCACTGGCCCGCGCGGTGGCCTGCTCTTCGTCGAGGCGCCGCAGGTCTACACCCGCGAGCGCCTCGTCAACGACCGGTTCGACCAGGCCAACTGGCTGAACCATGAGCTCGACGTCTCCTCCCAAACCGACGCTGTGGCGCGCATGGAGACCGCCGCGCGCGCGCAGGACACGCACACTGCCATCCGGATCGGGCTCGGCGGCAGCAGCGCCCCCGCGCCGGACGCGACGGCCCGGGTCGATGCCGCACCGGCGGGTGCCGACCGCCTCCGGCTGGAGCCGACCAGCCTCCTCGACCGGCGGCTCGAATATCGCAACAAAGTGCGCAGCGAGCTGATGGACACCCAGCTCGACGACAGCCACGACCTCGACGGCAACACCCTCTACCGCTTCAATTTCGACACCGTCGTGATGCCCTGGGCCGACGTGCGCCGCTATCCGGGAACGGCGGTCTTCCTCATCACCGCCCAGTCCACCCGCGGCGACGCGCGCGACGCCAAGGAGGCCCGCCCGGAGACGCCTCAGACTCAGGCCGAATGGCTCATCGAGACCCGCGACAATCTCGAACTGCTGCAATCGTGGCAGCGGGAGATCCAGAATTTCCTGACGAAGGTGGTGCGGTTCAGGATCGAGAATTTCTACAATCAGGAATCCAGCGAGAACAAGACGGACCCGAAGGAGGACATTCTCTTCGAGTTCTTTCTGCGCAAGACGTTGATGAACACTTTTGTCGACATCCTCTCGGCCAACATCGTCGCCCATTGCGCGCGGCTTGAGACCGCAAGCATCGAGAACCCATGCCGCGAGATCTGGTCGGCAAAACCGCGGCAAACCCCCATTGACCGGCAGATCCATGCCGAAGTGGTCAAGCAGCGGCGGGAGCTTCTCTACAAGCAGCTCGGCGTTGAATACAACGAATCCTTCAGTGCCAACCTCACCTACCCGCCGGGCATGGAGATCGGGTTCACCAATGCGCTGACCATCGCCCACAAGATCAACACCGTGCAATGGCCGAAGCTGAGCGAGAAAAGCTATCGGCCGGAATGCATGCAGGAATATTCCCAGCGCGCCGGCACCACGTCCGCCGATATCGAGCGCGACTGCCTGCTGCCTTATTCCGACAAGGGGTCCAAGCGCGCCATGATCCGCCTCATCATGGCCCTGGAGGCGATGAAGAAGCGCATCGAGGCGGCGAACCGGCCGCTGTTCGAAGTGGGCGCGCTGGACTTCGCCGCCGGGCCGCCGGCCTGGTTCGGCGCCATGCGTGCGGAATTTGCCAGGATGGTGCCGGCCCCCGACGACATCGCGCAATTGTCCCGCGAGATCACCGCCATGGGCGAGGCTCGGGCCGACGCCCGGTCCATACCCCTGCTCGACGAGGTGGAGGCCTCCTGCGAGGCCGGAGACTTGCGCTTCGATCCCGAGAAGCAGACCCGCGATCAGCTCATCGCCTACGGCCGCTGTCGCTTCCTGCGCGCCCACGCCGGCAAGATCGAGAACATCGTCGCCCGCTTCATTCACCAGCGCATCATCGGCGGCCAGACCATGTTCGGCGAGATGGCGGTAACCAATTTCGTCGACGTGGACAAGGTGGGCTGCGACGTCACCGAATGCCGGATCGAGGTGCGCACCAAGCCGAGGGAGGACCTGCTGTGCAGCGCCGACGGCTTCGATCGGTCCTGCGACGCGCGGGTCGCGCTGCCCAACGTGCAGGACAGGACGCGCGACGAACTGGTGCGCACCATGACCGCGTGCAACGACATCATCGAGAACCGGATCACCCCCACCCATGCCGCCGCTCTGGCCAAGCGCGAGCGCTATCGCTTCATCGGACAGGCCAAGGATTTCCACTTCAGCGACGCCGAGAAGAACATCTTCTTCGACTGCGTGACGGCCTTCGAGCTGCGCAACTGGCTGGAGGAAGCCAACGTCAACGTGGCGGTTTACGAGATCAGCCCCCACACCGGCGGCAACGTGGTGGACCGCAATGCGGTGCGCACCGCCTCCGGCGACGCGGGGCTCGGGCGCGGCCTGATGGCCGGCAACATCGCCGGCTCCAGCGAGGCGCGCGACCGCGAGATCGGCGTGACCCGCGTGGTCATCGGCTTCGGCCAGCTCGGGCCCAACCCGGGCGGCATCACCCGCCAGGCGACCTTCGGCTGGGTCATGCGCCCGCAGGAGAGCGTCGATGGCCGCTGGATGCCGAGCCACTACCGCCTCTCCGCCATCATCTCGGTGCCGAGCTGGTGGAAGCGGCTGAAGTTCTCCATCAAGGCCTGCTGGACGACGCCGGAGACGGCGCGCGACATGGGCTTCGGCATGGTCAATGATCCCGAGCTCATCTGCCAGGGGGAGGACGCGGGACCGGGCGCATCCGACGCGGCGAAGGGGCGGCCCACCCTCATGGCACGCGAGTTCATCGCCCAGCTGCCGCGCCGCACCGAGGACGTGACCGAGCGCTTTCGCTTCGACTTCATCAAGGCGCCATTCCTCGACGACCAGTGGCTCGCCAGCAACCCGCAGCTCCAGCTGGAGGCCGGGCGGCCGGGCAAGCTCGTCATCCTCGGCGGTCGTCTGTGGCGCGGGACGGTGGCAACCGTCATGGGGCGCCCCGCCAACAAGATCACCGTGCTCCCAGACATGAAGGGGGTCATTGCGGAGTTCGACTGCGTGGCGACGCCGGCGGACATGGAGCCGGACGCCGGACGCGCCGCCGGCCAGCCCGGAGCAGGCGGCGATGCCAGCCGCGGCGCCAAGGTGCAGAAGCTCACCGTCTGGACCTCGGAAGGACGCACCCAGGACCATCCGGTGGAGGTGTTCCCGTTCAATCCCGCCTACGGCGGTCGGCCGTGCGACGCGGCGCCCGTGGAGGAGGCCCCACCACGCGGGGCGACGCCCGGCACAGCGCGCGCCCAGGTCGGGTCTCGACCGGCGGCGGCCGTCGCGGCGCGCTGATCCCCCGCCGCGCTGGCGCCCGATGGCCAAGGGCGGCGGCGTCCATTATGGTGCCGCGCCCTATAGCCCGATCCCCGCGCCGTGACTCCCGCCGCCCGTATCCAAGCCATTCTCGAACTCCTCGACGAAGTCGACAGCGTCGCGCGGCCCGCCGATGCGGTGGTCTCGGCCTGGTTCCGCGCCCACCGCGCCATGAGCGATAGGGACCGGGGCTATGTCTCCGATCAGTTCTATGGCCTGCTGCGGCATCACGCGCGGCTCGGCTGGTGGCTGGCGAAGCACGGGCGGCCGGACGTGCCGCGCAATCGCCTTCTGGCCTGGCTCGTCCTCGATGGCCGCAGGACTCCCGACCAGATCCAGGCCCTGTTCACCGGCGCCCGGTTTGCGCCCGCTCCCCTCAGGGATCATGAACGCGCCCTGCTGGTAAAGCTCCAGGGCTCCACCCTCGATCATCCGGCCATGCCGGACGACGTGCGGCTCGAATGCCCCTCCTGGGCGGCCGGGCCTCTGCACCAACGCTTCGATGATGCCTTCGGGCGCGAGATGGCGGCCATGCTGACGCCGCCGCCCCTCGATCTGCGCGTCAATCCCCTCAAGGCGGAACGCGAGCGGGTGCTGAACGCCCTGCGCAACCTGGGCCTGAAGGCCGAGGCGTGCCGCATGGCGCCCTTCGGTATCCGCGTGCGCGAGCGCCCGGCCCTCGCCGGTCTGCCGATGCTGAAGAGCGGCGAGGTGGAGATCCAGGACGAGGGCTCGCAGCTTGTCGCCCTGCTGGTGGACGCGCGGCCCGGCGAGCGGGTGGTGGATTTCTGCGCCGGTGCCGGAGGCAAGACGCTCGCCATCGCGGCGCAGATGCAGAACAAGGGCCACGTCATCGCCTGCGACGTGCTGGAAGGCCGCCTGAAGCGCGCCGCCGAGCGGTTCAGGCGGGCCGGCCTGCACAATATCGAGACACGGCCGCTGGCGAGCGAGACCGACCGCTGGGTGAAGCGCCACAAGTTCGGCTTCGACCGGGTGCTGGTGGATGCGCCGTGCAGCGGCACCGGCACCTGGCGGCGCAATCCCGATGCGCGCTGGCGCACGCTAGGCCCCGGCCTCGATGCCATTTTGCCGCTTCAGGCCAGCATCCTCGCCAGCGCGGCGCGTCTGGTGAAGCCGGGCGGGCGGCTGGTCTACGCCACCTGTTCCCTGCTGGCGGAAGAGAATGAGGCCCAGGTAGAGGCCTTCCTTGCCGCCACCCCCGCCTTCCGCGCAGTGCCGCTCGGGGAGGCGGCACCGCAGCTCGCCGGCGTGACGCCGTCCGACTTCCTGTCCCTGACCCCCGCCCGCCACGACACGGACGGCTTCTTCGCCGCGGTGCTCCAGCGCGCACCGGCGCCGTCGACGGCGCCGGTCGGACAGGACGGCTAGGCGCAATCCTCATCGGTTGGGCAGGCGGACACCCTTGGTGGTGAAGCGCTGCGCCGGTCCCTGGCGCCGCACGGGGCGGGGCGTTCCCGCCGCCTTGCCGGTGCCCGGCGGCTGGTGGGCCGGCACAAGCTGGTCGGGGCGCGGACCGATCAGGTCGGCCCGTCCCATGGCCTTCAGCGCCTCGCGCAGCAGCGGCCAGTTGTCGGGGTCGTGGTAGCGCAGGAACGCCTTGTGCAGCCGACGCTGGCGCAGCCCCGTGACGGTCGCGACCCGGTCGCTGCCGCCCCGCCGCACGGCGCGCAGCGGGTTGACGCCGGTGTGGTACATGGCCGTCGCGGTGGCCATGGGCGAGGGCAGGAAGGTCTGCACCTGGTCGGCGCGATAGCGGTTCTTCTTGAGCCAGAGCGCGAGGTTCATCATGTCCTCGTCGGTCGTGCCCGGATGGGCGGCGATGAAATACGGGATCAGATAGTATTTCTTGCCGGCCTGCTTCACCGCGGCGTCGAACATCTCCTTGAAGCGGTCATAGGTGCCGATGCCCGGCTTCATCATCTTGTCGAGGGGGCCGCGCTCGGTGTGCTCGGGCGCGATCTTCAGGTAGCCGCCCACATGGTGGGTCACCAGCTCCTTCACATATTCCGGGCTCTCCACCGCAAGGTCGTAGCGCACGCCGGAGGCCACCATCACCTTCTTCACCCCCTCCACCTCCCGCACCTTGCGATAGAGGCGGATGAGATCGTCATGGGAAGTGTTGAGGTTGGGGCAGATGCCGGGAAAGACGCAGGACGGGCGCCGGCAGGCCGCCTCGATCTTCGGGTCCTTGCAGGCCATGCGATACATGTTGGCGGTGGGGCCGCCGATGTCCGAGATGACGCCGGTGAAGCCGGGCGTCTTGTCCCGGATCAGCTCGATCTCGCGCAGGATCGAGGCTTCCGAGCGGTTCTGGATGATGCGGCCCTCGTGCTCGGTGATGGAGCAGAAGGTGCAGCCGCCGAAGCAGCCGCGCATGATCGTGACCGAGAATTTGATCATGTCCCACGCCGGGATCTTCGCATCGCCGTAGCTTGGATGCGGCGCGCGGGCGTAGGGCAGGTCGTACACCGCGTCCATCTCCTCGCTGGTGAGCGGGATGGGTGGCGGGTTCAGCCACAGGTCGCGATCGCCATGGCGCTGCACGAGGGGGCGCGCGTTGCCGGGGTTGCTCTCCCGGTGGAGCACGCGGGAGGCGCGGGCATAGGCCTCCTTGTCCACCTCCACCTGCTCGCAGGAGGGCAGGCGGATCACCACGTCGCCGGGGTGGCGGGCGGCGCCCTCGTCGGAGGCGTCGAGGTCGTCGGCGGGAAGCTCGGTGTAGTGCTCCGGCACGCGGCGGAACAAGGCGACGCCGCGCACGTCATCGATCTCGCGCGGGGCCTCGCCGGCGGCGATGCGGTTCGCCACCTCCACCACGGCGCGCTCGGCGTTGCCGTAGATCAGCAGGTCCGCCTTGGCGTCCGCGAGGATCGAGCGGCGCACCTTGTCCGACCAATAATCGTAATGGGCGATCCGGCGCAGCGAGGCCTCGATGCCGCCGAGGATGATCGGGACGTCCTTGAACGCCTCGCGGCAGCGCTGCGTATAGACGATGGTGCAGCGGTCCGGCCGCTTCCCGCCCTCGCCACCGGCGGTATAGGCATCGTCGTGGCGCAGGCGGCGGTCGGCGGTGTAGCGGTTCACCATGGAATCGAGGTTGCCGCCGGTCACGCCGAAGAACAGCCGCGGCTTGCCCAGCGCCTTGAACGGCTCCGCCGACTGCCAGTCGGGCTGGGAGATGATGCCGACGCGAAAGCCCTGCGCCTCCAGCAGGCGGCCGATGATGGCCATGCCGAAGCTCGGATGGTCCACATAGGCATCGCCCGTCACCAGCACGATATCGCATTGATCCCAGCCCAGCGCCGCCATCTCGGCGCGGCTCATGGGCAGGAAGGGCGCAGCCGGGCGCGGCGCCGGCCGCCCGGCGAGGGCACGGCTGGGGGCTTGGGAATTCAACGGGTTTTCGGGGCAGACCTGGGTGTCCATGGGTGACGCATAGGGCGCTCCCGCCGCGAATTCAACCGATCCCCGTCGCGACGGCGGACACATTCCCGCGTCCGGAGCGGTCACGCCCACGCTTGAATCTGCCACTGTCCAGGCCCCCGCCCGGTGGATCGCGCGTCCCCCATCCGCGCGCCAGACCGCGCCATGGCGATGGCGAAGCGAGGCCATGTGCTGGAGAATGGCGCCGTGACCCTTTCGGGCGCGGCGCCGAGCAGCTTGCCCCTGCCCCCTTCAGTGGCCGGCAAAAGGGCGCCGTCGCCCGGACAAGAAATGTGCGGAGACACCCATGGGCAGTAAAGAGCGCGCCGCCATCGTGACCGGCGGCGGCACAGGGATCGGGCGCGCCGTCGCCGAGCATCTGGCGGGCGAGGGCTACGACGTGATCGCGGTGGGGCGGGACAAGGACGAGGACCTTGATCCCAAGGTGACGTTTCAGCCTCTCGACGTGACCGACCGCGCCGGCGTGGAGGCCCTGGCCGGCGGGGTGCCGAAGCTCGCGGCGCTGGTCAATTGCGCCGGCATCATTCTGCACGACCAGCAGGAGCTGACGCCGGACGGCTTCGCCAAGGTCATCGACGTGAACCTCAATGCATCGAACCTCATGACCCTGGTGTTCCGCCCTGCCCTCGCGGCCGGTGGCGGCGCGGTGGTGAACACCGCCTCCATGTGGAGCTATTTCGGCTCCGGGCGGAACCCGGCCTATGCCGCGAGCAAGGGTGCGGTGCTCCAGCTCACGCGCTCCCATGCGGTGGCCTTCGCCGGCGAGGGCATCCGGGTGAATGCGGTGGCTCCGGGCTGGATCGAGACGCGGCTCGCTGCCGGCGCGCTCAACAATCCCGAGCGGGCGCCCGCCATCATGGCGCGCATTCCCTTGCAGCGCTGGGGCAAGCCGCAGGACGTGGCCGGGGTGGTCGCCTTCCTGCTGTCGCCGGCGGCCGCCTACGTCACGGGGGCGATCATTGCGGTGGACGGCGGCTACGCCATCGCATGATGCGTGGGGCTCTGATCGCCGCCATCGGGACCAAATCCTTTGGCGCGGCCTCGGCAGCGCCTTGGCCGATGCCTGAAGCACGCGTCGCGCGTCGGCGTGGCTCTCCGGTCCAGCAACCGCATTCGGACGGCTGTCGAGTCCGCTCTCCCCCACAGGGAGAGGGCGTTGAGCGCGGATTGGACCGCGCGGCCGGCGGGGGGACGGGGTGCGCCGAAAGCGCCCCCGCCTCTATGATGCCGACAGCCGGATCGCGCCGCCCATCCGGTGCCCATCGCCGGGGTGCGGCGGCCCAAAGCCAAAAGGCTGCCCTGCCACGACGCGGGGCGCCACCAACGGGAGGATAGACATGACGACAGCCGAGCCGCGCGCGCCCCAGAGCCTCGACGAGCGCTGGCAGCCCTACCGCAAGCCCCAGCCCGCCGAGTCCAACCCGGAACTGGTGATCGCCTCCGCCGTGCCGGAGGACGAGCGGGTGTGGGTGCCCATCGAGGAGAATGTGTGGTTCCGCCCGCTCCTGCTGTCGGCCTCCTCGGGCTATTGGATGAGCGTCTTGAAGGTGCGCCGCGCCGGCGTGCTGTCGCGCCACCGCCATCCCCAGCCGGTGCACGGCTATGTCATCAAGGGCTCATGGCGCTATCTGGAGCACGACTGGGTGGCGCGCGAGGGCGGCTATGTCTACGAGGCGCCGGGCGAGACCCATACGCTGGTGGTGGATCCGGACGTGGAGGAGATGATCACCCTCTTCCAGGTCAACGGGACCATGATCTACGTGGACCCCGACGGCAACGTCACCGGCTATGACGACGTCTTCACGCGCATCGACAAATGCCGCGCCTATTATGCCTCCACCGGCCTCGGCGCCGGCTATGTGGACCAACTCATCCGCTGAGGCGCGTGGCGAGGCTCAGCTGCCCACCCGCAGGCGTCCGCCGAACCGCGCGATGGCCTGGAGGCCGGCTACCAGCCGCGAGGTGGAGTCCGCCGGCGCCACCGGCAGCGCATTGTGCTGATGGTCCAGCATCTTCTGGCGGCCCTCGACCGTGCTGCTCTCGCGCCGCACGCTGTGGCTGATGCCGCAGAATTGGTTGCAGCCGCGCATGCTGGCGCGGATCTTCTCCGCCGACCGCCAGAACCGGCTGAGATCCCCCGGCTGCTCCAAATTCATGCCCGGAAAGGCCGGCGAGAAGCACAGCCGCGCCATGCCGTAGTGGTTCACCATAATGTTGCGGTCGTAGGAATTGCAGATATGGGCCTCCGTCGCGCCGTCCGAGGCCCAGCCCCGCGCCCGGTCGCCCACGCGGTTGAGCGAGCGGAAATACATGCCCACCTGCTCCACCCACAGCGGGTTGAAGCCGAGGCCGAATTTCGCATCGCACCGCTTCAGGATCGCGGTGAGCGCGTCGGGATCGACTTCGCCCTGCGCGGCGAAGAAGGGGTCCGTCTCCCCGGCCTGGCCGAAGCTCGGCTGAAGGAAGTTCAGCTTCAGCTTGTCGGCGCCGATGTCGTTCAGCACCAGGTCGTAGAAGGCCTCGATGGAGCGGTAGTTGCTGCCGAACACCAGCCCCATCACATAGATGCGGGTCGAGCCGCCGACCCGCGCGCGGGCCTCCACCAGCAGCCGCAGGGCGCGCACCGCCTTGTCGAATGCGCCTTTCACGCCGCGCGTCTCGTCGTGCTGGGCCGGGTCCGGGCTGTTGAGGGAGATGGAAATCTCGTGCGGTCCCTCGCGGATCATCCGCTCGGCGAGGGCGGCATCGCGGATGCGCGTGCCGTTGACCACCGACACCGCCTTGATGCCGTTGCGGCGGCTGGCGCCGGCGAGGGCGAAATAATCCTCAAGGTCGAGCATGGGCTCGCCGCCGCAGATCACCACCGTGCCATCGGCATTGAGCGACGCGAACTCGCCGATGAGCTCGGCGCGGCGGGCGACCGAGATGTAGTTCGCCTTGTCGGCGTCGTCGCGCTGCCAGAAATCGCAATGCTGGCACTTGAGGTTACAGCGCTTGTTCACCTCGAGGAACAGGAAGCGGGGCGGCAGGAGCGGGGACGCCGGGGCCGGCGAACGGGATTTCCCGCCAAGCGCGGCGCGTGACGAAACGCTCATGGGCAAATCCCTTCATCCGTTTCAGCTTGTGTCCCCAGCGCGCGATTTCCCGCCACAGCTTCTGCGAGACCGGCCGCTTCACCTTGACCCGGCGCTGCGGCACTGCCTGTTCCAGAAGGTCGAGCCGGGCGCGGCGCGGACCCTCCAGGTCCGAGCGCGCGAACGACGCGTCCTTCACGCCCGCGACCAGCTCAGCCTGCACGCACAATGCGGGCCTGAGCTGGAAGGCGGCGGGGGGATAGAAGCACGCATCCGCCGCCCCGAACAGCACATGGTCGACCGGCTGGGTGAAAACCGCAAGGTCCCGCGCGGCCGCTTCGGCGAAGGCGCGCGTCACCACATAGGCCGCCGCGCCATAATGGGTGGAATGAAGCTGGTGGAGCCGGAAGCCACGCGTGCGGCATCTGCGGCCAGGCCCGAGCCTCGTGCGCATGAAGCGGGTTTCCAGCCGCAGCGCACCGACGTCGTCCGGGAAATTGCCGGCCTCGTCGAGAAACGGCTTCAGTCCCGGCGCGAGGATGACGTCGTCCTCCAGGATCAGGCAGCGGGCGTGATCGGTTTCGAGAAAGCGCAGCCAGGCCTTGCGGTGGCTGAGGGCGCACGCCTGCTCCACCGCGGTGAGGGTTTCGGCGACGGGCGCGAGGTCGGCGCGGCTTCCGTCGACGGCGTCGATGCGCTCGAACGGCAAAGCGAGCCGGTCGAGCTGGGTCGACATGAACGCCAGCCGGTCGGGGCGGCTCTCGAGATTGATGAGCAGCGTCAGCATCGCACCCCGGGCCTCGTCCCCCTCTCGATCTCGGACGCGCGGGATTTCATGGACGCTGTGCGTCGCGCCCCCGCGCGCCGGGGCCCTGCCCCGCACCGTCCGGCTCCACCCGTGACCCGGAAAGCATGGTCAGGGCCGAGGGCAGCACCGCGCCGGCAAACGGCACGTCGTACCAGAAACTGGGGCGCGTTGGAAAATCCCACGCCCGCCCGGCAAAGGCCCGGATGCGCCGCACCCAGCGGCCGACTTCCCTGACGCATTTCTCGGCGAATGTGCGCTTGGGCTTGGGATTGAGGCGGGAGGCGATGGCGAAGCGGACCTCCCGCGCCGGCTGGAGGTTCGAGACGCCGATGGCGGCGTCCCGCGTCGGCTCGTGCAAGTTCGCCTGGATGCACAGAGCCGGCCGGAGCTGGAAGAAGCGGCTGGGATAGAAGCCCGGCCAGTCAGGGTCGAACAGCACGTAGTCCAGCGGCGCGTCGAACCGGATAAGATCGCGCACCGCCCGCGCCGCAAAGGCGCGCGTGAGGATGTAGGCGCCGCAGCCGGTGTGGACGGAATGGACGCGGTGCGCCTCGTAGCCGGCGAGCGGGCTCGCCAGCGGCGGCCCCAGGCGGGTCCGCACCAGCTGAGTTTCCAGCCGCAGGATGTCGCCATCGTGGGGAATGCCGGCGAATCCCGCAAGGAAGGCCGGCAACAGGGGCGAGAGGATCACGTCATCCTCGAGGACGAGGCAGTGGGGCGCGCCGGACGCGAGGAACCGCTCCCAGGCAAGGCGATGGCTGAAGGCGCAGGCGCGCTCGGCGCCGCTGAAGCCGGGCGTGGCGGGCTCGACGCCGGCCTCCGTCCCGTCGATGGCCTCCAGCCGCTGGAAGGCGATCCCCAGATCGTCGAGCTGACGGCGCATGAAAGCGAGGCGATCCGGCCGTCGCTCCAGATTGACCAGCTGGACCAGCATCCGCCCTTAGACCCTCGCCGCCGCGATCCCCTGGCCCGCTCATTTTACCAAAGTAGGGTAAAATGCAATCTGCCCCAAGGTAAGGTCTACTTGGCCACGGGTTGGCGGGGGAAGCGGCGGTCGGCCCAGACGCGCGCTGCGAGGGGCGGCCTGGCCTCTGGCTGGGGAAATGGTCGCCGATCTGCGCGCGATGCCGGGCCGCAGATCCTTTATCCCCGCGCATGGAGCTGCTGCGCGTGCGCCGGCGTGCCCCGCATATGGGCGCCGCTCGGCGGCCAACGAACTGCCTCAGGGCCGGGATCACTCGGCCCCCGCAGGCGAGGATCTCCGCAACCTGAGACAGTCCGCTCGCAAACTTAAAGCAGCAGCGTGCCGATCGAAAATAAGATCCAGTCCCCCAACTTTCAAGATGAAAGATTACGTAACAATACATGCGCTTCTAGAACTCAAATAGAACGCCATTTTTATATTGCAGAGATCAATCGCATCCTGCATGTGTGGCGAGTAATGGCGAGTCTGCCGTGGCTCGGCGCAACGGGGGGTTGGGTCCATGAACATTTCGGCCGCGGCCCCGCGTTCGGGGGCGCTCCTTGGCCTGAAGTTCGAGTCGCTGATCCGCGACGAGCTGCTGCCGGAGATCTTCACCGAGACGGCGCACCGCGTCCCCGACCGCACCGCCATCATCTTCGGCTCCGAGCGCGTCACCTATGCCGAGCTGAACAGCCGTGCCGATCGCGTCGCCCGCGCCCTGCGGGCAAAGGGTGTGCGGCCGGGCCAGTTCGTCGGCCTGTGGATGTCGCGCTCGCTGGATCTGCACGTCGCCTTGCTCGGCATCATCAAGAGCGGCGCAGCCTACATTCCCTTCGACATGGACGCGCCGCCCGAGCGCATCGGCGAATGCCTGTCCGATTGCGAGGCCGGCTTCGTCATCGTCGACGCGGTGACGAGGGCCAAGCTCGACCGCCCCCTTCCGGCGACGGACGTCGCCTGCCTCGACCTTGTCGCCGAGGGCGGCGACGGCGCCCCCATCGACCTGCGGGCGGACGGAGTGACGTCCGCCGACCCGGCCTATGCCATCTACACCTCGGGCTCCACCGGCAAGCCCAAGGGCATCGTCATCGAGCACCGCAACATCTGCCACTGCCTGCGCGCCACCAACGCGGTCTACGGCATGACGACCGAGGACGTAGTCTTCCAGGGCGCGTCGGTGGCGTTCGACCTGTCGCTGGAAGAGATCTTCATTCCCTATCTGGTCGGCGCGACGCTCTTCGTCGCCTCCTCCCGCGTGCTCGGCGAGGTGGAGAAGCTGCCGGCCATCATGGCCACCCATGGCATCACGGTGCTGGACACCGTGCCGACCCTGCTCGCCATGATGCCGCAGGACGTGCCCTCCCTGCGCATCATCATCCTCGGCGGCGAGGCGTGCCCGCCCTCGGTGAAGCAGCGCTGGTGCCGGCCGGGACGCAAGGTGTTCAACTCCTACGGTCCCACCGAAGCGACCGTCGTGGCGACGGTGGACGAGGTGACGGTGGATGGGCCGGTCACCATCGGCGCGCCCATCCCCAACTACACCTGCTACGTGGTGGACGAGCAGATGCAGCTTCTGGGGCCGGGCGTCGAGGGCGAGCTGCTCATCGGCGGGCCGGGGGTGGCGCGGGGCTATCTCAAGCGGCCGGAACTGACGGCGCAGAAGTTCATTCCCAACCCCTTCGGCGGCACGTCCGACCCGGTGCTCTACCGCTCCGGGGACGCGGTGAGCCTGACCGAGGACGACAAGCTGCTGTTCCACGGCCGCATCGACGACCAGGTGAAGCTGCGCGGCTTCCGACTGGAGCTGGGCGAGATCGAGGCGCGCCTCTCCACCCTTCCCGGCATCGCGCAGGCGACGGTGGTGCTGCGCAAGGACGACGGCATCGACCGCCTCGTCGCCTATGTGGTGCTGGACGCGGGCGCGACACTCGACCGGAGCGCCATCCGTGCCGGCCTGAAGGAGACGCTGCCGCCCTACATGATCCCCTCCTTCTACGAGGAGATGGCGAGCCTGCCGCGGCTGACCTCGGGCAAGGCCGACCGCAAGGCACTGAAGGCCCTGCCGCTCAGCGCGCCGGCCGAGGCCGAGGAGCAGGAGGAGCCCGCGACCGCCACCGAGGCGGCGCTGCTCGCCGCCGCCCGGCCGCTGTTTCCCGGCCAGTCCATTCCGTTCGAGGCCGACTTCTTCGCCGATCTCGGCGGCCACTCGCTGCTCGCCGCCACCTTCCTCGCCGCCGTGCGCGAGAACCCGGCGCTGCCCGCCATCACGCTGGAGGACCTCTACAGCCTGAGGACGCTGCGAGCCATCGCCGCCCGGCTCGACGAGCGCGAGAAGGCCAGCGGCCCGCGCCGCCAGCTCGACCTCTCCTTCACCCCGCCGCCGCTGCTGCGCCGCCTCCTGTGCGGCCTCGCGCAGACCGCCTGCATGCCGCTCCTGCTGCTCGCCCTTACCGGCCCGTGGCTCACCATCTTCGTCATGTACGAGCTCATCACGTCGGACGAGGTGATCCACTGGTACGAAGTGGTGGAGCTGATGGGCATCTACATGCTGGTGACCGTCGGCATCGCCCTCGTCGGCATCGTCGGCAAGCGACTCGTGCTGTGGCGCGCGACGCCCGGCCGCTATCCGTTGTGGGGGGTCTATTTCTTCCGCTGGTGGCTGGCCCGCCAGCTGGTGGAATTCACCCACATCGGGCTCATGCAGGGCACCCCGCTCGCCCCCTCCACCATGCGCCTGCTCGGCGCCAAGGTGGGCAAGAGGGTCACCATCAGCGGCCTGCACGCGGGCGCCATCGACCTCATGGAGATTGGCGACGACGTGACCATCGGCGCCAAGACCAGCATCGGCAATGCGGAGGTGATCGGCAACGAGCTCATCATCGGCCGCGTGGTGCTGGAGAAGGACGCCTATATCGGCACGTCGTGCGCCCTCGGCCACGACACGGTGGTGAAGGAGGGCGCCGAGCTGTGCGATCTCTCCGCTCTGCCGCCCGAGACGACCGTGCCGGCCTTCGAGAAGTGGGACGGCTCGCCCGCCCGCAAGGTGGGCATGGTGGACCCCTCCACCTGGCCCGCCTTCGCCCCCGAGCCGTCCGAGCCGGTGAAGGCGGCGCAGTCCTTCTACTACAGCTTCCTCATCTTCCTGATGCCGGCGCTGAGCCTCCTGCCCATCTTCCCGGCCTTCTACGTGTTCGACCATTACGACAACGAGCTGCGCGAGCTCGTCGGCGTCCAATGGTATCTGCCGATCCTCACCTGGCCGACGGCCATGCTGCTGATGTTCGGCACCGTCATCCTGGTCACCGCCATCCGCTGGATCGTCCTGCCCAGCGCGCCGGCCGGCACCTGCTCCATCCACTCCGGCTTCTACATGCGCAAATGGACCGTGGCGCTGGCGGCCGAGGTGATGCTGGAGAGCCTCTCGTCGCTGTTCTCCACCGTCTACATGCGCAGCTGGTATCGCCTGATGGGCGCGAAGATCGGCAAGGAAACGGAGATCGCCACCAACTTCGCCGGCCGCTACGACACCATCGAGATCGGCGAGCGCTGCTTCATCGCCGACGAGGTCGTTCTGGGCGACGAGGACGTGCGGCGCGGCTGGATGACCTCGAAGACAGTGAAGGTGGCCTCGCGCGCCTTCATCGGCAACGACTCCGTCCTGCCCCCCGGCGCCGAGATCCCCGAGGGCGCGCTCATCGGCATCAAGTCCAAGCCGCCGTCGGACGAGCGCATGTTGCCCGGCGAGACGCGCTTCGGCAGCCCGCCCATCCGCCTGCCGGTGCGCCAGCGCTTCGACAGCGCGGACGTGACCCAGACCTTCCGTCCCCCGCTGTGGCGGCGGGTGCTGCGGGCGGTGTTCGAGCTGTTCGCCGCCTCCATGCCGACCATGATGTTCATCACCCTCGGCACGGTGGCCGCCGACTACGTGCTGTTCCCGGCGCTCGACGCCGCCGACGAATGGGGCGAGTTCCTGCCGGTCTTCGTCGCCACCTGCGTCGCCTGCTCCTTCATCCTCGCCGGCGTGGTGCTGGCGGTGAAGTGGCTCGCCATGGGCGTCTACCGCCCGGGCAGCCACGGCCTCTATTCCTGGCGGGCCCTGCGCACGGAAGCCATGACGACGCTCTACTGGGGCACGGCCGGCAAGATCCTGCTCGACGCCTTCCGCGGCACGCCGCTGCTGCCTTGGGCGCTACGCCTGTTCGGCGCGAAGATCGGCAAGGGCGTGTTCATGGACAGTACCGACATCACCGAGTTCGACTGCGTGACCATCGGCGACTATGCCGCCATCAACGCCACCTCGAATCTGCAGACCCACCTCTTCGAGGACCGGGTGATGAAGATCGGCCAGATCGAGGTGGGCAAGGGCGCGTCCATCGGCGCGCTCACCACCGTGCTCTACGACACCAAGGTCGGCGCATATGCCGAGCTCGGGGTGCTCACCATCGTCATGAAGGGCGAGGCGATCCCGGCCCATTCGCGCTGGGCCGGCGCCCCCGCGCAGCCGTTCGCCCACTGACCCGGCGGCGCGCCGCCGCCTGCCGGAGCATCCCCGCCCATGAGCCAGACGTCCCTCGCCCCGGCCGGCGCCAGAGATGCCGGCGAGGCCCCCGCCCGCGCCGGCCTGTCGCTGGCCGCGCTCTCGGGCCTCGTGGTGGGCTCCATGGTGGGCGGCGGTGTCTATTCGCTGCCGGAGGCGTTCGGCGAGGCAACCGGCGTCCTCGGCGCGCTCATCGCCTGGGCCATCGCCGGCACGGGCATGCTCATGCTCGCCCTGGTGTTCCAGACGCTGTCGCGCCGCCGGCCAGACATCGACGCCGGCATCTACGGCTACGCGCAGGCCGGCTTCGGCGCCTATGTGGGCTTCATCGCCGCGCTCAGCTACTGGGCCAGCGCCTTCCTCGGCATCGTCGCGCTGCTCGTGCTCGCCATGTCGACGCTCGGCACCTTCCTGCCGGCTTTCGGCAATGGCAACACGCCGCTCGCGCTGGTGGTCGCCTCGGCCCTTCTGTGGAGCTACCACCTGATGCTGCTGCGCGGGGTGAAGGAAGCCGCCTCGCTCAACACCATCGTCACCGTGGCGAAGCTCGTGCCCTTGGCGGTCTTCCTCGTCATTGTCCTCGCCTCGGCCCGGGCCGACGTCTTCACCGCCAACCTCCTCGGCGGCGAGGGACCCGCCGCCCCTTCGCTGGTGGAGCAGGTACAGCGGACCATGCTGGTGGTGGTGTTCGTCTTCATCGGCATCGAGGGCGCCAGCGTCTATTCGCGGCTCGCCCGCCGCCGGGAGGACGTCGGGCGCGCGACGGTCATCGGCTTCCTCGGCGTGCTCACCCTGTTCGTCCTCGTCACCGTGCTGTCCTACGCCATCCTGCCAAGGGCGGAGCTCGCCGCGCTTCACAATCCGTCGGTGGCGGGTGTGCTGGCGGCCATCGTCGGGCCGCCCGGCCGCCTGTTCGTCAGCATCGGCGTTCTGGTGTCCATCCTCGGCGCGCTCCTCGCCTGGTCGCTGCTGGCGGCGGAGGTGCTGTTCGCCGCGGCGCGGCGGGGCAGCATGCCCCATTTCCTCGCCGCCCAGAATTCCGACGGGGCACCCTCCGCGGCCCTCTGGCTCACCACCCTGTCGATCCAGCTCTTCCTGCTGATGACGCTGGCCTCGAGCTCCGCCTTCCGCTTCTTCGTCGAGCTCACCAGCTCCACCGCGCTCATCCCCTATTTCTTCGTCGCCGCCTTCGGGCTGAAGCTCGCCTGGAGCGGCGCGACCTACGCCGGGGCGGCGACCGAGCGGCGCCGCGACGTGGCAGTGAGCGCGCTCGCCACCCTCTGCGCCGCGGGCATGATCTATGCCGGCGGCATCAAGGTGCCGCTCCTGTCGTCCCTCATCCTGGCGCCGGGCACGATCCTCTTTATCCTCCTGCGGCGCGAGCAGGGCGCCGAGATCTTCACCCCCGTCGAATGGGCACTGGCGGGCGCCGTCGTGCTCGCGGCCGGCATGGCCGTCTGGGCCATCGCCACGGGCGCCATCGCGGTCTGACCCCGCCGCCCCGGCCGCCGGATGACGTCGCCCAAATCCGCGCGATGACGCGAAATCCCCGGCCTGTCCGTCGCCCGCATTCGCGCTCGCGACGCGCGTCGCAATGGACATTTGCGCATTGACTTACCAAAGTACCGGTCGATTCTGCCCCGAAGTGGATGCGCCCCGTGCCGGCTGCCGTCCCTATCGCCCTTGCGTCAGCAACGCCGGCCCGGTGGGC
The DNA here is from genome assembly GCF_040044995.1 of Xanthobacter pollutisoli. NCBI lineage: Bacteria > Pseudomonadati > Pseudomonadota > Alphaproteobacteria > Hyphomicrobiales > Xanthobacteraceae > Xanthobacter > Xanthobacter pollutisoli. Next base: position 104,867 of record NZ_JBDZDP010000003.1, read on the forward strand.
GCGGGCGTCCGCGCGGCTGTTCCGGCTGATCCTCGCGGCACTCGCCTGTGCCCTGATGGCCTGCGCAGTCGGCAAGGCCGATGCCCTCCGGCTGGAGAACGACACCTTCGGCATCCCCGTGGCCGGCCATCTCTCGGTGCTGCGCGACGAGACGGGGACCCTCACCGCGCAGGAGGCGCTGGCCGCCGGCGCGCGCTTCCAGCCGATTCCGGGCAACTTCAACGCGGGCTATTCGGCGAAGGGGGCCTGGTGGCTGCGCCTCACCCTCTCCGCAGGGCCGGGCGCGGGCGGCACCTGGTATCTCGCCATGAACGCGCCCTACACGGACCGCATCGAGTTCTTCGGGCCTGATGGGGAGGCGGGTTCCGGGGGCGGCCTCGTCAGCAAGGTCGCCGGCACCCTCGCGCCCCTCGCCGGGCGTGATCTCATCACCCACACCTCGGTCTTCCGTCTCGACCTCGCACAGGATACGCCGCAGGTGATCCTGCTGCGGCTCTCGGGCAGCCGCTCGCTCAGCGCCAAGCCGGAACTCTGGCGCCTCCCCGCCTTCGTCCAGCACCTCACGCTCAACGTCTTGATGGTTTCGCTTGCCGTCGGCGCTGCGGGCATCAGCGCCATCGGGGCGCTGCTGTTCGGTGCGTGGCTGCGCAATCCGCCGTTTGCCTGGTACGGCGCCTATGTGGGCACCACCGCCCTCGTCTTCCTCGCCAATTCCGGCTTCCTGCTGCTGCTCCTCTCGTCATGGTCGCCGACGACGGTGCTCCGCCTCCAGGGGTTTATCGGCTGCCTGAGCATGATGACCGGCGCGTTCATGATCCGCTCGATCTTCTGCCCGGACGGCCGCCTGCCGCTGGTGCGAAAGGGCCTCACCGCCTACGGCGTCGCCGCCGGGGCGGGAAGCCTTGCCAGCGCCGCCGGCTTCTACGGCGCGGTGGCGCCGTTCCTGATGGCCGGGGTGCTGGTGCTGGCCCTCTTCTTCCCCGTCATCGCTGCGCTCCGGCTGCGGCGCGGGGACGCCGCCTCCATCTGGTATTTCGTGGGCTTTACCAGCTACAGCCTCGCCACCTTCTGGTTCGCCCTCGTCGCCCTGGGCTTTGCGCCGCTCACCCGCTTCATGGAATGGGGGCATCAGTCCATCGGCCTCCTCTACATGGTGGCCATCTTCGCCGGCATCGCCTCCACGCTGCGCGCCGGGGCACGGGAACGGCGCGACCTGCAGGGCCGGCTGCTCGCCGCCTCGCGGCAGAATGCGGCGGAGCTGGAGGCCGCCGTCGCCCAGCGCACGGCGGCGCTCACCGCCGAGATCGCCGCGCGCGAGAAGGCCGAGGCGGCGCTCCACGTGGCCCTGCGCGAACAGCGCAACTTCCTGGTGATGGTGAGCCACGAGTTCCGCACGCCGCTCGCCATCGTGCGCGCCGCCATCGCCAATATCGAGCGCGGCGCCGTGGACATGAGCGAGCGCTTCCAGCGCGAGGCCGGCAAGATCGTGCGGGCGGTCACCCGCCTCTCCAGCCTCATCGACACTTTCCTCGCCGAGGAGTGGATCACCAAGGTGGCCATGCGGATGGAGCTGGCACCGGTGGATCTTCCGGCGCTAGCGGCCGACGTCTGCCGTGAGCTCGGCGCCGAGGCCGATCGCGCCATCACGTGCACCGGCCTTGTCCATGGGCGGGTCGAGGGCGATGCGGTGCTGCTGCGCACCGTGGTGGAAAATCTCGTCGGCAACGCGCTGAAGCACGCCGACGGCCCGGTGCAGGTGGAGGTGCGGGCGCAGACCGAGGGCATGACCCTCAGCGTTACGGATACGGGGGCGGGCATCCCGCTTGACGAGCAGTCCGCCATATTCGAGCGCTACTACCGCTCGCCGACCGGGAGCGGGCGGCCGGGAGCCGGAGTCGGCCTGCATATCGTGAAGCAGGTGGTGAACCTGCACCATGGCCGGATCACGCTGGAAAGCGCCCGCGGCGCAGGAAGCACCTTCTCCGTGTGGCTCCCCGCCACCCAGCCGCCGGCGGCCGTGCCCCCTCGCCTCGCGCAGGAGGCGGCGCAATGAGCATCCGCGTTCTGCTGGTGGAAGACGACCACGACCTGAGCGACAGCCTGCAAGGCTGCCTCGCCGATGCCGGCTTCCTGGTGCGCATCATCCCAAGCGCCCAGACGCTGGCGGAGGAGCTCGCCCACCACACCCCGGACATCGTCGTCATGGACATCAACCTGCCGGGGGCCAGCGGTTTCGAGGCGGCAGCACAGGTGCGCGAGATGCCGCGCACCGGCCTCATCATGCTCACCGGCCGCGCCATGCGCAATGATCGCCTGCAGGGCCTCGCCTGCGGCGCCGACCATTATCTCGTGAAGCCGGCGGAGCCGCTGGAGCTGGAGATGGTCATCCGTAACCTCTTCCGCCGCCTGCGCGAGCCCGCGGCCGCGGGCGACACCCCTGCCGCGGAGCCCGGCTCCTGGATCCTTGATTCCCGGCGCTGGACCCTGACCGGGCCGGCGGGCGGCAGCATGATCCTCTCCGCCGCGGAGCGGCACCTGCTGGAACCGCTGATGCGCACGCCCGGCGAGCCTGCCTCGCGCGTCGAGCTCGTCTCCTCCCGCGCCGGCCCGTCGGACCTCAGCGCTCGCAGCCTCGACATCCTGGTGTTCCGCCTGCGCCGCAAGGTGGAACGCGAATGCGGCCTCCCCCTGCCGGTACAGTCCGCCCGCGGCGTCGGCTATGTCTTCATCGGCAAGGCTTTGCTGAAGTAGAGGCATGCGCGAAGGGGCCACTTACGCCGGAACCCCGGACGCACACCGAAAAGCCCACTCGTCACCGCCCGGCGCCCCTAGGGAAAGTGAAGTGACGGGAGCTGGCGCAAGTGGCATTTCATTGCCCAGCAGCAGCTTGCTGATGACCTGATCGGTGCGCCCGGAACGAAGCCCATGCCTTATATCGTGCTGATTGCCGTCGCCGGCATCCTGCTCCTGCAATGGACCGGCGCCATTCCGCTGGCGAGCGTCGGCGGCCCCATGGTGATCGCGCTGGCCGTGCTCCTCGGCGCGCTCGCTATCGCCATCCACGAGGCCTGGACGCGCGGCCGCGGGGTGCTCGGCTGGATCGTGAACATCGTCGTCGCCATCCTCGGCGCCATTCTGATCGCCCCCCTCGGCGGCGCGGCGATGGTGCCGCTGCTCCTGCCGTTCATGGACGGGTCGTCGTCCCTCGCCGAAGCCGGCGGCCCCCTCATGTCCATCGCCCTCGCCGGCCAGATGGCCATCGCGCTCCTGGGATCATGGGCAGCACTCTGGCTGGTGAACCGCTGGCGACGACCCGCGCCATGACGTCGGCGACGCCCGCGCTGATTCAGGAGCCGGTCTGCAGGTCTCGATTTTCAGGGAGAAATGGTGCCCAGGGGCGGAATCGAACCACCGACACTGCGATTTTCAGTCGCATGCTCTACCAACTGAGCTACCTGGGCGTCCGGGGCGCGGAGCGCCTGCGGAGCGGCGTGTGTATAGAGAGGAAGTCGCGTCGTGTCCATAGCCCCCTCAGCACCGGCGGGGTGTCCAGGGGCGGCTGTGGACAAGCGGCGCGGGGGTCCCGGGATGCGGACGGGCGCGCGCACCGTCGGGCCCGCTCCGGCCGCACGCCCCGCGCGGTGCCGACGCAGGTCAACGGCGGTGCTTTCCCGGTCGGAAGCTGGCACAATGAGCGATCTTTCCGCTTCATCGATGCCGGTGAGCAGTTTCGACCACAACGGGGCGGCTCCGGTCGGCGGACTTCGGGATCGTCGCGGCGGGCGGACAGACTGGTTGGGGGGTTCCCCGGCTCAGGGACAGGCCGGGATCGGGCCGGGCGGCAAAGCGGGATGCACCCGCCTGCGTCACCGGGCACGAGATGCCCGGCGGGGTAGCCCGGCGGGAACAGCGCCGGCATCGCTCGCAGATTGCGCGGGCGGCGCATTGGGTCGAACGATATTGGATTGGGCGGGATTTTGGTCTGGGGGATTGCGGAATGGGGAGTCGAGTGGCCGAGCGCAAGGCGAAGAGCGGCACGGCGGACGTGCATGAGCTCAGCGAATACAGCACCGGCTCCGGCGCGCCCGCAGCCGCGGCTGTGACGCTGGAGGAGGCGCTCGGCGTGCAGGTGCGCTCCATCCGCCGCCAGCTGGATCTCACCGTGTCGGATCTCGCCGGCGCGGCCGGCATCTCCGTGGGCATGCTCTCCAAGATCGAGAACGGGCAGATCTCGCCCTCCCTCGCCACACTGCAGGCCATTTCCAAGGCGCTCAACGTGCCGCTCACCACCCTGTTCTCCGCCTTCGAGGAGCGACGCGACTGCTCCTTCGTGCGGGCGCACCAGGGCGTCATCATCGAGCGGCGGGGCACCAAGGTCGGCCACCAGTATGAACTTCTGGGCCACGGGCTCGGCGGCGACATCGTGGTGGAGCCCTATCTCATCACCCTGTCTGAAGAGGCCGCGCCCTACACGGGGTTCCGCCATGCCGGCGTCGAGTTCCTGTACATGCTCTCCGGTGAGGTGCTCTACCGCCACGCCGACCGCACCTATCACCTGCGTCCGGGCGATGCGCTGATGTTCGATTCCGGTGCCGCCCACGGCCCCGAGGACCTGCTGAAGACGCCCATGACCTACCTCTCCATCATCGTCTACGGCCGGGACCGCACCTGAGGCGACGCTCCTCCCCGACGCTCGACGAGTTTCCTGATGGGAAAATTATATTCCCAGTTGATTGACGCTCGTCGTCAACCGTCGTACTCCTTGCGGCACGGCCGTTGTGGCGGCCCGACTCCCAGATTGTGACAGGGCCATGTGCGGCATCGTCGGACTCTTCCTGAAGGACCAGAAGCTCGAGGCCGAGCTCGGCTCCCTGCTCGCCTCCATGCTCTGCGTCATGACCGATCGCGGGCCCGACAGCGCGGGCTTCGCGGTCTATGGCGCGGGCGACAAGGACAAGGTGAAGCTCTCTTTGCGCGCCGCGCCGGGCTATGATTTCGCCGGCCTCGCCGCCGGCCTGTCGGTGCCCGCCGGCGGCCTGCCCGCCGTCTCGGTGCGGGGCACCCATGGCGTGATCGAGGTCGCGCCCGAGCGCGAGGGCGCGGTGCGCGCCTTCCTTGCGGCGCGCCATCCCGAGGTGGCGGTGGTGGGCACCGGCAGCCGCATGGAGATCTTCAAGGAAGTTGGCCTGCCCTCGTCCGTGGCCGAGACCTTCGGCCTCGCCACCATGCGCGGCACCCATGGCATCGGCCACACCCGCATGGCCACCGAGAGCGCGGTGACCACCGCCGGCGCCCATCCCTTCTCCACCGGGGCCGACCAGTGCCTCGTGCACAACGGCTCGCTCTCCAATCACAATGCCCTGCGCCGCACGCTGAAGCGCGAGGGCATCGCCATCGAGACCGATAACGACAGCGAGGTGGCCGCCGGCTATCTCACCTGGCGCATGCGGCAGGGCGCGTCTCTGGGCGAGGCGCTGGAGGCGGGGCTCAAGGATCTCGACGGCTTCTTCACCTTCGTCGTCGGCACGGAGAACGGCTTCGGCGTGCTGCGTGATCCCATCGCCTGCAAGCCGGCTGTGATGGCCGAGACCGACCAGTATGTCGCCTTCGGCTCGGAGTACCGGGCTCTGGTTGACCTGCCCGGCATCTCCACCGCCAAGGTATTCGAGCCCGAGCCCGCCACCGTCTACTTCTGGGAGCGCGCTTAAGTGAACGCCATGGCCCCGGACATCACCTTCGACCTCGCCGCCACGCCCCTGCGCGACCTCAATGCGGCGCTGCACGCGGCGAGCGCCGAGGGCAATAACGCCCGCCGCTGGCGGGTGCTCAATCCCAACGGCCGTCACGCCGTCGCAGTGGGCCTCGCCGCCCCCCTCACCGTCGAGATCGAGGGCAACGTCGGCTATTACTGCGCCGGCATGAATGCGGAGGCCTCCGTCATCATCCACGGCAATGCGGGGCAAGGCGTCGCCGAGAACATGATGAGCGGGTTCGTCCATGTGCGCGGCGATGCCAGCCAGTCGGCCGGCGCCACCGCCCATGGCGGGCTGCTGGTGGTGGACGGCAACGCGGCCGCCCGCTGCGGCATCTCCATGAAGGGCGTGGACATCGTGGTGAAGGGCTCGGTGGGCCACATGAGCGCCTTCATGGGGCAGGCCGGCGCGCTCGTCGTGCTGGGCGATGCCGGCGAGGCGCTGGGCGACAGCCTCTACGAGGCGAAGCTCTTCGTGCGCGGCGCGGTGAAGAGCCTCGGCGCGGACTGCATCGAGAAGGAGATGCGGGACGAGCACAAGGCGCTGCTGGCGCAGAAGCTGAAGGCCGCCGGGCTCGAAGGCGCGGTGGATGTCGGCGAGTTCAGGCGCTACGGCTCCGCCCGCAAGCTCTATAATTTCCACGTGGACAATGTGGACGCGTATTGAGCTGGTGCGGGGCGGTCTCCGCCCCGGTGCTGAAGACCCTTTTGCCACTTTGCCCCTTCCCCCGACCCCTCTGCCTCACGGTGAGGGGGACGGTCGCCGGGAGAGGGAGTTCACCGTTCGCAATCCCTGCCGTGCCGGGTGAGGACCCATGACCGCCCACAACAACGTGCCGCGCACCCCGCCGCGCTTCTCCTCGACCTTCGATCCGGCGACGCTGGCGGAGATCCGCCGGGCGGCGGCCACCGGCATCTATGACATCCGCGGCGGCGGCACCAAGCGCAAGCTGCCGCATTTCGACGACCTGCTCTTCCTCGGCGCCTCCATGTCGCGCTACCCGCTGGAGGGCTATCGCGAGAAGTGCGGCACCGAGGTCACGCTGGGCACCCGCTTCGCCAAGAAGCCGATCACCCTGAAGACCCCCGTCACCATCGCCGGCATGAGCTTCGGCGCCCTTTCGGCGCAGGCGAAAGAGGCGCTGGGGCGCGGCGCGTCGCTGGTCGGCACCTCCACCACCACCGGCGACGGCGGCATGACGGCGGAAGAGCGCGGCCAGTCCCAAACCCTCGTCTACCAGTATCTGCCGTCGCGCTACGGCATGAACCCGGTGGACCTGCGCAAGGCCGACGCCATCGAGATCGTCATCGGCCAGGGCGCCAAGCCCGGCGGCGGCGGCATGCTGCTGGGCCAGAAGATCTCCGACCGCGTGGCCGCCATGCGCACCCTGCCGAAGGGCATCGACCAGCGCTCGGCCTGCCGCCATCCCGACTGGACCGGCCCGGATGATCTCGAGATCAAGATCGAGGAGCTGCGCGAGATCACCGACTGGGAGAAGCCCATCTATGTGAAGGTCGGCGCCTCGCGGCCCTATTACGACGTGGCGCTGGCGGTGAAGGCCGGCGCCGACGTGGTGGTGCTCGACGGCATGCAGGGCGGCACCGCGGCGACGCAGGACGTGTTCATCGAGCATGTGGGCATCCCGATCCTCGCCGCCATCCGCCCGGCCGTGCAGGCGCTGCAGGATCTGGGGATGCACCGGCAGGTGCAGCTCATCGTCTCCGGCGGCATCCGCTCGGGCGCGGACGTAGCCAAGGCGCTGGCGCTGGGCGCCGATGCGGTGGCCATCGGTACGGCGGCCTTGGTGGCGCTGGGCGACAACGATCCCCAGTGGGAGGACGAATACCAGAAGCTCGGCACCACAGCCGGCGCCTATGACGACTGGCACGAGGGCCTCGACCCCGCCGGCATCACCACCCAGGATCCGGTGCTCGCCGCTCGACTCGATCCGGTGAAGGCCGGCCGGCGCCTCGCCAACTATCTCTCGGTGATGACGCTGGAGGCGCAGACCATCGCCCGCGCCTGCGGCAAGAGCCACCTGCACAATCTGGAGCCCGAGGATCTCGTGGCGCTGACCGTGGAGGCCGCCGCCATGGCCGGCGTGCCGCTGGCCGGCACCTCGTGGATTCCCGGCAAGATCGGCGGATACTGACCCGAAGGCTTCAAGCCGCGCCGCTCGACCGGCGCGGCTTTTTCAAGAACACCACCTTCCATTTTCCGGGGATTTCGCATGGACCGCTTCCGCACTCCGCTCCGCGAGGCCGAAGGCCGCGCTTCCGCCGCCGCGAAGACCGACCTCGCCAAGGTCGCGAAGGACCGTGGCATCAGCTATTTCCTCATCTCCTACGTGGACCTGTTCGGCGGCCTGAGGGCCAAGCTGGTGCCCGCCGCCGCCATCGGTGCCATGCAGAAGGAGGGCGCGGGCTTCGCCGGATTCGCCACCTGGCTGGACATGACCCCCGCCGACCCGGACCTGTTCGCCGTGCCGGATCCGACGAGCCTCATCCAGCTGCCGTGGAAGCCGGAGATCGGCTGGCTCGCCGCCGATCTCTACATGGACGGCAAGGAAGTGGAGCAGGCGCCGCGCACGGTGCTCAAGCGCCAGCTCGCGGCGGCGGCGGCGGCCGGCTACGAGATGAAGACCGGCGTCGAGTGCGAATACTTCCTCATCACGCCCGACGGCAAGTCCATCTCGGACGCCTCCGACACCGCCGAGAAGCCCTGCTACGACCAGTCCGCTCTCATGCGCCGTTTCGATGTCATCAAGGACATCTGCGACGCCATGCTGAAACTCGGCTGGGGCGCGTACCAGAACGACCATGAGGACGCCAACGGCCAGTTCGAGATGAACTGGAACTACGACAACGCCCTCGTCACGGCGGACCGGCACGTCTTCTTCAAATACATGGTGAAGTCCATCGCCGAGATGCATGGGCTGCGCGCCACCTTCATGCCGAAGCCCTTCATCAACCTCACCGGCTCGGGCTGCCACGCCCATGTGTCGCTGTGGGCCAAGGGCAAGAATGCCTTTGCCGATCCCAAGGGCGAGCTCGGCGTCTCGAAGCTCGGCTACAATTTCATCGGCGGGCTGATCCACAATGCCGAGGCGCTGTGCGCGCTCACCAATCCCACGGTGAATTCCTACAAGCGCATCAACGCCCCGCGCACCCTCTCGGGTGCCACCTGGTCGCCCAACACCGTGACCTACACGGGCAACAACCGCACCCACATGATCCGCATCCCGGACGCCGGGCGCTTTGAATTCCGCCTCGCTGACGGCGCCGCCAATCCCTACCTGCTCCAGGCCGCCGTCGCGGCGGCGGGGCTCGACGGCATCGCCAGCGCGCGCGATCCGGGCAAGCGGCTCGACATCAACATGTACACCGACGGCCACAAGGTGAAGGGCGCCAAGCGCCTGCCCCTCAACCTGCTCGACGCCCTACGCGCCCTCGACAAGTCGAAGGTGCTGCGCGAGCGCCTCGGCGCGCCGCTGGTGGACGGCTATCTCAAGCTGAAGACGGAAGAGTGGAACGCCTATTCCCGCCACCTGACCCAGTGGGAAAAGGACAACACCCTGGACATCTGATCGGCCGCCGCGCGAGGAAAAAGACCGGCTCCGCAGCCCCTGCGGGGCCGGTTCCGTTTCCGCAGCCCGCGGGGCGTGCCCCTGCCGCTCACTCGGGCGCGGGCGAGGCCAGCGGCTTGTCCTTGTCCACCACGTAGGTGATAGCGAGGCGGGTCTTCTCCCCGCCCACCTGGAAGGCGTGGGGCACCTCCACGGGAATCTGGAAGCCTTCGTTGGCGCCGAGGGTGCGGTCCGGCTGGCCCTTCACCGAGAGCACGCCGCCGCCCGACATGAGGAAGCCGCTCTCGATGCCGGGATGGGTGTGGCGCGCCACCTTGAAGCCGGCGTCGAACTCCACCTCCATGAGCACGGTGACGTAGTTCGTGCCGGTCAGATCGGTCTTCGACAGCACCTTGCGCGACACCCCCTGGGGCGCGGCGGCGGGCGCCGCCTGGCCCATGGCCTCGGTGGCGGCAAAGCCCACGGCGGTGCAGATGGCGCAGGACACAAATCCACGTCGATTGAGCATGTTCTTCCTCCCCGTCGTCCCGCAGGCGACGGGCGCAGGATAATGGAGGTCCGCACGCGATCAATTGCCGGCGGATGTCCGCCTCCCACGGCCAAACGAAGAAGGCGCCGTCCCGGCCGGGGCGGCGCCTTCGTCTGTCTCGTGTCGGGCGAAGGGCAGCTCAGCGCGCCGCGGAGCCCGGCTGAACGCGTCCGACGGTGAAGATCTGAACCCGCCGGTTGACCGGGTCGGTGGGCCGCTTGGGATCCAGCAGCACTTCTTCGCCGAGGCCCACCGCATCGAGCCGGGTGGGATTGACGTTGAACACGGTGACGAGGGCGTTCACCACCGCGTCGGCGCGTTGCTGGCTGAGCTGGAGGTTGCGCTCGCGCGGGCCGGTGACGTCGGTGTTGCCGGTGACGATGAACTTGTAGCCGTGCAGGATGGGATTGTGCATGGCATCCGCGATGGCGCCGATGGTCCGGTAGGACGATGGCTCGATGATCGCCGAGTTCAGGCGGAACTGGATCTGCACGTTGATCTGCGGAAGCTTGTCGAGGTGGAGCGCCAGCGAGGTGCGGTTGAGCGCCTCGCCCGGGTTCTCGGCCATGTGGCGCTGGACCATGTCCCGCAACTGCTGGGCGGTGATGGTGGGCGCCTTGTCGGTGAGGCCCTGGAGGCCGCTCAGGATCTGGTTGTCGGAGAGTGCGGTCTGCGCGGAGGCGGACCCGGCGGCGAGGGTGAGCGCGGCCGCCAATGCGAGGCGGACCAGAGGCGAGGTCATGGAAACCGTCCTTCGTTGTGTGGTGGGCGCGCGGATCAGCGATAGCCGGCGTCGGTGATGGCCTGGTTGCAGGCCGCGCTGACCACCTTGGTGGCCTGGAGCAGGCACGACAGCAGGTTACCGTCCTGGGGGATCATGCCGGGGCACAGCCGCGCCGTATCGGCGGAGCACACCTCGGCGATGGAATCCTGCGCCGCGTCGCGCTTCGCGATGGAGGCGGTGGCGATGGCGTAGTCGCGCTTGCAGGCCTCGCTCACCTGCGACAGCTTCTGGTTCATGCAGCCGACCAGCGCGCCGCCGCCGAGATTGACGTTCGAGCAGAAGCGGCCGATGTCCGGCCCACAGCTCTTGGCGAGCAGCGCGCCGGCCTGGGCATAGCTCATGGTCTGCGCCCCGGCCGCGGAGGCCGAGCCCGCAAGCACCACGCCCGCCAGAAGAAGATGAAGAAGTCTCATGTCGCCGCAGCCCCTTTTCCCGACGTGCCGAAGATGAAGGGAGTGGTATCAACAAACTCCTCCGCCGCCCAGTGAGCCTTAACGAAATGGTTACCGTGCCGGCGCGCGTCAGCTCCCGACCCTCGCTTGGTCGGGGCCGGCTGACACGTCAGCCTTCTTGCGCCGGCGCCGCGGCGAGCCAGGGAGCGATGACGTGAAGCTGCGGCACGATCGCCCGCTCCAGCTCTTCCCGGCAGAAGGCGGCGACGTCGCGCGGCAGGCGGCCGAGTTCCTGCCGCCGGCTGATGAGCGTAAGGCTGCGGTGGAAGGCGGGACCCGGCAGCGGGCGGCAATCGAGCCGCGCCAGATCCACGCCGGCCTCGAAGATGCACAGGGGCGTCGTCACCGCGAAGCCCTCCCCGGCCGCCACGGTTGCAGCGACGCCGTGGGGCGTGTCGAACTCGATGCGCCGGGGCAGATCCAGCTTCAGCCGCCGCAGATGCCGCTCCACCTCGATGCCGGTCTTCGAGCGGGCGGAAAAGCGCACCAGAGGCAGCCGCTCCGCCAGCCGCGCCATGTCCTCCACCCGCGCCGGCGCGGGCGTGCCGGCGGGCAGCAGGAGCACATAGGGTTCGCTGAACAGATCGAAACGCTCCAGCCCCTCGATGTCGGCGAGCTCGTCCACCCCCACCAGCAGGTCGAGCTGGCGGGACAGCAGCGCGCTGGCATGGGCGGCGGTGAGACCGGCCAGCAGCGACACCTCCTCGGCCAGCGCGGCGAGCCGCCCGGCCAGCGGCGCCGCCAGCGCGCGGGAAAGGGAATCCACCAGCCCGGCGCGGATCAGCGGCAGGCGGCCGTGCTCGGTCTCCTTCAGCGCCGGAACGATCTGCCGCGCCTCGGAGAGGAGCGCACTCGCCTTCTGCCGCAGCACGCCGCCTGCCGCGGTGAGGCCGAGCGGGCGCACGCTGCGGTCGAACAGGGCGACGCCCATGCGGGCCTCCAGCTCGGCGACGGCCTGCGAGACGGCGGGCTGGGTGAGGCCGAGCCGGCGGGCGGCGCCGGCCATGGCACCGGCCTCGCAGACCGCGAGGAAGATCTCCAGCGTCTTCAGATCAAACGGCAGAAGCTCCCGCACCTTCGGGCCCCCTCCGGCAGGCAATACCATAAGCAGGATTTATATTACCTGTGGTTTGGAGCGGGGCTATTCATTTTAGGGAAGGGTCCAGCCGCGTTCCGTCCGGGGGTTTGATGTCGCGCTATTCCGTGCTCAGCCTGATCGCCAACGCGCTGAACGGCCAGCGCGGCTGGACCCCCGCCTGGCGGGACGCAGCGCCGAAGCCGGCCTACGATGTCATCATCGTCGGCGGCGGCGGGCACGGCCTTGCAACGGCCTATTACCTCGCCAAGGAGCACGGCATCCGCAACGTGGCGGTGCTGGAGAAGGGCCACATCGGCTCCGGCAATGCCGGGCGCAACACCACCATCATCCGCTCCAACTACCTGCTGCCGGGCAACGAGCCGTTCTACGAATGGTCCATGAAATTGTGGGAGGGCCTGGAGCAGGACCTCAACTACAACGCCATGGTCTCCCAGCGCGGCATCCTCAACCTCTACCATTCGGACGCCCAGCGCGACGCCTACGCCCGGCGCGGCAACGCCATGCGCCTCGCCGGGGCTGATTCCGAACTGCTGGACCGCGACCAGGTGAAGGCACTCTGCCCCTTCCTCGATTTCGACAATTCCCGCTTTCCCATCAAGGGCGGCCTGATGCAGGCCCGCGCCGGCACCGCGCGCCATGATGCCGTGGTGTGGGGCTATGCCCGCGCCGCCGACCGACTGGGCGTGGACATCGTGCAGAATTGCGAGGTCACGGGCTTCATCCGCGACGGCGACGCGGTGGTGGGGGTGGAAACCACGCGCGGGCCGATCCGCGCCGGAAAGGTGGGGCTGGCCGTGGCCGGCTCCACATCGCGCCTCGCCCGGCACTTGGGGCTGCGCCTGCCCATCGAGAGCCATGTGCTGCAAGCCTTCGTCTCGGAGGGTCTGAAGCCGCTGGTGCCGGGGGTCATCACCTTCGGCATGGGGCATTTCTACGTGAGCCAGTCGGACAAGGGCGGCCTCGTCTTCGGCGGCGACATCGACGGCTACAATTCCTACGCCCAGCGCGGCAACCTACCGGTGGTGGAGGACGTGGCCGAGGGTGGCATGGCCATCATGCCCCTCATCGGCCGCCTGCGGATGCTGAGGTCGTGGGGCGGGCTGGTGGACATGTCCATGGACGGCTCGCCCATCATCGACGTCGGGCCCCTGCCCGGCCTCTATCTCAACACCGGCTGGAACTACGGGGGGTTCAAGGCGACGCCCGCCTCCGGCTGGTGCTTTGCCTGGACCATGGCGCGGAACGAGGCGCACCGCTTCAACGCCGCCTTCCGGCTCGACCGCTTCCGCTCGGGCCATGTGATCGACGAGAAGGGAGTCGGCGCCCAGCCGAACCTGCACTGATGGGCAGGCTGTTCTCCTTCCGCGCCCCGGACCAGCGACGGCGGAGCCGGAGCGGTGTTGCGCTCCGCGCCCTAACTTCCGCCGTCGTGCTCCGGCTCGACCGGAGCACCCATCTCTGCGCCAGGCGCGGTGCCCAGTCGGCCTATGGGCCCTCCGGTCAAGCCGGAGGGCGACGGGACGGGGAGAGGCGTGGCCCTTCCGCCGTCCACCCGCCCCCTCTCCCCGCCTCGGTGGTCCACCCCCGTCCCACCGTTGTGCTCCGGTTTGACCGGAGCACCCATCTCTCCGCCGGGCGCGATGCCGGGCACTCCCTTCGTCGCATCCGGACCTGACCCATGCGCATCACCTGTCCCTATTGCGGCGCGAGGTCGTCCCATGAATTCGCCTATCTGGGTGATGCCGCGCCCAGCCGGCCGGACCCCGCCGGCCCCGAGGCGCCCGAGACCTTCCACGTCTACGTCTACGAGCGCGACAACATCGCCGGCGTGATGGACGAGCTGTGGTACCACGCCGCGGGCTGCCGCCGCTGGCTCACCGTGACGCGCGACACCCGCACCCATGCCATCACAGCCGTGCGCTTCTCCCGCACGGAGGCCGCCGAATGACGAGGCTTTCCGCAGGCGGCCTCATCGACCGCAGCCGCACACTCGCCTTCACCTTCGACGGCAAAAGCTACGCCGGCCATCCCGGCGACACGCTGGCTTCTGCGCTGCTCGCCAACGGGGTGCGGCTGGTGGGCCGCTCCTTCAAATATCACCGGCCGCGCGGCATCGTCACCGCCGGGTCGGAGGAGCCCAACGCGCTGGTGGAACTGCGCACCGGCGCCCGGCGCGAGCCCAACACCCGCGCCACCACGGTGGAGCTGTTCGACGCGCTGGAAGCCACCAGTCAGAACCGCTGGCCGTCGCTGGACTTTGACGTGCTGAGCCTCAACCGGCTCGCCGCCCCCGTCCTCGGCGCCGGCTTCTACTACAAGACCTTCATGTGGCCGGCCGCCTTCTGGGAGAAGGTCTACGAGCCCCTGATCCGCCGCGCCGCCGGCCTCGGCCGCGCCGCCGATGCGCCGGACCCGGACGCGTACGAGAAGGCGACCCTCTTCTGCGACGTGCTGGTCATCGGCTCGGGCGCCGCCGGCCTCACCGCCGCCCTCGCCGCCGGGCGGACGGGCGCGCGGGTGGTGCTGTGCGAGGAGGATTTCCGCCTCGGCGGGCGGCTCCTGTCCGAAAAGGCAGAGATCGACGGCGGCAGCGCGGCGGATTTCGTGACGCATGCCCTCGCCGAGCTCGCGAGCCTGCCCAACGCGCGCCTCATGCCGCGCACCACCGTGTTCGGCGCCTATGACGGCGGCGAATTCGGCGCCGTCGAGAAGGTGAGCGACCACCTCGCCGAGCCGGCGCCGTTCCAGCCGCGCCAGCGGCTGTGGCGCATCGTGGCCAAGCGGTCCGTGCTCGCCGCGGGCGCGTTCGACCGGCCCATCGTCTTCCCCGGCAACGACCGGCCGGGGGTGATGTCAGCGCTGGCGCTCGCCACCTACGCCACGCGCTACGGCGTCGCCGCCGGGGCGCGGGCGGCGGCATTCACCACCAATGACCATGCCGTGACCGCCGTGCTCGACGCCGCCGCGGCCGGCCTGCATTTGGCCGCCATCGTGGACGTGCGCCCGGCCATCGCGCCGGCCCTCGTGACGCGGGCGCAGGCGCTCGGCGTCGAAGTCATCCCGGAAGGCGAAATCGTCGCCACCGCTGGCAAGTGCCTCTCTGCGGTCACCGTGCGCACGCCCATGGGCACGCGTGCCCTCTCGGTGGAGGCGCTGGGCGTGTCCGGCGGGGCGACGCCCAATCTCAACCTCACCTGCCACCTCGGCGGCCGGCCGGTCTGGCGGGAAGAGATCGCCGCCTTCGTGCCCGGCACACTGCCCCCCGGCATGGCAGCCGCGGGCGCTGCGGCCGGGCACCTCACGCTTGGCGAATGCGTCGCCGACGGGACTGCGCTGGGCACCGAGGCGGCGCAGGCCGCGGGTTTTTCCGCCAGCCTCGCGCCGGCCCCGAAGACGTCCGACGCGCCGGACGGCCGCACGGCATTCTGGCACGTGAAGGCGCCCGGTCCCGCCTTCGTCGACCAGCAGAACGACGTGACCGCCAAGGACGTGGCGCTGGCCCATAGGGAAGG
The DNA here is from genome assembly GCF_040044995.1 of Xanthobacter pollutisoli. NCBI lineage: Bacteria > Pseudomonadati > Pseudomonadota > Alphaproteobacteria > Hyphomicrobiales > Xanthobacteraceae > Xanthobacter > Xanthobacter pollutisoli. Next base: position 120,582 of record NZ_JBDZDP010000003.1, read on the forward strand.
CTTCCGGGCGGTGGAGCTTTTGAAGCGCTACACCACGCTGGGCATGGCCACCGACCAGGGCAAGACCTCCAACATGGCGGGCCTCGCCATCATGGCGGAACTGACCGGCAAGGGCATCGCCGAGACCGGGACCACGGTGTTCCGCCCGCCCTACACGCCGGTGGCGCTGGGCGTGCTCGCCGGCCACCATCGCGGCGTGGACTTCAAGCCCACCCGCCCGACGCCGACCCATGCGTGGGCCGAGGAGCAGGGCGCGGTCTTCGTGGAAACCGGCCTGTGGCTGCGCGCGGCGTGGTTTCCCAGGGCCGGCGAGGACTGGCAGGCTGCGGTGAACCGCGAGGTGAAGGCGACCCGCGAGGGCGTGGGCGTGATCGACGTCTCCACCTTCGGCAAGATCGACCTGCAGGGACCGGACGCCGGTCTCTTCCTCGACCGTGTCTACATCAACACCTTCTCCACCCTCCCCGTGGGCAAGGCGCGCTACGGCGTGATGCTGCGCGAGGACGGGCTCGTCATGGACGACGGCACCACCGCCCGCCTCGCCGACGGCCACTATGTGATGACCACGACCACCGCCAACGCCGCCAAGGTGTTCCAGCATCTTGAATTCTGCCTTCAGGTGCTGTGGCCGGAGCTGGACGTGTGCCTTGCGTCCGTCTCCGAGCAATGGGCGCAGATCGCCGTCTCCGGCCCCCGCGCCCGAGAGGTGCTTTCGAAGCTGGTGGACGGGACGGACGTTTCCAATGCCGGCCTGCCCTTCATGGGCGCCGTCGAAACCACTGTCATGGGCGGCGTCGAGGCACGCATCTTCCGCCTCTCCTTCTCGGGCGAGCTCGGTTACGAGATCGCGGTGCCGGCCCGAAAGGGAGAGGCGCTGATGCGGGCGATCATGGAGGCCGGCGCGCTATACGGCATCACGCCCTATGGCACCGAAGCGCTGGGCGTGATGCGCATCGAGAAGGGCCACGTCTCCGGCAGCGAATTGTCCGGCCAGACCTCCGCCCGCGACCTCGGCCTCGGGCGCATGGCCTCGACCAAGAAGGACTATATCGGCCGGGTGATGGCGGGACGGCCCGCCTTCCTCGACCCCGACCGGCCGACATTCGTGGGCTTCAGGCCGGTGGACAGAACCCAGCGGCTGCGCGCGGGCGCGCATTTCCTCGCCCCCGGCGCGGAGGCGACCACCGAGAATGACGAGGGCTATATGACCTCCGTCGCCTTCTCCCCCACGCTGGGCCACTCCATCGGCCTCGGCCTGCTGAAACGCGGGCCGGAGCGCATCGGGGAGAAAGTGCGCGCCTATGACCCGGTGCGCGGCGGTGACGTGGAGGTGGAAGTGTGCTCTCCCCATTTCGTCGATCCCGAAGGGGAGAAGCAGCGTGTCTGACCTCTTCCACGCCCATTCGCCGGCCCGCCTCCTGCCGGAGGGAGATTACGGCCTCGAAGGCGCCGCCGGCGTTCGCGCGCAGGCGGTGACGGGGCTTGCCGCCGCCACCCTCGTCGCACGCCGGGGGCAGACGGCCGCGCTGCGCGCGGCCTGCGCCGCCGCCGGCCTGCCGCTGGCCGATGCGCCCAGAGCGAGCAGCGGCGCCGGGCTGGAGGCTGTCGGCACGGGTCCCGGCCGCTGGCTGATCTTCGCCGAAGGCTTGAGCGGCCGGGAGCTGCGGGCGCGGCTGGAGGGGCTGTCGGCGGGCCTTGCCGCCGTCACCGACCAAAGCGACGCCAACCTCGTCCTCGACATTTCCGGCGCCAGGGCGCGCGAGGCGCTGATGAAGGGCGTGACGGTGGATCTCGATCCTGCCGCCTTCCAGACGTCCGACGCGGCGACCACCATCGTCTCCCACGTGGGCGTGACCTTCTGGCAGCGGGACGCGGCGCCCACCTTCCGTTTCGTCGTCGGCAACAGCTTCGCCCCGGCCTTCCTGCGCTGGCTCGGCGCCAGCGCGGCGGAATTCGGCTTCGCCCTCTCCGGCACCGGCCGAGGTTGACGGCAGCGCGGCGCGCGCCTCCTCTCCCATCCGAAATTCAATTCAGGGCGCGCGCCCGCGGCATCGGCGCGGCGCCCCTGCGCAAGGACGCATCATGACGAGCCCCAACGAACCCTTCGTTCTCGCCTTCTCCTGCCCCAATCGTCCCGGCATCGTCGCCGCCGTCTCGACCTTCCTGTTCGAGAAGGGCTGCAACATCCTCGAGGCCCAGCAGTTCGACGATACCGAGACCGGCCGCTTCTTCATGCGGGTGGTGTTCAACGTGGTGGAGGGAGAGGCTGGCCTTGCGGAGATCCGCGACGGCTTCACCGGCGTTGCCCAGGCCTTCTCCCTCGCCTTCACTCTGCGACCCGTGGCGGAGAAGCGGCGGGTGATGCTCCTGGTCTCGAAGTTCGATCATTGCCTGGCGGACCTGCTCTATCGCTGGCGCATCGGCGAGATCCCCATGGACATCGCAGGCATCGTCTCCAACCACCCGAAGGAGACCTATGCCCATCTCGATTTCGACGGCATCCCGTTTCACTACCTGCCGGTCTCCAAGGCCACCAAGCTGGAACAGGAGACGCAGATCTGGGAGGTGTTCCAGTCGTCCGGCTCGGAACTCGCGGTCCTCGCCCGCTACATGCAGGTGCTCTCCGACGGTCTGTCCGCCAAGCTGTCGGGGCGGTGCATCAACATCCACCATTCCTTCCTGCCGGGCTTCAAGGGCGCCAAGCCCTACCATCAGGCCCACGCGCGCGGCGTGAAGCTGATCGGCGCCACCGCCCATTACGTCACCTCCGACCTCGACGAGGGGCCGATCATCGAGCAGGACGTGGAGCGCATCTCCCACCAGGATTCGCCCGACGATCTCGTCCGCAAGGGCCGCGACATCGAGCGCCGGGTGCTGGCGCGGGCGATCTCCTGGCACCTTCAGGACCGGGTGCTGCTGAATGGCTCGCGAACGGTGGTGTTTCGCGACTGAATGCCGTTTCGGAAACCTGGGTGGGAGCGCCGGCGTTGTGGACATATGCATCCATGACCGAAGGAGACCCCCATGCGCCGGCAGGGCATGCTTATCGCCGCGGGATTCGTTCTCGTGCTTGCGCTTTTCGCGGCGAACACCTTCTCCAATCGCGGCGGGCCGGAACCAAGCGAGACGGCGCCGGAGAACATCACGACGCCAAGTGGCAACCCGCCGCCCCTGACCCGGGCTCCCGACGCCCCTCCCGGGGTGACGCCCTCGCCGGGAAGCGAGTCGCGGTAATCGAATTTGCCTAATATCTAGGCGTTGACGCGCGATAATAGGGCCTGCGACGGTGCGCGAAGCGTCGTCGCGGGCCCTATCAATTTTACATAACATCATGATTAAGATTGATTAATTGAAAATTGCATACACGTGGCGCACTTCCTGCTAGTCGTTCCCCGACCGCGCTTCGTGCGCCGTAACAGGGTTGACCATGCAGACCGTCGCCAGCCTCCTCGAAACCCACAGGTCCGGCAGCCGCACCGTCGTCGAAACGGTGAGGGGCGTCTACGCCCGGCTCGCCCTCCACGACGACCCGGCCATGTTCATCACGCTGCGCGCGGCGGCGGACGTGATCGCGGAGGCGGAGGCGCTGGAGGCGCGCGGAGATAAAGGCTTGCCCCTCTACGGCATTCCGGTGGCGGTAAAGGACAATATCGACGTTGCCGGTCTCCCGACCACCGCTGCCTGTCCCGCCTTCGCTTATGTGCCGGACAGGGACGCGACCGTGGTGACGCGGCTGAAGGCGGCGGGCGCGCTCATCATCGGCAAGACCAATCTGGACCAGTTCGCCACCGGACTCGTCGGCGTCCGCTCGCCTTATGGCATTCCGCGCAATGCGTTCAATCCGAAGCTGGTACCCGGGGGATCATCCTCCGGCTCCGCGGTGGCGGTGGCCGCCGGCATTTTGCCGGTCTCGCTCGGCACCGACACTGCCGGGTCGGGCCGCGTGCCGGCCATGCTCAACAACATCGTCGGGCTGAAGCCGTCCCTCGGCCTCGTGCCCAACACCGGACTGGTGCCGGCCTGCCGCACCCTGGACTGCATCTCGGTTTTCGCCCTCACCGTGGACGACGCCATGACGGTGCTGGGCGTGATCGCCGGCTTCGATCCCGAGGATGCCTACTCCCGCGACATGCCGCTCGCGCCGCTCGGCGCCGCGCCGCCCGCGCCGGTTCTGGGGATCCTTCCCGCCCATCAGCGCGAATTCTTCGGCGACGCCGATGCCGCCAAAACCTATACCGATGCGCTGGAGCGCTTCGCCAGCCTCGGCGCGGTCCTCAAAGAGATCGACTTTGCCCCCTTCGCCGAATGCGCCCGGCTGCTCTATGAAGGGCCCTGGGTCGCCGAGCGGTGGATCGTGGCGGAGAAGCTTCTGACCACCGACCCCGAGGCGGTGCATCCCGTGACGCGGGCCATCACCGAGCCCGGCGGCACAGCGAGCGCGGCGGATGCGTTCCGCGCCACCTACAGGCTAAAGGAGCTGCGGGCGAAGGTCGCTCCCACCCTCGCCGGCATCGATGCGCTGCTGCTGCCGACCGCGCCATCGGCCTATTCGGTGGAGGAGGTGCTGGCCGATCCCGTCCGGCTCAATTCGCGCAATGGCACCTACACCAATTTCGTCAACCTGATGGACCTGTGCGGCATCGCCGTGCCCGCCGCCATCTCATCCAGCGGCGTGCCCTATGGCGTCACGCTGCTTGCCCCTGCCGGTCGGGATGCGCAGATGGCAGCCCTCGGCCGCGCCTTCGTGGCGGCCGGCGACCTGCCGCTGGGCGCGGGCCACAACCCGGCCCCCGCGCTGCCGCCGCTTCCGCCCAACCCCGATCCGGACCGGCTCGACGTCTGCGTGTTCGGCGCCCACCTCTCGGGCATGGCGCTCAACCCCGACCTGTGCGCGCTCGGCGGTCGCTTCGTGCGGACGGCGCGCACCGCCCCAACCTACCGCATGAAGCTATTGCCCGGCGGGGTGCCCCGGCCGGGCGTGGTGCGGGTGACCACCGATGGCGCGGCGGTGGAGGGCGAGATCTGGTCCCTGCCATTCGAGGGGGTCGGCCGACTGATGGCCACCATTCCCGCGCCCCTGGGCCTCGGACAGGTGGAGCTGGCCGACGGGTCCCGCGTCACCGGCTTCCTGGCCGAAGCGGGTGCTCTGGCCGGCGCGCAGGACATCACGAGCTTCGGCGGCTTCCGGGCCTTCATGGCGACGCCCGCCTCGGCGTGAAGCGGCGCAGCGGGGACAGCGGGATTGGAAAGTCCCGCGGAGAGCGGGGAATGCACTGAGCAAGAGGTGGCTGGACAGAGTGAATGATACATAGTATCAAAACCTCATCTCAACTGCTTTGCGCAGGTCCATGTCGCTGTCCTCGGTTTCCTCGACCCCGCTGATCCCCGCCGGCGCACCGCGCCCTGTCGAGGGTTCGGCGAGCCCTGATGCCCCCGCATCGGCGGGGCAGACGGGGCATGGGCGCGACCTCGATCACGCGCCCGATCATGGCATCGCGCACGACCATTCGGCTCATTCCCACGCCGCCTCCTCCCATCCCGCTCATGTCCACCGTCCCGCGTCCGCACGCCCGAGGCTGGTTGCCCGCATCGCCCCCTCGGTGCTGCGGCTCTCTCTCGCCGGGCGGCTGGCGCTGGCGGGGGGATGCCTCGCGGTGATGTGGGCGGTCGTGGTGCTGGTGCTCGGGAGTAGCGCATGACAGCGCAAATCTCGTTCCGCAATCTCACCCTGGGCTATGAGCGCCATCCGGCGGTGCACCATCTCTCCGGCGAGGTGCAAGAAGGCGCGCTGCTGGCCATCTGCGGCGCCAATGGCGCGGGCAAGTCCACCCTCCTCAAGGGCATCAGCGGCGCCCTGCCGCCCCTTGGCGGGGCCATCGAGCGCCATGGGGTTGCGCCGCGCGACATCGCCTATCTGCCGCAGGGCGCCGAGATTGACCGCAGCTTTCCCATCACGGTCTACGACATGGTGGCCATGGGCTTGTGGCGGCGCGCCGGCCTGTTCGGCGGCATCGGCCGCGCCGACCGCGGCCGCATTGCCGATGCCATCGCCGCCGTGGGCCTCGAAGGGTTCGAAGCGCGCCCCATCGGCACGCTCTCCGGTGGCCAGATGCAGCGCACCCTGTTCGCCCGCCTGCTGCTTCAGGACGCCCGCGTCATCCTGCTGGACGAACCCTTCACCGCCCTCGACGCCAAGACCGTGGCGGACCTGGTCGACCTCGTGCGCCGCTGGCATGGCGAGAAGCGCACGGTAGTGGCGGTGCTGCACGACTTCGACCTGGTCCGCGCCACCTTCCCCGAGACACTGCTGCTCGCCCGCACCGCCGTGGCGTGGGGCCCTACGGCGGATGCGCTCGGACCCGACAACCTCTTGAAGGCGCGCCGCATGGGCGAGGCCTGGAAAGACGACGCCGCCGCCTGTTCCGACGCGGCCTGAACCCATTGACCCCGGCCGGTGACCGTGCCGGCTTCAGCTTCCTGCGCTTGCGCTTGGCCGGGCACCCTTTTTGGGCGCCTCCAAGCCGGTCCGGCGATCCAACCCCCGCCGGACCGGACCCGGCCAAACGCCAGCGCAGGCATCCACCCAGTTGGCGCCCGGCACGCAGGCGCACGAGACCCCGATGAACCCATACGACCTCGTCATCGCTCCGTTCTCGGAGTTCGAATTCATGCGGCGGGCACTGGCCGGCGTGCTGGCGCTGTCGCTCGGGGCGGGACCGGTGGGCGCCTTCCTGATGCTGCGGCGCATGTCGCTGACGGGTGATGCCATGGCCCACGCCATCCTGCCCGGCGCGGCCATCGGCTTCCTGTTCGCCGGGCTCAACCTCTACGCCATGACCGCGGGCGGCCTCGCCGCCGGTCTGCTGGTGGCGGTGGGCGCCGGCGTGGTGGCGCGGGCGACCGGCATGAAGGAAGACGCCTCGCTCGCCGCCTTCTATCTCATCTCGCTGGCGCTCGGCGTGCTCATCGTCTCGCTGCGCGGCTCCAACGTGGACCTGCTGCACGTGCTGTTCGGCACCGTGCTGGGCATCGACGACGCGACCCTGATCCTCATCGCCGGCATCACCACGGTGACCCTCGTCACCCTCGCCATCGTCTGGCGGCCCCTGGTGCTGGAATGCGTCGACCCGACCTTCCTCGCCTCCGTCAGCCGCAGCGGCGGGGTCAGCCATATCGCCTTCGTCTCGCTGGTGGTGCTGAACCTCGTCGGCGGCTTCCACGCCCTCGGCACGCTGCTCGCGGTGGGGCTTATGATGCTGCCGGCGGCCACGGCGCGCTTCTTCGTGCGCGACCTCACCTCACTCGTGGGGCTGGCGACCGCCATTGCCTTCGCCTCGGGCGTGGCCGGGCTGCTGGTGTCCTACCATCTCGGCACGCCGTCCGGTCCCTCCATCATTCTCGTCGCCGGCCTTGCCTATGCCGGGGCGGTGATGTTCGGCCCCATCGGCGGCCTTGCCACCCGGCTCGTCCCCCGCCGTCATCTCGAAGCCTGAAGAGGACCCGCGATGCTCTCCCGACGCCTCCTTCTCGCCGCCGCTTTCGCCGGCGTTCTGGCCGCTCCCGCCCTGGCCCAATCTCCTGCTGCGACGGGCAAGCTGCCCGTGGTCGCCTCCTTCTCCATCCTCGGCGATTTCGTGCGCGAGGTGGGCGGCGACCGGGTCGCCGTCACCACCATCGTCGGACCGAACGGAGACGCCCACGTCTACCAGCCCACCCCAGCTGACGCGAAAGCCATGGCGGCCGCAAAGGTGGTGGTCGTCAACGGCCTCGGCTTCGAGGGGTGGATGGACCGCCTGGTGAAGGCCTCGGGCAGCAAGGCGGCCGTCGTGGTCGCCACCAAAGGCATCACGCCGCGCACCGGCTTCGAGGACGAGGACGACAAGGCCAAGAAGAAGCACGGCGCGAAGGACGCCCACGACCACGGCGCCATCGACCCGCACGCCTGGCAGTCCATCGCCAATGCGAAGGTTTATGTCGCGAACATCCGCGACGGCCTGACCGCAGCAGACCCGGCCGGCAAAGACGCCTATGCCGCCAACGCTGCCGCCTACACCGCAAAGCTCGACGCCCTGGAAGGCGAGGTGAAGGCGGCCATCGGCAGGATCCCCGCCGAGCAGCGCCGCATCATCACCACCCATGACGCCTTCGGCTATTTCGGCGAGGCCTATGGCCTCACCCTGATCTCGCCAGAAGGTGTCTCCACCGAGAGCGAGGCCTCCGCCAAGGACGTGGCGCGCATCATCCGCCAGATCAAGGCGCAGAAGATCCCGGCGGTGTTCATCGAGAATGTGAGCGACCCGCGCCTCATCGAGCGGATCGCCAAGGAGACCGGTGCCAAGATCGGCGGCGAGCTCTATTCCGACGCGCTCTCCGATGACAAAGGCCAGGCAAGCACCTACATCGGCATGATGAACTCCAACGTGCGCGCGCTCTCCGCGGCTCTTTCCAGCTGAGCGCCGCACTACTCTCCTCCGCGGTGGCCCCTCGGGCCGCCGCTCCGCACCAAGGTGAAGCCATGGCTGAAACGCAGGCCGAGAAGATCCCCGTCACCGTGCTCACCGGCTATCTGGGCGCCGGCAAGACCACGCTGCTGAACCGCATCCTGTCGCAGCCCCACGGCAAGAAGTTCGCCGTCATCGTCAACGAGTTCGGCGAGATCGGCATCGACAACGACCTCGTGGTGGGCGCCGACGAGGAAGTGTTCGAGATGAACAACGGCTGCATCTGCTGCACCGTGCGCGGCGACCTCATCCGCATCATCGACGGCCTGCTGCGCCGCAAGGGCGGCTTCGACGGCATCATCGTGGAGACCACGGGCCTCGCCGACCCCGCCCCCGTCGCCCAGACCTTCTTCGTGGACGAGGAAGTGCAGGCCAAGACCAAGCTCGACGCGGTGGTGACGGTGGCCGATGCCAAATGGCTCTCCGACCGGCTGAAGGACGCGCCCGAGGCGAAGAACCAGGTGGCGTTCGCCGACGTGATCCTGCTCAACAAGACGGACCTCGTCACCGCCCCTGAGCTCGACGAGGTGGAGGCCCGCATCCGGGGCATCAACCCCTATGCGAAGCTCTACCGGACGCAGAAGTCCGAGATCGACATCGCCAAGGTGCTGAACCAGGGCGCCTTCGACCTGGAACGCGTGCTGGAGCTGGAGCCGGCCTTCCTGGAGGAAGACGAGCATCACCATGACCATGCCCACGGTCCCGACTGCGGGCCGGACTGCGGCCACGACCACCATCATGACCATGACCACGGCCATCATCACGATCACGGCCACCACCATCACGGCCTGAAGGCGGTGCATGACGACGAGATCCAGTCGGTCTCCTTCTCCACCGAGACCCCACTCGACCCCGACAAGTTCTTCCCCTGGGTCCAGAATCTCGTGCAGGTCGAGGGACCGAACATCCTGCGCTCCAAGGGCATCCTCTCGTTCAAGGACGATCCGGACCGCTTCGTCTTCCAGGGCGTGCACATGATCCTGGACGGCGACCACCAGCGCGCGTGGAAGGACGACGAGAAGCGGGTGAGCCGCATCGTCTTCATCGGCCGCAAGCTCGATGGCAAGGCGCTGGAGCAGGGCTTCCTCTCCTGCGTCGCGTGAGGCCGGGCGGTCCGCCGCCCGCCTCGTCCCGCGCCGAACGCTCCCCCGTCGCCCTCCGGCTTGACCGGAGGGCCCAGGCGCGTCGCCCCCTGTGAGCCCGCCGCGGTTTGCGGTCAGGACCGCCGATTGAACCACGGTGCCATGGCCCGGCTCAGGCCATGAGGCCACGCACCAGAAGGTCGTGATACTCCTCCGCCACCTGTTCGGCCGTCTTGCTGCCGTCCGGGCGAAACCAGCGGACCATCCAGCTCAGAAGCGAGAGCACCGCCCGGCCGGTCATGGCAGCGCCGGCATCGCGGAATGAGCCATCCGCCACACCGTCGGCAATGATCCGGCGCAGCAGGCCCTCGTGGGCGTCGCGCAAGGCGAGGGCGTCCGCCTTGAGAGCGGAATTGTCCATGCCGGAGAAGCCCACGAGCATGGTAACGAAGCAATCGTAATTGTCCGCCAGGAAGCGGGCATGGGCGACCATGAAGTGCCGCAGGCGCTCGGCCGGCGGATCCTCATCCCTCACGGCCGCAGCCGCAGTCTCATAAAGGCCCTTCAAGGTGAAGATGATGATTGCGTCGTAGATCTCCTGCTTGGAGGAGAAATAATTGTAGATGGCGCCCTTCGAATAGTTCATGGCCCGCGCCAGCTGGGCGAGCGAGCTTTCCACATAGCCCTTCTGCGCGAACAGTTGCGCCGCCTGGCGCAGGATCTCCGCGCGCGGATCATCCATCAGCGGCGGGCGGCCGAGCCTTGCGCCCCCGGCGGCGGCCTTGCGCGCACGTCCCCGGCGCGGCGCGGGCGAAGTGGGAACGCCCGAGCCGATGCTGTCGGCCCCTTCCTGTTTCATGTCGTCCGGCAGCGGACCGCTCCTTGACTGTCGCCAGACATTTATATACCGACTGGATGGAATGTAAATGCAGACTCCCTGCCATGGGTGCTCTGCCAGCGGGAGACGACGCCATGGCCGCATCCGGCAAGCCCATCTTCGACTGGGCCGACCCCTTCGATCTCAATGGCCAGCTCACCGAGGACGAGCGCCTGGTCCGCGACACGGCGCGCGACTATGCGCAGGAAAAGCTGCTGACCCGCGTCACCTCCGCCTATCTCGACGAGCGCTTCGACCGCGAGATCATGAACGAGATGGGCGAGCTGGGCCTGCTCGGCCCCACCATCCCGGCGGACTATGGCGGCGCCGGCCTAGGCTATGTGGCCTACGGTCTTGCGGCGCGGGAGGTGGAGCGGGTGGACAGTGGCTACCGCTCGGCCATGAGCGTGCAGTCCTCCCTCGTCATGCATCCCATCTATGCCTATGGCACGGAAGAGCAGCGCAAGAAGTACCTGCCCAAGCTCGCCACCGGCGAGTGGGTCGGCTGCTTCGGCCTCACCGAGCCGGACGCCGGCTCCGACCCAGCCGGCATGCGCACCCGCGCCGAGAAGATCGACGGCGGCTACCGCCTCAACGGCGCGAAGATGTGGATCACCAACTCCCCCATCGCCGACCTCGCGGTGGTGTGGGCCAAGTCCGCGGCGCACGACAACGCCATCAAGGGATTCGTGGTCGAACGCGGCATGAAGGGCTTCTCCACCCCCAAGATCGAGGGCAAGCTCTCGCTGCGCGCCTCCATCACCGGCGAGATCGTGCTGGAGGACGTGGAGATTCCGGAAGAGAACCTCCTGCCCAAGGCCGCCGGCCTGCCCGGCCCGTTCGGCTGCCTCAACCGCGCCCGCTACGGCATCGGCTGGGGCGCCATGGGCGCGGCGGAAGCCTGCTACGCCGCCGCCCGCCAGTACACGCTGGACCGCAAGCAGTTCGGCAAGCCGCTGGCCGCCACCCAGCTGGTGCAGAAGAAGCTCGCCGACATGGCCACCGAGATCGCGCTGGGCCTCCAGCTGGCGCTGCGCGCGGGACGCATGTTCGATGAGGGGACGCTGCCCATCGAGGCCATCTCCTTCCTGAAGCGCAACAATTGCGGCAAGGCGCTGGACATCGCCCGGGTTGCCCGCGACATGCACGGCGGCAACGGCATCTCGGCCGAGTTCCACGTCATCCGCCATGCGGCAAACCTTGAGACGGTGAACACCTACGAGGGCACGCACGACATCCACGCGCTGATCCTCGGCCGTGCGATCACCGGCATTCAGGCGTTCTTCTGAGAACCGCTCCTGTCCCCTCTCCCGCAAGGGAGAGGGGGGAGCCAGAGCTGCAAAAGAGTCCCCCATGTCGCCCCTCGCCTCCCCTCCCCTCGCCGGCCTCCGCGTCCTCGAACTCGCCCGCATCCTCGCCGGGCCGTGGTGCGGGCAATTGCTCGCCGATCTCGGGGCGGAGGTCATCAAGGTGGAGCGGCCGGGCGGCGGCGACGATACCCGCACCTGGGGACCGCCCTTCCTGAAGGGGGCGGACGGGGCGGACCTGGGCGCCGCCTATTTCCATTCGACCAATCGCGGCAAGCGTTCGGTGGCGGTGGATTTCGAGACCGAAGAAGGCCAGAAGATCATCCGCGCCCTTGCTGGCGAAAGCGACGTGCTGATCGAGAATTTCAAGGTCGGAGGGCTGAAGAAATACGGCCTCGACCACGAGAGCCTGAGACAAGAGAACCCACGCCTCGTCTATTGCTCCGTCACCGGCTTCGGCCAGGACGGCCCCTATGCGCCGCGCGCGGGCTACGACTTCCTCGTGCAGGGCATGGGCGGCATCATGGACCTCACCGGCGCGCCGGATGGAGAGCCGGAGAAGGTGGGCGTCGCCTTCGCCGACATCTTCACCGGCCTCTATGCCACCGTTGGCATCCTCGCCGCCCTGCGCCGCCGCGACGAGACCGGCACGGGCGGCCATGTGGACATGGCGCTGCTCGACACCCAGGTGGGCGTGCTCGCCAACCAGGCCATGAACTATCTCACCTCCGGCAAGGCCCCAAAGCGCATGGGCAATGCCCATCCCAACATCGTGCCCTATCAGGTCTTCCCCTGCGCCGACGGATACTTTATCGCCGCCATTGGCAATGACGGCCAGTTTGCTCGCTTCTGTGCCGTGCTCGGCGCGCCGGAGCTGGCGCGGGAGACAGACTACGCGACCAATCCCGCCCGCGTCGCCAACCGCGCCGTGCTGGTGCCGAAGCTCACCGCGCTGACCATGGCCTTCGCCCGCGACGACCTCCTCGCCGCACTGGAGGCGAAGGGCGTGCCGGCCGGGCCGATCAACACGGTCTCTCAGGTGTTCGAGGACCCCCAGGTGAAGGCGCGCGGCCTGCGCGTGGATTTGGCCGAGGCCGGCGGCGGCACCATTCCGGCCGTAGCAAGCCCCATCGTGCTCGACGGTGTCCGGCAGGTGGCGAAGAGCGCGAGCCCCCGGCTGGGTGCGGATACGGAAGCAGTGCTCGCGGCGCTGAAGGCGCTGGCGGGGAAGTAGACAGCGCGCACCACCCTCGCGCCCCGGACGCATGCAGCGTCAGCGGAATGCGAGCCGGGGCCCAGCGCAAGTGACCGCCGAAGGCGCTTCCTTGCTCCGGCGTTCCAAAATTTTGCCCGCTGCGCGGCACTCCTGCGCTGGACCCCGGATCAGCGCTCCGGCTGCGCCGTCGCTTGTCCGGGGAACGGCCCCTCAGGCCGGCGCCTTTTCCTTCAGCAGCTTCCAGGTGATGGAATCAAGCAGCGCCTCGAAGGAGGCGTCGATGATGTTGGGGGAGACGCCCACCGTGGTCCAGCGGTCGCCGGTCTCGTCCGCGCTCTCGATCAGCACCCGCGTCACCGCCTCGGTGCCGCCATTGAGGACGCGCACCCGATAGTCCGTGAGGTGCAGGCCCGAGATGAAGGGCTGGTACTTGCCGAGGTCCTTGCGCAGCGCCACGTCCAGCGCATTCACCGGGCCGTTGCCCTCGGCGGCGGAGATCAGGGTCTCGTCGTCCACCTTCACCTTCACGATGGCCTCCGCCACCGTGGTGAGCTCGCCCTTGGCGTTGTAGCGGCGCTCCACATTCACCTTGAAGCGCTCCACCGTGAAATAGTCCGGCACCGAGCCCAGCATCCGCCGCGCCAGCAGCGCGAAGGAGGCGTCTGCCGCCTCGTAGGCATAGCCCAGCGCCTCGCGCTCCTTCACCTCGTCGAGGAGGCGGGCGATGCGCGGGTCCTTCTTGTCCACCGCCACGCCGAGCCGCTCCAGCTCGGACAGGACGTTGGATTTGCCGGCCTGGTCGGAGACCATCAGCTTGCGACGGTTGCCCACCGCTTCCGGCGCCACATGCTCGTAGGTGGCAGGGTCCTTCAGGATGGCCGAGGCGTGAATGCCCGCCTTGGTGGCGAAGGCGCTCTCGCCGACATAGGGCGCGTGCCTGTCGGGCGCGCGGTTCAGCATCTCGTCCAAGGTGCGGGAGACTTGCACCAGATCGCCCAGACCCTCGCGCGAGACGCCGATCTCGAAGCGCTCGGCGAAATCGCGCTTCAGCAGCAGGGTTGGAATGAGCGAGCACAAATTGGCGTTGCCGCAGCGCTCGCCGAGGCCGTTGAGCGTGCCCTGGATCTGCCGCGCGCCGGCGCGCACGGCGGCAAGCGAATTGGCCACCGCCTGCTCGGTGTCGTTATGGGCGTGGATGCCCACGTTCGCGCCGGGCACCACCTTCACCACCTCGGCGACGATGGCCTCCACCTCGTGGGGCAGCGTGCCGCCATTGGTGTCGCAGAGCACCACCCAGCGCGCACCGGCCTCATAGGCGGTGCGGGCGCAGGAGAGCGCGAAGGCGGGGTCCTCCTTGAAGCCGTCGAAAAAATGCTCGCAATCCACCAGCGCCTCGCGCCCGGCGGCAATGGCCGCCTCGACGCTCTCGCGGATGGAGGCGAGGTTCTCCTCCTTGGTGGTCTCCAGCGCGACGCGGACCTGATAGGCGGAGGATTTGGCGACGAAGCAGATGGCATCGGCCTTGGCCTCGATCAGCGCGGCGATGCCGGGATCGTTGGAGGCCGAGCGGCCCGGCCGCTTAGTCATGCCGAAGGCGGTGACGCGGGCCCGGGCGTCGCGCTTCTGGGCGAACAGCTGGGTGTCGGTGGGATTGGCGCCGGGGTAGCCGGCCTCCACATAATCCACGCCCAGCTTGTCGAGGAGCGCGAGCACCCGCACCTTGTCGGCGACGGTGAAATCCACCCCGTTGGTCTGGGCGCCGTCACGCAGGGTGGTGTCGAAGAGATAGAGGCGCTCGCGCCCGTCCTGCGACGGCGTGCTCATGGCTGCGCTCCTTCGGCGAACTTCTTCTCCATCGCCGTATTGCCGAGCCAGGTGTCGGCCAGCGGCACCATATTGCGGCGGTGGGCCACGTAGCCGCGCTTCTGGAAGAAGCCGAGAGCGGTGTCGCTGGCGTCCACCGTCACGGCCCGCGCGCCGCGGGCCTTGGCCAGCGTCTCGGCGGCATCGCAGAGCGCCGTGCCGACGCCGCTCCCCGCAGCATCGGGCGCCACATAGAGCAGGTCGATGAGGGTGTTGTCCTTGAGCGACAGGAACCCCACCGGCGCGCCGGCGCGCAGGGCGACGAGGGTGAGCCCCTCGGCGAGGCGGGCGGCGAAGGCCTCGCCGTCATCGGCGGCGGCGCTCCAGGCCTCCTGCTGCTCCTCGTCGTAATCCTCGCCGGTCAATTCGAGGACGGAGGCGCGGAACAGGTCCGCCAGCGCCGGCGCGTCGGCGGGCAGGAAGGGGCGCAGGGAGACGGGCGCGCTCATCGCGACACCTCCCAGCTCGTGGTCCCGTCCTTGTTGTCCATCAGCACGATGCCCTTGGCGGCCAGCTCCTCGCGGATCTGGTCGGCACGCTTGAAGTCCTTCGCCTTGCGGGCGGCGATGCGGTCGGCGATGAGGCCGGCGATGACCCCTTCGTCCAAAGCGATGGCCTGCTTCTGCCGCGCGCGCCACCCGGTTTCGGTGTCGCCCAAAAGGCCGAGCAGATTGGCCGCACCCTTGAAGCGGCGGCGCAAGGCCGAGGAGGTGTCCTCATGCTCCGCCACCTCCGCGAGGTGGTGCAGATGGGTGATGGCGGAGGGCGTGTTCAGGTCGTCGGCGAGGCGGTCGGCGATCTCGCTCTCGAACGGATTGGCCTCCCCGCTCTCCGCCTCCACGTCGCCGATGACGCGATACCATTTGTCCAGCGTCTTGGCGGCGAAGCCGAGGCCCTGGCGCGTCCAGTTGATGGGCTGGCGGTAATGGGTGGAGAGCATGGCCAGGCGCAGCACCTCGCCGGGCCATTCGTCGAGCAGTTCGCGGATGGTGACGAAGTTGCCCAGCGACTTGGACATCTTCTCGCCTTCCAGCATCAGGAAGCCGTTGTGCATCCACATCTGCGCCATCACGCCGGAATGGAAGGCGCAGCGCGACTGCGCGATCTCGTTCTCGTGGTGCGGGAAGACGAGATCGATGCCGCCGCCGTGGATGTCGAAGGTCTCGCCCAGATGCTTCCAGCTCATGGCCGAGCATTCGATGTGCCAGCCGGGCCGGCCGGGGGTGGCGATGCCGCAGGGCGAGGGCCAGCCGGGCACGCCCTCGGCGCTCGGCTTCCACAGAACGAAGTCCATGGCGTCGCGCTTGTAGGGGGCGACGTCCACGCGGGCGCCGGCCATCATCTCGTCCAGCGAGCGGCGGGAGAGGCGGCCGTAGTCCGGCATGGAGGGCACGTTGAACAGGACATGCTCCTCCGCCACATAGGCGTGGCCGGAGGCGACGAGCCGCTCGATGAGGATGCGCATCTCCTCGATATGCTCGGTGGCGCGCGGCTCCACGGTGGGCGGCAGGCAGTTCAGCGCCGCCGTATCCTCGCGGAACCAGCGGTAGGTCTCTTCCGTCAGGTCGCGGATGGAGATGGACCGCTCGGCGGCGCGGGCGTTGATCTTGTCGTCCACGTCCGTGATGTTGCGCACGTACTTGACGTGATCGGCGCCATAGAGGCGGCGCAGCAGGCGGAACAGCACGTCGAAGACGATGACCGGGCGGGCGTTGCCAATGTGCGCATGGTCGTAGACCGTCGGCCCGCACACATACATGCGCACGTTGGCGGGGTCGAGCGGACGCAAGAGGTCCTTCGAGCGGGTCAGCGTGTTGTAGAGCCTGAGCTCCATGGATCGTTCCCCCGAATGGCGCAACATCGTGCGCCAAGCCGGTCCACCGGCCGGGGCGTCCAGATCCTTGTCTTAAGAGATGAGCAAAGGACGGCCGCGGCCAGCTTTTCGGCTAACCGCAAATAATCGCCGCAATGGCGCTGATGGTGACGTGACCGCCGTTCATGGCGCGGGACAATGGTTCGCGCACGTCCGCCCGTCAAGATTTTTCGCGCAACCGGGCAAGGCTGGGGCGAGGACGCCGGGCGCCGAGGGGACGGGGCCGCTCCGGAGATCGTTATCGGGCTGCGCTTGACCGAACGACGGCGCCCCGTCTATCCCCAAAGCCGGATGCGCCGGGCGGGGGCCGCACTGCATCTCATCGCCTGCATCCCGCTCCGTCGTCCGGCGAGCCTGATCCCGCCACGGCGCCGCCCAAAGAGGTCCCGAGCCTTCCATGCAACTCATCCGAAAGCTGGCTGCCGCGTCCGTGGCGCTCATGGCGCTCATGGCGCTCACGGCGGCCGCCTCGGCGGATACTCGCATCTTCATCATCGATGACGCGGATGGCGGCGGCGTGGACGCCTGCCTCGCTTCCGGCGCACCCTGCGGGCGGAGCATCGCCGAAGACTGGTGCCGCACCCATGATTACACGCGGGCCATCGACTTCGGCCGCGTCGCCGCCACGGGCAGCGCGTTCGCGCCCACCGGGGTGCGCAATCCCGCTTCAGCCTGCGTCGGGCCGCTGTGTCCCGACGCCGTCGCCATCACCTGCTCGCGCTGACGGCGCCGATCAGCGCACGAAATCCGCGCACTTGGGCACGTCCCCCGTGCCGCCCCACGGCATGATGGGGACGGTGGAGGTGGAGTTCTTCGGGCTGCCCTCGATCAGCTTGTCCGAGTAGACGAGATAGACGAGCACGTTGCGCTTGGTGTCACAGCCCCGCACGATCTGCATCTTCTTGAAGAAGAAGGAGCGGCTCTCGCGGAACACCACGTCGCCCTGCTCGAACTTGGTCTTGAAGGAGATGGGCCCGACCTGCCGACACGCCAGCGAGATGTCGGAGGTTTCCTCGGCGACGCCCACCATACCCTTGAGCCCGCCCCGCTCGGGGGTGGTGTAGTGGCAGGCGACGCCCTGCACCACCGGATCGTCGATGCCGTAGACGGCGAGCTTGTCGTCCGGGGTCAGGAACTTCCACACCGTGGACTTCTTGAAGATGGGATCCGGTTCCTGCGCCAGAGCTGGCCCTGCGGCGAGGAACGGCAGAGCCAAAGCGCCCAGGAGCGCGAGACGGCCGAGCCGGCGCAAGAGGGTCGGACGGGCGGTCGAATGGACTGGCGTCATGGAATTCCCCAGAAGGCTGCCACAGGCAGATACCTGAGATATGGGATGCCCCCCGGCGCGGGGGAAGGGCAGCGCAATATCACTTGCCCGGCTACCACCGAGATTGACGGGCGGCGCGCCGCGTGACACCCATTTCGCCCCATCGCCCCCTAAGCCCCACCACAGAGCCCGATCAAACGGTCCCGAGGAGCACACCCATGGAAATGAAGCGCCGGCACTTCATTGGCGCATCCGCCACCGCGCTCGCCACAGGCGCTGTGGCCGCGCCGGCCATCGCCCAGACCCAGCCCGAGGTGAAGTGGCGCCTCACGTCTTCCTTCCCGCGCTCCCTCGACACCATCTTCGGCACCGCCCAGACCTTCGCGCGCATGGTCGCCGAGGCGACCGACGGCCGTTTCCAGATCCAGACCTTCCCGGCCGGCGAGCTGGTGCCGGGGCTCCAGGCCCTCGATGCGGTGTCCACCGGCTCCGTGGAGTGCGCCCAGACGGCGACCTATTTCTACACCGGCAAGGACCCGGCGCTCGCCTTCGGCACCGGCGTGCCCTTCGGCTTCAACTCACGCCAGCAGCATTCGTGGTGGTTCTTCGGCGGCGGCGCAGAAATCATCAACGGCGTGCTCGCGAGATATAACGTCACCTCCATGCCCATGGGCAATTCGGGGTGCCAGATGGGCGGCTTCTTCCGCAAGGAGCTGACCAGCGTGGACGACCTGAAGGGCCTGAAATTCCGCATCGGCGGCATCGGGGGGCAGGTTCTGGCGAAGCTCGGCGTGGTGCCGCAGCAGATCGCGCCCGGCGACGTCTACCCCGCCCTGGAGCGCGGCTCCATCGACGCCGCCGAGTTCGTCGGACCTTATGACGACGAGAAGCTCGGCCTCGTAAAGGTGGCCAAGTATTACTATTATCCCGGCTGGTGGGAGGGCGGCGCCATGCTGCACCTCGTCATGAACAACGCCCAGTGGGATGCCCTGCCGAAGCATTACCAGGCCATCGTCCGCAACGCCGCCGAGGCCGCCAACAACTGGATGCTGGCGAAATACGATTCGGTGAACCCGCCGGCCCTGCGCCGCCTCGTGCAGCAGGGCGTCGAGCTGCGCGCCTTCCCGCAGGCCATCATGGAGGCCGGCTACAAGGCCGCCTTCGAGCTCTATGGGGAGATCGCCGCCACCAATCCGGCGTTCAAGCAGGCGCTGGATTCGGTCAATGCCATCCGCGCCGAACAGCTGGTGTGGTGGCAGATCGCCGAATACGCTTTCGACAGCTTCAACATCCGCTCCCGCGGCAAGAGCTGAACGTCGCGCCCCGGCAGCGCGCTTCGCGGCGGGACGCGCGGGCCATAGTTTCGTCACCATTGCCCGGCGCTGTCGCGATATAGAAGGCGGGGTCATCAGGGCGCCGGTGCCACTTCAACGGGTCACCGGCCCGAGGGTAGAGAAGGTTCAGGATGGAGACCGCGCGAGGCATGGGCATGGGCGGCGGTGTGCTGGGTTCGGCGCTGGGTCTCGCCCGCCGGGCGGTGCTGGGCGCCGCGCTCGCGGCGAGCGTCACCACCATGGCCTTCGCCCAGGCGGGAAGCCCGGCCTGCCAGCAGCTCGAAGGCTCACTTATGGCCCTCGACCGGGGCACGACCGGCGCCGGATCGCAGCAGGCGCAGGCAGCGAAGCTCCGCGGCGACCTCGACCGCCTCTCCGCCCAGGCCCGCGGCATGGGCTGCGATGCCCCACGCGGCTTCTTCATCTTCCAGGGCCCGCCCCGTCCGCCCCAGTGCGACCAGATCGACGACCAGGTGTCGCGCCTGCGGTCGCAGATCGCCGGCCTCGAGCGCGGCGGCGGCGGCGACACCGGCGGCCAGCGCCGGGCGCTCATCATCGCCCTCGCCCAGAACAATTGCGGCGCGCAATATACCGCCGCCGTGCAGGCCGCGCGGCGCGCCGCCGAGCCGCAGCGCCCCAAGAACTTCTTCGAGGCCATCTTCGGCTCGCCCCAGAGCGAGCCGGAGGAAAGCTCACCCGACCTCGACATGATCCCCCTGGATCAGGCCAAGCCGTCCTATTCGCGCACCGTCTGCGTCCGCACCTGCGACGGCTATTTCTTCCCCATGGCCAACTCAACCAATTCCAGCCGCTTTGCCCAGGACGACCAGCTCTGCAAGCGCCTGTGCCCCGGCTCGGAAGCCCAGCTCTTTACCTACAGCGGCGACATCAAGTCGGCAGTGAGCATCTCCGGCCAGTCCTACATGTCGCTGCCCAACGCGCTGCGCTACCGCAAGGAGCTGGTTCCCGCGTGCACTTGCCGGCCAGCCGGCCAGTCCTGGGCCCAGGCCCTTGCCGGGCTGGAGGACGAGACCACCCTGCGCAAGGGCGACATCCTCGTGACCGAGGAGCAGGCCCGCGAGATGTCGCTGCCGAAGGCGAGCGAACCCGCTGGCAAGGGCGGCAAGGGCGGAGCGGCCAAGCCCGCCACCTCGGATCCGGCCGCGGCTGAAGCGGGCGGTCAGGTGGCGGCCACGGCCGCCGCGCCTCTTGCCCCGGCCTCCGAGCAGCCCGGCCAGCGCAAGGTACGCATCATTCCCCTGCCCCGCTCGCAGAATGCGCAGAACCAGCCGGGCGCCACCGGCGCCGGCCAGAGCACCAGCCAGTAGGCTGGTCTCACACGGTGCGGAATTCGTCCCGGCTGTAGCCCTGCATGTAGAGCAGCGCCGTGAGGTCGCCGTGGTCGACGCGGGCGTGGGCCGCCGCCGCCACCGCCGGCTTGGCGTGGAACGCGACGCCGAGGCCCGCCTCCTGCAGCATGGCCAGGTCGTTCGCGCCATCCCCCACGGCCATGGTCTCGGATGGGGCGAGGTGCAGGCCGTCCCGCAGCTCCACAAGGGCGGCAAGCTTGGCGTCGCGGCCGAGGATGGGCTCGGCGACGGCACCGACGAAGCGCTCATCCTCGATGAGAAGGGTGTTGGCGCGATGCTCGTCGAAGCCGATGCGGTTCGCGATCTCACCGGTGAACAAAGTGAAACCGCCGGAGACCAAAGCCGCATAGGCGCCGTTGGCCTTCATGGTTCCCACCAGCTCCGGCCCGCCGGGGGTGAGGCTGATCCGGTCGCGCAGCACGTCCGCGACCACCCCGGCCGGGAGCCCGCGCAAAAGGGCGACCCGCTCGCGCAGCGCCGGCTCGAAGTCGATCTCCCCGCGCATGGCCCGCTCGGTGATGGCAGCGACATGCGCTTTCACGCCCACGAGATCGGCCAGTTCATCGATGCATTCCTGGCCGATCATGGTTGAATCCATGTCGGCGAGGAACAGGCGCTTGCGCCGGCCCGTCTCAAGCTGCACGACCACGTCAATGGGGGCCGAGCCGAGCGCCGCGCGGACCGCATCGGCGAGGGCGCGGGCGTCCGCCCCCAGTTCCGGGGCAAAATGGATGTCGACGGCGATTTCGGCGGCGAGCACCACCGGATCCTGTGCCCCGGGCAGCACGGCGCGGGCATCGTGGATTGCCTCGGAGGTCAATGCCGGGGCAGATGGGTTCGAGATGAGCGTTGCGACATAAGCCATGGAAAGATCGAAGCTCGCGGGAAAGCCGTCGGCGGTGCTCATCGCAGGTCCCACAGCCAGCGGCAAGTCAGCCCTCGCCCTGGCGCTCGCCGAGCGCCTGGGCGGGATCGTGCTCAATGCAGATTCCATGCAAGTCTATGGCGACCTCCACGTCCTCACGGCGCGGCCGACGGTCGCGGAGATGGCTCAAGTGCCCCACGGCCTCTACGGGCATGTGGATGCGGACACGGAGTATTCCGTCGGCCGGTGGCTCGACGATGCCCGCGCGGCGATTGCCGACGCCGGGCTCAGAGGGCTCACGCCGGTCTTCGTGGGGGGCACGGGGCTCTATTTTCGGGCGCTGACCCAGGGGCTCGCCGAGATCCCGCCTATTCCCGAGGCGGTGCGCGCCGGGATACGGGCGGAGGCCGGTGCGCTCGACAATGCGGCGCTCCATGGCGCACTCGCCGCGCGCGACGCGGAGACCGCCGCCCGGCTCAACGTCAACGACCGCCAAAGGGTGCTGCGGGCGCTGGAGGTGGAGCGGGCGACCGGCCGGCCGCTGGTCCACTGGCAGGCCGACGCCCAGCCGCCGCTGCTCGATGCGCGCCATTGCCTGCGCATGGTGCTGGAGGTGGACCGAGCCCTGCTGCGGAGGCGCATCGACGCTCGGTTCGAGACGATGATGGCGCAAGGCGCTCTGGAGGAGGTCCGCCGCCTCGCCGCTCGGGGCCTCAGGCCGGATCGAACCATTCTCAAGGCCCACGGCGCGCCGGCCCTGACCCGCCACCTCGCGGGGCAGATGAGCCTCGACGACGCCATAGCCGAAGGCCAGGGCGACACGCGGCGCTACGCCAAGCGGCAGGAGACCTTCTTCCGCCACCAGATGGCCGACTGGCCGGGCGCAACACCGGAGGCGGCGCTGGAGCGCCTGCTCGACATGGCCGCGCGGGCGGAGGGCTGACGAAGCCCTCGCCCAGCGTTGAGCGAACCAGCCGACCACCCCACCGTCATGCTCCGGCTTCACCGGAACATCTATCCGCCGGACCTTCGGCGCCAAGATGGGCCCTTCGGTCAAGCCGAAGGGCGACGGCAAGGCGACCGGCCGGCCTCGCCTTTACTTCGCCGGCGCGGGCGGCGGAGGCGCCACTTCGGGAGCGGGCGTGTAGATCAGGCCGCCGCCGTCGCGGAACTTTTGGGCCATTTCGGCCATGCCCGCGGAGGCGAGGTTGTCGGCCTGGGCGCGGGCGATGTCGCCGGCTTCCAGCTTCAGCTCCTGCGAGATCTTCATGGAGCAGAACTTCGGCCCGCACATGGAGCAGAAGTGCGCCACCTTGGCCCCCTCGGCGGGGAGCGTCTCGTCGTGGAAGCGCTCGGCCGTCTCCGGGTCCAGCGAGAGCGCGAACTGGTCGCGCCAGCGGAAGCTGAAGCGGGCCCGGGAGAGCGCATCGTCGCGGATGCGCGCCGCCGGGTGGCCCTTGGCGAGATCGGCGGCGTGGGCGGCGATCTTGTAGGAGATGACGCCGGTCTTCACGTCGTCGCGGTCGGGCAGGCCGAGATGCTCCTTCGGCGTGACGTAGCAGAGCATCGCGGTGCCGAACCAGCCGATCATCGCCGCACCGATGGCGGAGGAGATGTGGTCGTAGCCGGGGGAGATGTCCGTTACCAGCGGGCCGAGGGTATAGAACGGCGCCTCGTGGCAGACCTTGAGCTGCTTCTCCACATTCTCGCGGATGAGGTGCAGCGGCACGTGGCCGGGGCCCTCGATCATCACCTGGCAGTCATACTTCCAGGCGATCTCGGTGAGCTGTCCGAGGGTCTCCAGCTCGGCGAACTGCGCCGCGTCGTTGGCGTCGGCGATGGAGCCGGGGCGCAGGCCGTCGCCGAGGGAGAAGGAGACGTCATACTGGGCGAGGATCTCGCAGAGCTCCTCGAAATGCTCGTAGAGGAAGCTCTCCTTGTGGTGGGCAAGGCACCACTTGGCCATGATCGAGCCGCCGCGCGAGACGATGCCGGTGACGCGGTTGGCGGTGAGCGGCACGAACGCCAGGCGCACGCCCGCGTGCACCGTCATGTAGTCCACGCCCTGCTCGCACTGCTCGATCACCGTGTCGCGGAACACCTCCCACGTGAGGTCCTCGGCGACGCCGTTGACCTTCTCGAGCGCCTGATAGATCGGCACTGTGCCGATGGGCACCGGCGAATTGCGCATGATCCACTCGCGGATGGTGTGGATGTGCTTGCCGGTGGAGAGATCCATCACCGTGTCGGCGCCCCAGCGGGTGGCCCACACGAGCTTGTCCACCTCCTCCGCAATGCCGGAAGAGACGGCGGAATTGCCGATATTGGCGTTGATCTTCACCAGGAAATTCCGGCCGATGGCCATCGGCTCGATTTCCGGGTGGTTGATGTTTGCCGGGATGATGGCGCGGCCCCGCGCCACTTCCTGGCGGACGAACTCGGGCGTGATCTCGGCGGGAATGGCGGCACCGAGGCTCATGGCCTGATGGTGCGGGTGAGCCCCGCCATTGACGCGGGCGAGGTTCTCGCGCGCAGCCACATATTCCATCTCGGGCGTGATGATGCCGGCGCGGGCATAGGCCATCTGGGTCGGCCGCTTGCCTGCCTTCGCGCGCAGGGGGCTGCGCCCTGTGAGGTCGAACTGGGGCAGAGAGGAGCTCTGGCCGGCCTTGAGCCCGTTGTCCTCGGGCCGCACCGCGCGGGCTTCCACCTCTTCCACGTCGCCGCGCTCGCGAATCCACTGGGCGCGCAGCGGCGAGAGGCCCTTGGTGAGGTCGATGATGGCCTCGGGGTCCGTGTAAGGGCCGGAGGTGTCATACACCTTCAGCGGCCGCTCGGCGGGGTCCGACAGCTGAACCTCGCGCATGGCGACGCGCACGTCGGGGCGCGTGGCGGAGACGAACACCTTGCGGGAATGGGGCAAGGGGCCGGTGGTGACTTTAAGGGAGGACGTCGAGGCTTCGTCCAGCATGCGGATCTCCGTTCAGCTTGCGCTTTCAACGAGAGCCGGGGGTAGAGCTAGGAGACGGGTGCGGAACGACGCTGAGCGCCGGGGGCACAAGTTCCGATCCCTTCGCCGGTATGACCCGGATCAGGTTCGAAGGGTCATCGCGGCGCCGCAGG
This sequence comes from Xanthobacter pollutisoli, assembly GCF_040044995.1. Taxonomy (NCBI): domain Bacteria; kingdom Pseudomonadati; phylum Pseudomonadota; class Alphaproteobacteria; order Hyphomicrobiales; family Xanthobacteraceae; genus Xanthobacter; species Xanthobacter pollutisoli. Next base: position 145,260 of record NZ_JBDZDP010000003.1, read on the forward strand.
CATCACACCATTGGACTTGCGATATCTCAGCCCCGTCCGGGGCCCCCCTTGGAACACGTTCAGTGTGAGGTATACGAAAGCCCAATGTCAACGCTGCACCGCAGCGAGACGGGCCGGCGGTCGCTCGGGCGGGCTTCAGGCCGCGATGGAGGCCGGCCGCATCGCGCTCTTCTGGCGGGCCTGAAGACGCCCGAGCGCCTCGTCGAGGCGGGCGAGGGCGTCGATGGCGGCGTGCTCCTCGTGCGAAGATCCGGCCTCCCAGGCAGCCTCGTTGCGGAACTCCTCCGCCTGCGCCTGACCGGCGAGGAAGGCGCGCACCTCAAGAAGCGCGGAAGTGAGGGAAGTCTGGCGCATGATCGCAAACCCTTGATCGTTAGAGCGGCCCAAGACGCTCGTCCAATGCGGCCGGCTCGTGGCACAGCTCCGCCTCGCGGTGGGGCATACGTTGCGGAAATCATTCACATTTTCGCGCGCGGCGGACCTCCTCGGGCACCCGTTACGGAAGCTGGCGTTACGACTTGTTCACAGGGCCCCGCCAGAGTGGCAGCGGACTTGTCCGGCGGCTAGACTGCCGCCTCTGGCCACAGCGGAATCGAGCGTCGGACCCGAGCCATGGAAGCCTACCACCAGCTGCTGCGCCACATCCTCGACCACGGCGTGCGCAAGGACGATCGCACCGGCACAGGAACTCTGTCGGTGTTTGGCCACCAGATTCGGTTTGATCTGGCCCGGGGCTTTCCCCTCGTCACGACCAAGAAACTGCACCTGAAATCCATCGTCCACGAGCTTCTGTGGTTCCTCGCCGGCGATACCAACATCCGGTATCTCAAGGAGAACGGTGTCTCCATCTGGGACGAGTGGGCCGATGCCAAGGGCGATCTCGGGCCGGTCTACGGCCACCAGTGGCGCTCCTGGCCGACCCCCGAGGGCGGGGTGATCGACCAGATCGCACAAGTGGTCTCGGACATCCGCAGGAATCCCGATTCGCGCCGCCTCATCGTCACCGCCTGGAATCCGGCGGACGTGGCCAAGATGGCGCTGCCGCCCTGCCACTGCCTGTTCCAGTTCTACGTTCTGGACGGCAAGCTCTCCTGCCAGCTCTACCAGCGGTCGGCCGACGCCTTCCTCGGCGTGCCGTTCAACATCGCCTCCTATGCCCTGCTGACCCACATGGTGGCGCAGGTGACGGGGCTCGGCGTCGGTGATTTCGTCCATACGCTGGGCGACGCGCACCTCTATCTCAACCATTTGGACCAGGCCCGCGAGCAGTTGTCCCGCGCGCCGCGCGCCCTGCCGCAGCTCAAGCTCAATCCGGCGGTGACGGACATTTTTGCCTTCCGCTACGAAGACGTCCAAATCGTCGGCTACGATCCCCATCCGGCGATCAAGGCACCGGTGGCAGTCTAGAGCCGCCCGCGCGGTCCGACAGGACGCGCGAAACCAGCCTTGGCGAGGGAGAGTCCAATGGCTGGCACGACGGGTGGAATGGGTGAGATTCTCGGCCAAATCCTCGGAGCTGCCCTTGGCGGGGGCAGCGTGCGTCGCGGCGGGGCTGCGTCCCAGCGCCTGCCCGGCGGGCTTGAAGACATCCTCGGGCAAGTGCTGGGTGGTGCAGGAGGCCGCGGCGGCTCCGGCGGCAATCCGGGACTACCGGGCGGGCTCGGCGACATTCTCGGGCAGGTGCTCGGCGGCGGGGCCGGACGAACAGGCGGCGCCTCAGGCCTTCCCGGCGGGCTTGGCGACATCCTCGGACAGGTTCTCGGCGGCGGCCGATCGCCCTCGGGCCGCCCGGGCGGCGCCGGCCCTTCCGGCGGCATCGAGGACATTCTGGGCCAGATTCTGGGCGGCGGCCCCTCGGGCGGCTCGACCGCCGGCGGGGGCATCTCCGGCGGTGGCACGCGCGGCGGATCGCTCGGCGAGATCGCGGCGGACGCGCTGGGGCGCGGGGGTTCCGCGCCACAGCCGCAGGGCGATCTCGACCCCCTTCCCTCCCCCACCCCGCGACACGACACGGCTCCGTCCGCATCTGGCGGCAACGACCTCATGAAGTACGGCGGGCTGGCCATCATCGGCATGCTCGCATGGAAGGCCTTCCGCAAATGGCAGGCCAGCGCGGGCGGGCGCTCCGCCTTCGCCTCCGGCACACCGGGGGCCGCCTTCTCGCCAGCTGCGGCGCCCGGCGGCCCGGACGCCTTCTCCGGCGTTCTCGTCGCCGCCATGGCTGCGGCGGCGCAGGCCGATGGCGAGATCGACCAGGACGAAGTCGCCCGGATCACCAGCGGGCTCGACCGCATACAGGCGGGCGGCGGCGATCAGGATGCTCTGGCGGCGATCCTGACCACGCCGGTCGATCCGCGCGAGGTGATCGAGGCGGCAACGACGCCCGAGGCCGCCTTGCAGATCTATGCGGCGTCGGCGCTGGCTATTCGTCCGGACAATGCGGCCGAGTACCGCTATCTCAATGGTCTCGCCGAGGCGCTGGGCATTGATCCCGGCCTGAAGGCGCAGCTGGAAGCCGAGCTCAACGCCTGAAGCGGAGCGCCGGTCACGCCATCGTGCGCGCGGTGGCCGTAACCGCGCCGTCGCCGCCGGCGAAAGGGGAATGCGCGCTCCGCTCCGCAGGGCGCTGGCTGGTGGACGGACATGGTCCGCCAGCCCCCCGATCTGCCCCGTCCCGGCACCGAGAAAGACCCGATGCCCCTGTTTCAAGAACGTTCCGGCCAGTTCAGCCCCGAAAAGACCCTGTTCCTGGTCGCCTCCATCCTGCCGGCGGTCTGGCTGGTCGGGCTCGCGGCCAATGGCGGACTCGGCGCCCGGCCGTGGACCGAGGCGATCCACTTCACCGGGCTGTGGGCCATCCGCTTCCTCGCGGTGACGCTCGCCATCACGCCTCTGCGGCGCCTCCTGTTCCTGCCGAAGCTCTATTTCGGTCGGCGCATCTTCGGCCTCGCCGCGCTCGGCTATGCGGCGCTGCATCTCGTATTGTTCTGCCTGGACCAGGGCTTCGGTCGCGCGTTGAGCGAGATCGTGCTGCGCATCTATCTCACCATCGGCGCCGTTGCCGTGGCGCTCCTGGTGGCGCTTGGCGCCACATCGTTCGACGGGGCCATCCGGCGGCTCGGCGCAGAGCGCTGGAACCGGCTGCACGCCGCCGTCTACGGCATCGCCGTGCTGGCGGCGGTGCATTTCTTCCTCCAGACCAAGCTCGACGTGTCCGAGCCGGTGCTCATGGCGGGCCTGTTCCTGCTGCTCTTCGCCTATCGGATCGCCGCACGGCTGAAGGGCGAGGTCACGCCTGCCGTGATGGCCGGCCTCGCGGTTATCTGCGCGCTCATAACGGCCGCCATCGAGATCGCGTGGTATGGCCTCGCCACCCGGGTGGACCCGTGGCGGGTGGCGGAGGCCAACCTCTTCTTCGACCTCGGCCCGCGCCCGGCCTGGTGGGTGCTGGCGGTGGGTCTGGCCATCGCAGCCCTCGCCGCCTCCCGCGCCGATGCCGCCCCCAAGCGCGGGCGCGCGCGCACTCCGCCCGCCAGTCGCGTGGAAGCTTCCTGAGGCGCGGCTGCCGTCACGGCGCGGGCGACGCCGGGGTCCCCTCGGCAGCCACCAGCTCGGCGGCCACAAGATCCTCGAGCGCGGCGCCGACCGACTTGAAGAGCGTGATCGGGGCCGCGTCGCTGCGCCCGGCCTTCAGGCCGGCGCACAGCTCGTGCAGGTCGCCCGCCACGCGGTCCGTGGACCAGCGGCCGGCCGCGGCGGGAAGCAGCAGATCGCCCGCCTCCGCCAAGGCGCCACCATAGGTGTCCACATAGACGGTGCCCATCGCGATGAGGTCGTCGTCGCTCTCCCGCATGGCGGGGGTGAAGGCGCCGACGAGGTCCACGTGCGTGCCCGGCTTCACGTCCCGCCCCAGCACCAGCGCCTGCGTCGAGGTCGTGCCGCAGGTGACGATGTCCGCCGCCCCGACCGCCGCGGAGAGGTCGGCCGCCGGCTCCGCGGGCAGGCCGAGAGCCGCGAGGCGTTCGGCCATGTCCCCCGCCCGCGCCAGCGAGCGGCCCCACACCAGCACCCGGCGGATGGGGCGGACGGCGCAATGGCCCTGGGCGAGATGAAAGGCGAGGTGCCCGGTGCCCACCACCGTGAGGGTCGAACTGTCCTCCCGCGAGAGGAAGGTGGAGGCGAGGGCCGAGGTGGCGGCGGTGCGCCGGTTGGTCAGCGCCTCGGCATCGATGATGGCCTGCGGCACGCCGGTTGCGCCGTCGAACAGCACGTAGATGCCATGCACCGAACCGAGGCCGCGGTCGGCATTGGCGGGGAAGATGTTCACCAGCTTCACCCCCAAAGCGGCACCACGCCGCCACGCCGGCATGGCGAGGAGATGGCCGGGGGCCTGCGAGGTGCCCACGTCGTGCGCCTGGCGAACCGGGGATTCCACCGCCGCCTCGGCGAACGCCGCGCGCAAGGCCGGCACCAGCCGCTCATACGTGAGCGCCGCCTCGACTTCCCGTGCCTCGTAGACCTGAACCATGACGCCTCCGATCCTTGCGATCACGCTCTAGAGCACGCGGCGGCCCAGCCTGCAACGGAACCAAACGCAGCCGTTGCAACTTGGATCTGCAACAGGAGATTCCGCCATGCATTACGAAGCGCCGATCCGGGGAGCCGTTAGGCATTTCTTGGCCGAGGGCGGAGAATTCTTCCGCGCCACCGGTGACGGTGATGTGATACTGGAATGGAAGTCCGAGGACGCCAGCGAAGAAACGCTGCTGCGCGACGGAGCGCCCATCGTCAGCCTCTTCTGCCGCGAGCGTCGCTGGATGTGGCAGGTGATGGACGGCACGTCCGCGCCCATCCGGGCCGGGTCCCGTGCCGAGGCGCGCCAGCTCGCAACATTCTATGCGCGCCGCCACGCGGCCTGACGATCCTTTCACGAAAGTGCTTGCCCGCGGCGCGCCGCGGGTGTGCGATCAGGGACGCAACGGGACACACCCATGGCGCCGCGCGCAAGCTGGAAAGGGTTCCTCACGGTCGGGGCGCTGAGCTGCGCCGTCGGCCTCTATGCCGCTGCCTCGACATCGGAGCGCATCTCGCTTCACCTCCTCAACCGCAAGAGTGGCCATCGCCTGCGCCGCCAGTATGTGGATGAAGAGAGCGGAAAGCTGGTTGAGGCCGACGACCAGGTGAAGGGCTACGAGGTGGCCAAGGGTGAATACGTCACCATCGAACCGGAAGAGGCCGCGGCTGTCCTGCCGGAGAACGACCGCACCATTTCCGTTGACGCCTTCCTGCCTTGCGACGGTATCGACACCGTTTATCTCGACCGCCCCTATTTTCTTGCGCCAGTTGATCGGCCCAGCGCCGAAGTGCTTGCCCTCATCACTGCCGGAATGCAGGCGCAGAAGGTCGCGGCGCTGGGCGAGGCCTTGCTGTTCCGCCGCGTGCGCAAGCTGCTGATCCGCCCCCATGAGGAAGGCGGAGCGCTTTTGGTCTCGACCCTCTCCTTCGACTACGAAGTTCGCTCGGCCGAGGAGGCGTTCGCCGACATCCCCGATTCGAAACTGACCCGCGAGATGCTGGACCTCGCCAGCCACATCATTTCCACCAAGGTGGGCCGATTCGATCCGGCCGCCTTCGATGACCGCTACGAAAGCGCCCTCGCCGAACTGGTCCGCGCGAAGATGGAGGGGCGTCCCCTTCCCAAGCCCGCGCCGCGCAGGGAGGAGAAGGTGGTCGACCTGCTGGAAGCCCTCAAGGCGAGCGCCGGCGGCGCCAAGGCGGGCGGCGGGTCGAAGGCTCAAGCCTTGTCCGGGAAGGGCACAGCGAAATCCGCGCCCAAGGCAGCGGCCAAGGCACCGGCCAAGGCCAAGGTACCAGCGAAGGCCAAATCTTCCGCCGCGGCGAAGGATGCCAAGGCCGAGGCGCCCAAGTCCACCCGCAAGGCGAGCTGAGTCATGGCCGGTCTCGACACCTACCGCGCCAAGCGCGATTTCCGTGCGACGCCCGAGCCTTCCGGAAAGGCGACGGGGGGCGGCCGCAAGGGCAAGGCCGAGGCACCGCAGGGCGTCTTCGTGATCCAAAAGCATGCAGCGCGCCGCCTGCATTACGATTTCCGCCTGGAGATGGACGGGGTGTTGAAGAGCTGGGCGGTGACGCGCGGCCCGAGCCTCGATGCGGGCGAGAAGCGCCTCGCCGTCCATGTGGAGGATCACCCCCTCGACTATGGCAGCTTCGAGGGCACGATCCCCAAGGGCCAGTATGGCGGCGGATCGGTCATCATCTGGGACCGGGGCACGTGGACCCCCATCGGCGATCCGCACAAGGCCTATGCCAAGGGCCATATGGAATTCACCCTCGCCGGGGAGAAGCTGTCCGGCCGCTGGCACCTCGTGCGCATGGCGCCACGGGCCGGCGAGAAGACCGAGAACTGGCTGCTCATCAAAGCCGATGACGAAGCCGCCCGCCCGCCGGGGGCGCCGGATATCCTGGAGGAGAAGCCCGCCTCCGTGGTTTCGGGCCGCGACGTGGAGGAGCTCGACATGTCGCCGGCTGCGGCGGGCAAAGGGAAAACGAAGAACAAGGCTGCCGCGACCGTGTCGGCTGACGCTTCCAAATCCCCGCAAACGAAGGCCTCTCGGAGCAAAGCATCGGCTGAAGACGCCACACCGTCGTCGAAGGTGACGCCCGCGAAGCCCGGAGCAGCACGCGGCAAGTCTTCCGCCGTCAAATCACCTGCAACCCAGTCACCTGCAACCCAGGCACCTGCCACCAAATCGACCACCACGAAGCCTGCCGGCTCTGTCACACCGCCGCTGCCGAAAGGCGCCAAGGCAGGCCCCCTGCCCGCCTTCGTGCCGCCCGCACTCGCCACTCTGGCCACCCGAGCCCCGGCGGGACAACGCTACATCCACGAGATCAAGTTCGACGGCTACCGCATCGAGGCTCGGATCGAAGGGGGGCGTGCCCGGCTCCTGACGCGGACGGGGCTCGACTGGACCGAGCGCTTCGGCCCCGAGATCATCGGTGCGCTGGAGGCTCTGCCCGTCACCGATGCCTTGCTCGACGGCGAGATCGTCGTGGAGGGCGGCAATGGCGCCACCGATTTCTCCGCCCTCCAGTCGGATCTCTCGGACGGGCGTAGCGACCGCTTCGTCTATTTCCTGTTCGACCTTCTGCACCTCGACGGCCAGGACCTGACCGGCGCCCCCCTCCTCGCGCGCAAGGCCGTGCTGGAGCGCCTCGTGGGTGAGGGCGAAGGCAAGCTGCGCTTCAGCGCCCATTTCGAGGACGACGGAGCGCTGGTGCTGCGGCACGCCTGCCGCCTCAGCCTCGAAGGGGTCATCTCCAAGATCAAGGATGCGCCCTACCATTCCGGCCGTTCCCGCGACTGGATCAAGTCCAAGTGCTCGGACCGGCAGGAATTCGTCATCGGCGGCTTCGTGCCGTCGACCACCTCGCGCAAGGCCATCGGATCGCTGGTGCTGGGGGTGAACGAGAAGGACGGGCTGCGCCACGTGGGCCGCGTGGGCACCGGCTTCACGCAGCGGGTCGCCAGCGATCTCTTCACCCTGCTCTCCGCCGAGGCGGTCGACGCGTCACCCTTCGCCGGCCGACTGGCGAAGGAGGAAGCCCGCGGGGTCACCTTCGTCGCGCCGAAGCATGTGGCGGAGGTGGAATTTCGCGCCTGGACCGGCGACGGCCACCTGCGCCACGCCGCTTTCCGTGGCCTGCGCGACGACAAGCCTGCTGACGAGGTGGTGCAGGAGCGGCCGGACGCCGCCCCGGATGCTCCCGCCCCGCCGCGCCGCCGGGTGCGCCTCACCCATCCCGACCGCGTCTATTGGCCGGACGTGGGCCTGACCAAGGAAGGGCTGGCGGATTATTACGCCGAGATCTGGCGCCACATGGCGCCCTTCGTCACCGGCCGGCCCCTCGCGCTCGTGCGCTGCCCTGAGGGGGTCCAGGGCCCCCACTTCTTCCAGAAGCATCCCTGGAAGGGCGTCGACAAGAACGTGATGGCGGTCATCGACCCGAAGGAGACAGACGAGGCGCCCTTTCTCGCCATCCGCGACCTCGATGGCCTCACAGCACTGGTGCAGGGCGCTGCCCTGGAGATCCACCCGTTCGGCGCGACCCTCGCCGACTGGGAGCGACCCGACATTCTCATCATCGACCTCGATCCCGGCGACGACGTGCGCTGGCAGGCGGCGATGGATGCGGCAAGCGAAGTCCGGGCGCGGCTGGAGCAGGCCGGGCTTGCGGCCTTCCTGAAGACCTCCGGCGGCAAGGGTCTTCACGTCTGCGCCCCGCTGGCGCCCAAGGCGGAATGGCCGGCGGTGAAGGCCTTCACCAAAAAGCTCGCGGAAGAAATGTCGGCCGACAGTCCAGAGCTTTACGTGGCCACCATCGCCAAGGCGCGCCGGAAGGGCCGCATTCTGATCGACTATCTGCGTAACCAGCGCGGTGCGACCGCGGTCGCACCCTATTCGACCCGGGCGCGGCCTGGGGCGGCCGTCTCCATGCCTTTGGCGTGGGAGGAATTGAGCGCGGAGATCGGTCCGCAGCACTTCACGGCGCAGAACGCGCCGGCGCGGCTCGCCAACCTTGACCGTGATCCGTGGGGCGATTTTCGCCGCGCCGCCAGGCCATTGCCGGACAAGAGCTGAGGGTTCGCCGTTCGCCCCGCCACTCCCTCAGGATTTCTTGCCTTTGCCCTTCTCGGCCGAAAGGCTCCGGCGCAGGGCGTCCATGATATTCACCACATTGCCGGCGGGCGCCTCGGCCGCCGTTTCCGCCTTGCCCTTGCGCGGCGCCCGCTTCTTGGTCTTTGCGGCGATGAGGTCGAGCAGGCCTTCCTGCACGGGGTCACCCACCATTTCGGGCGAGAACGGGCGGGTCCGCTCCGCGACCAGCTTGCGCACCAAAGTGAGCGCCTCTTTTTCCGGCTTCCCGTCCGCTTCCAGCGCGCCTTCGAAATGGCGCACCTCGTCGCCGTACCGCAGCGTCCACAAAATCAGGCCCCGCCCGCGCGGCTCCACCATCACGCCCCGCTCGCGGCGGTAGAGCACGAGGCGGGACAGGGCCGCCATTCCGCTCTCCGCCATGGCGGCGCGGATCACGCCGAAGGCCTCGGCTCCCACCTCGTCGTCGGGGACGAGATAATGCGGCTTCTCCAGATAGATCCAGCCCACGCTGTCGCGCGGGACGAAGCTCTCGATTTCGATGGTTCTGGTGCTTTCGAGCGCGACGGAATCGAGATCCTCATCCTCAAGCAGCACGTAGCTGTCGTCGCCCGTCTGGTAGCCGCGGGCTTCGTCCTCATCCGCCACCGGCTTGCCCGACGCCTCATCCACGTAGCGCGACACGATGCGGTTGCCGGTCGCGCGATTGAGGGTGTGGAAGCGCACCTTTTCGCCCTCGGTCGTGGCCGGGGTCATGGCCACCCGGCAGGTGACCAAAGAGAGCTTGAGATAGCCCTTCCAGAAGGAGCGCGGCGCCATGGCTGCGCCTCAGGCTTCAGTCGCGGTCGACATGAGCGGGCTTGCCCTTGCGCTTGGTGGCGGCGAGATCATGAAGCTCCTTCTCGCTCATGGAGTCCACCATCTCGCGGGAAGCGCCCTTCAATTCGCTTTTCTTGCGCTCGCCCCGCTTGGCCGAAAGGGCGGCGCCCGCCGCCATCTGCTGGGCCTTGGATTTCGCCGGCATCGCTGCCTCCGTTGGGATGTCCCGATCCCAATCAACCACACCCCTCACCGGGCGGTTCCCGCCGGCCTGCGGCCTCGCTACAACAGGGGCAATCAAGAGGAGACGGCCATGGCGAGCTTTCCCAGCACGGGCGACATTTCCAGCGCGGCGAGCGCGCTCCTCGCGCGGCTCGGCGTTGACCCGGACGCCCTCGCAGGTCCGCGCGAGGCGCTCTCGCCCCTTACCGGCGAGGTGATCGCCCGGGTGGCCGAGAGGGATGCGGCGGCCGTGGCCGAAGCCATCGGCACGGCCGAGGCCGCCTTTCGGCAATGGCGGGAGGTTCCCGCCCCGCGCCGTGGCGAGCTGGTGCGCCTCCTCGGCGAGGAACTGCGCGCCGCCAAGGCGGATCTCGCCGCTCTGGTCACTCTGGAGGCCGGCAAGATCACGTCGGAGGGGCTCGGCGAAGTGCAGGAGATGATCGACATCTGCGACTTCGCCTGCGGCCTCTCGCGCCAGCTCCACGGCCTCACCATCGCCACCGAGCGGCCGGACCACCGCATGATGGAGACATGGCACCCCCTCGGGGTCGTCGGCGTGATCTCGGCATTCAACTTCCCCGTGGCGGTCTGGTCGTGGAACGCCGCGCTGGCCCTCGTCTGCGGCAATGCGGTGGTGTGGAAGCCGTCGGAGAAGACCCCGCTGACCGCCCTTGCGGTGGATGCCATCTTTCGCCGGGCGGCGGAGCGGTTCGGCGGCGTCCCGCAGGGCCTTTCCACCGTGATCATCGGTGGGCGCGAGGCGGGCGAGGCGCTGGTGGACGATGCCCGCGTGCCGCTTGTTTCCGCCACGGGCTCCACCGCCATGGGCCGGCATGTGGGGCCGCGCCTCGCCCAGCGCTTCGCCCGGGCGATCCTGGAGCTGGGCGGCAACAATGCCGCCATTGTGTGCCCCTCGGCCGACATCGACCTCACCGTGCGGGCCGTCGCGTTCGCCGCCATGGGCACCGCGGGCCAGCGCTGCACCACGCTGCGGCGTCTGATCGTGCACGACGACATCTACGACGCTCTGCTGGCGCGCCTGAAGCTGGCCTACGCCTCGGTGACCGTGGGCGACCCGCGCGCGCCCGATACGCTGGTGGGACCGCTGATCGACGCCGGCGCCTTCGCCGCCATGCAGGTGGCGCTCGATGCGGCGCGCGCCGCCGGCGGCGGCGTGACCGGCGGCGAGCGGGTGGGCGCCGAATTCGCGCTCGATGCCTTCTACGCGCGCCCGGCGCTGGTGGAGATGCCGTTCCAGACCGACACGGTGGCTGCGGAAACGTTCGCGCCCATCCTCTACGTGCTCCGCTACAGAGCCCTCGAGGACGCCATTCTCCTCAACAACGCGGTGCCGCAGGGCCTCGCGTCGGCGATCTTCACCACGGACCTGCGCGAGGCCGAGCGCTTCCTATCCGCCGCGGGCTCCGACTGCGGCATCGCCAACGTCAACATTGGCCCGTCCGGTGCGGAGATCGGCGGCGCGTTCGGCGGCGAGAAGGAGACCGGCGGTGGCCGGGAGGCAGGATCCGACAGCTGGAAGGCCTATATGCGGCGCGCCACCAACACCATCAATTATGGCAACCGCCTGCCCCTTGCTCAGGGCGTCACCTTCGACGTCGGCTGAGTTTGTCGAGGCGCCCGCGGCGGGTTCGGGCTCGACATCGGCGGCGGATTACGCTTGAACCGATTTAAACGGAGACGCGTCATGAGCCTTCCCAGCCCCCTCGCCATGGTTGCGAAAGCGCCGGTGGTCCCGGTCGTGGTCATCGAGCGGCTGGAGGATGCGGTGCCCCTCGCCCGTGCCCTGGTGGAGGGTGGGCTGCCGCTGATCGAGGTGACGCTGCGCACCCCCGTCGCGATGGAGGCCCTGCGCCGCATCGCGGCAGAGGTGGAAGGCGCCATCCCCGGCGCGGGGACGGTGGTCGAGCGTGGGCAGATCGCGGCCGCGATGAACGCCGGCGCCACCTTCCTCGTCAGCCCGGGGACGACCCCCGACCTCGCCGCCGCCTTCGCCGAGATCCCTATCCCGGTCATGGCCGGCTGCGCCACGGCGTCAGAGGCCATGCGGCTGTCGGAACTCGGCTTCGAGGTGCTGAAGTTCTTCCCGGCTGAAGCCTCGGGTGGCGCAGCCTTCCTCAAGTCCATCGCCGGTCCCCTGCCCCACCTGCGCTTCTGCCCCACCGGCGGCATCGGCCCGGCCAATGCGCCGGACTATCTGGCGCTCCCGAGCGTGGTGGCGGTGGGCGGCTCCTGGGTGGTGCCGACCGACGCCATCCGCGCCGGCGATTTCGGCAAGGTGCGCGAGCTCGCGGCGGCGGCGGCGCAATTGAAGCGCGCGGCGACGTTCAGCTGAGCGGGTCGAAGGCGGAGCTGGTCCTCAGCCCGCCTTCTTGCCCTCGCCCTCGGCGAGGAAATGCTCCAGCCAGTGGATGTCGTACTTGCCCTCGGCGATGTCGCGGGTGCGCACCAGGGTGCGGAACAGCGGCAGGGTGGTGTCGATGCCGTCCACCACGAACTCGTCCAGCGCCCGGCGCAGGCGGCGCAGGCATTCATCCCGCGTCTTGCCGTGGACGATGAGCTTGCCCACGAGGCTGTCGTAGGTGGGCGGGATGACGTAGCCCTGGTAGGCGTTGGAATCGACCCGGATCCCGAGGCCGCCAGGCACGTGGTAGTGCGTGATCTTGCCGGGCGAGGGCCGGAAGGTGGTGGGATGCTCCGCATTCACCCGGCACTCGATGGCATGGCCCTCGATCACCACGTCGCTCTGCTGGAGCGTCAGCGGCTCGCCGGCGGCCACGCGGATCTGCTCGTTGATGAGGTCGATGCCGGTCACCATCTCGGTGACCGGATGCTCCACCTGGATGCGGGTGTTCATCTCGATGAAATAGAAGCGGCCGTTCTCGTACAGGAACTCGATGGTGCCCACGCCGAGATAGCCGAGCTTGCGCATGGCGGCGGCGCAGGTCTCGCCGATCTCGGCGCGCTGGGCGGCGGTGATGACGGGCGACGGCGCCTCTTCCCACACCTTCTGATGGCGGCGCTGGAGCGAGCAGTCGCGCTCGCCAAGGTGAATGGCGTGGCCGCGCCCGTCGCCCAGCACCTGCACCTCGATGTGGCGCGGGGTGGAGAGGTACTTTTCCAGATAGACCGCATCGTCGCCGAAGGCGGCCTTGGCCTCGGTGCGGGCAGTGGAGAGGGCCTCGGAGAGATCGTCCGCGGTCATCGCCACCTTCATGCCGCGCCCGCCGCCGCCGGCGGCGGCCTTCACCAGCACCGGGAAGCCGATCTCGGCCGCGACCTGATGGGCCTCCGCGTCCGAATGGATGCCGCCATCCGAGCCGGGCACCACCGGAATGCCGAGCGACTGGGCGGTCTTCTTGGCTTCGATCTTGTCGCCCATGATGCGGATGTGCTCCGCCTTGGGGCCGATGAAATGGATGTTGTGGTCGGCGAGGATCTCGGCGAAGCGGGCGTTCTCCGCGAGGAAGCCGTAGCCGGGGTGCACCGCGTCCGCCCCCGTGATCTCGCAGGCGGCGAGCAGGGACGGGATATTGAGGTAGCTCTCGCGAGCCGGCGGCGGGCCAATGCACACGCTCTCGTCGGCGAGGCGCACGTGCATGGCGTCGGCATCGGCTGTGGAGTGGACCGCGACCGTCGCGATGCCCAGCTCCTTGCAGGCGCGCAGGATGCGCAGCGCGATCTCGCCGCGGTTGGCGATGAGGATTTTTCTGAACATCGGCTCTGGCCTGCCTGATCCGGACGCTTACTCGATGATGAGCAGCGGCTCGCCATATTCCACGGGCTGCGCATTGCCCACGAGGATGCGCGTGACCGTTCCCGAACGCGGCGCGGGAATGGCATTCATGGTCTTCATGGCCTCGACGATGAGGATCGTCTGGCCTTCCTTGACGCTTGCGCCCACTTCCACGAACTGGGCGGCGCCCGGCTCCGGCGCAAGATAGGCTGTGCCCACCATGGGCGAGGCCACGACGCCGGGGTGCTTGGAGAGGTCGGCCGGCTCGGCCGCCGCCGGCGCTGCCATGGCGATCGGGCCGCCGGCGTGCGGGGCAACAGGCGCCCCATAGGGCGCGCCCTGGGCGATGGTCACGGGCGCCGGGGCGCGCACCACGCGGATGCGCAGGCCTTCGTGTTCCACCTCGATCTCGGTGAGGTCGCTGCCCGAGAGGAGATCGGCGATCTCCTTGACGATGGCGGTGTCGATAAGAGGGTTGGAGGGCTTCATGATTTTCCTGGCTCTGGCCGGCCTGTCAGGGCCGCGCGAGGGCTGTTCTAGGGTCAAGGAGGTGGCGGCAGCGCGGCGAGCGCCCGAAGGCCGAGCACATAGCTCTGCGGACCAAAGCCGCAGATGACGCCCCGGGCCACCGGCGACAGGAACGAGTGATGGCGGAAGTCTTCCCGCGCGAACACGTTGGAGAGGTGCACCTCGATGGTGGGCACCCCCACCGCGGCCACCGCATCGCGCAGCGCCACGGAGGTATGGGTATAAGCGGCAGCGTTGAGGACGATGCCCCTGGCGCCGCGGGCGGCCTGGATGAGATCCACCAGGGCGCCTTCGCTGTTGGTCTGCCGGAACACCACCTCGAAGCCGAGGGCCGCGCCTTCGGCATGGCACAGCGCCTCCACGTCGGCGAGCGTCGCCGCGCCGTAGATGCCGGGCTCGCGCGTGCCGAGAAGGTTGAGGTTTGGCCCGTTCAGGACGTGGATGGTATCAGGCATCCGTGCGTGATCTGCCACCGGCCCCTTCGGCCGGGTCGCAGCCTTATAGGGGCGCGCGGCCCCGATGGAAAGAGCGGGCGGCGCGCCGCGCCTCGCACGTCAGCCGGGCTGGCCACCGGGCCCGCCCGGCTTGCGGCCCATTACTTGCCGGCCTTCTTGCTGCGGGTCTCGGCGATGGCGGTCTTCAGCTTGTCGAGGCCGACAGCTCCGATGACCACCTGATCGCCCACCACGTAGGACGGCGTCCCGTTGAGGGCGAGGGCCTCGGCGATCTTCATGTTCTCGTCGAGCGTCGCGTTCAGCTCGGGCGAGGTGGACTGCTTCTGCAGCAGGGCGGGGTCGATGCCCACGTCCTTGGCGGCGGCAAGCGCCTTGGCCCGGTCGGCCTGACCGCGGCCGCCGAGAAGCGCCTGGTGGAAAGCCATATACTTTTCGGGCGCGGCGAGACGCACGGCCACCGCCACCTGCGCCGCCTCCACGGAGCCCTGACCCAGCACCGGGAATTCCTTCAGAACCACCCGCAGGTTGGAATCCTGCTTGATGAGGTCCTGAAGGTCCGTGAGCGCCTTCTTGCAGTATCCGCAATTGTAATCGAAGAACTCCACCAGCGTGACGTCGCCCTTGGGGTTTCCCACCACGATGCCGCGCGGGCTATCCAACAGAAGCTGCTTCATGTCGGCAACAGCCTTGCTGCGCTGGGCGGCGTCGGCGACCATCTGCCGGCTCTCCAAGACCGAGATGGCCTCCTGCAGCACTTCCGGATTCTGGATCAGATACTCGCGGATGATGGTGCCGAGCTCCTTCTTCTCCTCGTCGGTGAAGGCCGAGGCGGGGGTCGCCACGAGGACGACGGCCGAAACGGCGGCTAGCCCCAGCGCAATCGCGCGGGCGGCGAAGCGCCGGAAGCCGGTGTGGGCCTGGCCCATAAGCGGGGGCATGAAGTTCTCCTGAGATTGAGTTCGGTTCAAAGGTCTATTGGTTTTGCTGGTTGGAAGCGCTGGCTGGCGGCTTGAAGTTGACGAGGTCATCGGCCTTCAGCCAGCCCGGCGAGCCTTGCGGAAACTTCAGGCGGGCGCGGGCGGCAAGTTCGCGGCCCAGCTTGAACTCGCCGGCGGCGAAATTGCCCTGGGCGGCGGCAAGATCCGCGTTGGCGGTGTCGCCGGCACGTCCGTAGGCCATGGCGAGAGAGCGCCAGGCGGAAGGCGAGTTGGGATCGCGCTGGGTCGCCTGGATCAGCTCGCGGATGGCCTCCTGAGTGCTGGACGGATTGCCGGACTGCACCAACGCCTGCCCCAGCATGGAGCGGATTAGCGGCGCGCCATTGGTCATCTGCACCGCCTTGCGGAGCGGCGCCACCGATTCGGCCGGACGGCCGCCCTCCAGAAGCGCCTGTCCCTTCAGCTCCTGAAAATAGGGATTGGACGGATCGCGGGCGATCAGTGCGTCGATCTGGGCGACAGCGGAGGAGATATTTCCGAACCGATAGGCCGAGATGGCGCGGGCATATTGCGCGGCCATGGACGTGTCTGACGGCGGATACCGTCTTGCCACCACCTCCGGCCGCTCCATGAAGCCGATGAGCTTGGCGCGCATCATGTCGTGGCGCGCCTGGAGGGCGGGCGAGTCCTTGGTATTGTAATAGGGGCTCGCCTTGGCCAGCTGCTCCAGCGCGGCAATGCGCTCGCGCGCCATGGGATGGCTCAGCATGTAGGGGTCGACGCGCTGGCTGATGAAGAGCTGGTCGTTCTGAAACCGCTCGAAGGTTTCCAGCATGCCCTTGGAGGACTGGCCGGTGGCATCGAGATATTTCACCGCCGAGCGGTCCGCCGCGGATTCCTCGCCGCGCTGATAGGTCAGCAGCGAGCGGCGGATCATTTCCTGGGGGGCCGACATGGCGGCGCCAGCCACGTTGCCCACGTCGCGCCCACTCATGCCACTGGCTGCACCCGCGGCGACGCCTCCGGCGGCGAGCAGCATCGCGACGATGGCCATGGTCTGGGCACCGGCGATCTGCTGGCGCATGCGGGCGAGATGGCCGCCGGCGATGTGGCCGGTCTCATGGGCGAGCACGCCGATGATCTGATTGGGGGTGACGGAGTCCACCAGCGCACCGGTATTCACGAAGATCCGCCGCCCGTCGGCGACAAAGGCGTTGAACGAGCGCTCGGAAATCAGCACCACCTCGACATTCTGCTGGCCAAGCCCCGCCGCCTTCAGCACCGGGCGGGTGTAGTCGGCGAGCAGCGCCTCGATCTCGGTGTCGCGGATGGTGGACGTGCGCTTCTGGCCGGGTCCCTCCTGCGCCAGCGCGGCCTGGAACGGCAGCGCCACGGCGGCGGCAAGGCAGAGGGCGCGGCCCGCGGCCGCAAGAAGGGCCGGCACACGAGAGAAGGCGGACGTGCGCCGCGGCCCGCGGAAAGGCATGGGGAAAGGCTTGGGCAGAAACTTGTGCATTGCTGCTCGGCTCGGATCCATTCCTTTCGCCAGCTGAGTCGCGCCCCGGGGCTGCGCGCGAGACTTCGGCGCACGACCTCCCGCGGCGTGGCGCTCCGCTGGCTGCGGTTCGCACCTTGGCTCGCCCCGGCACACAGGCTACGAGACTGCCGGACACTGGCGTCCACGGGACGCGAGGTCAATGCGCCGGCCTTCACGTTGGGGCGAACCCGTCTCAGGGACAGGCAGAATAAGGCGGCAGCACGGCAGCGCGGGGGCAGCCCCGCTCCGCCTCGACAAGAAAGAACCCGGGCACCGGACATGATGCGCGATCCCCTTCCCCACCCCGTCCGCCTCTCCCGCCGCAGCGCGGTGGAGCCCTTCATCGTCATGGACGTGATGGAGCATGCCGCCCGCATCGAGGCCCAAGGCGGCCGCGTGATCCATCTGGAGGTAGGGCAACCCGCGGCGCCCGCCCCGCAGGTGGCCCGGCGGGCAGCGGCAGCGGCGATCGAGGCCGGCCAGGTGGGCTATACCGCCGCCCTCGGCATTCCGGCGCTGCGCGCGCGCATCGCCCGCCACTATGCCGAGCGGCACGCCGTGGCCGTCGATCCCGAGCGCATCGTTGTGACCAATGGCTCTTCGGGTGGCTTCATTCTCGCCTTCCTCGCTCTGTTCGAGGCCGGCGACCGCGTGGCCATCGCCGCGCCGGGCTATCCGCCCTATCGCCACGTCCTGTCGGCGCTGGGCTGCGAGCCGGTGCTCATCGAGACTCATGCCGAGGATCGCTATGCGCTCACGCCCGAGCGGCTGCTGGAGGCCCATCGCAGCACGCCGCTCAAGGGCGTTCTGGTGGCGAGCCCCGCCAATCCTACCGGCACGATGATGGACCGCGCCGCGCTGAGCACGCTCTACGCCTTCGCCCGCGATCTCGGCCTCGCCTTCGTCTCGGACGAGATCTACCACGGCCTCGACTACGCCTTCCCGGCGGTGAGCGCGGTGGAGATCGGCGACGACGCGACCGTCATCAACTCCTTTTCCAAATACTTCTGCATGACCGGCTGGCGCGTCGGCTGGATGGTGGTTCCGCCGGGCGCCGCGCGGACCATGGAGCGCCTCCAGCAGAACCTCTCCATCTCGGTGCCGACCCTGTCCCAGATCGCCGCCGACGCCGCCTTCGAGGGCCGCGCGGAGATGGAGCAGGTTAAGGCCACCTATGTGGAGAACCGGCGCATCCTCACCGAGGGCCTGCCCAAGGCCGGGCTCTCCCGCTTCCTGCCGGCGGACGGCGCCTTCTATCTTTATGCCGACGTGTCCGACTTCACCGACGATTCCGCGGCCTTCGCCCGTCGCCTGCTCGACGCCGCCCACGTGGCCGCGACGCCGGGGGTGGACTTCGACCCGTTCCGAGGGCGGCAGTTCCTGCGCATCTCCTACGCCGGATCGGCGCCGGACATGACGGAGGCGGTGGCGCGCATCGGGAATTTCCTGTCCCGCGGGTGAGCGTCGTGCCGGGCGCGGGGACCGCTCCGGCCCGTGTCAAACGGTCGCACAGCCCTTCCCGGAGCGCCTCTTGAGCCGGCCAAGCTTGCGCGCGGGCCGCGCCGCGCCACACGGGTGCTGGATTTGCTGCTAGACTGGCCCGTCATGAGCCGGCCGAGCGACCAGATCGTCGAGATCACCCCTGACGTCCTGCTGAAGGCCTACGCCTGCGGCATCTTCCCGATGGCCGAGAGTGCCGACGACCCGGGCCTCTACTGGATCGAGCCTGAGCGGCGCGGGATCATTCCGCTCGACGGCTTCCACCTCTCCTCGCGCCTCGCCCGCACGGTCCGCGCCGACAAGTTCGAGGTGCGGGTCGACCACGATTTCGAAGCGGTCATCGACGGCTGCGCCGAGCCGCAGGAGGGGCGGGACAAGACCTGGATTAACGAGCGCATCCGCCGGCTGTACGGCGAATTGTTCGCCCGCGGCCGCTGCCACACGGTGGAGGCCTGGCGCGACGGGCAACTGGTGGGCGGGCTTTATGGCGTGCGGCTCGGCGGGGCGTTTTTCGGCGAGAGCATGTTCCACCGCGAGCGGGACGCGTCCAAGGTGGCGCTGGTGCATCTGGTGGGGCGGCTCATCGCCGGGGGCTTTCGGCTGCTGGACACGCAGTTCGTCACCAGCCACCTGAAGACGTTCGGTGCGCTGGAAGTCTCACGTCGGCACTATCACCGCCTGCTGGAGCACGCGCTCCAGGCCGAGGGCGATTTCTATTGCTGGCCGCGCGCCGTCACCGGGGCCGAGGCCCTGCAGCCGATCAGCCACACGTCGTAGATGGGGTGCTCCACGGCGTGGAGGCCCGGGCTCGCGGCGAACATCCAGCCGGTGAAGATGCGCTTGGCCTGGCCCTGCAGCGTCACCTCGTTCACCTCGGTGAAGGAGGTGGTGTTCTGCGTCTCGGTGGCCGGCCGGGTGTAGCAGACCCGGGGCGTCACCTGAAGCGCGCCGAACTGGGCGGTCTCGCCGATCGCCACGTCGAACGAGGTGATGCGGCCGGTGATCTTGTCGAGGCCGGCATAGACCGCGAAGGCATTGGGGATCTTCTGGGCCGGAGGCTGCACCACCACCACGTCGCCGTCCTCCGATCCCGCCGTCCCGGCGGGGGGCGGCGGGACCGGCTGCGTGCCGGGCGGCAGCTGCGGCGCCGGGCCGCGCTGAACGGCGCCGGGCGCGGCCGGACGCTGGACTGGCGCCGCCACGGGCGGGCGCTGGACCGGCACGGTGCCCGGCGGGGGCAGCGGCATCTGCTCGATCGTGTTGCGCCCCTGCGCCATCGCCTCAGGCATCGCGGCGGCGAGAAGAGCCGCGGCCAGCAGCGGAACGGTGCTCGAAAGGCGCATCAGGACAAGAACCCGTGGAATGGCGGCGCGGCCGAAGGACAATCCCGGCCCGGCCTCTTCTGACCGACCGAATCGGGCGGCGGCAAGGCAGCTTCGGCGGCGGCCGACCCGAGGACGGGCCTATTCGCCGGGCGTCCAGGCCTTGTAGTCACCGGTGACGCGGGGACGCAGCCCGCCGGCCAGCACCGAGCCCCTGGGGCGGTAGGCACCGGGCGTGCCGGTCATGTTGCGGCGGTGCGGCTTCTGCCACGGGCGCGGGGTGTAGCTCTCGTCCACCGGCGGCGTATCCACCCGATGGTGCATCCAGCCCCACCAGCCGGAGGGGATCGTGGTGGCCTCCGCATAGCCCGGATAGATCACCCAGCGGCGCTCGAAGCCGAGCGTCGGGTCCACCTTCCCGCCCGCGGTGCGGTAGTAGCGGTTGCCGAACTCGTCCTCGCCCACGAACTCGCCGAACCGACGGGTCCACAGCATGGTGCCGACGGTCTGCTTGTTCCACCAGGTGAAGATGTAGAGCAGGAAGTTCTTCACGGCCCGGGCCTCGTTCAAGTCGCGCGGAACATGCCATCCGCCCCGCCCGATGTCCACCGGCCCGCCACGTCGCGGCCTGTGGGCGCCCTCAAGGCAGGAAGAGGAGCATCACGTAGACGCAGAAGACGATGAGGTGGACCACGCCGTTCAGCGCGTTCGTCCGGCCCGTGCCGAAGGACAGGATGGCGAGGACGAAGGTGAGGAGCAGCATGGTGCGGTCCTCGTTGTCGAGGCCGAGCACCATGGGACGGCCGATGATGACGCTGATGAACGCCATCGCCGGAATGGTCAGGGAGACGGTGGCGAGCGCCGATCCGAGTGCGATGTTCAACGAATGCTGGAGATGGTTGCGCGCAGCGGCCCGCACCGCGCTGATGCCTTCGGGCAGCAGGATGAGCGTTGCGACCAGGGCGCCGATTACCGCGTCGGGATCCTCGAGCTGGAACTGACCGAGGAAGTGCTCGAAGGTCTCCGCCACGTTGCGGGAAAGGGACACCACCGCCGCGAGGCTCGCGAGCAGCATGAACAAGGCGAGGAGGAACGCCCGGGCCTTCGGCTTCGGCTCGGCATGGCCTTCCGGCTGGGTCGCGAAATGCTCGCGGTGGCGCACCGTCTGCATGTAGAGAAAGGCCGCGTAGAGCGCGAGCGCGATCATGGACATGTAGGCGAGCTGCACGGGAGAGAAGGTGCCGGTTGCACCCGCGCGGGTCTCGCTGGGCAGGATCAGCAGCATCACGCCGAGCGCGATCATCGCCGAGAGATAACCGGACACGCCCTGCTGCTGGATGGTCTGCTCGCGATGCTTGATGCTGCCGAGCAGCAGGCACAGCCCGACGATGCCGGTATTGACGATCATCAGCACCGACAGAACCGATTCCCGCGCGAGGGTCGGGTTGTTCTCGCCGTTCAGCATCATGGAGGCCATGATCGAGACCTCGATGATGGTCACCGAGAAGGTCAGCAGCAGCGTCCCGAAGGGCTCGCGAAGACGCGCCGCCACCACGTCCGCGTGGCTGACGGTGGAGAAGGCCGAGCCGCACAGCAGCGCCACGGCCAAGACGGAAAAAATGCCCACCAGCAGGCCCCGCCCGCCGGGCGCGAGCTCCGGGTGCAGGTGGAACATCAGCGCCAGCAGCAGGCCCAGCGCGGGCAAGGCATAAGCGGAAGCCTTCGGCCGGTTCCCCATGGTGTTCAGCTCCCGTCGGCGGTGGGCAGGCTGTCCCACATCCGCCAGGTCCGGACAAGGCCGCGCGCCCGGCGCGCCAAGCGCCGGAACGCCGCAGCCGCTGCGTCAGGGCGCGATGGGACGGCCCATTTCCTTGCGCTCCGCCAGGAGGCAGAGATAGAGCGAGGCGAGCGTCGCGCCGGCAAGTGCTGTGATCTCGGCGTGGTCGTAGGGCGGCGAGACCTCCACCACGTCGAAGCCCTTCAGGTCCAGCCCGCCGAGGCGGCGCAGGCAGGCGATGGCCTCGCGCATGGAGAGCCCGCCGCAGACCGGCGTGCCGGTGCCGGGGGCGAAGGCCGGATCCAAAGCGTCGATATCGAAGGTCAGATAGGCCGGGGCGTCGCCCACCCGCTCGCAGATCCGCTCCGCCAGGGCCGCCGGTCCCATGTCGCCGGCCACGAGGCCGTGCACGATCTCGATGCCATAAGCGTGTGGCGCATGGGTGCGGATTCCGACCTGGATGGAGCGGTCCACCCGGATCAGCCCGTCCCGCACGGCGCGGGTAATCATGGTGCCGTGGTCGACCCGCTCGCCGTTGTCGTCCCAGGTATCCTGGTGAGCATCGAACTGGATGAGCGCCACCGGCTCGCCGATGCGCGCAGTGAGGGCGCGCAGCACCGGATAGGTGAGGAAGTGATCCCCGCCGAGGGTGACGAGATGGCTGCCGCGTGCGTAATGCGCGGCAGCCTGTGCGGCGATGGCGCCGGGAATGCCGGCAGGCAGTCCATAATCGAAGACGCAGTCGCCGGCGTCGGCCACATCCAGCGTCTCGAACGGGTCGAAGCCAAAGGGATAGAACGGGTCGCCGTCGAGGATCGAGGAGGCGGCCCTGAGGGCGCGCGGCCCGAACCGCGTGCCCGGCCGGTTCGACACTGTCACGTCAAGGGGGACCCCCCAGACCACCACCTCGGCGCCCCCACCGTCGTGCGCGTAGCGCCGCCGCAGGAAGGAGGTGACGCCCGAATAATTGGGTTCCGTCGACTGGCCGTGCCGGAAGCTCGGATCGAGCGCACGGTCGACGGGGCGGGGACGGTTCGGATCGGCCATGGATCTCCTCGCGGCAGCGGCGCGACGGCCCGAGGCGGGCCGGCGGCCCCGCATCATAGCGAGGGCGCCACACCGCGCACGCTCCTTCCCCAGCGGCGCCTTGCGTGCTGGAGGGATATTTCGTATCCGGTGCCGATCCGGAAACAAAAATGCGCCCGGACGCGCTTTCAACCGCCTTGCGGGACTGCTCGCTATAGGCGCATGTATCCCATCACCATCCAGCTTGCGTGTGCATGCCCCTGCGGGGAGGGGTCGTTTTGATGGATTTTCAGGTCCAGACCGTCCTGTCCGTGTCGGCACTGGTGGGCGCCATGCTGGCCGGCCTCCAGTTGATGGCGGGATGGCGGTTGCAGGCCTCCTGTCTGTTCGCCTGGGCTCTGGCCAATCTCTTCCTCACCGCCGGGTGCGTGTTCATCGCGGCGCGTCCGCAAGTGGGACTGGCGCCGAGCGTGCTGATCGGCAACGCCTGCATCCTGCTGGGCATGGGGCTGATCTACAGCGGCATCCGCGCCTTCGACGATCGACCGATGGCGCTCACCTCCGTGGCGGTGGTCGCGTCGGCAGGGGTGCTCGGCCTCGCCTGGTCCCTCGCCTCGGGCGACCATCTGACGGATCGCGTCACCATCATGTCGATCCTGGTGGCGGGTTGGAGCGCATTCGCCGCCCGCGCGCTGATGGAGACGCCGGGGAGTGGGCCGATCATCTCGCGGCTCGGCTGCTCCATGGTGCTGATCTGCCTCGCTGCAGGCTATGTGATGCGCGCCATTGCGGCGCAGCTCGGCCTGCTGCCCCATGCCGACGAACAGAAGAGCCTGGTGGAGGTGGTGACGGTGATCGCGGGTCTCGTGCTGGCGATCGGCTGGACCTTCGGGAGCCTCTTCATGGTGCTCGAGAAACTCGCCTCGGTGGACGACCTCACGGGCCTGTTCAACCGCCGCACGACCCTGCGCAGCGGCGCCGGGATGATGCAGGCCGCGCGCACCCGTCGACAGCCCTTCTCCCTGCTCCTGGCCGACCTCGACCACTTCAAGTCGGTGAACGACCGGTTCGGCCACGACGTGGGCGATCTGGTGCTGAAGCGCTTTGCCGCCATCGTGCCCCGCGCCCTGCGGCCGCAGGACGTGGTGGGCCGCCACGGCGGCGAGGAGTTCTGCATCCTCCTGCCGGGGGCGGATGCGGCAGGCGCCCTGGTGACCGCCGAGCGGCTGCGCCAGCTGGTTCAGGAGCAATTGGGGCGCGTCGCCGGGCGCGAGATCGGCGTGACCCTCACCGTCGGCGCCGCCACCTATGTGCCCGGGCGACCCGGCTGCGACAGCATCGAAAGCCTCATCAACGCCGCCGACACAGCGCTTTATTCGGGCAAGGCGCTGGGCCGCAACCGGGTCGCGCTCGCCGATGCCGACTTCGCCAGCCACGCCATCGTCGGCCCCGGCCTTGCGGCGCAGCCCTCGCGCTGATCTCTCCCACTGTCGTCCGTGAGCATTGCGTGGCCCGAGCGGTCATTCCGGTACGAGACGACCGCGATAGAGCACGCTCCCGCCGGGTCCGGCGGTCTTTGGGTCCGCCCGCTCAGCCGGCTCGCGCGTCACCACCAGCTCGGCCGACGTAAGACCCCTGCGGCCGATGGCGGCCACCTCCGGCAGGCGCGCGGACAGCCCGGCGGAGAAGCTGCCGACGAGGTGCGTGCCCGCCGCGGGGGTGACGATCCAGAGCCGGAAGACCTCGCCTTCGGCCGGGGGCGGCGCGAAGGCCCGCACGAACACCACGCCGCTGTCGGGGTCGAGGCGCACCACCACCGCCGGCAGCGCCTCGGGCTGCATGACGCCAATCCACTGGCCGCCCCCCGGCCAGAACCATTCGCGATAGGCCAGAACGCCGCCGAGGGCGATGACGAGACCGGCAAGCCCCAGGGCCACGCTCCGCCACGGGACGGCCCGCGGCGCAGGTGGCGCGCTCAGCGGCACGGGGACGAGCCCCGCCTCCGAGTCCTCCGGCAGGGCCGAGACCTCCCCGGACGCGACCTCCGCCGCCCAGCCCGGCAAGGGCGTCGCCTCCTCCCCCACAGCCGGATCGGCAGACGGGTGCTCCACAACGGCCGGTTCGCCGGAGCGAGCTTCCGAAGGCGCCAGTTCGGGGGAAAGCGAAGTGCCAGGGTCCGACACCGGCGCGGGCGCCGGCAGCGCAAGCGGCGCTGCCGTGCTCCCTGCCGGGTCAGGCTCCCGTTGGGACGAGGATGTGTCCGCCACGAAAGCCTCGGCCGGCGGCACGACCTGTTCGGGCGCAGGCTCAACATCCGGCGATGTGACCGGCGCCTCGCGTTCGGCGGGCGGCGGGGCAAGTCCGGCGAGCGCGTCGGCTGCCGTTTCCACCGGGCTCCCTTCGCCCCGATCTTTCGGCTCCGGCGACGCGGCTTCTCCGCCGCGCTCCACCGCGGCCGGGGCTGGTTCGCTGGCCGCAAAAATCACGTCGCCGTCTGCCGACGCAGACGGCAGCGACGGCGCGGCTCCATCCGGCGCGGGCGTGGGCGCCACTGAAGCGGACGCAGCGTCTGCCCCGGCGGGGGACGGCTCGGCCGCGGACTCGTCCGGTGGGGAGGGAGGCGGGTCCGGCTCCAGGAACATGAAGGCGGGCGGCGGCTTCAGCGGCTCGGGCGGCGGGCGCGGACGGACCGGCGGCGTCACCAGCTTGAGCGGCGGGGGCAGCCGCGCTTCGGCATCCGCCGGCCGCGGCGGCGGGGGCGGCGCCGGATCGGGCGCGGCCTGGGGCAGCAGACCGGCGGCGACCGCCTCGCGGATGGCGCCGCCGAGGGTGCGCCCCTCCGGCGTCAGAAGGTCGGCGGAGACCCGCTTTGCCGGCGCCTCGGGCGGAGGAAAATGGCTGCGCCGGGCGCGCCGCTCGGTGGCGGCGGCAGGCTTGCCCCCATCCATGCCCATGCCGATACCGAGCAGCCGTCGCACCCGCGCCACGGCCCCCTTCCCCGGGCGCTCGCCGGTGCGCGCCGGACGCCCATCCGAGCCCGCCGACCGGCGCGGACCCTCGGCCACCGGTGCGGCACCGCGCGCCGCCGTGTTCCGCGGAACCGGCGGGGCGACACGAAGGTCGGCGGAGATGGCGCGCCAGATGTCGGGGGGCGGAATGACCGGCACCGCCAGCTCGTGCAGCGGCGAGAGCCGCCGCTCCCACAGCCGCACCAGAGAGAAGAATGGCGGATCGGACGCACAGCGCGCCCGGACCTGGCGGCGCTCCTCGCGATCGAGGGTGCCGAGCACATATTCCGCGGCGAGGATGCGATCGGCCTCGGAGGGGTGAGAACCCGGCGGCGCGCCGGAGGAGGCGATCATGGCCGCCGCGCCAGATAGTCGCCGAGCTGGGACACGCTGCGCCCCATCCAGGAGCGGATTGCCGCCACCGGCGCGTCGAAATAGACCGAGAGCGCCTCGCAGCTCCAGCCGTCGTAGAAGGCCAGCAGCATCATCCGCCGGCGCTCTTCCGGCAGCCGTCCGAGGCAGGTGAGGAGCCGCGTCAGCGCCGGGCTGCGGTGGGGCGAGGCGAGCGGATCGCGGCCGCGCTGCGCGGCATCGAAGGGCTCGAAGGCGTCCCCCACCGGACGGCGCCACGCCATGTCGAGGGCGCACGCGCGGGCGATGGCCACCATCCAGCACACCGGATCCTCATTGGCGCGCAGGGTGTGCGCCTCGACCCGCACACGCCGGTAGGCCTGCCGCATGGCCTCGGCTGCGAGCTCCGGACGACGCAGCAGGCGCAGCAGCAGCCCGTACAGCTTGGGGCTGGTGAGCCGGTACAGCTCCTCGAAGGCGCGCAGGTCGCCGGCGGCGATAGCGTCAACGAGGGCATGGACCTTGCGGTGGGGTGTCACGGACTGCTCGCGCTCGGATGGGGCCGAGCAGAAGCTAACGGAGCGGTACGCTGCAATGGAAGCCTTCCAGGCCCGCGATCGCCCGCTTGGCGGGAAAAAGTGGCCGCCGCACCGGTCGTGCGGCTACCAGAGTACCCCAAGCCCGCCGGCCGGGGCAAAGATCAGTAGCGTACCGGCTCGGTCGGCCGCAGCGGCGCGCGGCGCTGGCCGTTTTCCACCCGCCCGGTCCGGTCCA
The DNA here is from genome assembly GCF_040044995.1 of Xanthobacter pollutisoli. Taxonomy (NCBI): domain Bacteria; kingdom Pseudomonadati; phylum Pseudomonadota; class Alphaproteobacteria; order Hyphomicrobiales; family Xanthobacteraceae; genus Xanthobacter; species Xanthobacter pollutisoli. The sequence continues at coordinate 171,949 of NZ_JBDZDP010000003.1, forward strand.
TCTCGCCGGCGGCCTCCACCAGAGCGAGATCGGCCTCCGCATCGGCGAGCAGAGCCGTGGCGTCGTCCCGCTGGGTCTTCAGCTCGTCGGCGGAGCGGCGGAGGTTGTCGCGGCGGTTGCGGGCCGCCAGCGCCAGCGGGGGATATGCGAAGTGGCGCGGATCGGTGATGCCGGAACGCTCCTCTTCCCCCGCGATGTCCCGGTCGAGCTCGCCGGCCATGCGCTCGAACTCGGCGATCATGCTCTCGATCTGTCCGAGGCGACGCCGTGCGTCGTCGATCTGGAACTTCTTGGCTCGGATGAGGGGGTCACGCGACTTCATCGGCGTCTGCTCCGTCCACCTAACGAGGCCCCCGCGCGCCTGCCCATGGGCGCCCGGTGCTTCCGGGCTGAGAGAATGTCTTGAGCTGGTTGCCCTTTCCTTACCTGCGGCGTCGCCGTAGCAGGAATTTCACCACGAATGTGCGCCCGGCAACCAATCGTTTACCGCCTTCGTTAATGATGACGCTACGGTTCGGGTGACGCGCAGGCCGTGCGGATCCGGACACCGCCCATCAGGGGCTCGAACGAGGGGTGACGGGGCGTACACCGAGGGGCTGTGGAAAACCTTAAGTGCCTGAAACAGAGTCAGTCTTGACTCCCGGGCGCAAAGAATTTTCCAAAGACTCTTGTGGGGTAGAATCGAGTTCTGTTAACGATTCTACACACGTAACGCGAATCACCCCGATGGCCGAGCAACGAAAGTCGGCGGCGCCGCCTTTCGGCTAGTTGCGAGGAAAGGGATAGCCATGCGCGTCTTGCTCATCGAGGACGACAGTGCTACGGCCCGAGGCATCGAACTGATGCTGAAGACCGAGAGCTTCAACGTCTATACGACCAACCTCGGTGAGGAAGGCGTGGACCTCGGCAAGGTCTACGAATACGACATTATCCTTCTTGACCTCAACCTGCCGGACATGTCGGGCTTCGAGGTCCTGCGCTCCCTGCGCGTGGCGAAGGTCAAGACGCCCATTCTCATCCTCTCCGGCCTCGCCAATACGGAAGACAAGGTGAAGGGCTTCGGCTTCGGTGCCGATGATTACCTCACCAAGCCTTTCCACAAGGACGAGATGGTGGCGCGCATCCATGCCATCGTGCGCCGCTCCAAGGGCCATGCCCAATCGGTGATCCAGACCGGCGACCTGGTGGTGAACCTCGATACCAAGACCGTCGAGGTCGAGGGCAGCCGGGTCCACCTCACGGGCAAGGAATACCAGATGCTGGAGCTGCTCTCGCTCCGCAAGGGCACGACCCTCACCAAGGAGATGTTCCTGAACCATCTCTACGGCGGCATGGACGAGCCCGAGCTCAAGATCATCGACGTGTTCATCTGCAAGCTGCGCAAGAAGCTGGCGAACGCCTCCTCCGGCAAGAACTATATCGAGACGGTGTGGGGCCGCGGCTACGTGCTGCGCGAGCCCATGCCGGGCGCCGAGCGCATCGCCGTCTGACCCCTCTCCTCGCACCTGCGCAAAAGCCCCGCCGAGCGGGGCTTTTTCATTTGGACAGGCCGGCTCCCGAGCGCCTCAGCGGGCGGAGAGCGTGACCGTATCCCCATCCTGGGCGAAGGCGATGGCGAGGCCGCAGTCGCGTGCCAGCATGCCGGCATAGAAAGGCTGCACCGAATGGGCGTCGAGACCGCCCTCGGGCACGACGCCGGTCACCAGCGCCTCCAGCCCCTGGGGAATGCGCGCGCTCGGGCCGGTGGAGACGAGGGCGAATACCATGGCGCCCCCCTCCCCGCTTCCGGTGACGCGGATGACGCCGCCGCGCGGAATGGTCGAGCCCGCCAGCAGCACCAGATTGAGCAGCATCTTGACCCGGTTCTTCGGCAGGAGCTCGCGCGGCAGGCTCCAGTCGAGCGTCGTGCGCTGGTCCTCCACCACCTCGCGCACCACCTGCTCGGCATCGCCGAGGTCGAGGCGCGCTCCAGCCGAGCCGGCGGCGCCGAAGGCGAGACGGGTGAATTGCAGGCGGGCCGAGGCCTGACGTGCGCTCTTGGCGATGAGGTCCAGCGCCACCTCGCGCATGTCGGCGGCGTTCTCGTCCTCCAGCACCTCGAGGCCGTTGACGATGGCGCCGACGGGACTGATGACGTCGTGGCAGACGCGCGAGCAGAGCAGCGCACCGAGGTCGAGGGCGGAAACGGCAACCGACACGGTCGCGGCGGGAGCGGAGGCGTCGGTGGACATGGCTTCTCCCGGACGGCGGCGGAGACGGAGCGGCGGGCGCGCCCGAATCCGTATCCATTGGCTGTGGCCCTGATACACCGCCGGCAACGGCAGCCACAAGCCGAACGCCGGGCCGGCCGCATCGACAGCCGCCTCGCGCGCGGCTAGAGACAGCGTCCCCATTCCCACGAGGCCGGACCATGACCCTGCACCCGCCCCGCGCCAGCGCGCCCACCGACGCCGCGATCCTCGCCGGCTTCGCGGATGCGGCCCTTGCGGCGGGTGTCGCCATCCGCCGGATTGAGGCGGAAGGCATCGACCCCTCCCACAAGGCCGACCTCAGCCCGGTGACGGCGGCCGACCATGCCGCCGAAGCCATCATCTGCGAGGCCCTGGCGCGCCTGCTGCCGGGCGTGCCCGTGGTGGCCGAGGAGGCGATGTCGCTCGGCGCGCAGGTGGACTGCGGCAACCGCTTCATTCTCGTCGACCCGCTCGACGGCACGCGCGAGTTCATCTCGGGCAACGGCGAATACACGGTCAACATCGCCCTGGTGGAGAATGCGACCCCCGTGCTTGGCGTGGTGTACGCCCCGGCCCGCGGCCTGCTCTTTGCCGGCCGGCCCGGCGCCGCCTTCCGTGCGCTGCGCGCGCCCGGCGCGCCGGCCGACGCCGAAACCTGGACGCCCATCGCCTGCCGACGGGTGCCCGAGGGTCCGCTGGTGGTGGCGGCCAGCCGCTCCCATGGCGATCCGGCGACCGACGCGCTGATCGACCGCTACCCCGTGGCCGAGCGCATCCCGGCGGGTTCCGCCCTCAAGTTCGGCCTGCTGGCGGAGGGCAAGGTGGATCTCTATCCCCGCCTGGGCACGGTGATGGAATGGGACACCGCGGCCGGCCACGCGGTGGTGGCCGCCGCAGGCGGAAGCGTCACCCGCCCGGACGGCACTCCCTTGACCTATGGTCACGAGGAAGCCGGCTTCAAGGTGCACGGCTTCGTCGCCTGGGGCGCGGGCGGTCCGGGCGCGGCGGGCGATTAACGCCCCGATAATCCAATCCCCGCATGGTGATTGCGGCGCAACCTCTGCGCATACGCCCTCGCACGCCTTTGCAGCGTCACAGTGGTCGCCATAATTGATGCGATTCGAGGCGGCCGCCGTTGTAGCAAGTCGTCGAAGCCCACCGCGAGATCCCCCATGCGCTTCTCTTTGAGCTTCCCCAAGACCCATGGCCGCATCACGGCCCGCCGGCGCTTCCTCGGCCTCTTCGTTGGCCTTGCGGGAGGCATCGTCCTCGCCGCCGGCCCGGCCGCCGCCCAGGGCCAGGGGCCGACGCCGCAGAACTATTCGACCAACGAGCTGGTCAGCAAAGGCCATTCCTTCTTCGGCAGCGTCTCCCGCGGTCTCGCCCTTTCCATCGAGAAGGCAGTGGGCCAGTGGGGCCAGCCCAACGGCTACATCCTCGGCCAGGAAGGCGCCGGCGCCTTTGTTGGCGGGCTGCGGTACGGCGAGGGTGTGCTCTACACCCGCAACGCCGGCGACCTGAAGATCTTCTGGCAGGGCCCCTCGGTGGGCTGGGACTTCGGCGGCGACGGCGCGCGCACCATGATCCTCGTCTACAACCTGCGCAGCGTGGAAGACATCTTCCGCCGCTTCGGCGGCATCTCCGGCTCGGCCTATCTCGTGGCGGGTTTCGGCATGACGGCGCTCGGCGCCGACGGAATCGTGGTGGTGCCGATCCGCTCGGGCGTCGGCGTGCGCCTGGGCGCCAACCTCGGATACCTCAAGTTCACCCCGAGCCCCACCTGGAACCCCTTCTGATCCCCAATTGCCTTATGCCAGAGCCACGCTCGCGCCTCGGCGCTGGCACCGGCGCGCGTGCCATGGCATGAATGGCAGTAGAGTTTGACGGGGATGGCGGGACAGGGGCGCCCTCCCCCGGCGGACTTGCGGCGATGCCCAGGGCCGGGCGCGCGTCCGGGAACGGATGCGTGGAGGCCGGGGCAGACGCCGGGTGAGGCTCCAGGCGAAGGGCGAGTGCGCGCGTGATCGAACAGATCATGTATTTCATGCTGGGCGTGCTGATCGCAACGCTCGTGGCCCTCCTGGTGCTCCCGGCGGTCTGGCACCGGGCGGTGCGGCTCACCACCCGGCGGGTGGAAGCCGCCGTGCCCATCTCCATCTTCGAGGTCCAGGCGGACAAGGACCAGCAGCGCGCCTTCTTCGCGCTGAACCAGCGGCGGCTCGAGCTGCAGTCCGACGCCATGCGCGAAACCATCGTCTCCCACGCCGCGACCATCGAGACGCAGCGCCAGCGGGTGTTCGACCTGGAGGGTGAGCTGAAAGCCCTGCAGGCGCAGCATGCCGTGCTCCAGGCCACCAGCGCCGAGCGGGACGTGGTGCTGGGCGAAACTCAGGACCAGCTCGCCGATCGCGTCGCGACCCTCGCCCGCATCGAGCAGGAATTGGCGGAGCGGACCAGCGCGCTTGCGACGCTCCAGGCTATGCACGGCAAGCTGGAGGGCGACGCCCGCGACCTCGCGACCGCGCTGCGGGCGCGGGAGGAAGCGCTGTCCGCTGCGACCGCGCGCATCGTGGCTCTGGAGGCCGACGCGGCGGGCCTCGGCGCCGGTCTCGCCGACACCACCCGCCGGCTGGAAGAGACCAGCGCCACGCTGGACGCGGAGCGTGCCGCCGCCGCCGAGGCGCGCACCATCGCCGCCGACGCCGCCACCGAGCTGAGCACCGATCTCACCGAGGCGCAGGAAGCGCTCGCCCTCAAGGTCGCGGAGAGCGAAGCGCGGGCGACGCGCATTGCCGAGCTGGAGGGGGAGCGCGACCGACTCGCGGCGGGGCTCGCCACGGCGGAGACCGACCTCGACGCCAGCCGCGCGGTCATCCACGCCTTCGAGCAGCGCCGGGCCACGGAATTCGCTTCGGCGGAGGCGGAGAACCGCCGCCTTGCCGACACGCTGCGCATGCTGAGGGCGGATCACGCGCTGATGGAGGAGGCGGTCCAGCGCAGCCGCCGCGATCAGCCGATCCCGGCGACGCAGGACGCCTCCGCAAGCGCAGGCGCTGCAGCCGAGCGGTTCGACGGCGCCTCCGATATTGCCCTGCGCGAGAGCGTGGCAGACCTTGCGGCCCGCCTCACCGCCCTGACCGCCAGGCTCGAGGGTCCGGGCTCGCCGATCCGGGCCGCGGTGGCCAACGGCGCCGGCGATCTGGCAGAGCGCATCCGCGCGCTGCTGGACGAGGATGCTGTGGCCGAGGACGCCCCGGCACAGGACACTGCGCGCGGGGATGCGGAGACCGCTGACGGGATGACGGAGGCAGCCGCCGAACCGGCGGATGTCGCCAAGGTGAAGCCTGTCAAGAAGCCGCGCTCGCGCGCCGTGGCTGGCTGAAGCCTCAGCGGGACGCCACTTTCAGCTCGTCGAGACGGGCGCGGATGGCGCGCGGCAGTTCGGGAAAGCGCGCCGGGGTGACGAAATCCGCCTCGCGATAGGGCGGGCCCTTGCGGCTTCCGGTGAATACGCGGCTCCCCTCCTCGGTCATGACGATGTCGCCGCGCTTGAGCGTGGCGTCCTCCTTCACGTCAACCTTGGCCATGCCGCCCACCTTGCCGTTGCAGGTGCAGCCATCCACCAGCTTCTGGCGGAAGACGTAGGCGTTGGGCAGCTCGGAATAGGGCTTGCCGTCGCTGGAGACGGCAGCGTCGATGCCGCGGGCGGCGTCGGAGGTGCTGTACACGGCCATCTTGGCCGCCGGGCAGAATGCGTTGCACTGGGCGATGTCGCTCTTCTCGCCGCCGGCGCGGCCCTGAAGCGGGAAATAGCGGCCGTCGCAGGTGCGCACACAATAGCCGATGCCGCCGCCGCTGGAGCTGTAGCTCGGCGTTTCCGCCGCGCGCGGGAGCACGAGGATGCGCGGCGCTTCCTGCCGGGGGGCGGCTCGTCCTCCGCCAAACAGCATGGAGAAGAAATCATGCACGGGCGACGCGGGCTGGACGGGGAACATGGCGCGCGCACCCTGGGCCGCAGCAGGGCCGCTCAAGGCAACCAGGAGACCAGCCGAGACGACGAGCGCACGCGAACCCATCCAGAAGCGAGGCCGGATCATCTTGCTGTCCTGTGATTTGATCTGAAGAGAAAGAAATGCGGCGGGGGACGGTAGCGGCCGTCAAGCGGCCGCAGAAACACGCGACGTCAAGCGCGCGCCAGGCGCGATCGCCGGCCCAGGAAGAGCGACCAGCCGCCTCACGCTCCGAAATTCCGGGGCGCGCGGGCAAGGTCAAAGGAAAGGCTGAGCCTATCCGGGTGCATCAGGCGAAGGCGGAGGCAGTGCTCACCGGCCGTGGCGCCTCGATGGAGCGCTCCTGCGGGTGGGTGAGCAGAGCCAAGGTCGGCGTCGCCACGAGAAGCGCCGCGAACATCATCACCACAAGGGAAATCAGAACGGAACTGTTGGCAACGCGGGGCATTGCGGAACTCCCTCTCCCCGAAACTTCCGGCCTGATGGTCCGCCGCGCCATCGCCGACAGTCATAATAACCTTAATAACCGGCGAATAGTTCCCGTGCTCAAGGTCACGTTCGCGCGACTGTGGTTGTAGTGGGGTAGCACTACATCCGCCTCTACCACTCGCGATGACAATGCCGCTGCCCCATCGCAGTTCCCGGACAGAGTTGGCGCGAGGGACAGCCGCGGCGCTGCGCTGCGGCAACGATGCCGCCTTGCGCAGCATGGCTCTCCGCCCTGATATGGCGCCATGATAGACAAACTCGAATATCTGATCGCCCTCGCCCGCGAGCGCCATTTCGGGCGTGCGGCGGAAGCCTGCGGCGTCACCCAGCCCACCCTCTCGGCCGGCATCAAGCAGTTGGAGGATACGCTGGGCGTCCTGCTGGTGCAGCGCGGCTCGCGCTTCATGGGGTTCACCCCGGAAGGCGAGCGGACGCTGGAATGGGCCCGCCGCATCGTCGCCGACTCCCGCGCCATGCGGCAGGACATCGACGCCCTGAAGCGCGGCCTCGCCGGTCCGCTGCGCATCGCCGCCATCCCCACCGCCCTTCCCATGGTGGCGGCGCTGACCACGCCGTTCCGCGCCCGCCACCCGGACGTGCGTTTCACGGTGATCTCGCGCACCTCCATCGAGATCCTCAATCATCTCGAAAACCTCGAGATCGACGCCGGCCTCACCTATCTCGACAACGAGCCCCTCGGCCGGGTGAACACCGTGCCGCTCTATCGCGAGCGATATCGCCTCGTCACCTCGCCCAACGCCAAGTATGGCGATCGCGAGACTGTGACCTGGGCGGAAGTGGCGGAGCTCCAGCTCGCGCTGCTGACGCCGGACATGCAGAACCGGCGCATCGTGGACAGCCTGCTGGCCGCGGCAGGCGCGAGCCACAAGCCGACGCTCGAGTCCAATTCCATGATCGTGCTCTTCACCCATGTCCGCACCGGCCTTTGGGCGAGCGTGATGCCGGCGATGCTGGCCGATTCCCTCGGGCTGACCTCGGTGGTGCGCTCCATCCCCATCGTCGAGCCGGACATCTCCCATTCCATCGGCCTGGTTGTGCCCCACCGCGAGCCGACGACGCCCATTACCGCCGCGCTGGTGGCAGAGGCGCGGCGCATCGCGCCCAAGCTTGAACAGAGTGGAATGGCCGATCCGGCGATTGCTGCAATGCAATAATTCTGGCGCGCGGCGGCGACTGCGCCGCCGGCCGTCACATAGAAGATCACGATCAATATACCAAGAACCATCCCAGACTGGCTGGATTGCCGCAGCGTCGCCCCTGTTTTTTCGTTCTCGACTGGGTTCGATACCTCCACTATCGATAGAGATGTTCTATCGCAACATCCCACAGCTGGCTTGATTGCGCCGCGCCTTCTGACAGACTTTCCCGCAAGCAACACGAAGTGGCGGTAACGCGCCTTCCGGCTTTTGGGAAAGCGAGACGACCATGGCGGTCTATGAGGATTGGAGCACCGAGCGCGCAGCGCAGGTGATTGCAGACCTGAAGCATCTCGAAGGGGCGACCATGCCCATCTTCCATGCGCTCCAGGAAACCTTCGGCTTCGTGCCCGACCCGGCCGTGCCGATGATCGCCGAAAGCCTCAATCTCTCCCGCGCCGAAGTCTACGGCGTGCTCACCTTCTACCATGACTTCCGCCGCGAGCCGCCGGGCCGCCACGTGGTGAAGCTGTGCGCCGCGGAGGCCTGCCAGTCCATGGGCGGGCGCGACATCGAGGCCTATGCCAAGGAGAAGTTCGGCGTGGAGATGGGCGAGACCTCGCCGGACGGCCGGGTGACGCTGGAGCCCATCTTCTGCCTCGGCCTGTGCGCCTGCTCGCCCTCCGCGCTGGTGGACGGCCTGCTCATCGGCCGCCTGGACAAGGATGCCATCGACGAGATCGCCGACTGCTTCGCCAACGGCAAGAGCTTCGGAGACGCCTGATGAAATCCCCCCGCATCTTCGTCCCCAACGACGCCACCGCCGTCGCCTGCGGCGCAGACCGCGTCGCCCGCAAGCTCGAACAGGGCCTGCTCGCCCGCGGCATCACCGCCGACATCACCCGCAACGGCTCGCGCGGCCTGTTCTGGCTGGAGCCGATGATCGAGGTGGAGACCGAGCGCGGCCGCGTCGGCTATGGCCCGGTGAAGGCCTCGGACGTGGACGACCTGTTGCATGGCGGCTTCCTGCACGGGGCCGACCATCCCCTGTGCGTCGGCGTGGTGGACGAGCTTCCCTATCTGAAGAAGCAGACCCGCCTGACCTTCGCGCGCATCGGCATCATCGACCCCCTCTCGCTCACCGACTACGAGGCGCACGACGGCTATCGCGGGCTGAAGCGCGCCATCGAGCTCGGCCCCCAGGCAACCGTCGAGGAAGTGGTGGAGAGCGGCCTGCGCGGCCGCGGCGGCGCCGGCTTTCCCACGGGCATCAAGTGGCGCACGGTGGCGGCGGCGCCGGCCGACCAGCGCTACATCGTCTGCAATGCGGACGAGGGCGACTCTGGCACCTTCGCCGACCGTCTCATCATGGAGGCTGACCCCTTCTGCCTCATCGAGGGCATGACCATCGCCGGCCTCGCGGTGGGTGCCACCCGCGGCTACGTCTACTGCCGCTCGGAATATCCCCTCGCCTTCGTGGTGATGGAGAAGGCCATCGAGAAGGCGCGCATGGCGGGCCTGCTGGGGGACAACATCCTCGGTTCGGGCCTCGCCTTCGACATGGAAATGCGCATGGGCGCCGGCGCCTATGTGTGCGGCGAGGAGACCGCGCTGCTGGAGAGCCTCGAAGGCAAGCGCGGCCTGGTGCGGGCGAAGCCGCCCCTGCCCGCGCATGTGGGCCTGTTCGGCAAGCCCACCGTCATCAACAACCTCGTGTCGCTGGCCACCATCCCCGTCATCCTCGACAAGGGCGGCAAGTATTATCGAGACTTCGGCATGGGTCGCTCGCGCGGCACCATGCCCATCCAGCTGGCCGGCAACATCAAGCACGGCGGCCTCTTCGAGACTGCCTTCGGCGTGCCGCTGGGCGAACTGGTGATGGAGATCGGCGGTGGTACCGCTTCCGGCAGGCCGGTCAGGGCGGTGCAGGCGGGCGGGCCTCTCGGGGCCTACCTGCCTGTCTCCCAGTTCGACACGCCGTTCGACTATGAGGCGTTCGCCGCCAAGGACGCGCTGATCGGCCACGGCGGCATCGTGGTGTTCGACGACACGGTGGACATGGCCCATATGGCCAAGTTCGCCATGGAGTTCTGCGCCCACGAGAGCTGCGGCAAGTGCACCCCCTGCCGCATCGGCTCGACCCGCGGCGTGGAGACGCTGGACAAGGTCATCGCCGGCGAGAAGCGCGAGCAGAATCTCGCGCTGCTGGAAGACCTCTGCCACACCATGAAGCTCGGTTCGCTCTGCGCCCTGGGCGGCTTCACCCCCTACCCGGTCGTCAGCGCCCTCACCCACTTCCCGGAAGACTTCGGCGTCGCGCCGAAGCTGCCGGCGGCTGCGGAGTGATGGGGATGGGTTTCACCTTCTCTCTCGCCCCCTCGCCTTCCGGTTGGACCGCAGGCCCCATCGCTGGCGCCCGCGGCGCCGTGGATGCTTCGGTCAAGCCGGAGCACGACGGCTTTCTGACGTTCGCGCCCCCGGCGCGTCATCGCCCTTCCTGAAAGGAACGCCCCCATGTCGCTCGTCCATGAAATCGACTACGGCACGCCGGCTTCCAAGTCCGAGAAGCTGGTCACCCTGATCATCGACGGCATGTCCGTCACCGTGCCGGAAGGCACGTCCATCATGCGCGCGGCCATGGAGGTGGGGAACCAGATCCCCAAGCTCTGCGCCAGCGACATGCTCGACGCCTTCGGCTCCTGCCGCCTCTGCCTGATCGAGATCGAGGGCCGCAACGGCACGCCCGCCTCCTGCACCACGCCGGTGGCCGAGGGCATCGTGGTGAAGACCCAGACCGAGCGGCTCAAGAAGATCCGCAAGGGGGTGATGGAGCTCTACATCTCCGACCACCCTCTCGACTGCCTGACCTGCTCGGCCAACGGCGACTGCGAGCTGCAGGACATGGCCGGCGTCGTCGGCCTGCGGGACGTGCGCTACGGCTATGAGGGCGAGAACCACACGAAGCTCGGGAAGGACGAGTCCAACCCCTACTTCACTTATGAAAAGTCGAAGTGCATCGTCTGCAACCGCTGCGTCCGGGCGTGCGAGGAGGTGCAGGGTACGTTCGCGCTCACCATCTCGGGCCGCGGCTTCGACAGCCGGGTGTCCCCCGGCATGGACGAGAGCTTCCTGTCGTCCGAGTGCGTCTCCTGCGGCGCCTGCGTTCAGTCCTGCCCCACGGCGACGCTGAACGAGAAGGCGATGTACAACATTGGCACGCCCGAGCACTCGCTGGTGACCACCTGCGCCTATTGCGGCGTGGGCTGCACCTTCAAGGCAGAGATGCGCGGCGACGAGCTCGTGCGCATGGTGCCCTACAAGGATGGCAAGGCGAACCGCGGTCATTCCTGCGTGAAGGGCCGCTTCGCCTACGGCTACGCCACCCATAAGGACCGCATCCTCAAGCCCATGATCCGCTCTTCCATCCACGAGCCGTGGAAGGAAGTGTCCTATGAGGAGGCGATCAATTACGCCGCTTCCGAGTTCAAGCGGATCCAGGAGAAGTACGGCAAGCGCGCGGTGGGCGGCATCACCTCGTCCCGCTGCACCAACGAGGAGACCTACCTCGTCCAGAAGCTGATCCGCGGCGGCTTCGGCAACAACAACGTGGACACCTGCGCCCGCGTCTGCCACTCGCCCACCGGCTATGGCCTCTCCCAGACCTACGGCACCTCGGCCGGCACCCAGGACTTCGACAGCGTCGAAGCCTCCGACGTGGTGCTCATCATCGGCGCCAACCCCACGGACGGCCACCCGGTGTTCGGCTCGCGCCTCAAGAAGCGGCTGCGCGAGGGTGCCAAGCTCATCGTGGTGGATCCCCGCCGCACCGACATCGTGCGCTCACCCCACGTGGAAGCGGCGTTCCATCTGCCGCTGCGCCCGGGCACCAACGTCGCCATTGTCACGGCAATGGCCCATGTGATCGTCACCGAGGGCCTGGTCAACGAGCAGTTCGTGCGCGAGCGCTGCGACTGGGACGAGTTCCAGGAATGGGCCGCCTTCGTCGCCGAGGAGCGCCACTCCCCCGAGGCGGTGGAGAAGTACACGGGTGTTCCCGCCGCCGACGTGCGAGGCGCCGCCCGGCTCTACGCCACGGGCGGCAACGGGGCCATCTATTACGGCCTCGGCGTCACCGAGCATTCGCAGGGCTCCACCACGGTGATGGCCATCGCCAACCTCGCCATGGCCACCGGCAACGTGGGCCGCAACGGCGTGGGCGTGAACCCGCTGCGCGGCCAGAACAATGTGCAGGGCTCCTGCGACATGGGCTCGTTCCCGCACGAGCTGCCGGGCTACCGTCACATCTCTGACGACGCCACCCGCTCGACGTTCGAGGCCATGTGGGGCGTGCCGCTGGACGAGGAGCCGGGCCTGCGCATCCCCAACATGTTCGATGCGGCCGTGGAGGGCACCTACAAGGGCATGTACGTTCAGGGCGAGGACATCCTCCAGTCCGACCCCGACACCAAGCATGTCTCGGCCGGCCTTGCCGCGCTGGAGTGCCTGGTGGTGCAGGACCTGTTCCTGAACGAGACCGCCAATTACGCCCACGTCTTCCTGCCGGGCTGCTCCTTCCTTGAGAAGGACGGCACATTCACCAATGCCGAGCGCCGCATCCAGCGCATCCGCAAGGTGATGGCGCCGAAGAACGGCTATGCGGACTGGGAGGTCACCCAGTTGCTCTCCAACGCCCTCGGCTTCCCCATGAACTACGCCCATCCGAGCGAGATCATGGACGAGATCGCGGCGCTCACCCCGTCGTTCGCAGGTGTGAACTACAAGCTGCTCGACGAGATGGGCTCGGTGCAGTGGCCGTGCAACGAGGCGGCGCCGGAAGGCACGCCCATCATGCATATTGGCGGCTTCGTGCGCGGCAAGGGCAAGTTCGTCCTCACCGAATACGTGCCCACCGACGAGCGGACCGGCCCGCGCTTCCCGCTGCTGCTCACCACCGGGCGCATCCTCAGCCAGTACAATGTGGGCGCCCAGACCCGGCGGACCGAAAATTCCGTCTGGCATGCCGAGGACGTGCTGGAGATCCACGCCCACGACGCGGAGAACCGCGGCATCCGCGACGGGGACTTCGTGAAGCTGGACAGCCGGGCCGGCTCCACCTCGCTGCGCGCGGTCATCTCCGACCGCGTGGCGCCGGGGGTTGTCTACACCACCTTCCACCATCCGGTGACCCAGGCGAACGTGGTGACCACCGAATATTCCGACTGGGCCACCAACTGCCCGGAATACAAGGTCACCGCCGTCCAGGTGTCGCCCTCCAACGGGCCGACCCAGTGGCAGGAGGAGTATGAGAACCTGAGCCGCACGAGCCGCCGCATCGCGGCGGAGTGAGGCCCAGGACGCTTCTGCCTCGCCGCCGGTGGCCGGCGGCGAGGCAGCCCTTTCAAAACGCTCGCCCTGTGCCCACGTGAATAGGAAGCCCCGAGCGCTGCGACCCGCAACAATGACCGACGAGCCCGCCTGTCCCCTTCCGTCCGACCTCCCCGCGCCACCTCCGGCGCGGCGGGTTGAGCGCGCCCAACTGCGGGACGGAGCTGTCGCCGACGGAACCCGCGCGGTGCCGGAGGAGGTGCCGGTGGCCCTCACCTTCAACGGCACCACCCACGCGGTGATGATGGCCTCCCCCACCGACATCGCCGCCTTCGCCCTGGGCTTTGCCCTGACGGAAGGCATCGTGGCGGCGAAGGAGGAAATCCTCTCCCGCGAGGTGATCGTGGTTGAGGAGGGCATCGAGGCCCGCATGTGGATCGCCGAGGAGAAGATGAAGCATCTCTCCGCCCGGCGCCGCGCGCTGGCGGGCCCTACCGGCTGCGGCCTGTGCGGGGTGGAGAGCCTTGCCGAGGCGGTGAAGCCCGCCGCCGTGGTGACGGCCGAGGCCCGCTTCACGCCCGCGGTGGTGCTGGACGCCATGGCCGCGCTCGGCCCATTGCAGGCGCTCAACCACGAGACCCGCGCGGTGCATGCCGCCGCCTATTTCGAGCCCGGACGCGGCATCCTCGCTTTGGCGGAGGACGTGGGCCGGCACAATGCCCTCGACAAGCTGGTGGGGCTCGCCGCGGAAGCCGGCCTCGACACGGCGCGCGGCCTGCTGCTGCTCACCAGCCGGGTCTCCATCGAAATGGTGCAGAAGGCCGCCGTGCTGGGTGTCGGGGTGATCGCCGCGGTGTCGGCGCCCACCTCTCTCGCCATCCGTACCGCCGAGGCCGCCGGCATCACCCTCGCCGCCATCGTGCGCGACGACGGCTTCGAGATCTTCACTCATCCCGGGCGCATCGCGCTCGCCGCATCGGAACGGCAGGACCATGTCGCATAATTCCACCGAGAAGCTGGTCTACATGGCTAACCAGATCGCCACCGCCTTCGCGACCCAGAAGCACGAGGCCGCGGTGGAGGCGACGCGCACCCATATCCGCAAGTTCTGGGACCCGCGCATGCGCACCAAGATCGCTGAGCACATCGCCCATGGCGGCGAGGGTCTGCTGCCTATCGCCCGCGAGGCGCTGGAAGGACTGGCGACGCCCAAGGCCGCCTGAGTTCAATCGAAGACCCAGTGCACAACAGCCCCGACGGGACACTGCCCGCCGGGTCAGACCACGTGCTTCGGGGCAAGGGCGCACTGCATGTGCCCCGCTTCGATCTGCAGCACGGGATGGGCGATGCCGTAGCGCTTGGTCAGCGCGGCGCAGGTCGCACTGAGGAACTCGTCGTCCAGCGTCGCACCCGGCCGCACGAGATGGGCGGAGAGCGCCACCGAGGTGGTGCTGAGCCCCCAGATGTGCAGATCGTGCACCTCGCTCACGCCCGGCTGGGCGGCGAGCCAGGCCTCCACCTCCGTGGGGTCGATGCCCGCCGGCACCGTATCCATGGCGAGGTTGACGCTGTCCCGCAGCAGCCCCCAGGTGCCGGCGATGATGGCGACGGCGATCACCAGCGACACCACCGGATCGAGCCATAGCCAGCCGGTCACCGAAATGACCCCCGCCGCGATCACGACGCCGAGGGAGATGGCGCCGTCGGCCACGAGATGTATGAACGCGCCGCGCACGTTCAGATCGCCCTTGCGGCCCGCCATGAAGAGCAAGGCGGTGCCGATGTTCACCGCGACGCCGATGAGCGCGACCACCATCACGATCCCGGTCTGGACCGGTGCCGGGCTGGACAGCCGCGAGATCGCCTCCACGATGATGCCGCCGGTGCCCACCAGCAGGATCATGGCGTTGGCCAGCGCCGCGAGGATGGACGAGCGGCCGTAGCCGTAGGTGCGGGTTGGGGTCGGCGCGCGGCGCGACAGCCACGCCGCGCCCCACGCCAGCACGAGGCCGAGCACGTCGGAAAGATTGTGTCCCGCGTCCGCCAGCAACGCCAGGGATCCGGCCATCAGGCCGAAAATGACCTCCACCACCACGAAGCCGAAGTTGAGGCCCGCCCCGATGGCGAACGCCCGCAGCGAATCGGGCACCACATGGTCATGGCCGTGGCCGCCATGACCGTGTCCACCATGGCCATGGCCGTGGCCCGGGTGGTTATGGCCCGCGTGATCGTGGCCGGAACCATCGTGCGGCTCGTGGTCGTGGGAGTCGTGGTCGTGGCCGGCGTGATCGTGCCCTTTGTGATCGTGGGGCCTGCCGTCCACCGTTGCCATGGTCCGTCTCCGCGCCTGTCCGAAGGGCATCTTCCATAGGTGGGGAAAGATGTCACCCGCGTGTCGCGCCGCCCGGCTGCGCCGATCGTCTCAGGCGAGGAAGCGGGAGACGGCGCGGACGAACGCCTCCGGCTGCTCGATGGCCGAGAGATGCCCGCCCGGCAGTCGCTCCAGGCGCGCACCGGGAATGGCGGCCGCGATGGCCTCGCCCCAGGCCGGCGGCGTCGAGCGGTCGTCGTCGGAGACGAGCACCAGCGTCGCGGTGGATATGCGTGGCAGTTCGGCGCGGAAATCCATGTCCCGCATGGCGGCGCTCGTGCCCATGTAGCCGGAGGGCTTCGTGCCCGTCACCATGGTGCGCACGGCGGCGACCCGCGCCGGCGCCTTGGCCTTGAACGCGGGACCAAACCAGCTGTCGATGACCGACTCGGCGATGGGTCCCGTGCCGTCCTTGCGCACTGCCTTGATGCGGTGGTCCCAGAAGCGGGCGGGGCCGGCGTGGGCCGTGGTGTTGGAAAGGACGAGCCGCGTCAGGCGCTGCGGCGCGTTGAGCGCCAGCCACTGCCCCACCATGCCGCCAAGGGAGAGGCCGCAGAAATCCGCCGTCGCAAGGCCCAACCGGTCCATGAGGGCGAGCACGTCGCGCCCGAGATCCCCCATGGCATAGACCTGATCCGGCGCCGCGCTCTCCCCATGCCCGCGGGCGTCGTAGCGCACGACGCGACGGTTCGCGGCGAACAGGGGCACCACCTCGTCCCACATGCCCAGCGTACAGCCGAGCGAATGGGACAGGATCAACGGCGGCGCACCCTCCGGGCCAGTGACCTCCACCCGGAACCGCTCCCCCGCGACGTCCAACAGCGGCACGGCCGCCTCCACCTTGTATTCCGTATTCCAGAAGCAATAACGCCTCTTCCGGCCCGCGCAAGCGCAGGCAGGGCCAGCCGCCTTCAACTCCGCCACAAAGCGGTGCAAGGATGGGGCACTGGAAAGAAAATGGCCCGCATCCTCGCCTTCCTCTTCATCTTCGGATCGCTGCTCGGCGCCGCGCCCTGGCTGCTGCCTGTGGCCAAGGAGAGCGTGAAGCTCATCGCCGCCCGCGATGATCCGGCCGCGCTCGCCGATCTCGGCCTGTCCGGTTTCACCGCCGCCGATGCGACGCGGGAGATCGACGCCGCGCTGGGCGAGGACGACGCCACCCTTGCCGCCTCCTATGTGGCGCTGGCGGATGCGCGCGGCCTTCAGTTGCAGGCAGCGCTGCGTGAACGGGTGGAGGGTGCCAACGGCGCCGCGGCCCAGGCCGTGCGCTCGGCCAAGGATTTCGGCATCGGCTTCGTCACCGGCCAGCCGCACGACCTCGCAGGGCTTGCCGGCGCGGCCGCGAGCGACCTGATGGTGTTCGGCGACATCCGTGACGGCGGGCGCGAGGCGCTCAAGCTCGCCCGCGGCGAGGAAGCGGACCAGCTGATTCTCGGCCTGTCGGCCGTGGGCATCGCCATCACCGCCGGCACCTATGCCACGGTGGGCGCCAGCCTGCCGGTGCGCATGGGCATTTCACTTGTGAAGGTGGCCAAGCGCACCGGCCGCCTCTCCGCGGGCCTGCTGCGCACCTTCACCCGGGCCATCCGGGAAAGCGTGGATTTCACGGCACTGCGGCGCCTCGCCTCCGGCGGGATTCCGGACGGCGCCGCACTGAAAAGCGTGGTGCGCACCGACCGCCTCGGCGGTGTCACCCGCATGCTGGACGATGCGGCCCGCGTCCAGGCCAAAGCCGGAACCCGCGCCGCGCTGGAGGGCCTGAAGGTCGCCGAAAACGGCCGCGACCTCAGCCGCGTCGCCCGCCTCGCCGACGCCAAGGGTGCGCAGACCCTCGCCATCCTCAAGACGCTGGGGCGCGGGGCCATCGCCATCACCAGCCTGCTGTTCCACCTCATTTGGTGGGCCTTCGCGACGCTGGTCTATGCCTTCGCCATGATCTCCAGCTTCAACGGCTTCTGCGTCGCCTGCGCCCGGCGCATGTGGCGCAAGCCCCGGCGTTCGTCGGGCAGCCGCGTCCGGCACGATCATGCCCCCGCCCGGCTCCGGCTGGGGGGCCGCCGCACGCCGGTGGCAGGGCCGTCGGCTCTGGCCGTTGCGCCCGAGCGCGTCGGCGTGGAACTGGAGGCGGCGGCCGGCCGCGTGCTGGATGCCGCTCAGGCGGTCCGCCTGCTTGCCGAGGCTGGGCCCCCGCCGGCGGGGGCCGAACGCTTGGCACGGGCGGGCGGAGCTTCTAGTTTCCCGGCGCCGCGCGGCCCCACCGCGCCGACCGTCATCGTCCCCCGCTAAGGTTCTCCATGCCCCGTTTCTCCTCCGATGGTGTCGACATCGCCTATTTTGACGAGGGCGCCGGCGACCCGGTCCTCCTGATCCACGGCTTCGCCTCCACCAAGGAGATCAACTGGGTCAACCCGTCCTGGACCAAGACGCTGCTCGGCGCGGGCTACCGCGTCATTGGCTTCGACCATCGCGGACACGGCGCGTCGCAGAAGCTGTACGACCCCGAGCTCTACCACACGCGCCTCATGGCGGAGGACGCCTGCAACCTCCTCGCCCATCTCGGCCTGCCGCGCGCCGACGTGATCGGCTATTCCATGGGCGCGCGGGTCGGGGCGCAGATGGCGCTGCTGTTCCCCCAGGCGGTGCGCTCGCTCGTCATGGGCGGGCTCGGCATCCATCTCGTGGACGGCGTCGGCCTGCCCCAGACGGTGGCGGACGCGCTGGAGGCGCCGAGCCTCGATGACGTGCCCGACGCCATGGGCCGGACCTTCCGTGCCTTCGCCGACGCCAACAAGGCCGACCTGAAGGCGCTGGCGGCCTGCATCCGCGGCTCGCGGCAGGTGCTCTCGCGGGAGGAGGTGGGGCGCATCTTCCAGCCGGTGCTGGTCGCCATCGGCACCCGAGACTCGGTGTCCGGGGCCGCCGCGCCGCTGGTGGAGTTGCTGCCGGACGGGACCCAGCTCGACATTCCCAACCGCGAGCACAATCCCGCGGTGGGCGACAAGGTGTTCAAGGAGGGAGCGCTCGCCTTCCTGAAAGCGCGGCCCTGAAGGCGGCTGCAACCCTCTCCCGCCGACGCAGCTTGTGCTAGAAGAGGGGCAAGTCAGTCTCGCGAGGAGGCAGAGATGCCGCAGTTTCCCATGGCCGCGCCGGCCCCCGAGAGCTTCCAGCCCAAGCTCACCAAGGCCGGAACCGAACGCTGGCACGACGTGGTGGACCCGGTCTGGGCGCGCCTGCGCAACGAGGCCGAGGAGGCCGCGGAGCGCGAGCCCCTGCTCGCCGGCTTCTTCACCAGCGCCGTGCTGGGCCAGCCCACGCTGGAGGCGGTGATCGGCGAGCGCATCGCCGCACGTCTGGACCACGCGGACGTCCCCGCCCCTGCCATCCGCGCCGCCTGGCTCGATGCGGTCTCCCGCGACAAGTCCATCGCCCAGGCGCTGCGCGCGGACCTCATGGCCGTGGTCGACCGCGACCCCGCGGCCACCCGCACGCTGGAGCCGGTGCTCTATTTCAAGGGCTTCCACGCCATCCAGACCCATCGCCTGGCGCATTTCCTGTGGGAGAACGGCCAGACCGATTTCGCGCTCTACCTGCAGAGCCGCGCCTCCTCGGTCTATGCGGTGGACATCCATCCGCAGGTGCCGCTCGGCCGCGGCATCTTCTTCGACCACGCCACCGGCATCGTTGTCGGTGCCACCGCGGTGATCGAGGACGACGTGTCCATTCTCCAGGGCGTGACCCTCGGCGGCACCGGCAAGGAGACCGGCAACCGGCACCCGAAGATCCGCCGGGGCGTGCTGATCGGTGCCGGCGCCAAGGTGCTGGGCAACATCGAGGTGGGCCGCTGCGCCCGCGTCGCGGCGGGATCGGTGGTTCTGAAGCCGGTGCCCCGCAACTCGACCGTGGCCGGCATCCCGGCCAAGGTCGTCGGCGAGGCCGGCTGCGCCGAGCCCTCCCGCTCCATGGATCAGATGTTCGAGGACAACATCTTCGCCGGAGCGGATATCTGATCCCTCCCGGCGCGCGCCGGCTTGAACGCCCGCGCCGGGGCCGCCATAAGGCGACCATCCGTTCTCAGGAGGACCACCGTTGGAAAAGACCGAGCTCGAGCGCGTGCAACGCTATCTGCGGACCCTGTTCGGCAATCCGCAGATCAAGGTGACTGCCCGCCCGAAGAAGAAGGACTCGGCCGAGGTGTATCTGGGCGAGGAGTTCATCGGCGTCCTGTTCAAGGACGACGAGGACGGCGACCTGTCCTACAATTTCCAGATGGCCATCCTCGACACCGATCTCGAATGACCGGTGACCGCGCGGCACTGGCCGCGCGGTCCCTGGGGCCGGCGCCTTACGCCGCCAGCCCCCTGGCCATCTCCATGGCCTGCCGCTCGAACAGGCGGCGGTAGAGCCCGCCCTCGCGGCGCACCAGCGTATCGTGGTCGCCCTCCTCGACGATGCGGCCCTTGTCGAACACCAGCAGTCGATCAAGCGCGCGCACCGTCGACAGCCGGTGTGCGATGACGAGCGTGGTGCGGCCGATCATCAGCCGCTCCATGGCGTCCTGGATCGCCGCCTCCGATTCCGAATCCAGGCTGGACGTGGCCTCGTCCAGGATCAGGATGGGTGCATCCGCAAGGAACGCCCGGGCGATGGCGATGCGCTGGCGCTCGCCGCCAGAGAGCTTGACGCCCCGCTCGCCCACCAGCGTGCCGTAGCCGCGCGGCAGTCGCTCGATGAACTGGGCCGCATTGGCCAGCTCCGCCGCCCGCCGGATCTCGGCGAAGGACGCATCCGGCCGGCCATAGGCAATGTTCTCCATCAGCGAGCGGTGGAACAGCACCGGCTCCTGCTGCACCACGGCGATTGCGCGCCGCAGGGAGCCTTGCGTCACCTCCCGCACGTCCTGCCCGTCGACGCTCACGCGGCCGGCGGTGACGTCGTGCAGGCGCTGGATCAGCTTCACGAAGGTGGTCTTGCCCGAGCCCGAATGACCCACCAGCCCCACCCGTTCGCCCGCCGCGATGGCGACGGAGAGCTTGTCGTAGAGCGGCGTGCTGTGCCCGCCGTAGTGGAAGGTCACGTCCTCGAATGCGATGCGGCCCGCCGTCACCTGCGCCGGCACGGCCGCGGGCGCGTCGGACACGCCGATCTTCTGGTGGTGGATCTCCACCAGCTCCTCCAGCTCGTTGAGCGAGCGCTGGAGATTGTGGATGTGCATGCCGATGTCGCGCAGGTAGGAATGGACCACCAGGTAGGAGGTGAGCACGTAGGCGACGTCGCCGGCGCTCGCCTGCCCCTGCCGCCACAACAGCAGCGCCGTGCCGATGATGGACGCCTGAAGCGCCACCAGCGCCATGAGCTGCGCAGTCCCGGCCCAGGTGCCCGCCATCCAGGTGCGCCGGGTGCGCGCGTTCCACTTGGCGAGCACACGGGAAAGCCGCGCTTCCTCCCGCCCTTCGGCACCATAGCCTTTCACCACCGCGTTGCAGCCCACCGCGTCCGCCAGAACGCCGCCGACGCGGGTGTCCCATGCATTGGAGAGGCGGGCGGCGGGCGCCACATAGGTGATCGACAACGCGAGGGTGAGGCCGATGAAAGCCACTGCTCCGACGGCCACCACGAGGCCCAGGATCGGCCAGCGGGCACCGAGCAGCAGCGCCGTGCCGCCGAGCGCCAGCAGGGAGGGGAACAGCGCCACCAGCAGGGTGTCGTGCAGCACGTCGAGGGACCACATGCCGCGCGAGATCTTGCGCACGGTGGAGCCGGCGAAGGTGGAGGCGTGCCAGTCGGACGAGAAGCGCTGCACCCGGGCGAAGGCGTCCGCCGCGACGTCCGCCATCATGCGCAGGGTGAGCCTGACGATCACCACATAGGTCAGGTGCCGCGCCGCCACCATGGTCACGCCCAATGCGGCAATGGCCAGAAACGCGGCGACCGCGCCCTGCCATGCGGCCTCCCGGTCTGCGCCCGCGAGCGCATCAACCAGGCGGCCGGCGAACAGCGGCACGAACACCTCGGCCAGCGTGGCGGTGAGCACGGCGGCACAGGTGGCCGCGATGACCCCTTTCCTGCGCGCCCAATGGCCGAGGAGAAAGGCGAAGATGGCGCGGAACGACACGCCCCGCTTGTGGGTCCGAAACAACGACATGACGCGATCCGGCCGCGCGAGGCGCAAGGCCGGTCCCTGGTTTGCAATAGGCTTGGAGCGGCCGGCAGGCCGCAGGGTTTTGAAGCGTCGGCGCACCGCGCCGGCGGCCGAGGACGCTCGCGGGGCGCGGTTCACGCCGTCTGGGGAATGGGCGGTCCTAACGTCCCCGGATCAGGCGCCCGAGGGCGCTCAGCGGGGCGGGCCTGGGAATCACGTCCGTATGATGGGTGCGCCGAAAGACACCGCGCGTCCGGGACGGACCGCCGGACATGGCATGATACATGGACGCGACCCTCCCTTGCCGTGAAGTCTCGGGGCAGCCGCGCAAGCGTGGCCGGACGACGGCGGTGGGCCCGGCCGATCTGCCGCGGCGCAGGGCCTTCCGCCGGCGGCCATCAGAGGCTAAGGTCGCGGCGCTTTTTTGAACGAGCATGGGCGGAACCATGGCGGACACCGGCATTCCCCACTTCTGCAACGACCTCGGCGTCACCCTCATCGAGGTGGGCAGCAAGGAGTTCATGTGCATCGGTGCGCAACCGCCCTTCGACCATCCGCACATCTTCATCGACCTCGGCGATGATACCGAGCACGTCTGCCCCTATTGCTCCACGCTCTATCGCTACAACCCCGCTCTCGCGGCCGGTGCGGCGAAGCCCGAGGAGTGCGTGTGGCACGACACCCCGGCCAAATCGGCGGCCTGAGCTCCCCGGCCTGACGGCCGCCGCAAAGAAAGACTAATTCGCCGGCCCCCTTCCCATGGAGCCGGGTCCAACCATGGCCGATCCCATCCCCTTCCGGCCGCGCCCGCGGCCCGCCGCGCGCAGCGTCGTCGTGGTCGGCGCCGGTATCGGCGGGCTGGCCTGCGCCATTGCGCTGCGCCGCGCGGGGCTGACCGTGCAGGTGGTGGAGCAGGCGCGCAAGCTGAAGGAAGTTGGCGCCGGCCTCCAGCTGACCCCCAACGCCACCCGCATCCTGCGCGATTTCGGCCTGCTGACGCGACTGGAGCAGGTGGCCGTGACCCCGCGGTCCCTCGACGTGCGCAACGGCTACAGCGGCGCCAGCCTCACCCGCGCCCATTACGGCCCCGCCGCCACGCGCTACGGCGCGCCCTTCCTCGTGGTGCACCGTGCTGAGCTCCAGGCCCTGCTGGCCGAGGCCGCCCAGGCGGAAGGCGTCCATATCGCCCTCGGATCGGACCTCACCGCCGTCGAGCCGGCCTTCGGCGGCGTGCGGGCGGTAGTGAAGCAGGGCGAGAACCTCGTGGCCCACGGCGCCGATATTTTGGTGGGCGCGGACGGCGTGCGCTCCGACGTGCGCGCCCATCTCGGCGTCGCGCGTCCGCCGGTGTTCGCCCAGCGCCTCGCCTTCCGCGCCACCGTGCCGGTGCCGCCCCGCCACCCGCCGGACGTGCGCCTTTATCTCGGCCGCAACGCCCACCTCGTCGCCTATCCGGTGAAGGGCGGAGCCATGCTGAACCTCGTCGCCATCGTCCGCCAAATGGAGCCGGTGGCGCGCTGGAGCGCGCCCGGAGACAGCGCGGCCGTCCACGCCGCCTTCGCCGATTGGGCGCCGGAAGTCCGTCGCCTGCTGGAAAGCGCCTCGCATTTCCTCTGCTGGGGCCTCTACGACATCGAGCCCCTGCCCCGCTGGAGCTCCGGACGCGTGACGCTGCTGGGCGATGCCGCCCACGCCATGCTGCCCTTCCTCGCTCAGGGGGCGGCGCAGGCCATCGAGGATGCCGCCGCCCTCGCCCGCGCCCTCGGCCGGGAGAGCGATGCGGCGACCGCGCTGAAGGCCTATGAGGCCGAGCGCCTGCCGCGCACCGCCCGCATCCAGTCCGAGGCGCGCCGCAACAGCATGATCTACCATCTCTCCGGCGCCCCCCGCCTCGCCCGTGACCTGGTGCTGCGCCGGCAGGGCGCCGGCCTGCTGGACCGCTACGGCTGGATCTACGGCGGCTGAGCGGCCGTTGCCGCCGGCCGGTTTCGAGCCGCCTCTGGACCTGGGGCGGTGGGCATGCTATCCGCCCGCCCCACTCTCGTGAGGGCAACATGGGCCGGAGGCTTCAGCGACGACGACAGGACACGGTGCGCCCCGGCGCCCGCGCCGTCCTGCCCGCCTGAACCCGGCTGAGGCCGATCGCGCGGGCCCTTCGTCCTGCCTGCGAGTTGCCCCATGACCGAGCTTCCCTTGTCCATTGCCGTGGAAACGGCCACCGACGATGCTGCCATCGAGCGGCTGCACGAGCGCACCTTCGGCCCCGGCCGGTTCGCCCGCACCGCTTTCCGCATCCGCGAGCAGACGGTGCATGAGCGTGCTTTGTCCTTCACCGCCCGCGTCGGCACCATGCTGGTGGGATCGGTGCGGCTGACGCGCGTCACCATCGGCACGACGCCCGCCCTGCTGCTCGGCCCGCTCACGGTGGAGCCGCCGTTCCAGTCCGTGGGTATCGGCGCGCAGCTGATGGAGGTGGCGATGGAGGCCGCCCGCGCCGCCGGCCACCGCCTCGTGGTGCTGGTGGGGGACGAACCCTATTACAGCCGCTTCGGCTTCCGGCGCGTCCCGCTCGGCGTCGTGACTCTGCCAGGTCCCGTGGACCCCCACCGGCTCCTGGTGGCGGAGCTCGCCGAAGGCGCGTTCGCCGGCGTTTCCGGAATGGTGAGCGCGAGCCGCTGACGCGGCTGTTACGCCCTTGGTCTAAGGCACAACTGGCTTCGCGGCGCCCGCTCCAGTAGCGTGGTAGCCGGATGTACGAAGGGTTCAGCAGCAAGCTGAACAGGCGGGACAGACGGCGCCACGGTGCCGCCCACGCCGTTCCCGCGCAACGCATCCGCTATGGAAGAGGGAGGAAGACGATGACGTCTCGGATCATGCGGCACTCGCGCGCTTTGCTGGCGGCAGTGGCGATCGGCGGGCTGGCGGCCAGCCCGGCCACGGCCGACGACACCATGGTGAAGCTCGGCGTGCTCAATGACATGTCCGGCGTCTACGCCGACATTTCCGGGCCCGGCTCGGTGGTCGCGGCGCAGATGGCGGCCGACGACTTCATGGCCAAGAACAAGGGCTTCAAAATCGAAGTCGTGGGCGCCGACCACCAGAACAAGCCGGACGTGGGCGCCTCCATCGCCCGCAAATGGTACGATCAGGAGAATGTGGACGCCGTGCTCGACGTGACCACCTCCTCGGTGGCACTCGCGGTCAACGATATTACCCGCGAGAAGAACAAGATCTTCCTCGTCTCCGGTGGCGGCACCTCCGACCTTACCGGCGCCAAGTGCTCGCCCAACACCGTGCACTGGACCTACGACACTTGGGCACTTGCCAACGGCACCGGATCGGCCCTCACCAAGCAGGGCGGCTCGCCGTGGTTCTTCCTCGTGGCCGACTACGCCTTCGGCGCGGCGCTGGAGCGTGACGCCGCGGCGGCGGTGAAGGCGGCCGGGGGCAAGGTGGCGGGCAGCGTGAAGCACCCGCTCTCCACCACCGACTTCTCCTCCTTCCTGCTGCAGGCGCAGTCCTCGGGTGCCAAGGTCATCGGCCTCGCCAATGCCGGCGGCGACCTCATCACCGCGGTGAAGCAGGCCTCCGAGTTCGGCATCACCCAGGGCGGCCAGCAGCTCGCCGGCCTGCTCATCTTCTCGTCGGACGTGAAGGCCCTCGGCCTCAAGGCGGCACAGGGCCTCGTGCTCACCGACGCCTTCTACTGGGACCTCAACGACGACACCCGCGCCTTCGCCAAGCGCTTCGGCGCCAAGTTCAACGGCAAGATGCCCACCAGCGCCCAGGCCGGCGTCTATTCCAGCGCCATGCACTATCTGAACGCCATCAAGGACGCCAAGACCAAGGACGCGCCCAAGGTGATGGAGCAGATGCGCGCCACGCCCATCAACGACCCGCTGTTCGGCAAGGGCGAGATCCGCATCGATGGCCGTGCCATCCACCCCATGTACCTGCTGAAGGTGAAGAAGCCCGCCGACAGCAAGGGCGAGTGGGACCTGTTCGAGGTGGTCTCCACCATCCCCGCCAACGAGGCGTTCCGCCCGCTCAAGGATGGCAACTGCCCGCTGGTGAAGTAAGCCCGGACAAAGCCGGGCCGGCGCTGCCCCCGAACGGGGCGGCGCCGGCCCTTTGCTTTAGGATCCGGGAGCGCTTCCTCCGTCGCGAGCAAGCCTAGAACGAAGAACGGCGGGCCGAGGCCCGCCGTTCTTTTCGTATCAGCGCTCTCTTCAGCCGCGGATCACTCCGCCGCCGCCACCTGCGGGCGGCCGCGGGCGAGGCGCTCGCGCTTGAGCAGCTCGGCCACCAGGAAGGCGGTCTCGATGGCCTGCTCGGCATTGAGGCGCGGATCGCAATAGGTGTGGTAGCGATCGCGCAGGTCCTCGTCGGAGATCGCGCGGGCGCCGCCCGTGCACTCGGTGACGTTCTTGCCCGTCATCTCCAGATGCACGCCGCCGGCGAAGGTGCCCTCGGCCGCATGGATGTCGAAGAAGGAGCGGATCTCCGACTGGACGCGCTCGAACGGGCGGGTCTTGTAGCCGGAGGCCGCCTTGATGGTGTTGCCGTGCATGGGATCGCACGACCACGCCACGGTTCGGCCTTCCTTCTCCACCGCCCGGATGAGGGCGGGCAGGTGATCTCCCACCTTGTCGGCGCCGAAGCGGCAGATGAGGGTGATGCGGCCCGCCTCATTGTCCGGCTGGAGCACGTCCAGCAGGCGGATGAGGCCTTCGCCCGAGAGCGAGGGGCCGCACTTGATGCCTATGGGATTGCGCACGCCGCGGAAATATTCCACGTGCGCATGGTCCGGCTGGCGGGTGCGGTCGCCGATCCACAGCAGGTGGCCGGAGGTGGCGTACCAGTCGCCCGAGGTGGAATCCACCCGCGTCAGCGCCTGCTCGTAGCCGAGCAGCAGCGCCTCATGGCTGGTGAAGAAGTCCGTCGTCCGCATCTCCGGGTGGTTCTGCGGGTCGATCCCGCAGGCGCGCATGAAGTCGAGCGCCTCGGTGATGCGGTTCGCCAGCTCCTGGTAGCGCGAGGACTGGGGGCTGTCCTTCACGAAGCCCAGCATCCACTGATGGGCGTTCTCAAGGTTGGCGTAGCCGCCGGTGGCGAAGGCGCGCAGAAGGTTGAGCGTCGCCGCCGACTGGCGGTACGCCTCGATCTGCCGGCGCGGGTCGGGCACACGGGCATCGGCGGTGAAGGCGATGTCGTTGACGATGTCGCCGCGGTAGCTCGGCAGGGTCACGCCGTCCACCGTCTCCGTGTCGGCGGAGCGGGGCTTGGCGAACTGGCCGGCGATGCGGCCCACCTTCACCACCGGCGAGCCGCCGGCGAAGGTCAGCACCACCGCCATCTGCAGGAACACGCGGAAGAAATCGCGGATGTTGTCGGCCGAATGCTCGTCGAAGCTCTCGGCGCAGTCGCCGCCCTGCAGCAGGAAGGCTTCGCCGCGGGCGACCTTGGCGATCTCCGCCTTCAGGCGGCGCGCCTCACCGGCGAAAACGAGGGGCGGATAGGAGGCAAGCTTGGCTTCCACCTCGGCGAGGGCAGGCTTGTCCGGATAATCGGGCATCTGCACGCCGGGATAAAATCGCCAGCTGTCCGGACGCCAGCCTTCGGCGCGGCGAGAAGCCTCGGCGCCAGGAACGGGTGCGGATTGCGGGCGGGTCACCATCTCACTCTCCTGTTGCAGATACCGGCCGGCTCCTCCGGCCGGGCCGACCCCCGCGGGCGCCTAGGGCGTTCCTCTTGTGTTCGCGGGATCGGAAGGCGGGCTTATACACGAACCTGCAGCGCGCCGAAAGGACGCGGCGCAAATCCGCCCCGCGGCGGCATCCGGGCGGCAAGCGGACGCCTGACGGCCATGTGATCGGCCGGACAGACGCGAAGGGGGCCGGCGCCTTCTTTCCGTTACGCCATGGCGCCATGCTGCCCAGCGATCCAGAACCTGAGGAGCGGCCATGACCCCCACCGGCCATCGACGCCTGAGAGACACGTCCGCCCGCACGCTGCCGGCCCGCCGCATCGGCGCGGCGATCCTCGCCGCCACCGTGCTGACCGGCGGCGCCGCCCTCGCCCACCACGGCTGGGGCAGCTACGACACCGCCAAGGCCTTCACCATGACCGGGCCTGTCGCCCATCTCGAATGGGCGAACCCCCACGCCCACCTCATGATGCAGCACGAGGGCGCCACCTGGGAGGCGACTCTCGCCCCCCTCTCCCGCATGGAAGCGCGCGGCCTTAGCGCCGATCGTCTCAAGGCGGGCACGACGGTGAGCGTCTATGGCTACCCCTCCACCCGCACCCCCAACGAGATGCGGGCCGAGCGCATCACGGTGGATGGCAAGACGGTGGAGCTGCGCTAGCCGTGGACATCCTCGCCCTCGCGGCGGCGCTGGAGGGATCCGCGCTCGGGGTGGCGGCGCGCAGCTCCGTCTGGCTCTATCCCATCGCGAATATCTGCCATGTGCTGGGCGCGGCCCTCCTCGTCGGCGCCTCGGCGACCTTCGACATCGCCGTGCTGCGGCGCGAACGCGCGGCCGGCTGGGTGCTGCGCGCCGGCATCCCCGTCGCTGCCGTCGGCCTCGTGATCCAGCTGGCGTCCGGCCTCGTGCTGTTTGCGGCGGAGGCCGGGCCGCTGACACGCAACCCCGCATTCCTCGCCAAGCTCGCCTTCATCGCGGCGGGGCTCTTCAACATCCTCGCCTTCCACGGGCTGTTCGGACGTACCATCCGCCAAGGCCCCCTGCCCTCCGGCGCGCGCATCACGGCGGCCCTCTCGCTCCTCGCCTGGACCGCAGCCCTTCTCTTGGGGCGCACCATCGCCTATGTGTGATCCGCGGCGCGCGATCCCGGCGCGCCCTCTCCGCCGGCCTCTTCCGGCTTCTTCGAGAAATCCGTGTCTGTTGCGGGACACATCCAACGCTTGAGCGTGTCATGTCCCAGCCTCTCCGCGCCCCGGCGCCCGCCGCCGATTCTCCCACCGGGGGGAGCGGCCCGGCCGGATCCGCGCCCCGGCGGCCCGCCACCGCCCCCATGCGGCCCGGCTTCGTGGAGTTCGTCGCGCTGATCGCCCTGCTGATGGGCATGACCGCGTTTTCCATCGACAACCTGCTGCCGGCCTTCGGCGCCATCCGCGCCGATTTCGCGCTCGCAAATCCCAACCATGTGCAGGTGATGGTCTATGCCTATCTGATCGGCATTGGCGCCGCGCAGTTCCTCTATGGTCCGGTGTCCGATGTGCTGGGACGACGCCCGATCCTGTTCGCCGGCCTCGCCATCTATGTGGCGGGGAGCGCCATCGCCTTGTTCGCGCAGGATTTCCAGCTGCTGATCGTGGCCCGGCTGATCCAGGGCATCGGCGCGGCGGCCGGGCGGGTGCTGGCCATCGCCATCGTGCGCGACCGTTTCGAAGGGCGCGACATGGCCCGCATCATGTCGCTGAGCATGATGGTCTTCCTCACCGTCCCCATCATCGCCCCGGCGCTCGGCAGCGCGATCCTGTTCTTCGGCTCCTGGCACCTGATCTTCGTGGCGATGCTGGCGCTGGCGGTCATCCTGTGGGTCTGGTTCGGCGTGCGCATGCCCGAGACGCTGCACGCGGAATACCGGATTCCCTTCTCCTTTCGCTCCATCGGCAAGGCCATCGGCCTGACGCTCAGAACCCGCCGGTCCATGGGCTATGCCATGGCCATCGGACTGATGATGGGATCGCTCATGACCTACGTCGGCTCGGCCTCGCAGGTCTTCCAGACCGATGTCTACCAGCTGGGCAATCTCTTCCCCGTGGCGTTCGCCGCCGTGGCGGGCATCATGGCGCTGGCGTCTTTCCTCAATGCCTCGCTCGTCCACCGGCTGGGCATGCGACGCCTGTCCCACGCCGGCATCCTCGGCTTCATCGTCGTCGGCGCGCTCATGGTGGGATCGAGCGTCGCTTTCGACGGCAAGCCGCCCCTCCTCCTGTTCTGCGCGATGGTGGCCGCCGCGCAGTTCCTGTTCGCGCTCACCGTGCCGAACTTCAACTCCATGGCCATGGAGCCGCTGGGCGCGGTGGCGGGGACCGCCTCCTCCTTCATCGGCGGCTTCACCACGCTGATGGCGGCCCTGCTCGGCTTCATGCTGGGCAACGCATTCGACGGCACGGTGCTGCCGCTGAGCCTCGGCTATCTCGTGCTCGGGAGCCTCGGCCTCGGCTTCGTGCTGTGGGCCGAGAAGGGTCGCCTGTTCAGCCACGCGGCCTGAGCGACGGTCCGCCGCGATCTGTCAGAGGGCTGTCGGCCTGGCGTGCTAATGCTGGTCCGTCCGAGGCGGCGGCCGCGCGGCGCAACTTCCGCTTGCAAAAAAGTGCGCCCGGTGGCGCCTTTCGCACCGTTGCGGCGTTGTTGCTCCAATTTCCCACCGCCCGCGACCAAAGGAGAAGGGGACCCATGCGTCAGCTCTCGCCCGAAGGCCAGGCGGCCGTCGCCGCCATCGCCCAGCGCACCGGATTCAGCCCGGATGCGGTTGCCTCCATGCTGGTCTCGGTCATCGCCGGTAACGGCACCATGGCGCAGTTCAGCCATCCAGAGTTCGGCGGCTCCGGCCAGTGGATGCTCGGCGGCATGACCATGGTGTCGGACATGTTCAACCACGCCCTGAAAGGCCGAGTGGATGGCCTGTGCAGCGAGCTTTCCGCCCTCGTGGCGCGCCAGGGCGGTCTCACCATGGCCGGCAGCTTCCAGTCGCAGAGCCAGGGCGGGATGAATTCAAGCGACGCGGGGTTCGGCAGCACCTCCAGCCTGTTCGTGCCCGACCCCTCGGGCCATGGGAGCTGGTGGCCGGCCGACCTCGGCCAGCCGGCGAGCACCGGCGCGCAGAACAGCGTGCGCTACGCCTATTTCCCTGCCGCCCGCCGCCTCGCCATCGACCTCGACGGCCAGGTGACGGTCTATGACAGCCTCGATCACCAGATCGGCGGCTTCTCCCAGCAGCAGGGCGGCGTGGGGAGCCTCACCTTCACCAGCCAGCACGGGATGGTGGACGTGGCGCGCCTGCCGATCGTGAGCGGCGCGGCGCCCCAGCGTGCCCCCGATCACGAGAGCGCCCCCGTCTGGCAGAGCGCGCCGCAGCCGCAGGGCTTCGCCTCGCCGCAGCCCGCCGGGGGACACGGCGACATCATCTCGGCCATCGAGAAGCTCGCCGACCTTCACGCCAAGGGCATCCTGACGGAGCAGGAGTTCAGCACCAAGAAGGCGGAGCTGCTGAGCCGCCTCTAGAGCATTCGTCCGCGCCGGCGCTGCGCGCGCCGGCCCCTACGCCGGGCGCAGCGCCACCTTCAGCGTCACCAGCTCCTCGGCGGACGTGGGATGGACGGCGACGGTACGGTCGAAGTCCGCCTTGGTGGCCTTCAGCCCCAGCGCCACTGCAGCGAGCTGGATCATCTCGGACGCCGCATCGCCCATGATGTGGACACCCAGGACGCAGTCGGTGTCCGCATCCACCACCAGCTTCATGAAGGTCCGCGTCTCGCGGCCCGACAGGGTCGCCTTGAGCGGCCGGAAGGCGGTCTTGTAGATGTCCACCGTCCGGCCCCCCTTCAGCGCGGCCTCTTCGGACAGGCCAACCGTGCCGATCTCCGGTTCGGAGAAGACGGCGGTGGCCACCAGCGAATGGTCCACCGTCCAGGGCTTGTTGCCGAACACCGTGTCCGCGAAGGCGTGGCCTTCGCGGATGGCGACGGGGGTGAGGTTGATGCGGTTGGTGATGTCGCCCACGGCGTAGATGGACGGCACGCTGGTCCGGCCGGCCTCATCCACCTTCACCGCCCCCATCTCGTCCACGGCGACACCCACCTCCTCCAGACCGAGGTTGCGGGTGCTGGGGATGCGGCCGATGGCCAGCATCACCTCGTCCACCTCCACCACCGCCCCGTCCGAGAGCGTCACCTTGCGGCCGCCGTCGATGGCCTCGATGGACGCCAGGGTGAGCCCGCGGGCGAGGTGGATGCCGGCGCGCGTCATCTCGGCTTCCAGATGGTCGCGGATCTCGCCGTCGAAGCCGCGCAGCACCTTGTCGCCGCGATAGACCAGCGTCACCTCGGCGCCGAGCGCGCGGAACATGCCGGCGAACTCCACCGCGATATAGCCCGCGCCCTGGATCAGGATGCGGCTCGGAAAGCGGGTGAGGTTGAACGCCTCGTTGGAGGTGATGGCGAGCTCGCAGCCGGGAATGGCCGGCCCCACAGCCGGATGGGCGCCGGTGGCGAGCAGGATATAGCGCGCCTTCACCTCCTCGCCGGTGGCGACGATGCGCACGAGATTGGGCCCCGCCACCACGGCGCGGGAGGACACGACCTCCACCCCGGCATTCTCGGCGTTGCGCATGTAGATCCCCTCGAGGCGGGAGATC
Source organism: Xanthobacter pollutisoli (assembly GCF_040044995.1). Lineage (NCBI taxonomy): Bacteria > Pseudomonadati > Pseudomonadota > Alphaproteobacteria > Hyphomicrobiales > Xanthobacteraceae > Xanthobacter > Xanthobacter pollutisoli. The sequence continues at coordinate 204,060 of NZ_JBDZDP010000003.1, forward strand.
TCCTTGTCCTTGTTGGCGACGAGGGTTTGCCAGTCGAACCGCGGCTCGCTGACGTGCCAGCCGAAGCCGGCCATGTCCTCGATATCGTGGGCGAAGCGCCCGGCGTGAACGAACAGCTTCTTGGGGACGCAGCCGCGGATGACGCAGGTGCCCCCCACCCGGTACTCTTCCGCCATCATGACCTTGGCGCCGTGCTGGGAGGCGATGCGCGCGGCGCGCACCCCGCCCGAGCCGCCGCCGATGACGAATAGATCCACTTCCCGCTGAGACATTCTTGGCTCCCGCCAGATCCGCAATACGTGGGGCTGACTTGGAGGACGCCCGTCGCCGCGTCAAGCAAAGGCGCGGTCACGGTCCCGCGCTTGCCGGCCCGCCGCTTCGATGCTTGATGGCGATGCGACGACACCGGCGGACCCATGCACGACACCGAGATTCCCCCCATCTGGCTCAGGCCCGCTCCAACGGCGGCGGGGGCGCGTGGCTTCCGCCTGCCGGCCATCCTGCGGCTGCGCGCCCGGCGCGGCAGACTGGCACTAGTGCTGGTGGCGGAGGGGTATGACGCACGCGCCGAGCCGGCCGAGCTCGTGCTGCGCAGCCGCGCCGGGTCCCTGCTCGACCGCGAGAGCCTCCTGCCGTCGGGGCCGACAGTGGTGCTGCTGCCGCCCGGCGCCGCGCTGCTGGAGGTGGAAGGGAGCGGGCCGGACCTGCGCCTCGGCTATTATCCGGTGGCGAAGGTGGCCCTGAAGCTCCACGCCTTCGCCGCCGGACGCTTCTCCGGCCTCAGCGCCCCCAGCCGGTGGAAGGCTGCGGGGATTGCCGCACGCACCCTGCGCGGCGCGCTATACGCCACTCTTTCCGCCTCGCCGGCGCGGCACCGGGCCGAGGCCGCGCGCTATCGCGCCTTCCGCGCGCGCTTCGTCGGCGATTTCCGCCCGGTCCCGACGGCCGACGCGGCACCCCGCCTCAGCCTGCTGTCGGACGGCGGCGCCGCCCCGGCGGAGGCGCTCGCCCGGTGCGCGGCCGCCCTCGCGGCCCAGACCGACCGCGCGTTCCAATGGCTCGTCGCTTTGCCGCCGGAACGGGCGCAGGAGCGCGCGCCGCTTGTCGCTGCCGGTGCGCAGGTGATCGTGATGGAGGGCGACAGTTGCGCCCGCCTCACCGCCGCCCTCAACGCTGCGGAGGGCGGGCTCGTGCTCTTCCTCGATCCGGCCGGGGTTCCGACGCCGGACGCGGTGGCCATGCTGCGCCATGCCTTCGGGACTTATCCCGGCTGCGCCCTCGCCTATACCGATGAGGAACGCCTCGGCGCCGATGGCCTGCCCCAACACGGCGTCTTCCACCCCGCCTTCAACCGTCACCTCATGGAGGCGTCGGGTTATTTGCGCCGCTTTGCCGCTCTGCCGCGGGGCGATGCGCTGCGCCTCGGCCTCGACCCGGCGGCGGGCGCAGCCGGCGTGTTCGACCTGCTCCTGCGCCACGTCTCGTCCGTCGCGCCCGCCGCCATCCGCCACATCCCGCGCGTCGCCATCGGCTTCGAGGAGGCGCCCGCCGGCTTCCCCCCGGCGGAGATTGCCGCCGCCGCCGAGGCCCTCGGCCGCCTGCGCGGCATCGGCGTCGCCGCCGTCGGAGGGCGCCATCTGCGGCCGATCTATCCGCTGCCCGAGCGCGAGCCCCTGGTCTCCATCGTGGTGCCGACGCGCGACCGCGCCGGCCTGCTGGGCGTCGCGCTGCGCTCGCTCATCGCCCAAACCTCCTACCGGGCGTTCGAGATCGTCATCGTCGACAACGGATCGGTGGAGCCGGAAACCTTCGCCCTGTTCGAGGAGATCAGGGCCCTGTGGCCGGCGACCCGCGTGGTGCGCGACGACGGCGGCTTCAACTTCCCGCGCATCTGCAACCTCGGTGTCGAGGCCTGCGCGGGGGAGATGATCCTCCTCCTCAACAACGACATAGAGGTGGTTGAAAGCAGCTGGTTGGACGAGATGGTCGCCCTCGCCGCCCTGCCCGGCGCCGGCGTGGTGGGGGCCAAGCTGCTGTTTCCCGACCGCACGGTGCAGCATGCGGGCGCCATCGTCGGGCTGTTCGGCTATGCCGACCACTGGTTCGCCCACAGCGGCGCCGACGCGCCGGGCTATGAGGACCGCCTGCTGGTCCGCCAGAACCTGTCGGCCGTCACCGCCGCCTGCCTGCTCATCCGCCGCGACGTATGGGACGCCATCGGCCCCCTGGACGCCGAGCGCTTCGCCGAGGATTGCAACGACATCGACCTGTGCCTGCGGGCGCGGCGGGCGGGGTACGACGTGGTCTTCACCCCCTTCGCCCAGCTGCTGCACCACGAATCGGCATCGCGGGGGAAGAAAAGGTCGCGGGCGCACCGCGAGCGGCTGAAGGCGCAGCGCGCCCGCATGGAAGCCCTGTGGCACACCGCGACGCGCGTCGACCCCCACTACAGCCCGAACCTCGAGCGCAAGAGCCTGTTCGCCGCCCTCGCCGCTGCGCCCGAAGGCCCGCGCGACCCGCGGACCGACGCCATCTGACGCCTCAGGCGACGTACACGCCGGCGCGGTTCAGAGATCCGCGCCGCGCTTCTTCATTTCGGCGCGCACGCGTTCCACCGCGAGCGCGTTCATCTGCGCGCCCCAGGCCTGGATGCCCTGCACCGCTTCCTGCACGATGACCGGGCGGTCCTGCACCAGCTTGATGCCGGTGGAGGAGCGATAGAAGGCGATGGCCTCCTTCAGCTCCGCCTCGCTGAAGCGGCTGGCATAGGCGGAGGCGAGGATGTCGATGACCTCGGACTGCCGCTTCTCGAATTCCGGCCGCACCAGGATCGCCACGTCGCGCAGCTGGCGTGCCAGATCCGGATTGGTCTGGACGAAAGAAAGGGCGGCGCCGTCCACGATGTTGGGAATGACGCCGTCGAACGCCCGGGCCTCGCCGTTTACCATCACAAGATCGCGGGCGAGCTGGAGCTGGGCAGCGGTGGGCTTCCCCGCCGCGGGGGCCGCCTGCTGGGCCAGGGCGGCAGGAGCGGCGGCGAGGGTGGCCGCCAGGAACGGCAGGGCCGCGGCGAGAAGGAGACGCGGGCCGAGACGGCCGGACGAAAAATGAGGCATGAGTGTCTCCGGGAAGAGGAAGCTCAGAAGCTGCCGGGCTCCAGCTCGGTGATGCCGTCCTTGCCCGCGAGCACCGCGCGGCGGGCAAGGCCCAGGAAGAGGCCGTGCTCGACCACCCCGGCCACTTCCTTCAGAGCGCTGGCGAGCGCTGCGGGATCGGGAATGCGGCCGAGATGGGCGTCGAGGATCTGGTGCCCCTGATCGGTGACAAAAGGATGGCCGTCGCCGTCGCGGCGCAGGACGATGGTGCCCGAGCACCCGGCCTCGCGGACGGCGGCCTCCACATGGCGCTGGATGGAGGCGACCCCGAAATCCACCACCTCGATTGGCAGCGGGAAGCGGCCGAGCGTGTCCACCTTCTTGCTGGCGTCGGCGATGACGATCATCTCGCGCGCGGCGCTGGCGACGATCTTCTCGCGCAGCAGCGCGCCGCCGCCGCCCTTCACCAGCGCGAGGCCCGGCCCGATCTCGTCGGCGCCGTCGATGCACAGGTCGAGCGGGCCGGCCTCGTCCAGCGTAGCGATGGGCACGTCGAGGGAGACCGCCTGGGCGAGCGTCTGCTCGGAGGTGGGCACGCACAGCACGGTGAGGCCCGCATGCACCTTCTCCGACAGAAGCTCGACGAAGTGCCGGGCGGTGGAGCCGGTGCCGAGGCCGAGGCGCATGCCGTCGGTCACATAGGTGAGGGCGTGGGCGGCGGCGCGGCGCTTCAGGTCTTCGGCGTGGACCATGGGATTTCCGTTCCTGCGCGCCCGCGCCACGGTCTTGCTGGACCGCGGCGCATGGCGCGTCTTGTCGTTGCAGGGCCGGGTCGCCCCGCTCCGGCTCTAGCCTTGATCCGCCCGCCCGACAAGCGGCGCGACGCCTCAGCGCGCGGCGGGGGTGCAGACCAGGCTGGAATCGGTGCCGCCGGCAGGGCGGGTGGTCTCGCGCACGTAGCAGATGCTCATCTCGCCGGTATCGCGATTGACCCGGAAGATGCCGGTCTCACCCTCGTAGCGGGTGGCCACGAGGCCGTAGCTGCCGGCCTTCTGCGGCCCTGCGCCCTCGCCCTGGGGGAAGCAGAAGGTGACGCCGACGCTGGAGCCGTTCGGCCGCTCGAACTGGCACACGTTCATTTCGCCGGTCTGCCGGTTGACGCCATAGACGCGGTTGGCCTGGGCCGAGGGTGGTGGCGCAAATTCATATCCCTGCCCGCCGGCCGGCTGGGCACTTGCCCCCGAAGCGGCGAAGGCAAGCAGCCCCGCGGCGAGCGTGCCAAGCACCGCACCCGCGCCCGCGCCGCTGCGGGACTTCCTCGAACGCGCCGGCTGGAAAGGATCAATCCGCATGCATGCCTCCTTGCGAGTGGGACCGGCTGCGCCGTGGGGCCGCAGCCGGAATTCGCGGGCGACGCTGGCGCGAAAAAGCGGCAGGATTTAAGGCAGAGGGTGAGGGATCGCCCCCGCCCTCCTGTCCCGCTGCCGGCGCAAGCGGTACAGGCTGGTATCCCCGGGCCGCTCCCGTCTGCCCAAGATCCCCCGCGGATCCATTTGAGGAATGCGCCCATGACCTCGCCCCAATCGTCCCCCCGCACGGTCGTCGCCTTCGACCTCGACGGCACGCTGGTGGACACCGCCCCCGACCTTCTCGACGCGCTCGACCTGGTTCTCTCCGACCACAGCGTCGCGCCGGTGGACCGGGGGCAGGCGCGCAACATGATCGGCGGCGGGGCGCGGCTCCTCATCGTGCGGGCGCTCACCGGGGCGGGAATCGTGCTGCCGGACGCCGAGGTGGAGGCCATGACGAAGCGCTTCATCGCTTCCTATGCCGACAACATCGCCGTGGGCTCGCGCCCCTTCCCCGGCCTCATCGCGGCGCTCGACCGGCTGGAGGCCAAGGGCGCGGTGCTCGCCGTGTGCACCAACAAGCTGGAGCACCTCGCCCGCCTGCTGCTCGACGCCCTCGACCTGACGGCGCGCTTCCCCGTCATCACCGGCGCCGACACCTACCCGCGCTCCAAGCCTGATCCCCTGCCCCTGCTCTCCACCATCTCCGCTGCCGGCGGCGCGGTGGAACGGGCGATCATGGTGGGCGACAGCATGACCGACGTGCTCACCGCCCGGGCCACCGGGGTACCGGTTGTGGCCGTCTCCTTCGGCTATACGGAGACGCCGCCGGGGGAGCTCGGCGCCGACCGGCTGATCCACCATTTCGACGAGCTGGAGCAGGCGGTGGACGCCCTGCTTGAGACCTCCCGCGCCTGACGCGGTCCACAGCCATCGGCCGGGCGGCCCATGCCGGCCCTTGACAGGAAGGGCCGGCCGGCTCTAAACGGCCCTCCTCGCAATGGCGCGGGCGATTAGCTCAGCGGGAGAGCACTCCCTTCACACGGGAGGGGTCGCAGGTTCAATCCCTGCATCGCCCACCATTTTCTATTGAAATAATTAGAAAATTTCCCAGTTTTCGGGGTCATAACCCACGATGACCCACGGTTTGGCGCCGAATGATTGACGGCAAGAGAACGAACAGAGAACAAACTCGTTGCAGGCCCCGCTTCACTCTCATAGGTTGTATTTGTGGCGCACGTCAGCGCCTGAGAGCAAAGGGGATCGACCATGAAGATCGAGAAGGTGCGCTCCGGCCGGGTTCTGCCCAGCCTGAAGGACGCCGCGCCGGCCGAGGAGCCTGCGAAGACCAACGGCGAGTCGGTGGCCGCAGCGCAGCCGAAGGCCGCAGCAAAGCCCAGCGCCAAGCCCAAGGCCGACGCCAGCTGCGAGGCGCAGTTGAAGGCCGCCACCGGCCTTGTCCGCCGAGAGCAGAACGGGGTGAAGGAGCCGGCGGCGGGCGGCCTCTGCGCTGCCGCATGGCGGGCGTGCGACAAGGCCATGGCCGACCTCGGTCGCACCCCAACCTCGGGCGAGGCGGCTGCCAGCAAGCACGCGGCGGGGCTCAACGCCACCAACGTCAAGGTCGAGTATTCCTACTGGCGCCGGTTCCACGGGCACCCCCGTGCCGCGCTGCCGCCCATCGGCTTCGTCACGAAGGCCAGCAAGGGGACGGCGGCGCAGGAGGGCAAGGAAGCCTGACGGCCGCTGCACTTGTGGTCATCGAACGGGGCGCCTTCGGGCGCCCTTTTTCTTTGGGCGGGCGGCCGGGAACAGCGCGCGTGGTCGCCTGCGGCGGCCTATGGCAGGAATTCCGGCGCCCAGCGGGTTCGGCAACCCCAACGCAAAGCGCCCGCCTTATAGGCGGGCGCTTCAAAGCGAATTGGGGGACTTCAGCACATGCCCGGTCGGCTCATCAAAGCGACCCATCGCCCGGCCAATCAAGGGGCCTATCGTCGCCTTCTCGTTTTGAATAGATGGGCTGCGCACCATCTTCGACGAGCGGGCTAAAGCTCCCCGGTTTGCGTGCATATAATCCGACCATCAAATCAATGGTATTTTTCTGCATCGCCAACATGCAGTTCACCATCTCGATTCCATCTTCGGTGCGACGGTAGGTCGAGTCGGTTCCGTTGGGCCAATGTATCCGAAAACCGCACATCGTCCCGTCCTTATCGGCGAGGACTTCCAATAGTCCTTTGTAGTATGGATCGTATGGTAGGGCCTTCTTTGCCCATTCTCCGAAAATATGTCGCGCAGCGTGCTCAATCCCAAAAAACCTAGAGTAGAATGCTTTGCAACGCGTAATGGTCTCATTCAGTTTTTCGAGTGGGATTGCGTATGCCCCTAACGAACCGGTACCGTTACGAACGCGAAAATCCATATCCGTAAATATATAATCTGAGTGACTAATGGCATTTCTAAGTTTTTGATTATAGAATTCATCAAAAATATCGCCAACTTGGACACCAAGTTCTTTCGATAGTTTTTTAATTATTTTTATTTTTCCGATAGGATATATACCACGTTTAGAAAATTGTTTCTTCTCATCTTTACTCAAAAATTGATAATAAGGATTAGGATTATATCCATATCCAAGCTGGAAACGGAGAAGATTTGCGATTATTTCATATGGCGCATCCATCTCAACCATGTGGCTATACATAACAAGCCCCAAGCGCCATTTCGTCATTTCGGCAGAAGGAAATCCATCTGCGGGTAATTCCATTTGCATGATGGTATTAAAATCTTCCAGCGTCGCCCGCGACTCTAGTAATGGATCCCATCCGCGATCTTCCATTCCGACGACGCGCAACAGAGACGCAAAGAAATTGATAATATCATGTTTGGCGGGAAGCTCGGGAAAGAAGATCGGCTTCAACACCTGATAGTACCTCTCTCGGGTCGCCTCAACCTCTTCTGGCGTCATAATTCCACCCATCGAATCGACCGTGCGAATTTTTACCACTCGGAGCCACCTTAGGCATAATCGGTCTTGTCTGAACGGTCGGGGCACGCAAAACGCTAGTTTGGTGGAGCGATCGTCTAACGCTCCATGTCGATCACTGTTTGTTCCAGCCCGTTTGGCAGCGGAATCCGCTGCCAAACGCCTCATTGAATGCAGCGCCTATTCGGGCGGCGCAAACATGTCGCCGTTACCCGCCTCAGCAGATCTCACCGCGCCACGCGTTGGTAATGTCGGCTATGTATTGCTCGCGGGACCGTGGGACATCCGGCTTGTCATCGCTGCCGCGCCATGCGTCGGCGAGCATGGCCTCGGTGGCGATGCGCACCCCTTCCACCCGGTCCCGCTCCGGGCTGTGCAAGATGGGGAACAAGCGGCCGTAGGAGTCTCGGAAGTAGCCGGCCGGCACGGTATCGTCGGGCTTGCCGCCGCCATCCCGAATGAAAGTCGCGAGCGCGGCATCGCCCATGCGGCGGGTGTTCGCTGGCAGGTGCATGGAGCCGAGGTCGCCAAAATGCGACTCGCCCTCCTGAAGGACGTAACCGGCAGGCACCTGCTTGGGGCGGCCGAAGCGGTCGATAATCGTCATCTGTTGACCTTTCCGTTGCTCGGCGGGGGTGGTTGCGTGGGCTGTGGCCACATGGGTGCCATCAACCCTTGGCCCCGCTTGTCTGTGGGCGGCACCGGTAGGAACCGAACCGCGCATTGATGCCGGGCCGCAGCTTCAGCGGCGCCCCGAATTCGAATTTGTGGGCACCACCGGGGACGGTTCGGGATGCGGGACAGGGGGAACCGCATCCCTTTTCCTCTCGCGCCGAGTCGTCACAAGCGCGCCCGGTGGTGCCTGTGCTCAACCTCGGCGATGGTGAACGCAGAGGGAGCAACCTGTATCCTCATGCGGCCTGCCGCTTGGCGCCGACCTCGACCCGGACGCCGAGAATGGCGAACGGGTCCGCATCAGCCCGGCGGATACCGCCGTCCCGTTGGAGGAGCACTTCTTCCGCCAGCTCGGCCTCGAACAGGCTGGTGCGAAGGGTTGCCAGTGCTGCCGCCTTCTCGGCCGCTGACATGGCGCCGCCCTCGCGCAAGGCTCCGTCCTGCTTCATGGTCTCGAAGACGGCTTCCGGGTCGAGCCAGCACGCCACGGCCAAAGCCGCACTCTGTGCGTTAGCAGTGGGGGCGATCTTCAGACGGCCGGCGCGGTCCATGCGCGGCCGTCCGGCTTCCGCCCGCGCGGCAATAGCGGCACGTAGCGCGGCTTCCTGCTCCTCGATGGTGGGCGCGGACGTCTCCAGCGTGTGGATGTCGCCCTTCAGGCTGACGATGGTTTCGCGGACGCTGGTGAGCGTCTGGCTCTTCTTCGGCTCGGGCGCCGGGACCGCCACGAGGCGGGCATTGGATGGCAGGGCTTCGAGCGCACGGTGGATGCCGCCGAACGCCACGTTGGCCGCGATGCGTTCGGTCTGAAAGCGCCTCAGCACTTCCTCGCGGTGCTCCAGCTCGGCTTCAAGTTGCGCAAGTCGCTCGAGGTTGGCGGGATGTGGGGCGGTGCTCTGCGCCACCGTCGTGCGCAGTTCTGTGACGGGGCGAACTACCTCGTCGCGCTTCGCCCGAGCCGCCCCGACTGCGCCCTCGCCGGCAAGTGCCGCGTCCTCGAACTCGCGCAGCTTCGCCGCAGCGGCGGGCGGCAGCTTGGCGACGGTGGCGGCCAAGGCATCGCGTGCCTCGGCGACATAGCGGGGCGGGAACCCCTGCTCGATGTGGTTCAGTCTGGGATCGGTGGTCATGTCAGTGCTCCGCCTCGGTGGTGGTGTGGTCATCGTCCGGCCATTCGTCGGCCGGGTGCAGCGGCTCGCCGTGCTCCAGGTGCAGGGCGGCGATCAGCCGGCCGAGCTCCACGTCCAGCCGCTTCGCGAACGCATGGTCGGCGCCCCAAAGAGCAGCGGTGATTTCGCACTCGATCTGCTTCGCGGCGACGCGTTCGGCGATTTCCTTCACCGTGGGCGTGTGGCGGCCGGGCAGTTGGGACAGATAGCTTTCGCGGATTTGGACGACGCGAACCTCCGTCGGATTGGCCGGGGTTCGGTCTTCCATGAACAACTTGCGAGGGCGGCCTTTAATGGGCTCTATGTCCTCGGCCGGAATGCGCTGGAGCTTGAGAAACATCGGCGGATGTCCTTTCAGGCGTGGGCGATGGGGAAGGGAGAAGGCGCGCCGAACTGTGGCGGTGCAGGGGGCGGCGGCTCCACCCCGAGCCCAAAAACCCTGCGGCTCATGCCAATCCGGTAGAACGCCCGCAGCGCCAGCCCGTGGCATTCATCCCAAAGCGCGCCTGCGTGGTCCGCCTCGCCCATGCAGGCGAAGGCGACCTCCGCGCCTCGGAGCGTCATGGCTTCGTGCTCGAAGGCGTTCAACGCAGCGTGGAGCCGATGGTCGCCGCTGCGCTCATTGGCGTAGAAGAATTTGCCCCGCAGGGTGATAAGTCGTTTGACGAGGGCTCCACCAGTAATCGCTTTCATAACTTGCACTCCACCTGCGCTGTTCGGCCCTTCTATTCGTGGAACGGGGGCTTGTTATTGCGCCAAGAATAATGGTTGCTTTTCGGAATGCAAGAATAAATTGTCTGTCGCAGCGCCATATGCTATGGTTTCAGAAAGTAATCAAAGTATTGGATGCCGCATGGCCCCGGTTCCGAAGAAAGAAACGAAAGCAGATACTGCGGACGGGCTGTACAAGTCCAAGCTCCGTTGGAAGCCCAAGCCCTTGCCGGCAGACCTCGAAAAACTTGAACGCTTCAAGGTGGAGAAGTTCAGAGGCAGCTATCACCCGGATATGTGCGAGCACATAATCCGCCTTATGGCACAAGGTCATAGCGTCTCAGCCGTGGCCGGCTTCCTCGGCATCGCAAAGGATACTCTGTTCACGTGGGTGAACCAGCGCGAAGCCTTGGCCCATGCGGTGCGCATTGGGCAGGGTTTGCGTGTCGCTTTTCTCGAAAAGCTCGGGCGGGAATACGCGGAGATCGGGAACCATGCCGGCGTGACGTGGTGCAATTACATGCTCCGCTCTGCCGATCAGAGCTACCGGAACGCGGGGCCGCTCGTCGAGCAGGTCGTAAATGTCACGAATGCCCCTGTCGTGGTGGAGTTCAATGATCATCTGCGAGGCGCGCTGGATGCCATAGCCTCCAAGCTCGCCGGCAACTTCACGCAGTCCGACGCGAGCGGCAGGCAGGTCGCATTGCCGGGGCCGGACGATGAGAATGATTGAGGTGACCACATGGGCAGCCAACCTAATAGGTCCACCTCAGCGGGGGCAGGTCTTGGGGCGGCCCCTGCCTCATGCTGAAATATTGGGTGATATCAAAGGGCTAAGGTGGCTGGGCAGGGAACCTAACCCCTTCAGATGTTTGCATGAAGCGTGGCCATATGCCATGCTGCGCGCTTGCCGCCGAAAGGCGGCGCCGGGATTAGGGAAAGTCCGGTACAACCTCCCACTCATGCGAAAGCCGCCCGTTGGACGCGGACGGCTTTCAGATACTGGGATGGATGTACTGGAACCACAAAAGCACTGGCAAGCTTTTGTAGCACAGCTGGCGCATACCCGCAAGCTGTTCCGGTACATCTGGCCCGTATGGGAAGATGTACTATGACGGATGAGTTTGAAGACCTTGCGCTCCTGAACGCGGCATATGCGGATGACGAAGCGAAGCGCCTCGATGCGCGTTTCGCCAAGCTCCTGAATATCCCGGCAGAGCTGCGCGCCATCCCCCAATGGATGTTCGCAGGCGCCGACAAGGCACCCCACACGCTGCGCGACGGCAGGACGGTTCACGGCAGCGTCTCCAAGCCTGACGACTGGATGACCTTCGATGCAGCCGTAGCCGCCGCGAGGGTGTGCAACGGCCACGTGGGGTTCGTCTTCACGAAGGGGTGCGGCTTCACCGTCCTCGACGTGGACGTGAAAAATGCGAACACCCATCCGAACGAGCCGGGACGTTGGACGCCACCGGACGTGCTGGACAGCCTGTGGAGCTATGTTCAGAAGGTGAGCAGCTACACCGAGCGCTCCCGTTCCGGTTGGGGCCTGCATGTGCTGGTGCGCGGCGACATTGGCCTCGGCATCCACAGCAAGTTCCTCGAAATATACTCCCAAGACCGATTCATGATCTGCACCGGCGACAGGCTGGAGCAGTTGCCGGCGACCATCGAAGATCGCGACGAGGAAGTGAAGCGGATCGCGGACGAGTACCGGAAGCGCACGGGCGCCTTGAAGCTGGTGGACCTCCCCCCTTGCACCATCGAACGTCGCACCGACAGCGACGTGATGGACTGGCTTCGATCGTGGAGCAACGCGTCGCAGTTCGAGCACCTGTGGGCGGGCGACATCGCCGGATATTCGTCGCAGTCGGAAGCCGATGCCGCACTTCTGAACTTCTTGTGGAAGGCGACGGAGGACAGGGAGCAGGTGTTCCGGTTGTTCCGCCAGTCCAAGCTCGGGGAGTGGGACATTCGACGGCGCTGCCCCCGGTTCAAGGCGAACCGGAATGACGACTATCTGAATCGTAGCCTTGCCTTCGTGGTGTCCAAGATGGTGGAGGAAGCCGAAAGGGTAGCCCGGATGCAGGCTGAGATTTCTTTTACCTATGAGGCGGCACAGGAGGCACGGGTGGCAGAGCCCGCTTCGGTGGAGCCCGTGTTCAGCTTCCCTCCCGGCTTCGCAGGTGTGATCGCGCATCATATGTACGCGAACAGCTATTCGCCCATCATGGAGGTGGCGACGGTGGCGACCGTGGCCCTGCTCGCCGGTGTCTGTGGCAGAACCTACCGCACGCACACGAACGTGGATTTGTCCCTCTATCAAATTCTGGTGGCCCGTAGCGGCATCGGCAAAGACGCCATTCACAAGGAGATTCCAAAGTGGGTCAAGGTCAACGGCGTTGTCGGGGCAGATCGTTTCTTACAGGCAACTGACTTCGTGTCCGGTCCTGCCCTCCATAGACAGCTTCTCGCGACGCCCGGATTCCTGAACCTGCAAGGCGAGTTCGGGCGCCGTCTCAAGCGTATGGCGAACCCGACCGACGCGCCGGAGCAGGCATTTCGCACCGTCCTCACCAACGCGTACTCAAAGGACTATCTGGAGGGCAAGACGTACAGCGATACGGCGAAGAACGTGCCCGGTGTCGCGTACCCCGCCCTGTCCTTCCTCGGCGAGACGACACCGGACAAGTTCAAGGAAGCGCTCACCTCCGACATGATGGAAGATGGGTTGCTGTCTCGATTCCTCGTGACCACATACACGGGGGACCGCCCCCCGCCGAACAAGTCCTCGGGGGAAGCCGCGCTTCCCAATGACCAGTGGGGATATTGGTGTGGCCTCCTCAGTAAGGCCATTGAGAACAACCGCCCCCTCCCGGCTCCTCCGGCAGTGCGTCGAGTCGCTATGCAGCCGGACGCCCTGAATGCCATAGAACAGTTCGAGTTTCATTGCATCGCTAGGGTTAATGGGAGCAACGATGATCACGAGCGGGCAGTATGGAATCGAGCCCACCTGAAAGCGCTAAAGGTTGCCTCCCTTCTCGCCGTGGCGGATTGTTGGTGGGAGCCGGTAGCCACAATGGCGCACGTGGAATGGGCCATCGGCTTCGTCGAGCGTGATGTGAAGCTTTTCCTCGGTCAACTTGAAAGTGGCGACATTGGTCGAGATGATAGCGACCGTGAAAAGAAGGTGCTCCAGTTGTGCGATAAGTACCTTGCGTTGCCCGACGATAAGGTTCCGACAAAAGTCCGCAAACTTGAACACTTGCGCAGGGCCGGCATTATCCCCCGTCAGTACATTCAGATTGAAGCGTCCAAGCTTGCGGCTTTCCGTAGCGATAAGACGGGTGAAGGAAAGCGCGCGCTCGACACGGCGCTTAAGTCCGCCCTTGAAAACCATAATCTGATGGAGGTTCCCGCAATCAACTTAAAGAGCGAGTTCAAATTTGAGGGGCGCGCTTTCCGTTTGCCTGTCTGAACTCGGATACCAAATGATGTCGCCTCGCCCCGGCGTCCCCATCCCGTGGGGCTTCTTTTTGTCCCCTAGCCGCACTATTCTGGTTCCGTGGTTCCGCGCTGGTTCCGCGCCAAGCGCGGAACCAGAAATATATAATAAAAACATATGTTTAACTGTTGTTTTTATAGTTGGTTCCGTAAGTTCCGTGGGGGTACACTGTCGTAGCTTTTGGCGGCGCGGTCACTGTGGGGCGGAACCCGGAACCTGCGGAACCGGGAACCTGCCGCCGGGTGCCCAGCAGTGGGCTACCCTGTGCTCACCTAAATACCTCCAATGAGTTCAACGGGGTTCGGCGCCCAACAGTGCCGCCGAACCTGTCGAGGTGGCCGGCAAGGTGCTGGCTCAACTACCTCCCCATGTGGTCATCGTTCCCGCTCCCGCCGCCTGCCCCATCTGCGACGTGCGCCGGGACGTGCGGGACACCCCCGGCGCCGGGACAGGCTGCGCGGCTCGCCAGCGGCGGGGGCCAGACTCGCGCCATGGGCCGGCTGGCTGGGCATGGACAGGTCCCAGCGAAACACCCGCCTACGGCCTTCCCTAGCGAGCGCAGCAGGCGAGGCATTGCGCGCGTGAAATTGAGAGTGGTCGACGCTCGGACGGGCTTCCGTCCATCCCCGTCCATCCCGTCCTCGGTCCTCTTTCCTTCTATGCCTCCCCTGTCCTGTGAGGCTCCACGACAAATAGCACTCCACACAAGTATTGTGCATAATCATGGTGCAAATACTTCACATCAGACCGCAAAAATCGCTTCAAATCAACACCGTCACTGTGGTTACAGTCAGTCACAACGTAATTCAGCCCCATGCGGGGCGAAAAGCCACAGTGGAAGCGGTCATGTCGGAAGAAGACTCCAACGCCCCCACCGGCAACGAGCCGAGCCTTCGGTTCCTGCGGGTGGAGGAGGTGTACGCGCTCGTCGGCATCGGCCGCAGCTTCCTCGACGATCTGGTGAAGGAGGGCGACTTTCCGACGCCGATCTACCTGTCTGCAAAGACGCGGGTTTGGGTTGAGGCCGAAGTACTCGCCTGGATGCGGGCCAAGGCCAACACCAGTCGGACGCGCCCGCCTGCAACCCACAAGGTCCAGCGCCGGAGGGAGCTGGCATGAGCGCGGCAACGAAGACCATGGCCGCCGGGGCATGGGTTGCTGACGCAGAAGCCACCATGCGCGAGGCGCCCGCCGACACCCCGCACCGCCGTCTCCTGATCGAGTGCGAGCGCCTGCACTGCCGATGGCCGGTCGATGGGTCCGGCGCCGACCTTGTGGCATGTGGCGACCTCGTGCGCGATGGCTCGTCCTATTGCGAGCGGCACCATATCCGCGCCTATGCCCCGCCGCCGTGGCGGACGGTCTCGGTCGGCGGCGTCGTTCGCAAGGTCGCTGGTGGTGTGGTCAACTGAAAGCAACACGGCCAATTGAGGCTAGCGCCAGCTATCTTGATTGGATTTCGCCTCAGTGGCATAAAGTGAATATTGTGATCTCTGGACCCATTAATATAGGACCCCTTCCAGAAGGTTTTTTGGAGGATATGTGATGCTCGGGTTTCTGAAGAAAAAAATTTCGGCCAGCGATCTTGGCATCATAATGGTTCGTTACGCTAATGAAATTATTACGGCAGATGCGGGCCGGTCGGTCGGACAATTGCTTGGTGTATTGGGGGACGGAGAAAGCCTCGCTGCAGCAGATCGTTTTGGAATGAATCGATCCATGAGAAAATTATATGTACAGACATACCTTGTATTGGCCATTGATGCAGCCTGCTCTGATTTTGATAATATGATCCGAGATAATATAGTTGATGGCGTTATTTCATGTATCAATAGTGATGATACAGATGTTGATGACATATGCCGTATCGTATCTCTCGCTAGATCGATGTCAAATGATATCGATTACGTTGATAAATACGTCGATACAAAGCAATTTTCAGTTCAGTTTCTTGATAGAAATTTGATTGTGCCATGCTACTCAATTGCGCTGTTGGATCATTTTCGCGATGGATTTTTGATCAAATTTGTAAACGATAGTGAAGTGTTGTCTTTTTATTGCAGTACGTTCGGGGCTTCTGTTGCCACTGCCTACCGGGCGAATGTCCAAGCATCCAAGATTTACAAGCTGAAATAATAGCGCACAACGCGGCCACACTATGGTTTTGGGGACGTGATGCTGAACGGGAACAAAAAGGGCGCCGCGAGGCACCCTTTATTTTGATCCTGTTTTGTTCTCACGCAGTTCAGTTCCTAATTCAGACTCCGAACTAGCCTGCGATCATTGGGAAAATTGACCACAAGCCAGCGCAACCCCCGGCTCATCCACCGGATGAAGGCCATACAAGGTGGCCGATGCCCTTGAACTCCCCGATGCTCAGCCGGCCCCGCTCACGCGCCTTCGAGCCGGGCATAGCCAACCGCTCGGCGAGGCTGGACATGGGGGCTTCCCAAATCTGATGCGGTTCAAACGTCACCGGGTTCAACAGCACCAGCAACACCGTATCGCAGTGATCGTGATGGCTGAGGGTGCCGAGCTTCTTGCTGCCGTTGCCTTTGGCGTTGGCCACGCGCGTCTTGATCTGTACCCGGTGGGCGGTGCCGTCCGCAGCGATGCGGAGAGCGTCATGGCCCTTGGTGCGGGCCGAGGCCAGTTCGAGCCCGAGAAGGTCGGCCGCAGCATACTCGCCCAGCTCCCCGGTGACGCCGAGGGGCTTTCCCGTCAGCCGGTAATACTCCGCGGCCAACGGCCTGATCGCCGAGAGCACGGCGGCCACGCGCTGGGATTTTGCATCTTCAGTCATGCGCGGAGCTGTAGCACGTTCGACGGCGCGGCCTTCCCGAGGCAGTAGTCCGCCCATGCCTCCATCAGGACGCGGCGCCGTTCCAAGGCGTCACTGCGCCGGTACGCCTGCTCCGTCGCATCGCCTACGGCATGGGCCAAGGCAGCTTCCACCACCTCGCGCGGAAACTCGGTGTGATCGCCGGCCCAATCCCGGAACGTGCTGCGAAACCCGTGAACAGTGATGTCGGTCACGCCCATGCGCACCTTGAGCAGGCCGAGCATTGCCACGTTGCTGAGCCCCGAGCCCTTGCGCATGCCGGCGAACACATGGGCGTTGCCCTTCTCCCGTGGCACGGCCTTGAGCAAGTCGATGGTGGCTTGGCTGAGCGGCACGCGATGGTCGCGCCGCATCTTCATGCGGGCGGCTGGGATCGTCCACAGGCCGCGCTCAAGGTCGATTTCGTCCCACGTCGCGCCGATGGTTTCGTTCGTCCGCGCGGCCGTCAAAATCGTGAACCGCAGGGCGATGGCAGCCATGCCGCCCATTGTGGTCACACGGGCGAAGAAGGCGGCCACCTCCTTGACGGGCAACGCTGCGTAATGCTGATCGGGCGCAATGGCGGCCGGGGACGGCAAGGCTTCTCGGAGGTGGCCCGCCCACCGCGCCGGGTTGTCGCCCGTGCGATAGCCCTTCACCGTGGCGAACGCCAGAATTGCCTCGATGTACCCGCGCACCCTCGAAGCGGTTTCGGTCCTGCTGTGCCAAATCGGCTCCAACACCTTCAACACGTCCTGCGTGTTGATGTCGCTGACGGCCAGCGCGCCGATGTGCGGATAAACAAACGTCTTCAGCCGGGCCAAGAAAACCTCCCGGGTCTTCCGGCTGGCCCATTTCCGCTCGTGGCTATCGAAATATTGCGTCGCTGCGTCACGGAATAGAAGCAGCTTGCGCGCTTCGGCCTTCCGCTGCTCGCGCTCGGCCCTACGTTCGGCAACGGGGTCCCGCCCGGCACGAACCAGCCGCCGCATGTCGCGGGCCAAGTCCCGCGCCTCCTCCAAGTCCACGTCATGAATGCTGCCCAGCCCCATGCATCGCTCGCGGCCGTCGCGCTCCCAGCGGTAGAGCCAACTTTTCGTCCCGGTGGCCGTCACCTGAAGAAACAGCCCTTGCCCGTCGCCATATCGGCCCATGTCCTTGAGGCCAGCTACCCGCTTCACCGTCAGCTTTCCCATGTGGCCACCCTTTGCCCAAGCTACCGGCACGGCCCCCGGAATGGCAGGCCACGCAATGCGGTGCAATACGGGGCTATATGGCATGGGAATACGGCAAAAATATAGTAATATCAATGACTTGAGTGACATGCTGCAAGCCGAATTCGGCGCTATTCAGGCTCATTCGGTTCGGCGCCAAGTCCCTGCATCGCCCACCATTCCGCGCCAGCCCCTTGCGGCGATCGCGCGGCGCGCCTGCGAGAGCCGGCCTCAAGCGCCCAGCCTGAAACAACCCGCCCGACTCCGCCTGCCAGCCGCCCCGCATCCACCTGCCCAGACCGGGAAAAGTGCAGAAAAAGCGCTTGAGCGCTGCATCCCAATGCGTGCGGCCGTCGTTCATGCCCAGAATGCCGAGGAGACGTTCCATGGCCAAGCGTGAACTGATCGACACCGGGACCGACAAGCGCTACGTGCGCCGCGACGAGAAGGGGCAGTTCAAGGAGTCCGACGACGTCGGCCGCTCCCTGTCCCAGGACGTCCGGCACTCGGCCAAGACGAAGGTCAAGGCCGGCGAGGGCGACAAGGGCGACCGCAAGCGCTGATCCGGTGAAGATCGCGACGTTCAACGTCAATGGCGTGAACGGTCGCCTGTCCGTCCTCCTGCGATGGCTCGCCGAGGCCGCGCCCGATGTGGTGTGCCTTCAGGAGCTGAAGGCACCCGACGCCCGCTTTCCCGCCCGCGAGATCGCGGCGGCCGGCTACGGCGCGGTGTGGCACGGCCAAAAGAGCTGGAACGGGGTGGCGATCCTCGCCCGCGGCAGCGAGCCCATCGAGACGCGGCGCGGGCTGCCGGGCGATCCCGACGACAGCCACAGCCGCTATATCGAGGCGGCGGTGAACGGCATCCTGATCGGCTGTCTTTATTTGCCCAACGGCAACCCCGCCCCCGGTCCGAAGTTCGATTACAAGCTGGCGTGGTTCGACCGCCTCACGGCCTATGCCGCCGGCCTGCACGCCCTTGATGTCCCCGTCGTTCTGGCGGGCGACTACAACGTCATGCCCACCGACCTCGACGTCTACAAGCCCGAGCGCTGGCGCGACGATGCCCTGTTCCGCCCTGAAGTCCGCGACGCATTCCGTGCGCTCGTCGACCAGGGGTGGATGGATGCCATTCGCGCGCTTCACCCGGGCGAGCGCATCTACACCTTCTGGGATTACTTCCGGAACGCCTGGGGACGCGACGCGGGATTGCGCCTCGACCACCTCCTGCTGAGCCCTGCCGTCGCCCCCCGCCTCACCGCCGCCGGCGTGGATCGCGCGGTGCGCGGATGGGACAAGGCCAGCGACCACGCACCCGCCTGGATCGAGCTGGCGGAACCCGACGTGTGACGGAGGGAAGTCCGCCCCTCACACCACCAGTTCCGGCGCCTCGTAGAGCAGATATCGCCCTACCTTGATCGTCGCCGATCCGCCGGGCGCAGCCCAGATCATGCGCACCCGCGAATAATAGGTGGTCGGCGTCGAGGGGATGACGAGCGGGCCCGTCCTGAGACCGACGACGAAGCTGTCGTTGACGAAGGTTGCGGCCGTGGCGCCGGGATCATCATCGGCCGAGCGCTCGAGCATGGATCCATAGCGGGTGCCGCCGACGCCGGCGCTTTCCGCCCGAAGGTAGAGGCCGCCGAAGCTCGCCAGATTGGATGCCTCGATGATGCACGAGCTGTAGACCGTCTTGTCGGCGCTCACGCGGGAGACGAGATTTCCGATCGTCAGCTCCAGATAATCGCCGGCCGCGCCCGATGATCCGCGGTTCACGGTCAGAACCACGTCGTTGCCGAAGCCGTCCGCGCGCGCCGCGACGTCCACCGTTCCCAGCGCACTGCCCCATGTTCCGCTCTTGCTGAGCGTCATGCCGCCGATGTTGGTGCCGACGATCGTGCCGGACGTGGAATTGGTGCCGGACGTGGAATTGGTGACGAACAAGGGATCGGACCCGAGAAACGGGCCGAAGACAGTAGGCGTATTGTAATTGTACCGCTCGGTCACCGACCGCCCCCAGGCGAAGCCGCCCGTCACGAAGGGCGAGAGCGCGTCGCGGAACGCCCGTCCCATGACGTAGGACCCGAGCTGCGTCGGATGCAGGCCGTCGTCCGCTTGCAAGTAATTGGCTTTCGGCTGGGCGGTCGTCGAGAGCGGGTCCATGACGGCGGCGGCGTAGTCGATCACCACGATGCCGGCATTCTGGAACTCGCGCAGGCCGGGGAGCGCCCGGATATAGGCGTTCATCGCATTGGCGCACTGTGCCCGCGAGTTCGACCAGGAGGAACTGGCGGTGGAGCTCGGGGGAATGGTGCCGATGGCAACGCGAATGCCCGCCGCAATCAACAGACGAATGGATTGCGTGACATAGTATTTCCAGCATTCGTAGCGCTGGGGAAAGGTGAGCGGCGCAACATAGGGAAAGCCGGGATAGGCCAGGCCGGAGCTCGCGTCGTTGGTGCCGATCAGGATATGGCACCACATGGGCGCGTAGGCGATGACCTCGCTTGGCAGGTTGGCATACATAACGTCGGAGCGCGTGCCGCCGCGCCCGGCGTTATTGAGCAGCGTGAACGCGCTTCCCATCAGTGCGTTGCCCCAGACCCAGAAGCCGAGATCGTACTGCCGGGCGGGCGTGGCGTTGATGGTCGAGCCGTATTGCGTGATGCTGTCGCCGGTGACGACGAGCGTGTTGCCCGCGCCGGGCGACATGCCGATGGCGCGCGTTCTGCCGCTCGCCGCGAGGCCGCGTGCGATGCCGTCGATGCTCATTGCGAGACCCGATAGTTGACGGTCCCGGAGCCGTAGGCGGCGCACCGCAGCCGGTATTGAACGTTGTATTCCGGCTCCTCGAAGATTTCAGAAGCAGCCCCATTGAAGGTGGAGATGAGCACACCGGCCGCGGTCAGCGAAAGCCAGGTCGTGCCGCCGTCGAAGCTGCGCTCAAGGACGAGCGTGCCGACGAACGTGCCCCAGATGGACAGGTTGAACCCCCTGCCGGGGATCGGCGAGAACGTCGAACTGGTCCCGACTGCCGTGAATGTTCCAGACACAGGCGATTGACCTGACGCCGTGCCCGGCGCCTCAAGAATATTCAGCATGGATGCGCCTCAACCCGATCCGCCACTTGGCCGCTTAAGCGGAACCGTGGTGAGCCTCTCCACAACCTAGAGCCGAGTCAGGTTAAATATACCCGTTATGGTACGCATCGGACGCGCATCACTGCGCCGGCCCGATCGGCTGGGCAGCGCTTCACGGCAGTCACCGCAGGCAGGTATGCGGCAGGAGATAGCGCCCGCGCCGGAGGGGCGGGGCGGGCGGCATGGACCTCAGCGGATCGGCAGGGGCCGGTTGTCGGCGATGGCTTCCATGGCGAAATAGGAGGTCACGGTGTCCAGCGTCAGCTTGCCGATGAGGCGCTGGTAGACCTGGTCATAGGTCTGCATGTTCTCGGTGACGATCTTGAGCAGGTAATCGTAATCCCCGCCGATGCGGTAGAAGCCGACGACCTCGGGCAGCGCCAGCACCTGGGCGCGGAAGTCGCGGAGCCAGTCGGCGGAGTGCTGGCGGGTGCGGATCATGGCGAACACCACGAGGTCGAGCCCCACCGCCTCGGCGTTTACCCGCGCCACCTGACCCTCGATGACGCCCAGTTCCTCCATATGGCGGATCCGCCGCCAGGTGGCGTTCTGCGACAGCCCCACCTTTTCCGCCAGCGCGCGCTGGGACTGGCTCGAGTCGAGCATCAGCTCGCGCAGGATGCGACGATCAATCTGATCGAGAATATGCGCCATTCTTCGATCATTATCACTCTATCTGTTCGCATCAAGGGTGAAAATGGTGAAATCTCGCCCCTCGAACGGGTTAGCATCAAGACTGGATGAACCGGCTGCCCGCACAGAGGTGGTCCGCCGTGCCGCAGCTTACGGGAGCAGGAGCGATGTTGAGGGAAGCCGCCTTGGACGCCACCGCCTCGGATGCCACGGACTTGCCGATCGCCGGCTGCGGCGAGCACAGCCCCGCCCATGGCCGCGACCGCGTCTGGGCCAATGCCGCCATCGAGCTGCTGCAGGCGGACAAGCGGCGTTCCGCCGACACGCATCTCCTCAACCCCATCTTCCCCGGGCTGAAGCGCGTCTCCATCTATTTCAAGGATGAATCCACTCATCCCACCGGCAGTCTGAAGCACCGGCTCGCCCACTCGCTCTTCCTCTATGGCATCTGCAACGGCAACATCCGCGAAGGCACGCTCCTGGTGGAGGCGTCGTCAGGCTCCACCGCGGTGAGCGAAGCCTATTTCGCCCGGCTGCTCGGCCTGCCCTTCATTGCCGTGATGCCGCGCTCCACCAGCTGCTCCAAGATCGACGCCATCGAGCGGCAGGGCGGCGCCTGCCATTTCGTCGACAGCCCGTCCGAGGTCTACGCCGCAGCTTTGCGCCTCGCCGATGAGCGCAAGGGCTACTACCTCGACCAGTTCACCTTCGCCGAGCGCGCCACCGACTGGCGCGGCAACAACAACATCGCCGAAAGCATGTTCGCTCAGATGCAGGCGGAGCCCAATCCGGTGCCCGAATGGGTGGTGATGAGCGCCGGCACGGGGGGCACCTCTGCCACCATCGGGCGCTACATCCGCTACCGCAATCTCGCGACCCGCCTGTGCGTGGTGGACGTGGAGCACTCGGCCTTCTTCGAGGCCTACACCAGCGGCGACCGTTCCATCACCTGCCCCCGCCCCTCGCGCATCGAGGGCATCGGCCGGCCGCGGGTGGAACCCTCCTTCCTGCCGGGCGTGGTGGACCACATGATCCGGGTACCGGATGCGGCCTCCATCGCCGCCGCCCACGTCCTCTCCGAGCGCCTGTTCCGCCGCGTCGGCGGCTCCACCGGCACCAATTTCTACGGCCTGTGCATGCTGGCGGCGGAGATGGAGCGCAAGGGGCGCACCGGCTCCCTCGTCACGGTGATCTGCGACAGCGGCGAGCGCTACGCCTCGACCTATTACGATCCCCAATGGCTGGCTGACAACGGCCTCGACATCGCGCCCCATTGCGCGCGCATCAACCACTTCCTCGATACCGGCGAACTCCTCGCCTGAACGAAAAACGGCCCGCGCATGCCGCGCGGGCCGTTCGCTGATATCGCCGGATTCACGCGTCGTGGTGGCCGATATCCCACCAGATGCGCTCGCACAGGTCGCGGAATTCCGGAAGCAGCCGCACCTCGCGGAAGTCGCGCGGGCGCGGCAGGTTCACCCGGTACTCGCTCTTGATCCGGCCGGGCGGCCCTTCCATCACGATGACGCGGTCCGACAGGCCGACCGCCTCCTCGATGTCGTGGGTCACGAACACCACGGACTTGCGGTCCTGGCTCCAGATGCGCAGCAACTCGCGGCCGAGCATCATCTTGGTCATGGCGTCGAGCGCGCCGAAGGGCTCGTCCATCAAATAGATCTTGGGCGCATAGGCGAGCAGGCGCCCGAGTGCCGCCCGCTGGCGCATGCCGCCGGAGATGGCGGCCGGCAGATAGTCGCCGTGCCGGG
The DNA here is from genome assembly GCF_040044995.1 of Xanthobacter pollutisoli. Taxonomy (NCBI): domain Bacteria; kingdom Pseudomonadati; phylum Pseudomonadota; class Alphaproteobacteria; order Hyphomicrobiales; family Xanthobacteraceae; genus Xanthobacter; species Xanthobacter pollutisoli. Next base: position 227,124 of record NZ_JBDZDP010000003.1, read on the forward strand.
AGAGGCCGAGCAGCTCCAGCAGTTCGCGGATGCGCTCCTTGTGGGCGGCCTGCGGCGTGCCGTTCAGCTCCAGAGCGATCTGGATGTTCTGCACGACGGTGGCCCACGGCAGCAGCGTATCGCGCTGGAACATGAAGCCCACGTCTGCCGGCGGCTCCAGCACCTCCCGGCCGTTGACCACAACCCGCCCGCCGGTGGCCGGCGAGAGGCCGGAGATCAGGCGCAACATGGTGGACTTGCCGCAGCCGCTGGGGCCGACGATGGCGAGAAACTCGCCATCGTCCACGGTGAGGTCGACATTCTCCAGGACACGCGTCGGCCGGCCGGTCGGTCCGGGGTAGGTCTTGCAGGCCTTCACCATGCGGATCGGGGCCTGCGCCGGGGACGAACTCGACATCATGGAAGGGGCTTCCTCATGGTCCGGGAAGAATGTCGCAACGGGCCGCGATCAGGGCTTCAGGAGGCTGGGGTCGAAGCCCTGCGACAGCGGCACCGGCTTGGCGGAGGGGTTCTCCAGACCAGCGATGGCGTTGAGATTGTCGAACGAGGGCTGGCTCACGATGCCGCCCTTGGGCATGCGGCTCACCATGCTCTCGGCCACCGCCGCCACCAGCTTGGGGCTGAAGTTCGGATACATCTTGGCGATGGTCTCCTGAGCGAACTTCGGGTCGGCATGCAGGTCGTCGATGGCCTTGCGCACGGCGATCGCCAGGCCCTTCGCCTCCTTGGGGTGGCTCTTGATCCAGGAATCCAGCACCAGCACGCCGAAGGAGGGATAGGCCATCGCGCGATAGTCCTCGACGACCTTGTACTTGCCCTCGGTGCTCAGCATGTCGATGACGTCGGTGGTGATGAGCAGCCCGGCGTCCACCTGCTTGGTGTCGATGGCGGCCCGCATGGGCGCGCCGCCGCCGGTGGCGATGATCTCGAAATCGGTGTCGGGCGACAGGCCGGCCTTCTTGATCATGTAGCGCAGCGTATTGTCGGTGAGGCTGCCCGGCGAGGTGATGGCGATGCGCTTGCCCTTGAGGCTCGCAAGGCCGGTGTAGGGCGCGCCCGCCAGCGCCATCAAGGCGTAGGAATGGTGCTCGTCGAGCCCGATCAGCTCCTTGGCCGGCATGCCGGCGTTGGTCAGGCGGATGACGTGGTCGGCCGCGCACAGGCAGGCGTCGATGCTGCCGCCGACCAGCGCCTTCACCGCGGCGCCGCCGCCCTTGAAGTCCACCATCTCGACGGTGAGGCCGGCGTCCTTGAAATAGCCCTTGCTGGTGGCGGCATAAATCGGCGCGAGCGCCTCGTTGAAGGCGGCGACGCCGGCGGTGATCTTGGTCTGGGCGTGGCCGGCCACCGGGGAGAGGACCAGCGCGGCGGCGAGCACCGCGCCCAAATGCTTCATGCTCATGAGACTGTTCCTGCTTCTGTGTGGGGACAAGGCGACGAGGAGGGTCAGCGGGCGCGCACCGCCAGGCGTTCGAGCACGTTGACGACGAGGTTGAGCGCCACCGCGACGATCATCAGGATCGTCAGGCCGGCGAACAGGCCCGTGGTGTCGAGGCGGCCGGCGGCGTTCTCGACATACCAGCCGAGGCCCCGGTTGGAGCCGAGCAGTTCGCCGAGCACCGAGCCGATGAGCGCGAGACCGACGCTGATGCGCGCAGCGCTGAACAGCCACGGCAGAAGCGAGGGGATCTGCACTTTGCGGGCGATGTAGAGCCGTGAGGCCCGCATGGACCGCAGCATGTCCACCTGGTCCTGGTCGACCTCCCGCAGCCCCTGCATCACGTTGAGCAGGAAGATGAAGACGACGAAGGAGAAGGCCATCATCACCTTGGAGGTGAGGCCGATGCCGAAATAGAGGACGAAGAGCGGCGCGAGCGCGATGCGCGGCAGGCTGTAGAGCCCCATGATGTAGGGATCGGCCGCCGCCGCGGCGCGCGGATAAAGATGCAGCAGCAGCCCGAGCAGGGAGCCCACGATCATGCCCGACACGAGCCCCAGCAGGGCCTGGAGCACCGTGGTCCAGCTGTGGCGGAAGATCTCGCCCGAGAGCGTGAGGGCCCACAGACGCTCCGCCACCTTGATCGGGCTCGACACCCAGAAGGGATCGAGCACGACGGTGGCCAGAAAATGCCAGATGCCGACGGCCACGACGAAGAACAGGAGGCGGTCGAACCACAGGCGCAGCTTGGCCCGCCGCGCGACGGCGGCCGCCTCGTCCGCGTCCTCGGGCAATACGTCTTGTTGCTGTGTCATCAGGTCAATACATCCGGAAGGTTCGGTTTGTTCTTGAAACAAAGCGCGGGTATTCCCGCTGCCCTGGTCTTGCGACCATTCACTTGCCAACGCGCCTTCACCTGGCTTTCCGCCCGCACCACGCCGGTTGGTTTGCCCTAGCCGGCGGAAGCGACGACCTCTTCATAGGCGGCGCCCGTGCCGACCCGGCCGAGGCGCCTGAGGAATGCATTCATGGCGTCGAAATCGTCGCGGGAGATCGCGGTGTCGAACCACGGGACATCGCGGGCGATCAGCGTGCCGATCAGCGCCGCTGCCTCGGGCGGGAACAGCTTGCGCCCCACCATCTCGGCGCAGTCCGGCTCATCGGTCAGTCGCGCGTGCGCCCGACGCACAGCCCGCGTCACCGCCCCGGCAAGCTCCGGCTGGTCCGCGAGCAAAGCGCGTCGTGCCGCGACGCTCGCGAAGGTGAACTGCCGGCAGCCGGGCGGCCCGTCGCCCCGGCGGATGTCCAGCACGATGTCGCCGAAGCCCTGGCGCACCGCCAGCTCGGCGGCCATGCCGTTGGCCCAGAAGCCGTCCACGTCGCGGCGCTCCAGCGCGATGGAGGCGGAGACGCCGAAATTGCTGCCGGCCTGGGCCACCTTGGGCACCGGGCCGATGGCGATGGCATCGCGCGCAGGATCAAGGCCCGCGGCCTCCAGCACGCCGCGCAGGCCCAATTCGACCCATGGCGCCGCGCCGATGCGCCGCCCGCGCACGGCGCTCACATCGCCGCGCGCGACGGCGAGTTCCCGGTGCATGACCAGAAACCAGTACATGCCCTGCGCCTGCGCGCAGATGAGGCTCACGCCGTCCCATTCGGGAAAGGCGCTCACCGCCGTATGAGCGGAGGCGGCGACGAGGTCCACCTCGCCCGCCCGCAAGGCAGCATAGGCGCGGTCGGGGGGAAAGATGATCTCCACCTCCGCCGCGATGCCCTCGTCGCGGAAGCAGCCGAGCTCCACCGCCGCCAGCACGGGGAAATAGGAGTTCGAGACATAGTCCGGGACGGCGATCTTGAGCGGCCTCGTCATCGCATCGGCTCCGGCGCGAGGATCCCCACGGGGGCGTTGAGCACGGCGAGAGCGGCATCCACCATGCCCTGGTAGCCGGTGCAGCGGCAGAGATTGCCGGCGAGCTTGTGCCGCACTTCGGCTTCGGTGACGGGGGCGCCGGCGAGCTCCGCGCGCAGCTCGGCGAGGGTCATCAGCACGCCGGGGGTGCAATAGCCGCACTGGAGGCCGAAATGCTCGGACAGGGCCGCCTGGAGCGGATCGAGCGCGCCGTCGGCGCCGCACAGCCCCTCGATGGTGCGCACTTCGGTGCCCCGTGCCTGGACCGCCAGCATGAGGCAGGCCCGCACCGAGACACCGTCCACCAGCACGGTGCAGGCCCCGCACACCCCGTGCTCGCAGCCCACGTGGGTGCCGGTGAGCCCAAGCCTGTGGCGCAGGAAATCGGCGAGATTGACCCGTGGCTCGGCCATGGCGCGCCGCTCGACGCCGTTGACCGTCATGGCGATCTCGATGGCACCGGCGATGCCGGCCGTGGGGGTGTCGATGATGGCGTCAGTCATGACGGGCCCCGGCGGCAAGGAGAGCGGCGCGCATGGCGCGGCGGGTGAGCACGCCGGCGAGGTGCTGCTTGTAGTCGTCCGAGGCGCTGAAATCGCCGTCCGCCGGCAGCATCGCCGCCTCCGCTCCGAGCGCCGCGATGAAATCATCGTCCGCCGGTCGGCCCGCGGAGGCGTCGGCCGCATGGAGGCGGAACGGCGCCGGCCCGAGCCCGCCCACGGCGAGCGCGGCACGGGCGATGGCGCCCTCCGCGTCGAGGGCGACCAGCGCCGCCACCGACACCACGGAGAAGCTCTCGCCCCGCCGCGTCACCTCCAGGAAGGCCGAGCCGTGGCCGGCCGGCCAGAGCGGGATCTCCAGCCGCGACAGGATCTCGCCGGGCGCGATGGATGTGCTGAGATAGCCGGTATTGAACGCCGAGATGGGCATGCGCCGCTCACCGTCCGGCCCCTCCAGCACGACGTCGGCATCGAGCGCGCAGCAGGCAGTGACGATCTCGGCGGTGGGGTCCATGTGGGCGACGCTGCCGCCCACCGTGCCCCTGTTGCGGGTCTGCTGGAAGCCCACATGGTCCAGCGCCTTGGTGAGCAGCGGGCAGGTCTCGGCCACCAGCGCCGAGTGCTCCGCCGCGCGCTGGCGCGTCATGGCGCCGATCACCAGCCGATCGTTCTCCACGCGGATGCCCGCGAGGTCGGCGATGCCGTTGAGGTCCACCAGATGGGCGGGCGCGGCGAGGCGCAGATTCATCATGGGCATGAGCGACTGGCCACCGGCGATGCAGCGGGCATCCTCCAGCGCGCCCAGGAGCGCGAACAGCTCGGGCCGGCTCTGCGGCGCGTGATAGGTGAAGGGCTGCGGCTTCATGCAGCCCCTCCCGCCGCCCGCACCAGGGCGCTGAGGCGCGCCGCGGTGAGGGGCAGGTCGCGCAGCTTCACCCCGAACGGGCTGAGCGCATCCTCGATGGCGGAGGCAATGACCGCCGATGCCGCGATGGTGCCGCTCTCGCCCGCCCCCTTCACGCCCAGAGGATTGAGCGGGGTCGGCGATTCCATGTGATGGATCTCGATGCGCGGCGTGACATCCGCCGTGCTCAAGAGATAGTCCGCATAGGTGCAGGTGAGGGGCTGGCCTTCGTCGTCGTAGCGCATCCACTCGTAGAGGGTGCTGCTGAGGCCGTGCACGACGCCGCCGATCACCTGCCCGTCCACCATGCGCGGGTGGATGAGCCGGCCGCAGTCGTGCACCACCACGTAGCGCGCGACGCGCACCACGCCGGTCTCCGCGTCCACCTCCACCTCGGCCACATGGGTGCCGTTGCAATAGGTCAGCCCCGGGGGCTGGAAATCGACGGCGGCCGACAGCCCGGGCTCGACGCCCAGCGGCAAGGAGAAGCCGGGGCTGCCGGCCAGCGCCTCGGCGATGCGCGAGACGGGGCAGCTCCGTTCGCGATCCGATGCGACGCGCACGACGCCGTCGTCCAGCTCCAGTTCGTCCGGCGCCGCATTGAGCCAGGCGGAGGCGACGCGCAAGATCTTGGCGCGCACCTGCTCGGCGGCGAGATGCACGGCGTTGCCGGCCGTCACCGCCTGCCGGCTGGCAAAGGCACCGAGGCCGAGGGGGCTGGCGGCGGTGTCGCCGGCGATCACCCGAACCTTCTCCGCCGGCGTGCCGAGGGCGGCGCCCGCGAGTTGCGCCAGCATGGTCACGGTGCCCTGCCCCTGGGCGCACGCGCCGGTGGTGACGACGATCTGCCCGGACGGCCCGATGCTGACCGCCCCGCTCTCGAACGGGCCGCGGCCCGAGCCCTCCACGTAATTGGCAAGGCCGATGCCGATCAGACCGCCCTCGCGCCGGGCTGCGGCGCGGCGCGGCTCGAAATCGTGCCAGCCACTCTCGGCGAGGGCGCGGCGCTGGGATTCCGGATAATTGCCGCTGTCATAGGTCATCTCCCCCCCGTCGCGGGTGAAGAGGCCGGTGGGATAGGGCAGCTGATCGGGGCGGATGAGGTTGCGCTGGCGGATCTCGTCCCGCGTCAGGCCGAGCCGCTCGGCGAGGCGGTCCAGCAGGCGCTCCATGACGAAGGTGCCCTGCGGCCGCCCGGCGCCCCGGGTGGGGGTTGAGGGCATGAGATTGGTGAGGCAGAGCGAGATGTCGAGCCGGTAGGCCGGCAGCACATATGGCCCGATGAGATTGGTGGCGGAATTGTAGGGCAGCGCCATGCCATAGGGCGAATAGGCGCCGTGATCGTGGATCAGCACGCCGCGAATGCCCCGCAGCCGCCCGTCGGCACCGGCCGCAACCTCCACGGTCCAAAACTGGTCGCGCTCCTGCACGGTGGAGAAGAAATTCTCGAACCGGTCCTCGATCCACTTCACCGGCAGGCCGGTGAGCATCGCAGCGGCGGCGATGGCCAGCTCCTCCGGATGGAAGACGAATTTGGGGCCGAAGCCGCCGCCCACGTCCGGCGCGATGACTCGCACCTCGTGCTCGCCCAGATCGAGCGCCCGCGCCAGCACGCGCTTGGCGCGGTGGGGCATCTGGGTGCTGTCCCACACCGTGAGGCGGCGGGCGGCCTCATCCCAGGCGGCGACGACGCCGCGCGTCTCGATGGAATGGCCGCCACCCTTGCTGAGGTGGAATTCCTCCGCCAGCACCACGGGCGCCCCGGCGAAGGCGGCGTCGATGTCGCCATAGGCGGCGGTGGTGCGGGCGACGAGATTGTCCGGGCAGTCGAGCCGGGCGCGCGGCGCCCCCTCGGCAAGGCCGGCGCGCGGGTCCACCACCGGCGGCAGCGGGTCGATGTCGAGTTCGATCAGCCCCAGCGCGTCCTCCGCCACGTGGCGGCTGTCGGCGAGCACGAGGGCGATGGGCTCGCCGACGTGGCAGACCTCGTCGCGGCTCAGCACGAAGGGGTCCACGTCGAACCGGATGGCGCCCGACGGCATGGACACCGGTACGCGCGGCGCGGTCAGAAGCGGGCGCAGGTCGTCATAGAGCAGAACCGCGCGCACCCCCTCGAGGGCGGCGGCGGCCGTGATGTCGATGCGGGTGATGCGCCCGTGCGCCACCGGGCTGCGCAGGAAGGTGGCGTGCAACTGCCCGGGCAGGCTGATGTCGTCGATGAAGCGCCCCTTGCCGCGGACCAAGGGCCCGTGCTCCAGCCGCGCCTCCGACCGGCCGAGGCCGGCGGACGGGGCGTCGGAGCGAACCTTGGCGTGGGCGGTCATCGGGCCGGTCCCCGGCGCAGCGTCCGCAGCCCCGCCGGAGCGGGCAGCGTGACATTTTTCAGGACGCTGAAGCGGATGGACGGCTCAGGCACGGATCAGGGCCTCGCTGGTTCTCTGGAATGCTATTATTGCAGTTCTAACATGTCAAAGAAAAAGGGCGGACTCGCCCCTTATTCGCTGTCTCCCGCGCGGGCTGCGCAGAGATCGCCGCCTCAGGCGGCGATGCGGCTTTCCACTTCCGTCTGGAAACGCTCGAAAAACTGATCCGAAAGCTTGCGGGCAAAGCTGTCGATGAGGCGCCCGCCGAGCTGGGCGATCTTGCCGCCGACCTGGGCGTCCACCGTATAGGTCAGCGCGGTGCCGCCCTCGCGCTCCGCCAGCGCCACCTGCGCGCTGCCCTTGGCGAAGCCGGCGACGCCGCCCTTGCCCTCACCGGTGATGGTATAGCTCTCGGGCGCCTTGATGTCTGACAGCGTCACGGCCCCGCGGAAGGTGGCCTGCACCGGTCCGATCTTCTGCTTCACCACCGCCGCAAAACCCTCCTGAGGGCTGCCCGAAAGCTCCTCGCAGCCGGGGATGCAGGCGCGCAGAATGTCCGGGTCGTTGAGGAAGGCCCAGACCACGGCGCGATCGGCGGCGATCAGGCGGGAGCCGTTCAATTGCATGGGGTTTCGCTTTGGTGGAGGGGACGAAAACAGGCGGTTGCGTGGGGCCGGGAGAGAGCCCCGGCCTCAGTTCGGCACGATGGTGATGTTGCTGAGGTTGGTGTGGGTGACGATGCCGTCCACCACCAGCGCCCGCACGCTGCGAATGTGCTCAATGGCGATGGTGCGGGCGCGATCCTTGTCCCCGGCGATGATGGCGTCCACCAGGTCCTGGTGCTCGTGGGTCATCTCCTCGGGCCGTTCGCGCAGCACGAATCCCAGATGCAGCAGGCGGGTCATCTCGTCGATGACCTGCGCCAGCACCTTGGCGAGGCGGGCGTTGCCGGAGGCGCGCGCGATCTCCAGATGGAAGGCCCGGTTGGCGGCCATGAAGGCGCCCTCGCTGGCCTCGTCGCCGGGCCGGTAGCCGCGCGCGCATTCGGCGTTCAGCTGGTTGAGACGGGCGGCGTCGGCGCGGCCGCAGGCACCCTCCACCGAGGCTGGCTCCAGCAGCAGGCGCAGCTCAAAGAGGTCTTTCACCGACTGCAATGTCACGGGCGCGATGAAGTGGCCGCGGCGCGGCACGGACAGCACGTAGCCCTCCTGCACCAGACGCGACAGCGCCTGGCGAATCGGGGCCTTGCCGAGGCCGTAGAGCTCGCACAGCCGCGCCTCGCTCACTTCCTCGCCGGGATTGAGGCGGCACCACACGATGTCGTTCTTGATACGGTCAAATGCTTGATATCCGAGGCTTTGCTTCACCTCGTCCGCGACCTCGGCAGCCATAACCCTCACAGCCTCCCTCGGATTGCGCCGCGTGCCGGCAGGGCTCGCGGGCGACGTCGCACGCGCATCCGCGACCTGTCGCACCGACGCGACTGATCCTTCACGCTTGGCACCGCTCGCGCAATGACCGGGGCCACTTGCCCGGCCAATGGCCTCGCCGGTTGCGGCGAAACCCTTGTGTGTCCGAGCACGCATATCAGTCTCCGGAGAATTGCCATGGAGTATAGACATTTCGATATTCGATTTATAACATGTCAGGAGTGAAATGGAAACCACCTACGGTGGCCGCGCCCCAGCACCGAGCGGACGGGAAATGACGATGCCTCACATGGAGACGGATGTTCTTGTGGTCGGAGCTGGAGCCGCGGGCATATCCGCTGCCATGTCAGCGGCCAAGGGCGGCGCCAAGGTGCTGCTGGCGGACAAGAGCCTCGTCGGCCGTGGCGGCGCCACCATCATGGCGCAGATGACCGTGGCCGCGGCGCTCGGCACCTATGATTCCGACGATTGGGAGCTGCATCTCGCCGACACGCTGAAGGCCGGCCGCGGCCTGTGCAATGAGGAGCTCTCCGCCATCCTCTGCCAGGGCGCGCCCGAGCGCATCCGCGAGCTGGACGCCTGGAACGTCGGCTGGGCGCGGGACGAGGACCAGAACATCCGCGCGGTGATGGCGCCGGGCCACAGCGCCCGGCGCTGCGTCTATGTGGACTTCCTCGCCACCGGCCCGGCCATCGCCCAGACCCTGCGCTCCCAGGTCGCCAAGCAGCGCGCCATCACCCGCGTCAGCGGCCTCTCCGTCCGCGACCTCGTGGTGAGCGACGGCCGCGTGGTGGGCGCGGTGGCGGTGAACCAGCACGACGGGCTCGTCGTCACCATCGCCGCCAAGGCCACCATCATCGCCGCCGGCGGGCTCACCAAGCTGTTCCAGCGCAACAGCGCCTCGGCCAACATGGGCGGCGATTCCTACGCCCTCGCCCTGCGCGCCGGCGCCGAGCTGATCGACATGGAATTCCCCCAGTTCTTTCCCATCGGCCATCTCGCGCCGCGCCTGGTGGGCATGGACCCCATCATGTGGGATCCCTTCCGCTACAAGCTCGGCGGCCGGCTGCTCAACGGCCGTATGGAGGAATTCCTGGAGAATTACGGCGTGTCCGACAGCGGCACCTATACCGCGCCGCGCGACGTCACCGCCTATGCCATCGTTAAGGAGAACGAGGCCGGCCGCGGCTCCCCCGCCGGCGGCGCCTATCTCAGCTTCACCCATGTGCCCGAGGCGGACCTGCGCGCCGCCTTCGGCCCCACCATCGACCTTCTCGCCGAGAACGGCATCGACCTCACCCGCCAGCCGGTGGAGGTGGCGCCGATTGCCCACTACCACATGGGCGGCATCCGGGTGGATACCGCCATGCGCACCACCCTCCCCGGCCTCTATGCCGCCGGCGAGGCGGTGGGCGGGGCCAATGGCGCCAACCGCCTGTCGGGCAACGCGCTGCCGGAGGCGCTGGTGTTCGGCGAGCTCGCCGGCCGCCTCGCCGCCGATGCGGTCAGCGGCCAGCCGCAGGGCTGGAGCGAGGGAGCCGCCGCTTCCATCCTCGATCTCGTCGCCGCGGTGAACGCCCGTGCCGAGGCCGCACCCGAGGGAACCAAGGCCGGCACCTCCGCCCTGTGGACCGAGCTGAAGGCGCTGATGTGGGACAAGGTGGGCCTGATGCGCACCGAGGCCTCGCTGACCGAGGCCGTGGATCGGCTGCGCGAGATGCGCCTCACCGACCTGCCCCAGGCGGCGCTCAGCCCCGGCGCCGCCTTCAACACCACCGTGGAAGACTGGTTCGAGCTGCGCGGCGCGCTCCAGCTCGGCGAGGCCATCGCGCTGGCGGCGCTCAACCGCCGCGAGAGCCGCGGCGCCCACCAGCGCCTCGACTACACCGAGACCTCCGCGGACTTCGAGCGCAACCAGGTGCTCAAGCTGGATGGCGAGGCCATCGCCGCGAGCTGGGTGCCGCTGACCAAGCTCTCCTCTTCCAAGACTTTCGAGGCTGCCCAATGACGTCGTCCGTCACCCTTTCGGTCATGCGCGGAACGCCGCAGACCGGCCCCGCCCTCACCCATTACGACGTGCCCTACACCCAGGGCATGTCGGTGCTCGACGCCCTGCTGTGGATCCGCGCCAACGTGGAGCCCTCCCTTGCGGTGCGCTACAGCTGCATCAATGCCAATGCCTGCAAGGAATGCTCGGTGATGGTGGACGGCGCTGTGGTCTACGCCTGCGCCGCCCGCCTCACGCCGGCGGGCGCGACCGTCGAGCCGCTCGCCGGCAAGACCGTGGTGCGCGACCTCGTCACCGACATCGTGCCCTCCAAGGAGCAGCTCGGCGCCGCCCTCGGCGCCCGCCGCTGACCCCCTCCCCGCCACCCCAGGGTGGTTCCAGGCACGAGGGGGAGTCCCGTGCTGCCGCCCCGCGGCGGGCCTCGGGACAGCCGCCAGCAATGTCCCGGAATGCCCAAGGCAAGCCCAAGGTAGGCCCATGACTTTCGTCGTCACCGACAAGTGCATCCGCTGCAAGTTCCAGGACTGCCTCCAGTCCTGCCCCGCCTCCTGCTTCCACGAGGGGGTGAACATGCTGGTCATCCGCCCCGAGGACTGCATCGACTGCGGCGCCTGCGAGCCGGAATGCCCGGCCGACGCGATCGTGCGCGACACCGCGCCCGGTGCCGAGCAGTGGGTGGAGTTCAACCGCAAATATGCGGCCCTGTGGCCGCGCATCGGCTCGCCCGGCGAGGTGCCGGAGGATGCCGACGACTGGATCGGCGTCGAGGGCAAGCTCGACAGCGAATTCGACCCATCCCCCGCCACCAATTGAGCGGCCGAGCCGCCCGAGGAGATGACCATGGCGCACAGCGTCTGGCTGCATGAGATCACCTGGCCCGAGATCGCCGAATATCTGAAGACCTCCGACGTGGCGATGGTGCCCATCGGCGCCACCGAGCAGCACGGCCGCCACACCCCGCTGCTGGTGGACACCGCGTGGGCGAGCGACGTCTCCGAGGCGGTGGCGAAGCAGGAGGGCGTGCTGGTCGCCCCGCCCATGCACTATGGCTGGTCGCCCCATCATCTGGGCTACCCCGGCGGCGTCACCCTGCGCCCCGAGACGCTCACGCAGGTGGCCATCGACATTGCCGAGAGCCTCATTTCCCACGGCTTCCGCAAGATCGTCTTCGTCAACGGCAACCGCGTCGCCAATCTGCCGCCGCTGCAGATCGCCATGGCGAAGCTCAGGTTCACCACCGGCGCCTTCGTCGCCATCATCGACACCCATCTGATCGCGCGACGCGAGGTGTGCGAGGCCTCCGGCAACCGGCGCGACGGCTCGCACCATGCGGGCAACGTGGAAACCTCGTTCATGCTCCACGCCCACCCCGAGCTGGTGAAGATGGACCAGATCCTGTCGCTGCCCGAGCGGCCGCTCGGCGCCTTCGCGTCCAATTATCCCATGGACCCGCCGTTCGACCAGAACATCGCCTTCGTGCAGCCGACGGCGGAGGAGTTCTTCCAGAAGACCGGCGGCCAGGGCACCTATTCCGACCCCTCCGGCGCCACCGCCGAGATCGGCAAGGCGGTGCTCGATGTGACGATCGCCCGCGCGGCGGACTTCATTCGCCAGGTCAAGGCGATGGAAGTCTCCTGCCCGCGCTGCCCCATCCCGCTCTGAGGCGCCGGCCGCCGATGACGCAAGAGATGAACGCGGCCGGCCCCGCCGGCCTGCGGGTGGCGGTGGTGGGGGCCGGTCCCGCCGGCTTCTACACCGCCGGCGCCCTCGCGGCGTTGCGCCCGGACGCCCGCATCGACCTCATCGAGCGGCTGCCCACGCCGTACGGGCTGGTGCGGTTCGGCGTGGCGCCGGACCATCAGGACACCAAGAAGATCCAAGGGCTGTTCGAGCAGATCGCCCTCCTGCCGCAGCTCCGCTTCATCGGCAATGTGGAGCTCGGCGCGGCGGTGAGCCTCGCCGAGCTGCGCGCCCATTACGACGCCGTGGTGCTGAGCTGCGGCGCGCCGCACGACGCGCCCCTCGACATTCCCGGCGCCGACCTTCCCGGTGTCTATGGCGCGGCGCAGCTGGTGGGCTGGTACAATGGCCATCCCGACCATGCGGGACTGGATCCGCGCCTGGATCATCCGGGCGCCGTCGTCATCGGCAACGGCAACGTCGCCATCGACATCGCCCGCATCCTCTCCAAATCCCCCGACGAACTGGCCTCCAGCGACATCGCGCCCTACGCCATGGCGCGCATTGCCCAGTCGGTGCCGGGGGACGTGCACGTGGTGGGCCGCCGCGGGCCGGTGGAGGCGAAATTCACCACGGGGGAGCTCGGCGAGCTGGCGGATCTCGCGCAGGCTGTCGCCCTTGCCGATCCCGGCGAGATCCCCGCGACGGCGCCGGATACGCTGCCGGTGCGCGACCGTAAGGTGAAGCAGAAAAATCTCGATCTCTTCCACGCCTTCGCCGCCGCCGATCCGGCGCGTCACGCCCGCCGCATCCGCTTCCATTTCTTCGCCCGTCCCCTCGCCATCCTCGGCAGCGAGCGGGCCGAAGGCGTGCGCTTCGAGCGCACCCGCATGGAGGACGGCCGCGCGGTGGGCACCGGCGATACCTTCGATCTGGCATGCGGCCTCGTCGCCTACGCCATCGGCTACCGGCCGCGCCCGTTCGAGGGCCTCGGAGCCGTCGCGGACCGGCTGGAGAACGACGAGGGCCGCATCGGCCCCGGCATTTATGTGGCCGGCTGGCTGCGGCGCGGGCCGTCGGGAAAGATCGGCACCAACCGCGGCGACGGCGAGCAGGTGGCCGCGCGCATCGCCGCCGAGGTCGCGCCCGCCGGACGGGGCGGCTTCGAGGCGCTGGCGCAGCTGCTCAACGCCCGCGGCGTGCGCCCCACGGGCTTCGATGACTGGAAGCGCATCGAGGCGCAGGAGACCGCCCGCGCCACCGCCGGCGCGCCGCGCGGCAAGGTCACGTCGGTGGAGGAAATGCTGGCGATTTGCGCCGCCGGGTGAGAGGCGGGTCGGCCGCCCTCAGGGCCGGCGCGCGGCTCCCCGCGCGCGGCCGGCGAGCAGTTGCAGGCCCGCCGCGAAAGCGGCAAACGCCGTTCCGAGGATCGAGACAAGCAACCATCCGCCCGCCCCCCAGGCGAGGATTGCGGTAGCGGAGCCGAACGCGCCGCCGAGGAACATGGTGCTCATGAGCACCGTGTTGATCCGCGACCGTGCCTCCGGCCTCAGGGCGAAGACGATGTGCTGGTTCGACACCAGCGCGCTCTGCATGCCCAGATCCAGCAGGATGACGCCCACGATCAGGCCGGCGATCGACGTCCAGACGCCGAACACGATCCACGACGCGAGCGTGAGGACGGAGCCGGCCACCACCGCCTGGGTCGCCCCTCGACGGTCGGCGATGCGCCCGGCGAGGGGCGCGGCGAGAACTCCCGCCGCCCCCACCAGGCCGAACAGGCCCGCGATCTCCGGGCCGAGGCCGAAGCGCGGCTCGGCCAGCCGAAACGCGAGGATGGTCCAGAATACCGTGAAGGCGGCAAACAGCGCCGCCTGGGTGATCGCCGCCAGGCGCAAGGCGGGAAAGTCCTTCCACTGCTGCCACAGGGATTGCATCAGGCGGGGATAGCTCAGGTCCGCGTCGGGCCTGCTCTTCGGCAGGCTGAACGCCATCAGCGCGGCGGCCGCCATCGCCATGGGCGCCGCCAGCCAGAACATCTCGCGCCAGCCCCAATGGGCGGCGACGAAGCCCGCCAGCGTCCGGCTCACCAGGATGCCGGTGAGGAGCCCCGCCATCACCATGCCCACCGTCGCCCCGCGCTTCTCCGGCCGGGCGAAATGGGCGGCGAGCGGCACGACCTGCTGGGCGACCGTCGCGGTCAGGCCCACCGCCAGCGCGGCGGCGACGAGCAGCGCCGGCGTCGGCGCCAGCGCCGTAAGCACCAGCGCTCCCGCCAGCACCAGGAATTGAAGCACGATCAGCCGCCGCCGCTCCACCAGATCCCCCAGCGGAACGAGGATCACCAGACCGGCGGCATAGCCGAGCTGCGTCGCCGTGGGGATGGCATTGGTGAGCGCGCCGGGCACGTCCTTCTCGATCAGATCGAGCATGGGCTGGTTGTAATACAGGTTCGCCACCGCAAGGCCGGCGGCGGTCGCCATGGCCAGCGTGGCGCCAGGCCCCAGCGCGCGCGGGGTCGGGGCAGCGGCGGGCGAAGGATCGCCGGAGGGGGCACGCAAAGTCATATTCGGTTCCTGACGCAGGGCCTGCCCCGGCGCGACGCGCTGGCGGCGCACGGAAGGGGAAGGGGGCGGACGGCACGGTTCGCAGCTTGATACCGCCCGCAGGCCGCAGCGTCCCGATCGGCAGCGTCGCAGGGGGAGGCACGCGCCCTCCTGCCGCATTTCTCATGACTGGCGGTAAGAGAGCGTGCCCCCGGCGCCTTGCGCTGGCGCCCGATCAAATTTCCAAAGCTCTTGCGGAGAGCGGTTGCTCCTCCCCCCGCATTCAGCCCACCTTGGGACTCAGCGGGGGCCGGCCGGGACCTGCCCTGCTTCCTCCCGGCCGGAGGGAAAGAAGGCGTCCGGCACGGTCCTTGTGGACGGGCCCGCGCAGCGGTCAGCGTCGCGGACACTCGGGTGACCGGGAAGCGCAGGCGTGCAGGCGCCGGAAGTGAACGGGCGGTGAAGCCATGGAACGCGCGCAGATCCCGTCATTCCCCTCGCCGGCCGCGAGGCCGCTCACCGTATCCATGTCCGTTCTCATCTCGGCGGTGATGGTGGTCTCCATGACCACGCTCGGCGCGCTTCTCCTGGGTCAGGGCTGGACCGCGGCGCGCCAAGCACTGATCAAAGATGCCCACGACACCACGCTCGCCATCGGCGAGCATATCGACCAGAGGTTCCAGCGCCATCTGACCCCCGGCTCGGTCTCGCTGCTGCTCCTCGCGCGCGGGCCGCTGATGACCGCCGCCACGCTTGACGAGCGCTTGCAGCATCTGCCGCTGCTCACCGAGATTCTGACCAGGCTGCCGGGGACCGCCGCCATCCACGTGGGGTATGCGGACGGCGATTTCTTCCTCGTCCGCCCCCTGCGCACGCCGGGCACCGCGACCCTGTTCGATGCGCCGCCCGGTGCCGCGTACATGGTGCAGAGCATCACCCGTGAGGCCGGCGCGCCGGGGAAGGAGGAGCTCGTATTTTTCGACGCAAACCTCCACCTTCTCGCCACCCGCGAGACACCGCCCACCGGCTACGATCCCCGCACGCGCAACTGGTATCGGGGGGCGATGGAGCGTCGCGGCCCGTTTCTCACGCGGCCCTACGTCTTCTTCACCACGCGAGAGCTGGGGCTGACCCAGAGCATTCCCTCACCGAGCGGGGGAGCCGTCCTCGGCCTGGAGCAAAACCTTGCCGATCTCGCAACCACGCTCAGGGACTTGCGCACCACGCCGGGCACCGAGATAGCCGTCGTCGGCACGGACGGAAACGTCTACGGCTATTACGACCTTGCGCGCATCTACCGGCGGACGAACGAGGAGGTGCAGTTCACCAGTGTGGCGGAACTCGGCGTACCCGGGCTCTCGGCCCTCGTGGCCAAGGGTGCGCCGGCCGGGCAGGCGGTAAATTTCGAAGCGGGCGGCGAGAGCTGGTTCGGCATCACGGTTCCCCTCACCTCCTTCTCGGGACGGGAGCTGAACCTCCTCGTGGCCATTCCGGAGTCCGACCTGCTCTCCACGGCCCGCGCCGCGTTGGCCCGCCAGGTTTGGGGGGCGCTGGCCGTCATGGCCGTGCTGCTGGCCATCGGCTGGCTGATCGGCCGCAGGCTGGGGGGCGCGCTCACCCAGCTGACACGGCACGGGGAAGCTCTCACCCGGTTCGATTTTCGCGTGCCGTCCGCCGCGCGCAGCCACATCCGTGAGATCCAGAGGCTGGAGGAAGTGCTGGGGCAGGTATGCATCACCATCCAGAACTTCCTGACCACCGCCGAAACCATCGGCAGCGAGCCCGGCCTCGACCGGATGCTTGCCAAGGTGCTGGGGCAGACGGTGGCCGCCACCGGCTGCACCGCGGGGGCGGTCTACCTGCTCGACGCCAAGGGCGAGGGCCTGGTGCTGTCCGCTCTCGCGGACAAGGCCGGCGGGCAGACCGCCGTTCCGGCGACGGAAGGCGACGCGTTCCCGGCGGGCCTGCCGCTGACGCCATCGCGGCGGAGCCTGATGCCAACGGTGGGCCGGTCTCCCACCCCGGCCGCTTCGCCGTGCCGCTGCGCAACCGCCAGGGCACGTTGCTGGGTCTGCTGCTGCTGGATCACCCGACCGATGCCTCGCACGGCGGCCAGGACTTCCGCGTCTTCGTGGAGAAGCTCTCCGGCGCGCTCTCCGCATCGGTGGAGACGCGACAGCTGTTCGAAGCGCAGAAACAGCTGCTCGACGGCTTCGTGCTGCTGATCGCCGATGCCATCGACGCCAAGAGCGCCTACACCGGCGGCCACTGCCGCCGCGTGCCGGAACTCGCCACCCTCATGGTGGACGCCATGGCCCAGCAGGACGAAGGGCCGTTCCGCAACTTCCGGCTAGACGAGGCGCAGCGCGAGGAATTCCGTCTCGGTGCCTGGCTGCACGATTGCGGCAAGGTGACCAGCCCGGAGCACATCATCGACAAGGCGACGAAGCTCGAGGCCATCCACAACCGCATCCACGAGGTGCGCACGCGCTTCGAGGTGCTGTGGCGCGATGCGGAGATCGCCCATCTGGAGCGTGTCGCGGCCGGGGCGGACACCGAAGGCTCGCGGGCCGAGCGGGACGCGGAGCAGGCCCGGCTCCAGGACGATTTCGCCTTCATCGCCGCCTGCAACATCGGCGGGGAATCCATGACCGAGGACGCCATCGCGCGGGTTCGCGACATCGGCAAACAGACCTGGCTGCGCCATTTCGACGACCGCCTCGGCCTGTCGCAGCAAGAGGAGCAGCGCCTGAGAGACTGCCCGCCGCGGCCTCTTCCGGCGCCGGAGCCTCTGCTCGCGGACCGGCTCGATCACATCGTGCCCTGGGGGACCCACAAGCCGCCGGTGGAAAAGGACGATCCGGCCAATGTGCATGGCTTCGACATGACGCTGCCGGCGCACCGGGCCAATCTCGGCGAGATCTACAACCTGTCCATCGGACGGGGCACGCTGACGGACGAGGACCGCTTCAAGATCAACGACCACGTGATCCAGACCTACATGATGCTCAAGAGCCTGCCGTGGCCCGGGCACCTCTCCCGCGTGCCGGACATCGCCGCCACCCACCACGAGCGCGTGGACGGCAAGGGATATCCGCGCCACCTCACCGGCGACCGGCTTTCTACCGAGGAGCGCGTGATGGCGGTGGCCGACATCTTCGAGGCGCTCACCGCTTCCGACCGACCCTACAAGCCCGCCAAAACCCTTTCCCAGTCGCTGCGCATCATGGCTTTCATGTGCAAGGAAGGGCACCTCGACCCCGAGGTATTCCGCTTCTTCCTGCGGAGCCGGCTGTGGGATTCCTACGCCGCGCGTCATCTCAAATCCTCCCAGCGCGACGCGGTGGATGTGGATGTGCTCTGCGCCATGCTGCCCAGCGGAACACCGCAGGCCCTTGCTGCGAGCTGAGGGACGGGCAGCGGCGTGCCCTTGCCGCCTCTCTTCTTCGCCGGCAAAGCCAAAGTGCGCTGCCCTGCAGCAACTCTGCCGTAGGATGAGCGACACCTTGCCCATTCAGCGGAATAAGGCTCGCCGCCCAAACGAGCCGCATTTTGCGATTGCTTCTGCACTGCAAAAACTGACTGCCGTGCACGTTGCTTCTTTGAGATGACTATTATACCTCGAAGTGTCTTACTAAAAACTGTGTTGCTTTTGCATCTTCCCTCAAGGATTCTCCCTATGCGGAAGCTGCTGTTTCCCTTCTTCGAGACAGCAGCGGACATGGCGTGAGCGCCGCATCTTTGGCGGCGTGAACACGTCGGAAGCTTCAGGGGAGGCGAGGATGTGGATCCGAGGACTAACGGGAGCAGTCCTGCTCTCGGCGACGGTGACGCTGACAGCCATCACGTCGGCCGCTGCGCAACAACCGCCGACCGCACAACAACCGCCGACCGCACAGCAGCCGCCAACCTCCAAGCCCAACATTCTGGTCATCTTCGGTGACGATATCGGGCAGACCAATCTGTCGACCTACAGCTTCGGCCTGATGGGCTATCGCACGCCGAACATCGACCGCATCGCCAACGAGGGCCTCAAGTTCACCGACTATTATGCCGAGCAGAGCTGCACGGCGGGCCGGTCGACCTTCATCACCGGCCAGTCGACGCTGCGCACGGGCCTGTCGAAGGTCGGCCTGCCCGGGGCCGCGGTCGGCCTGCAGGCCAATGACGTCACCATGGCGTCGGCGCTGAAGGAGCTCGGCTACGCCACCGGCCAGTTCGGCAAGAACCATCTGGGCGACCGCGATGAATTCCTGCCGACCGCGCACGGCTTCGACGAATTCATGGGCAATCTCTACCACCTCAATGCCGAGGAGGAGCCGGAGAAGTAAATCTGCGTCGAGGCCGCGGACATGCCGCCCAGAATTCCGATGACTTTCATTTTCTTCACACGGGTTATGGCGGCGAAATTCGCCCCGTTCGACATCGACCCAATATCGCGTGCGCATCGCCCTTCGCCAAACCGCTTCGCCGGCAGGAGGCAGCCGCCGCTGCGGTGGTCGGACGGGGCGCGAGAAGATCGACTGCCGGTCCTCACCGATGCCAAATCGCGTCAGGCCCAAAGCAGTCTCGGAGGACGCCGAATGTGAATGCAAAAACCGCTCAGCGCCTCGGGCTGAAACGGTCGAAACACCTCAAATCTGGGATTTGATGGTGGGCGCACTAGGGCTCGAACCTAGGACCCGCTGATTAAGAGTCAGCTGCTCTACCAACTGAGCTATGCGCCCGTCCGGGGGTGCCCCCGAAGGAGGCGTTCGTGTAGCAAATGCGTTCTGCGCTGGCAAGGGCGGGCGGCGAAGAAATTCGCTTGGATTTTCGCCGCCCGGCCCCCGCGCCTTCTACTCCTTGAAGGCCTCCTCGCGGGATTTCTGCACCGAGGGCAGAAGCACCACCACCAGGGCCGCCGCCGCCAGCGCCAGCAGCACCGCTGAGATGGGACGGGTGACGAAGACCAGCGGGTCGCCGCGCGAGATCAGCATGGCGCGGCGCAGATATTCCTCCAGCATCGGGCCGATGACGAAGCCCAGCAGGAGGGGCGCCGGCTCGCAGTCGAGCTTCACCAGCGCGTAGCCGAGAACCCCGAACAGGGCCATGGTGTAGACGTCGAACGTGTTGTTGTTGACGCTGTAAACGCCGATGCAGCAGAAGGCGATGATCGCCGGGAACATGATGTGGTACGGCACGGTCAGGAGCCGCACCCACAGTCCGATCAGCGGCAGGTTCAGCAGCACCAGCATGAAGTTGCCGAGCCACATGGAGGCGATGACGCCCCAGAACAGATCCGGCTTCTCGGTGACCACGTTTGGCCCGGGCGTGATGCCCTGGATGATGAGGGCGCCGATCATCAGCGCCATCACCGGGTTGGAGGGGATGCCCAGCGTCAGCATGGGGATGAAGGAGGTCTGCGCGCCGGCGTTGTTGGCGCTCTCCGGCCCCGCCACGCCCTCGATGGCGCCGCGTCCGAACTCCTGCGGGTGCTTCGACAGCTTCTTCTCGACCGAATAGGACGCGAAGGAGGACAGCATGGCGCCGCCGCCCGGCAGGATGCCGAGGAAGGAGCCGAGCGTCGTGCCGCGCAGCACCGGCCAGATGATGCGCTTGAACTCGTCCTTGGTGAGCATCAGGCTCTTCACCTTCGCCGCCACCAGCGAGCGCTCGTGCTCGTCCTCGAGGTTGCGGATGATCTCGCTGATGCCGAACATGCCCATGGCCAGCGCGACGAAGTCGAACCCGTCGGCAAGGTCGGGCAGGTCGAAGGTGAAGCGCGGCGCGCCGGTGTAGATGTCCTGGCCGGAGAGGCCGAGGATGAGGCCCAGCACGATCATGGCGATGGCCTTAACCACCGAGCCCGAGGCCAGCGTCACCGAGGCGATCAGGCCGAGCACCATGAGGGAGAAGTATTCCGGCGGGCCGAACTGGAGGGCCACCTCGGCGAGCGGCGGCGCGAACACCGCCAGCAGGAAGGTCGCCACCGTGCCGGCGAAGAAGGAGCCCAGTGCCGCGGTGGCGAGCGCCGCGCCGGCCCGGCCCTTGCGGGCCATCTGGTGTCCGTCGATGGCGGTCACGACGGACGAGGATTCGCCCGGCAGGTTGATGAGGATGGCGGTGGTGGAGCCGCCGTATTGCGCGCCGTAATAGATGCCGGCCAACATGATGAGCGCGGACACCGGCGGCAGGCCGAAGGTGATCGGCAGCAGCATGGCGATGGTCGCCACCGGCCCGAGGCCCGGCAGAACGCCGATCAGCGTGCCGAGCAGCACGCCGACGAAGCAGTAGAGGACGTTCTGGAGCGAGAGCGCGACCGAGAAGCCCAGTGCGAGATTGTCGAACAGTTCCATCCCGCCCTCCTCAGTAGCCGCCGAGCCAGGGACCGAGCAGCGGCAGCGGCAGCCCCAGCCCCTTGATGAACACCGCCCAGGCGAACACCACCATCACCGCGGTGATGATGAGCGCCGTCTGCAGGCGGAACAGCCGGCTGCCGAGGGTGGAGACGAACACCGCGACGCCGAGCGCCGGCAAAAAGCCCAGCGGGCGTACGGCGAAGCCGAAGAACACCACCGAGAAGGTGATGATGATGAGCGCGCGCCAGGCGATGCCGGTGGGCATCTCGCCCGGGGTACGCAGCCCGTTGAAGACCACGATGATGCCGAGAAGGCCGAGGAGGCCCGACAGCACGAGCGGGAAGTAGCCCGGCCCCATGCGCACCGCCGTGCCCATGGGCAGATCGGCCGTCTGCCAGCCGAACAGAAGCGCAAGCGCGATGAAAAGGAGCCCCGAAAGGACGTCCTTCGGATTTCGGATGATGTTCATGTCCCCCTCAAACCCATTTGTTCTGTCACGCCTGAGGCTTGGAGCGGACCGCGGCGGCCGGTTGCGGCCGCGCCCGCGGGCGCTCGATAAGGCACCGCCCGGATGGCGCCTGAGCCGTTCCATCCGGGCGGTGGTTCATAAGGCGGTGGTGCCGCCCGGCGTCAGTCGGCGTAGACGCCCGCGGCCTGGATCACCGGCTTCCACTTGGTAATCTCGGCGATGACGAAATCCTTGTGGAAGGCGGCGCTGCGGCGGTTCGCCGGCTCGGGCTCGGTGCCGAGGTCGGCGAAGCGGGCGATGACCTTGGGGTCGTTGAGCGCGGTGTCGATGGCGGCGTTGAGCTTGTCGACCACGGCCTTCGGCGTGCCCTTGGGCGCATAGACGCCGTGCCACACCGCCACCTCGAAGTCCTTCAGCCCGCCTTCCTGGAAGGTCGGCACCTCGGCCAGCGACTTGACCCGATCCTTGGTGGTGACGGCATAGACCTTCACCTTGCCGCCCTTGATCTGGCCGGTGGTGTTGGTGGTCTGGTCGCACATGAGGTCGATCTGCCCGCCGACAAGGTCGTTCATGGCCGGACCCGTGCCCTGATAGGGCACCGTGGTCATCTGCGCGCCGACGGCCGACATGAAGAGCATGCCGCACAGGTGGGAGGCGGAGCCGACGCCGGCGTTGCCGTAGGTGACCTTGTCCTTGTTGGCTTTCACGAAGCTCACCAGCTCAGGCGTGGACTGGGGCGCAAGGCCGGTCTTGGCGATCATGGTCATGGGCACCGCGGTCACGAGCCCCACCGCCTCGAAGTCGGTGGCAGGGTTGTACGGCAGCTTGCGATAGAGCGTCGCCGCCGTGGCCTGGCCGATGTGGTGGAGCAGCACGGTGTAGCCGTCCGGTGCCGCCTTGGCCACCTGGCCCGCGCCGCGGGTGCCGCCCGCGCCGCCCACGTTCTCCACCAGGACCTGCTGGCCCAGCGTCTTGGACATGGACTCGGCCACCAGGCGGGCCACCGTGTCCGTCGGCCCGCCGGCGGCGAACGGCACCACCATGGTGATGGGACGGTTGGGGTAGTCCTGCGCCGAGGCGGCGCCGGCAAAGCCGAGGGCAGCGGCGAGCGCGAGGGTGGCTGACAGGATTTTCATGTTATCTCCTCCGGGTTTCGTTTGTTCGTCCCTTGGTCCTTTTGAAGGTCTGCCCCGCGCCCCCGTCAAGCCCCGACGTCACCCAATCTGTCGGCACGATGGCACCACCCGGTGTGCCGCAGCGCCATCATCTCGCCGTACAAGTGTCGAGGTCCCGCTGTAAATATTTGTTTCGTAATCGCTTTTTCTCTCCTGCTCAGCAAGGAACCAGCTCCACCGCCACCGGTTCTCTCCGCACGGACCATAAGGAGAGATCATGAGAATTTCCCGCGCCCCCGTTGCCAGAGCCCTTCTGGCCACCGTGGCCCTCACCCTCGCCGCGCCGGTCGCGACCTTCGGCGTGACCTCCATGGCGCAGGCCCAGGACAGCGCGCGGCCCGGTCCGGCTTCCGATCGCCAGCGCGTGGACATCGACGTGTTCTACGCGCCGCTGGCCGAACATGGTTCATGGGTTCAGCACCCGGAATACGATTACGTTTTCGTGCCCTCAGGCCTCGATTCGAGCTGGCGGCCCTATCAGGAAGGAAATTGGGTGTGGACCGACCAGTACGGCTGGTACTGGGAATCCCCCGAGCCCTTCGCCTGGGCCACCTACCATTATGGTCGCTGGGGCTATGAGCCGACCTACGGCTGGTTCTGGGTGCCCGGCGACACCTGGGCCCCGGCGTGGGTGACGTGGCGCCGCGGCGGCGGCAAGACCGGTTGGGCGCCCATCGCCCCCGACAGTCGCGGCTTTGCCTACGGCCCGCCCAAGGTCATGGACCCGCCGGTGGCCGAGAGCTGGGTCTTCGTGGAAGACCGCTACATCACGGCGCCCGATCTCGCCGTCCGCGTCGCGCCCATCGCCGACATCGCGGTGTGGTTGCGCTCCGACACGCAGGTCTACCGCCCGGCGTATCGCGACGGCGTGGTGATGACCCGCTTCGTCGAGCGCTCGGTGTTCGAGCCGGTGGTGGAGACGCGCATCGTCACCCGCCAGGTGGTGTTCGTCGACAGCTATCGCGACGAGTTCGACGACCGCGGCGGCCGCATCGGCATCTATGGCCCCATGGTGGCCCGTGCCAATCGCGTCCCGGCTCCGCCCCGCTTCGAGCGGGAGATTCGCGACAACCAGCGGATCATGGTGCGCGAATATGTGCGCGATCCGGTGCCCGGCATCGTCGCGCCCTCCGCTGCTTTGCTCGCCGTCATGAATGCGGACCAGCGCCGCGATCTGCGTGAGCGCCGCTGGTCGGGCGACGAGCGGGCCTACCAGCGCGAGATCGAGCAGATGCGCGAGCGTCAGCGCGATCGCCTGCAGGAGCAGTTCCGCGAGGCCAACCAGGACGCCCGCGAGATCCAGCAGCGCCGCATGGAGGCCATCAAGGCACGCAGCGAGAAGCTGAAGGACCGCGTGGAGCAGCGCCAGGAGCGCGCGCAGCAGGTGATGGACCGCATCCAGCGGGAGCGGCCCAACGCCATCCCCGCCCGCGCGACCGATGCCCCGGACCGCACGCCGCGTCCCGATGCGCCGAATGCCGGCCCCGGTGCCCGGCCGGATGCCGCCCCCGGCGCGCGTCCCAACCTGCCGCCGCGTCCCGGCGATGGGCCGGCGGCTCGTCCCGACGTCCGCCCCGGCGATCGTCCCGGCGCGCAGGCTCCGGATACGCCGCAGCGCCGTCCCGACGCGCCGACCACCCCGCCGGACCGTCCGGCGCCGGCCGCCGCGCGCGATGCCGCGCCGCCGCGCAGCGGCGAGCCGGAGCGTAAGGAGCGCCAGGCCCAGCCGGACCGGGCCGCCCAGCCCGACACGCCGACGCCCAAGCCCCCGGCACCCGCCACGCGCCCCGACACTGCGCGTGACGACCGTCCGGGCAACCGCGCCACCCCGGACAAGCCGGCGGCGGTGCCGGATCGTCCCGACCGCGGCCGCCAGGAGCAGCCTGCCCCGGCCCAGATGGACCGGCCGCAGAACGCCCCTGCCCCGCGCGCAGAGCGCGAGGCACCGGACCGCAAGGCGGCGCCGGAGCGTCCGGCCCGGCCCGAACGGCCCGCGTCAGCTCAGGCTCAGGGCGATTCCTCGGTGCGTGAGCGGCTGGACCGGGCCAACCCCGGCGCCCCGCCTCGCAGCGAGCCCACCACCCCGCCGGCCCGCGAGCGCGCGCAGCAGCCGAGCGGCAATGACGGCGGCGGCGCGGCGCGTCCTGCTCCCGCCGGTCGTCCGGCCGGCGGTGGCGGCGCCACCCCGCCCGGCAACGGCACCGCGGACGGACCGGGTCGCAACTGACCTGAGGCCTCGACGCCAACGAGAAAGGCCGCCCTCACGGGCGGCCTTTTTGCTTTGATGGTTCTGTGAGCGACGTCCGGCGTTCGCCGGGCGTTAGCCCACGGCGCTCTGCGGGTTCACGGTCTGGCGCTTCATCTGCAGCTTGTTGAGGGCGGTGATGTAGGCCTGGGCCGACGCCACCAGCGTGTCGGGATCCGCGGCGCGCGCGGTCACCGCCTTGCCGTTCTCATCGAGCCGCACAGAAACCTCGGCCTGGGCGTCGGTGCCCTCGGTCACGGCATGGACCTGATAGAGATCGAGCTTCGCCTGGTGCGGCACCAACGCCTTGATGGCGTTGAAGGTGGCATCCACCGGGCCGTTGCCTTCGGCCTCCTCGGTGGAGACCCGGCCATCCACCTCCACGCGCATGGTGGCGCGCTGCGGCCCGCGGGTGCCGGCGATGACAGACAGGGAGATCAGCTTGATGCGGTCGTGGGCGGCGGCGATGCCCTGATCCACCAGCGCCTCGATGTCCTCGTCATAGACCACCTTCTTGCGGTCGGCGAGATCCTTGAAGCGGGTGAAGGCGTCGTTCAGCGCGTTCTCGCCCAGCTCATAACCGAGCGTCTTCAGCTTGTCGCGGAAGGCGGCGCGGCCGGAATGCTTGCCCATCACCAGCGAGGTCTTGGAGACGCCGACGCTCTCGGGCGTCATGATCTCGTAGGTCTGGGTGTGCTTCAGCATGCCGTCCTGGTGGATGCCGCTCTCGTGGGCGAACGCGTTCCGGCCGACGATGGCCTTGTTGTACTGCACCGGGAACGAGGTCACCGCCGACACCAGCTTGGAGGCGCGGGTCAGCATGGTGGTGTCGATGCCGGAGCGGTAGGGCAGCACGTCGGCGCGGGTCTCGATGGCCATCACCACCTCTTCCAGCGCGGCATTGCCGGCGCGCTCGCCGATGCCGTTCACGGTGCACTCGATCTGCCGCGCGCCGCCGGCGAGGCCGGCCAGGGAATTGGCCACCGCCATGCCGAGGTCATTGTGGCAATGCACCGAGAAGATGGCCTTGTCGGCATTGGGCACGCGCTCGCGCACGGTGCGGAAGATGGCCTCGTATTCGGCCGGGGTGGTGTAGCCCACCGTGTCCGGGATGTTGATGGTGGTGGCGCCGGCCTTGATGGCGGCCTCGACGCAGCGGCAGAGGAAGTCGATCTCGGTGCGGGTGCCGTCCTCGGCCGACCACTCCACGTCTTCCACGTGGTTGCGGGCGCGGGTGACGGAGGCGACGATCATCTCCAGCACCTCGTGCGGCTCCTTCTGGAGCTTG
Source organism: Xanthobacter pollutisoli (assembly GCF_040044995.1). Taxonomy (NCBI): domain Bacteria; kingdom Pseudomonadati; phylum Pseudomonadota; class Alphaproteobacteria; order Hyphomicrobiales; family Xanthobacteraceae; genus Xanthobacter; species Xanthobacter pollutisoli. The sequence continues at coordinate 253,420 of NZ_JBDZDP010000003.1, forward strand.
TACTTCATGTGCACGGGCGAGGTGGAGAGGAAGGTGTGGATGCGCCCGCGGCGGGCGTTCTTCACGGCTTCCGCGCAGCGGTCGATGTCGTTGAGGGCGGCGCGCGACAGGCCGGCGATGGTGGCGTTCTTCGCGCGGCGGGCGATCTCGGCCACGCTCTCGAAATCGCCGATGGAGGCGATGGGGAAGCCGGCCTCGATCACGTCCACGCCCATGGAATCGAGCAGCTCGGCGACCTCCAGCTTTTCCTCGAAGGTCATGGAGGCGCCGGGGCACTGCTCGCCGTCGCGCAAAGTGGTGTCGAAGATGATGACCCGGTCGCGGTTGGCGGATACGGGCGTGGCGGTGGAGGCACTCATGGGAACGGTCCTTCTCGCGGGTCCGGCGAGGTGCCCGTCAATCATCGGGCGTCGTCAAGCCGGATCATAAGCCGAAACGCGCGCCGGGTCTTCCGTCCCGGCGGTGGCTTGGTCCCCTGAGTGCCCAGGCGCAAGCCCGGCCGGCCCTCAGGGGCGGCTAAGGAGAAGGAGCGCGCGCAGAATGAGAGCGTTGCCCGGAACCTTGACGGTCCGGGGCTGAGAAGCGGCAATCTTGGTCGTGCGGGACGACACGGGGCGCTCTGCTCTTTCGCTCATGCGTTCGAGCGTCGGCTTTTAGAGGAGCGCGGCCGGCAGCGCAAGGGGGAGAACATGACGGCGGTTTGGGGTCGCGTGCTGGGGCTTTCTCTCCCGTCGCCCTCCGGCTTGACCGGAGGGCCCATCGCGCCGCCAGTCAGCAGTGCGGGCGGCGACATGGATGCTCCGGTCAAGCCGGAGCATGACGGTGGTGTGGTGTGGGGTGGGGTGGGGTGGTGTGGCGTGGTGCGGCCTGCTGCGGCCGCCCCTCACAACCGTCGCCCTCCGGCTTGACCGGAGGGCCCATCGCGCCGCCAGTCAGCAGTGCGGGCGGCGGCATGGATGCTCCGGTCGAGCCGGAGCATGACGGCGGTTTGGGGTGGCGTGGGCTGGTTCGGGCTGCTGCGGGCGCCCCTCACAACCGTCGCCCTCCGGCTTGACCGGAGGGCCCATCGCGCCGCCGGTCAGCAGTGCGGGTGGTGGCATGGATGCTCCGGTCGAGCCGGAGCATGACGGTGGTGTGGGGTGGTGTGGCGTGGTTCGGGCTGCTGCGGGCGCCCCTCACAACCGTCGCCCTCCGGCTTGACCGGAGGGCCCATCGTGCCGTCGGGCAGCGGCTCCGGGCGGCGGCATGGATGCTGCGGTCGAGCCGGAGCATGACGGCGGTGTGGGGTGGCGTGGGGTGGTTCGGGCTGCTGCGGCCCTCACAACCGTCGCCCTCCGGCTTGACCGGAGGGCCCATCGCGCCGCTGGGCAGCGGCTTCGGGCGGCGACATGGATGCTCCGGTCAAGCCGGAGCATGACGGCGGTGTGGGGCGAGCGCGCCCCCCCTTCACCGCTCGGCCCAGCGCCAGCGCATATAGTCCACCGCGAAAGGGGCCATGGCCGGCGTGAGGTCGGCCTCGGCGTGCACCACCGCCACGTCGCTCAGCTCCGGCCGCGCCTCGGCAGCGAGGAAGGCGCGGATGCGCGCGGCCAGGACATCGGCCGGGGCATCGAACACGAGCCGGCCCATGAGGGCGATGCGCGGGCCGTCGAACAAAGCGGTGAAGCCGTCGTCGCGGGCGATGTCGGCGGGTGAGAGGCCGGTCTCCTCGGCGAGCTCCCGCAGCATGGAGGCGTGCAGGTCGACGCGGCCGTCGGCGGTGATGTCGGAGGGATCCGGCGTGCCGCCGGGGAAATAGGCGCGCCCGCCCGAGGCGGTGTGCGGCCCCATCACGCCCAGCACGAAGCCGCCGTCCGATCCCTCGATGGCGGCGAGGGCGAAGGCGTTCACCAGCCCCTCGTCCCGCCAGCCGGTATCGCGCCAATAGGTGAAGGTGGCGAAATCGCTCTGGCGGAAGGCGCCGGAGAGCACGCCGTCGCGGAAGGCATGGGCGCCGAGCAGCAGCACAGGGCCGTTCCACAGATGCGGATTGTCCGCCGCGCGCCGGGCGAAATGCGCCTCGATCTCGGCGCGGCGCGCGTCCATCTGCGGCCAGCCGCCCGGCTCGAAGGCGAAGTCGAGGGCGTGGACCGGCGCGATGCGCCGGTCCACGGGCCAGTCATCTCCCCAGGGGGAGGTCACGCGGCGGCGTCCGCCAGGGTCGGATAGTCGAGATAGCCCTTCTCGCCACCGCCGTAGAGGGTGTCGCGGTCCACCTCGTTGAGCGGCGCGCGGCGGCGCAGGCGCTCCACCAGGTCGGGATTGGCGATGAAGGGCTTGCCGAAGGCGATGAGGTCGGCCTTGCCCTCGCCCAGCACGGTATTGGCGAGGTCGAGGTCGTAGCCGTTGTTGACCATCCAGGCGCCGGAATAGCGCTTGCGCAGTTCCTCGAAGGAGAAGCCGGGGGCGACGTCGCGCGGGCCACCCGTGGCGCCTTCCACCACGTGGATATAGACCGGCTGGCGCTTCTCCAGCTCCTCGATCACATGGTTGAAGAGCGCCTGCGGGTCGCTCTCGGTGATGCCGTTGGCCGGCGATACCGGGGAGAGCCGCAGGCCGGTGCGGGCCGCGCCGATCTCGCCGATCACCGCGTCCATCACCTCCAGCAGGAAGCGGGTGCGGTTGGCGATGGAGCCGCCGTATTCGTCGGTGCGCTCGTTGGCGCCGTCCTTCAGGAACTGGTCGATCAGGTAGCCATTGGCGCCGTGCACCTCGACGCCGTCGAAGCCGGCGCGGATGGCGTTGGCGGCGGCCCGGCGATAGTCCTCGAGGATGCCGGCGATCTCGGAGGTCTCCAGCGCCCGCGGCATGGAGGTCTCGGCGAAGGAATTGTTCACATAGGTCTTGGTGGCGGCGACCAGGGCAGAGGGCGCCACCGGCGCGCCGCCGTTCGGCTGCAGCGAGGTGTGGGAGACGCGGCCCACGTGCCAGAGCTGGATGAAGATGCGCCCGCCCTTGGCGTGGACCGCATCGGTCACCGTCTTCCACCCCTCGACCTGGGCGTCGGAATAGATGCCGGGGGTGTCCTGATAGCCCTGGCCCTGCTGGGAGATCTGCGAGGCCTCGGTGATGAGCAGGCCCGCGTCGGCCCGCTGGCCGTAATATTGCGCCGCCATGGGGCTGGGCACGAAGCCGGCGACGGCGCGATTGCGGGTCAGCGGCGCCATGACGATGCGGTTGGGCAGGGTCAGGCCACCCAGGGTGAAGGGGTCGAACAGAGAAGGCGTGGTCGCGCTCATGGATGTGCCCTCAGCTTGAGGCCGGTGGTTGCTGCGATGCGGCAGACATATGCACCCCCTGCCCTCAGCCAAGCCCCGTCCGGCACGCGGCCGGCGAAAAACCGCGCGGCCAAGCCTGAGTAGTTTCAATAAGACCTATTGGCCGGGCTCAGAGATGCAGGACGCCTTCGGCCACCACCACGGCGCCGCCGCCGATGGTGGCCCCGGTGACCTTTCCGCCCTTCACGCTGAAGCCGAGGTCCACCCGGCTCGGCCGTCCCATCTCGAAGCCCTGGTCGATGCGCACCCGGTGGTGGCCGTCCACCCGGTTCTCCGCATCCAGCAGGACCCAGGGGAAGGCGGCCGCGGCCGCGCCGGTGGCGGGGTCTTCCTCGGTGCCGAGGCCGGGGGAGAACATGCGGGCGCGGAAATCGGCGTCGCCCTCTTCGTCGAGGGTATAGAGGTAGAGCGCCTCGCCGAAGCCGCCGAGGGAGGCGATGAAGGCCGCCTCGTCGGGCCGGGCGCGGGCGAGGGCCGTGAGATTGGCCAGCGGCACGAACAGGAAAGGCACGCCGGCATTGGCCACCACCGGGCGGTGGGCATCGAAGCCGATATCGCTCTCGTCGAGGCTCAGCGCCTCGGCGCAGGCGGCGCGGGAGATGTTCACCTCCTCCAGCTCGCCCTTGCGCGGCGCGGTGAACACCGCCGCCCCCTTGCGCGAGCCGGCACCCTGGGTCGCCACCTGGCAGGTGATGGTGCCGATGGTCTCCTCGATCTTCAGCGTGCCGGAGGCGAGATTGTCCTCCAGCGCCAGCAGCACCGCCGCCCCCACCGTGGGATGGCCGGCGAACGGCATCTCGTGGGCCACGGTGAAGATGCGGATGCGCGCCCGGTTGGCCGGATTTTTTGGCGGCAGCACGAATACCGTCTCGGAGACGTTGAACTCGCGGGTGATCTGCTGCATCGCCGCGTCGTCGAGGCCCTGGGCATCCAGCACCACGGCCAGGGGATTACCGCCGAAGGGGCGGCTGGTGAACACATCCAGGGTCACGTACCGGCGCGGCATGAAAGTCAGGTCTCGACGCTAGACAGGAGCGACCCTGCGCCCGGCGCACGGCCTTCGTCATGAAAACTGCCACAATTTTGCCTCAGATGGCCGAGGCCGGGAAGAGCCGCGAGGGGCGGATGAACTCTTCCTGGGCCTCCACCAGCAGCAATTCCCGCGACTGTGCTTTTTCGGTGCGGTCCAGCACCCCGTAGATGGAGGATGCAGCCAGCGACAGCGCCTCCGCGGTGGAGCCGGTGCGCATCACGTGGAAGAAGAACAGGGCGGCGATGGCGTCGCCCGCGCCGTTGAGCGAGAGGGCGAGGCGCGGCGTGCGCACCAGGAAGCGCCCGTCCGGCCCGGAGGCGAGAAGGTCGATGCTGTCGGGTGGCGTCTCGCCCACATGCAGGCTGGTGACGAGGATGACCTTCGGCCCGCGCTTGTGGAGCAGATCGCACGCGGCGATGGCGTCGGTGATGGACACGCAGGTGAGGCCCGAGAGCAGCTCCAGCTCGAACTGGTTGGGGGTGATGACGTCGGCCGCCGGCACCGCCTTGTCGCGCATGAATTCCGGAATGCCGGGACGCACGAAGATGCCGCGGCCCACGTCGCCGATCACCGGGTCGCAGCAATAGGTGGCGTAGCGGTTGGCGGCGCGCACCTGCGCCACCGCATCGAGGATGGCCGAGCCGATGTCCGCCGATCCCATGTAGCCGGAGAGCACCCCGTCGCAGCGCTCCAGCACCCCGCGCTCGGCCATGCCGGCCACCAGCTCGCCGATGGCGGACGCCTCGAACACCTGCCCTCGCCACGCGCCATAGCCGGTGTGGTTGGAGAACTGCACGGTGTTGATGGGCCACACCTCCACCCCGAGCCGCTGCAGCGGGAACACGGCGGAGGCGTTGCCCACATGGCCGTAGGCGACGTGCGACTGGATGGAGAGGATATTCATCGGCGGTCCCGATCTGGCCCGAGGCTGAACCGTCGCCTAACCCGCCGGGGCGCCCCGCTTCAAATGGAATTTGTTGATTTCAGACCTCGGCCCGGCTGATGGCGCACCTGAGGACCGGATCGCCCATGTTTCCGGCCGCAACAGCAAGTGACCGCAACACGCCCGTCCGCCCGCTGGCCTTGCCGCGCCGGGACGCTTAAGCCGAGGCCGTCGTCTTCGCCGAGTGAGTCCCGTGCCCGCCCGTTCTCTGCCCGCCCGTCCCCTTTCCAGCTTCGTCCCCGCCCTTCTTGCCGTGATCGTCCCGCTCCTGTGCACCGCTGCGCCCGCCGGTGCGGCGGGACCCGCCTGCTATGCGCCCGCGGCGCTGGCGGCGCGGCCGGGGGAGGAGATCGTGCGGCCCCATGCGGGCGGGCCCGGTACCCTGCCCGAGGTCGCCATCCCGCCGGCCGGGCCGGTGCCCGCCGCGCTGCGTGGCTCCATCCGCCGGGTGGACCTGCCGGCGGGCGAGAAGATGGTCGCCCTCACCTTCGACCTGTGCGAGGCCTCGGGCGAGACCTCGGGCTATGACGGCGCCATCGTCGACTACCTGCGCGCCGAGGGGGTCGCCGCCACCTTCTTCGCCGGCGGCAAGTGGATGGTCAGCCACAGCGAGCGCGGCGGCCAGCTCAGCGCCGATCCCGGCTTCGAGATGGGCAACCACACCTGGTCCCACGCCAATCTCACGGTGAAGAGCGGCGAGGCCATGCGCCGGCAGGTGGACGACGCCGACATCGGCCTCGCCCTCGGCCGGCAGCAGGCACAGGCCAAGGGCTGCATGCTGCCGAAGCCGCCGCCCCTCGCCCTGTTCCGCTTTCCCTATGGCTCGTGCAGCGCCGAATCGCTCGACTATGTGAACGACACCGGCCACCTCGCCATCCAGTGGGACGTGGATTCCGGCGACCCCGCCTTCCTCGGCGCCCGGGGCATGGCCGAGGACATGCTGCGCGCCATCCGCCCCGGCTCCATCGTGCTGATGCACGCCAACGGCCGCGGCAAGCACACGGCCGAGGCGCTGAAGATCCTCATCCCGGCGCTGCGGGCCAAAGGATACCGTTTCGCCACGGTCGGCCAGCTCCTCGCCGCCGGCCGGCCGGTGATCGCCTCCACCTGCTATTCCCTCAGGCCCGGCGACACCCGCGTCTATGACGAGGCGGCCCGCGCCGGCCGGCGCATCCTGCCGGCGCAGTAGGCGCGGCGCGCCTTTGGAAAAGCGCCCCCCGTTGCTTCGCCGCCGGGCGTTGCGCATGGTGGCGGCCCCTCCTCTTCCGTTCGAGCCTTTCCGCATGAGCCTCCTTCTCGCCCGCGACCTTGCCGCCGACATCCGCGCCGGACGCACCACCCCGCGCGCCGTGATGGAGCAGGTGGCCGACGCCATCGGCGCCTGCGAGGGCGAAGTGCGGGCCTTCTCCGCCCTCGGACTCGACGCGGCGCTGGCCCAGAGCCTGGACCCCGCCCTCGCGACGCGCCCCCTCGCCGGGCTCGCGGTGGGGGTGAAGGACATTCTCGACACCCGCGACCTCGTCACCGCCTATGGCAGCGAGATCTATGCCGGCTGGCGGCCGCACAACGATTCTCCCGTGGTGGCCATGACCCGCCGGGCCGGCGGCATCGTCGCGGGCAAGACCGTGACCACCGAGTTCGCCTTCCTTCAGCCAAGCGAGACGCGCAATCCCCGCCGGCTGTCCCACTCGCCGGGCGGCTCCTCCGCCGGCTCGGCGGCGGCGGTGGCGGCGGGCATGCTGCCGCTGGCGCTGGGCACCCAGACCGGCGGATCGGTGATCCGCCCCGCGGCCTTCTGCGGCGTCACCGGCTACAAGCCCACCTACCGGCTTCTGCCCACCCTCGGCATGAAGACCTATTCCTGGCACCTCGACACCATCGGCCTGTTCGGCGCGCGGGTACGCGACGTGGCCTTCATGATCGCCGCCATCACCGGGCGCGACCTCGACATCGGCGACACGCTGGCGGAGCGCCCGCGGATCGGCATCGTGCGCACCGGCCGCGCCGACCAGGCCGGGGCCGACGCCCACGCGGCTCTGGAGGCGGCCGCCAGCGCCGCCGAGGCGACGGGCGCGCGGGTGTTCGACCTGCGCCTGCCGGACGAGCTGGAGGCGGCCGACGCCGCCCACGGCAACCTCCAGGATTTCGAGGCCGCCCTCTCCTTCGCCGACGAGCTCGCCTATCACCGCGACCGGCTCTCGCCCTTGCTGCGCGAGCACCTGACCGCCGCCGAGGCCATCACGCCGGACGTCTATGACGAGGCCCGCCGCACCGCCAAGCGGGCGCGCCAGCGGCTCGGCGACCTCTTCGGCGAAGTGGACGCACTGCTGACCTTCTCCGCGCCCGGCCCGGCGCCCGAGGGATTCGCCACCACGGGATCGGCCATCTTCAACCGGCTGTGGACCCTCATGGGCTGCCCCGCCATCAACGTGGCCGGCCTCACCGCGGCCAACGGCATGCCCGTGGGCGTGCAGGTGGTGGGCCGTTTCGGGCGCGACCGGCAGGCCCTGGAAGTGGCGAGCCGGGTGGAAAGCGCCATCGTCGGCTGAAATACAATATATCGTTACAATAGTAACGTGCGGTGCAGCGGCAGCACGATGGCAGAAGCAGGGCGGGGTTGCGGCGTAAGCGGCCTCGCAAAGTCTTGCAGCGCAACACCTTGCAGCGGCGGTGCAGCACAACTTGCATCTTCCGGTAGCCTGAGAGTTTGTTAAGGTTCTCTTCTTGATCGACCATTGCGAGGCTAAAGGTGACTATCGGCCATCTGCTCACCGTGATCGAGACGTGCGCTGCCTTTGCCTTCGTCGGCGCGGTGCTGCTCGGCATGGTGTGAGGTCAGGACCCGCCACCGGCTCGTGGACCCAAGAACAAAGCTAAGCGAGGTCCAGTCGATCAACGGCGCCGGGGAGGTCATCCTCCCCGGCGCCTGCCGTTTCAGGCAGCCGAATTCCCGCCCGGCGTGCCACGCCGCTACCGTCACATTGGCCGGTTCCGCCGCATGACAGAGCGTTGACGGTCCCGCGCGGCGCAATCCGGCGCCAGAGCCCGTGCGCGTTCGCGGGAACGTCATACGGGTTTTGCATAGAGGAGCTATCCGGTTGGCGACCCGCAGGGAGCCGCCGGATGCTGGTGATCGAGGGCCTCACGCGCCGCTTCGGCGAAAAGGAGGCAGTGTCCAACGTCGACCTTCAGGTCGAGGAAGGCGCATTCATCGGCGTGATCGGCCGGTCCGGCGCCGGCAAGTCCACCCTCCTGCGCATGATCAACCGGCTGCAGGACCCCTCCGCCGGCCGCATCGTCTTCCACGGCCGCGACGTCACCGCGCTGAAGGGCCGGGCGCTGCGCGAATGGCGCGCCGAGGCGGCGATGATCTTCCAGCAGTTCAACCTGGTCGGCCGGCTGGACGTGCTCACCAATGTCCTCATGGGCCGCCTCGCCTCGGTGCCCGCATGGCGGGCGCTCACCAAGAGCTGGAGCGCCGAGGACCGGGCCGTCGCCCTCTCCGCCCTCGACCAGTTCGACATCGCCTCCCTCGCCGCCCAGCGGGCCGACAGCCTCTCCGGCGGCCAGCAGCAGCGCGTCGCCATCGCCCGCGCGCTCGCCCAGGAGCCGGCGCTCATCCTCGCCGACGAGCCCATCGCCTCCCTCGATCCGCGCAACACCAAGATCGTGATGGACGCGCTCCTGCGCATCAACAAGCACTTCGGGATCACGGTGCTGTGCAACCTGCACTCCCTCGATCTCGCCCGCACCTATTGCGACCGCCTCGTGGGCATGGCGCAGGGCCGCGTGGTGTTCGACGGCGCCCCCGCTGCCCTCACCGACCAGGTGGCCCACGAGCTCTACGGCCTGGAAGCCGGCGAGGTGATGGACATGCCCGCCGGACGGGCGGCGCCGGAGCGCGCCACCGTCCCCGAAGCGGCGGCGCTCGCCTGAGCCCTCCGCCCGACGCTGCCGGCTCCGCAAGGACCGGCGGCTTGCGTTCGTTCGCGTTCGAGACGATCCGACAGGAGCCCAAGACATGCTGAACCGCCGTACCCTGATCGCGGCTGCCGCCGCGCTCACCTTCTCCGCGGGCGCCGCGGCCGCGCAGGACTGGAAGGCCAAATATCCCGAGCTGGTGTTCGCCATCATCCCGGCGGAGAACGCCTCGGGCGTGACCGACCGCTTCGGCCCGCTCATGGACTATCTCTCCAAGCAGCTCGGCACCAAGGTGACGCTGCGCATCGCCAACGACTATGCGGCGGTGATCGAGGGCCAGCGCGCCGGCAACATCCACATCGCCTCCTACGGCCCCTCCTCCTTCGCCCGCGCGCTGATGACCGGCGCCAAGATCGAGGCCTTCGCCATCGAGGTGAACCTCGACGGCACCAAGGGCTATCATTCGGTGCTCTATGTGAAGGCCGACAGCCCCTACAAGTCCATCGAGGACCTGAAGGGCAAGAACCTCTGCCTCGTCGATCCCAACTCCACCTCCGGCAACAACGTGCCGCGCTTCTCGCTGAACAAGATGGGCCTCAAGCCCGACGAGTTCTTCGGCAAGGTGGTCTATGCCGGCTCGCACGAGAACGCGGTCATCGCCGTCCAGCAGGGCACCTGCGACGCCGCCTTCAACTGGTGGAACGACGAGCAGGAATCCAACCTCAAGCGCATGGAGCGCAAGGGGATGGCGAAGTACGACGACTTCCGCATCATCTTCAAGTCCGACCAGATCGTGAACTCGCCCTACGCCTATCTGGCGGACCTGCCGGCCGACCTGAAGGCGAAGATCCGCGACGCGTTCTTCTCCATCCAGACCAAGGACAAGGCCGCCTTCGACAAGATCTACGAAGGCAAGCAGCAGCCCTGGCAGCCCATCGACAACGAGGCCTATGTGCAGATCATCGAGCTGAACAAGTTCGTCGACGAGCTGCGCAAGAAGAAGTCCTGAGCGGGCATCAAAGCCAAGGCCGCGGCGCTTCGGCCATCTCCTCGTCGCCCTCCGGCTTGACCGGAGGGCCCATCGCGTCGCGGGCGGCGGCTTTCGCGGGGGCATGGATGCTCCGGTCAAGCCGGAGCATGACGGCGGGGTGGGGTGGTTCGGGCTGCTCTGCCCGCGCCACGACGGAGGGGGATGGTTCGCACTGCTCTGCGGGCAGCACCGCGGGGAGAAGCACCGCGACGGTGCGAGGGGACAGCTGCCCGCTCACAACCGTCGCCCTCCGGCTTGACCGGAGGGCCCATCTCGTCGCCGCGGACCGGTTCGACCCGCGCGTGAACGACCAAGACAAACCTTCTCCCTCCGCAAGAGGGAGAACCAACCCGAGGCTCGGCCCCGTGCCCCAAATGACCCACGCCGTCACCCGCCTGCCCGACGAGCAGCTCGCGCCGATGATCGCCCATTACGAGGTGGCGGTGCGCGAGCGGCAGCGCCATACGCTGATCGTGGCGGCGGTGGTGACGGTGTGCATCGTCCTCGCCGCCTGGATGGGCGAGGTGAAGCCCGCCGTCCTCTTCGCCAATTCCGACCGGCTGGCCAACTACTTCTGGAGCATCACGCCGGTCCTGCGCTGGGACAGCCTCGGCGCCGATCTCGCCGAATGGTACTGGAATCTCGACCACTGGCTGAAGCTGCTGCTGGATACGCTGCTCATCGCCTATCTCGGCACGCTGTTCGGCGCCATCGGCGGCTTCATCCTGTGCTTCCTCGCCAGCGCCAATTTGGTGAAGAATCCCCTCATCCGCCTCACCGCGCGCCGCTTCCTCGAATTCTGCCGCACCGTGCCGGAGCTGGTGTTCGCCTTGCTGTTCGTGGTGGCCTTCGGGCTCGGGGCCATGCCGGGGGTCCTGGCGCTCGCCATCCACACCATGGGGGCGCTGGGCAAGCTCTTCGCCGAGGTGGTGGAGAACATCGACATGAAGCCGGTGGAGGGCGCGACCGCCGCCGGCGCGTCCTGGACGCAGATGGTGCGCTTCGCCGTGGTGCCGCAGGTGTTCTCCAACTTCGCCTCCTACGGCCTGCTGCGCTTCGAGGTGAACGTGCGCGAGGCCTCCATCATGGGCTTCGTCGGCGCCGGCGGCATCGGGCAAGACCTCGTGGAGGCGATCCGCAAGTTCTATTATTCGGACGTCTCGGCCATCCTGGTGCTCATCATCCTCACCGTCATGCTGATCGACCTCGCCACCGAGGCGGTCCGCCACCGCCTGCTCGGCTGGGAGGAGCAGCGATGAACCGCGCCCGCATCGCCCTCACCCCGCAGGACCGGGAGCGGCTGGCGCGCGCCCATCCGCAGATCCTCACGCCGGGGGCCGGCGCGCGCGTCCGCGCGCTCCTCCTCGTCACATTTCTCGCCGCCCTCGCCGCCTTCGGCCTCTGGCGGCTGGACATCAGCCTCGCGCGGGTCGGCACGGGGCTGGCGCAGCTCGGCCACTTCATCGTGCTCATGCTGCCGCCGGACCCGGGCACCCAGCTGCCACTCTATATCCATGCCCTGGGCGAGACGCTGGCCATCGCCTTCCTCGGCACGCTGGGCGGCGCCCTCGTCGCCTTTCCGTTCGGCTTTCTCGCGGCCAAGAACGTCATTCCCAACATCTTCGCCCATTTCGCCGTGCGCCGCTTCCTCGACACGGTGCGCGGCGTGGACAAGCTCATCTGGGCGCTGATCTTCGTCACCGTGGTGGGCCTCGGCCCCTTCGCCGGCATCCTCGCCATCGCCACCTCCAGCTTCGCCGAGCTGGGCAAATTGTTCTCGGAGGCGGTGGAGGCGCTGGACCGCAAGCCCGTGGAGGGCGTCGTCTCCACCGGCGGCTCGCCGGCCGAGGCGGTGCGCTTTGGCATGCTGCCCCAGGTGCTGCCGGTGCTGGCGAGCCAGCTGCTCTATTATTTCGAGTCGAACGCCCGCCAGTCCACCATCGTCGGTATCGTCGGCGCCGGCGGCCTCGGCCTGCACCTCGCCGAGCAGATCCGTGTGCTGGAATGGCAGAAGGTGTCGTTCCTCATCCTGATGATGCTGGTGATGGTGGCGGTGATCGACTTCATCTCCTCGCGCCTGCGCTTCGCCATCATCGGCAAATCGCGCATTGGGTGAGCGATGACCGATGCCCCGGACGGGCCGGGGCTTGACGGCGCGCTAGAGCCCGCCCGCCGCCCTCAGTACAGAACCTCGCGATAGCGCTGCACCATCGCCTCCTGGCTTTCCGGCGCCTCGGTGGCGAATGCCGACGCCGGGGCGCCGGCCGCTTCCTTGGCCGCGATCTGGTCGCGCAGCATCTCGCCCATGGTGGGCAGCGCCGTGCGCGGCACCTGCGCCGCCGCATCCCACAGGCGTGAGCGCATGAAGGCCTTGGCGCAGTGCAGATAGGCCTCGTCCACCTGAACCCGGATCACCGTGCGCGGCACCTTGCCGCCCACCGCGAATTGCGCTGTGAGATCGGGGTCGTCGTGGATGGCGGCGCGGCCGTTCACGCGCAGGGTCTCGTCCACGCCCGGCACCAGGAACAGCAGCCCGACGCGGCCGGTCTCGAGGATGTTGCAGAGCGAATCGAGCCGGTGGTTGCCGGGCCGGTCGGGGATGACGAGCTCGGACGCGTGCGCGGACACGAAGCCCGGCGCATCGCCCCGGGGCGACACGTCGGCCCGGCCGGCCGCATCGGCGGTGGCCACCAGAACGAAGGGGCTCAGGGCGATGAAGCTCAGGCAGTGGCGATCCAGATGGTCGAGCTGCTTGGCCACGCTGCGGCCATGGGCGTGGCCATAGAGGCGGCGGAGCGCGTCGGCGTCACGGATCTCGGGCATGGCGGGGTCCTCGGCGGGCGGAAGAGGCAAACCTAGACGAAAAGTCGGGGCGGCGCGTCAGGCCCCGAACACCAGCTGCACACGGTCGGCGGCGAACGAGGCCCGGCCCCATTGCAGCGGCCGCCCGCCGGCGTCCACGTCCAGCCGCTCCAGCACCAGCACCGCGCGGCCGGGCGCGAGGGAGAGCAGCTCCACCTCCCGGATGTTGGCGGGGCGGGCGGTGACGCGGGTCTCGCGGCGGCGGAAATCCTCGATGCCGATGGTGGCCAAAGCGCGGGTGAGCGAGCCGGTGGCGGCATAGATGAGGTCGAGGTCGCGGCAGCGCGCCTCCTCGAACCAGGCGACGGCGAAGGAGATGGGCACGCCGTCCGCCTCATGGATGCTCTCGATGCGCAGCATGGGCGTGCCTTCCGCCAGCCCCAGCTCACGCGCCACCTCGCGGCAGGCGGGCTCCACCGAGGAGGCGAGGAAGCGGCCGAACGGCTCGCGCCCGCCGGCGGAGACGATCTCCGAGAAGCGGGTGCGCGGACCGATGGGATAGCGCAGCGGCGGCTCCTTCACGAAGGTGCCGCGCCCGGCGGTGGCCTCGATCAGCCCCTGCTCGGCGAGGTGGGACAGGGCCCGGCGCAGGGTGTGACGGTTGACGCCGAAGCGCTCGGCCAGCTCCGCCTCCACCGGCAGGCGGGCCCCCGCCCGAAGCGCGCCGGCGAGGATGTCCGCCTCCAGCTTCTCGGCGATCTGGCGCCACAGGGTGACGCCGCTGCCGCGCGCCACCGTGGCCTCCGCGCCCTCGTCCTGCGTCATCGGCCTGTGACCATCGGCGATGAGACTGCGCGGCGCTCCCGACATTTCTGGCCTCCCTGACGGCGTCCCGTCTTGCCTATTTGTATAGACTATTATACAAATCATGTCCAGCAAAGCCTGCGGGCGGTTTCTTCGCGCGTCGCTCGTCCCGGCGACCGTCGCGAAGCAGCAGCCCGGCACCGTGGCAGCGGCGGAATCCGCGCCGCGCGGGCCGAAGCCCAGAAGCCCCCGTGCGGGCCAATTGGGAGGCGTCCATGATGTCCGATCCGCCCCTCGGGGAGCCGAAGTCCGAATCTCTTCCGCCGGCGGAAGGCGCGCCCTCGGAGCGGCAGGCCATGATGGCCCTGTTCGCCCGGGCCACCCGCAAGGAGCTGGCGGCGGCGGTGGAGCGCTTCCAGCCGCTGCCGCGCCTGCGCCGGCTCAGGCCCGCCGAGATCGGCCTCGTGATGGTGGAAGGCCGCACCGGCGGCGACGGCGCCCCCTTCAACCTGGGCGAGGCCACGGTCACGCGCGCCGCGGTGCAGGTGGAAGGCGGCGCCACCGGCGTCTCCTACCTGCTCGGGCGCGATCCCGAGAAGGCCGAGGCCGCCGCCATCCTCGACGCTTTGTGGCAGGACCCGGCGCTCCGCCTCGCGGTGAACGACGCCGTCGCCCCGGTCTGCCGCCGGCTCGCCGCGGAGGATGCCGCCGCGGCGGCAGAGACCGAGGCCACCAAGGTCAATTTCTTCACCATGACCCGCGGGGAGGACTGAAGCCATGCCCGCCACCGCCCCAATCTCCGCCGCCCCATCCTCCCCCTTCGCCGCGCCGCTCGCGGCCGGCTTTGCCGATCCGGTGCATGACGCCCAGCGCGCCTTCGCGGCGGTGATGCGCGCCATGGCCGAGCCTGGCCTCGCCGTGCCGCTCGCCAGCGACCTCGACCCGCCCGCGCCCCTCTCGCGCGAAGCGGCGGCCGTCGCCCTCGCCCTGCTCGACTATGAGACCCCGGTCTTCCTCGACGGCGCGCTCGCGGCCGCGCCGGCGGTGGCCGCCTTCCTGCGCTTCCACACCGGCGCGCCGGTGGTGACGGACCCTGCCGCCGCCCGCTTCGTGCTGGCGGCGGACGGCGCCGCCATGCCCGATCTCGCCGCTCTGGCGCAGGGCGAGCCGGATTATCCCGACCGCTCGGCGACCCTGATCGTGCAGCTGGCCGAACTGGGCGAAGGCGCGCGCGTCATCGAAGGCCCCGGCATCCGGGGCCGGCGGGGCTTTGCCGCCGCGCCGCTGCCGGCTGACTTCTCCGCGCGGCTCGCCGCCAACCGGGCGGCCTTTCCGCTCGGCGTCGACCTCATCCTCACCGCGCCCGGGGCCGACGGAGCTGGCTCCGTGATGGGCCTGCCGCGCACGGTCAAGCCCGTGATGGAGGACTGATCCATGTACGTGGCCGTGAAGGGTGGCGAAGCCGCCATCCGCAACGCCCATGCGCTGCTGGCGAAGAAGCGCCGGGGCGAGGAAAGCGTGCCCGAGATCGGGCTCGACCAGATCTCGGGCCAGCTCTCCCTCGCCGTGGACCGGGTGATGGCCGAGGGCTCGCTCTACGACCGCGATCTCGCGGCCCTCGCCATCAAGCAGGCGCGGGGCGATCTGATCGAGGCCATCTTCCTCGCCCGCGCCTTCCGCACCACCTTGCCCCGCTTCGGCGCGTCCGAGCCGGTGGACACGGGGGCCATGCGCATCGCGCGGCGCATCTCCGCCACCTTCAAGGACCTGCCCGGCGGACAGGTGCTCGGCCCCACCTTCGACTACACCCACCGCCTGATGGACGAGCGCCTGGCGACCAATGCCGCCGACGCCCCCTCTCCCCGCGGGGGAGAGGGCTGGGGTGAGGGGCCGGAGCGCCGGGAGCCGGGCGCCGTTTCCACGGTTGGATCGCTCCCCTCACCCCCGGCCCCTCTCCCGCAAGGGGAGAGGGGAGTGGTGCAGATGCCCCGCGTCACCGATCTCCTCGGCGACGAGGGCCTGATCGAGGGCTCGCCGGCCGATGACGGCACGCCGCCGCGCGACCTCACCCGCGAGCCCCTCGCCTTCCCCGCCGACCGGCCGCTGCGGCTCCAGGCGCTGGCGCGGGGCGACGAGGGCTTCCTGCTGGCGCTCGGCTATTCCACCCAGCGCGGCTATGCCCGCACCCACCCCTTCGTCGGCGAGATCCGCTTCGGCACGGTGGAGGTGAGCCTGCACGCGGAGGAGCTGGGCTTTGCCGTGCCGCTGGGCGAGATCGAGCTCACGGAATGCCAGAGCGTGAACCAGTTCAAGGGATCGGCGAGCGAGCCGCCTCAGTTTACCCGCGGCTATGGCCTCGTCTTCGGCCAGTCCGAGCGCAAGGCCATGTCCATGGCGCTGGTGGACCGATCGCTACGCTTCAAGGAACTGGGCGAGGAGAAGAGCGCCCCGGCGCAGGACGAGGAATTCGTCCTGTCCCATTGCGACAACGTGCAGGCCACCGGCTTCGTGGAGCATCTGAAGCTGCCGCACTACGTGGATTTCCAGGCCGAGCTCGACCTCATCCGCCGCATGCGCGCCGAGGCCGAGGCCGCGCCGCGCGAGGACCTCAAGGAGGCCGCCGAATGAACGCCCCCGTCGCCTCTTCCATGCCGGCCATCACCTACAATTTCGCCTATCTCGACGAGCAGACGAAACGGATGATCCGCCGGGCCATCCTGAAGGCCATCGCCATTCCCGGCTATCAGGTGCCCTTCGCCTCGCGCGAGATGCCCATGCCCTACGGCTGGGGCACCGGCGGCGTGCAGGTGACGGCGGCCATCCTCGGCGCCGACGACGTGCTGAAGGTGATCGACCAGGGCTCGGACGACACCACCAATGCGGTGGCCATCCGCTCCTTCTTCGAGACCACCGCGGGGGTGGCCACCACCACGCGCACGCAGGACGCCACCATCATCCAGACCCGCCACCGCATCCCGGAGGCGGAGCTGAAGGCGGGCCAGACCATCGTCTTCCAGGTGCCCATCCCCGAGCCGCTGCGCTATCTGGAGCCGCGCGAGACCGAGACGCGCCGCCTGCACGGCCTCGCCGACTACGGCCTCATGCAGGTAAAGCTCTATGAGGACATCGCCCGCCACGGCCACATCGCTACCACCTATGCCTATCCGGTGAAGGTGGAGGGCCGCTACGTGATGGACCCCTCCCCCATCCCGAAGTTCGACAATCCCAAGATGAACGACAGCCCGGCGCTGCAATTGTTCGGCGCCGGCCGCGAGAAGCGCATCTATGCCATCCCGCCCTACACGCAGGTGGTGTCGCTGGATTTCGAGGACCATCCCTTCAAGGTGCAGGCCTTCCGGCAGCCGTGCGCGCTGTGCGGGGCGACCGGCGTCTATCTCGACGAGGTGATCCTCGACGACAGGGGCAAGCGCATGTTCGTGTGCTCCGACACCGACCATTGCGCGACGCGCCAGGCGGAGGGGCACACGGGGGAGATGAGCGCGCCCTATGGGGCCGGCGCCGCCGCCCCCGCTCTCCATGGGGCGGAAAGCCACCGCGGTACCGACGGAGCCATCCCATGAGCGCCGCCGACACCCCACTCCTCACCGCCCAGGGCCTCGCCAAATATTACGGCAACCGCCTCGGCTGCCGCGATGTGGACGTGACTCTGCACGAAGGCGAGGTGCTCGCCATCGTCGGGGAGAGCGGCTCCGGCAAGTCCACCTTGCTGGGCCTCCTCTCCACCGAGCTGGCCCCCTCGGCCGGGCGCGTCGCCTACCGCATGCGGGACGGCGAGACCCGCGACCTCGCGACCCTCTCGGAGGCCGAGCGCCGGCTGCTGCTGCGCACC
Source organism: Xanthobacter pollutisoli (assembly GCF_040044995.1). Taxonomy (NCBI): domain Bacteria; kingdom Pseudomonadati; phylum Pseudomonadota; class Alphaproteobacteria; order Hyphomicrobiales; family Xanthobacteraceae; genus Xanthobacter; species Xanthobacter pollutisoli. The sequence continues at coordinate 271,120 of NZ_JBDZDP010000003.1, forward strand.
GACTGGGGCTTCGTGCGCCAGCATGCGGAGCAGGGCCTGCGCATGGCGGTCTCGGCCGGCGGCAATGTGGGCGAGCGGCTGATGGCGGTGGGCTGGCGCCACTATGGCGACATCCGCAGCGAGGCCACCGACTGGCTCTCCCGCGTGGAGATCGCCGCCGAGCGCATCGACGACGATCCGCGCACCTTCTCCGGCGGCATGCGCCAGCGGCTGCAGATCGCCCGCAACCTCGTCACCCGCCCCCGCCTCGTCTTCATGGACGAACCGACGAGCGGCCTCGACGTGTCGGTGCAGGCGCGCCTGCTCGACCTCATCCGCCAGCTGGTGGAGGAGTTCGGCCTGGCGGTGGTTATCGTCACCCACGACCTCGCGGTGGCGCGGCTGCTCTCCCACCGCATCATGGTGATGAAGTCCGGCCGGGTGATCGAGCAGGGCCTCACCGACCAGGTGCTCGACGACCCGCGCGAGCCCTACACCCAGCTCCTCGTCTCCTCGGTGCTTGCGGCATGACCATTGATCCGATCGCCAACGTGTCCCGGCCAAGTGCAGCGCCACCTGTGGCGCGGAACGCGGGCCGGGACCCAGCGCAAGAGGCCGCCGAAGGCGCTTCCATGACGACCACCGCTTCCGCATTGCCTGCTGCGCAGGAGTCCTGCGCTGGGTCCCGGCTCGGCGCTCCGGCTGCGCCGTCGCTGGGCCGGGACACAGAGGACACGCTCCTTGCCGTCGAAAACCTCGCCAAGAGCTTCACCTTGCACCTGCGCGGCGGGCTGACCCTCCCCGTCGTCTCCGGCGTCACCTTCGAGGTCGCAGCCGGCGAATGCGTGGCGCTGGGCGGCCCATCGGGGGCCGGGAAAAGCTCCATCCTCAAGATGGTCTATGGCAATTACCGCATCGACGCCGGCTTGGTGCGCATCGCCGATGGCGCCGCCTTCGCCGAGGTGGCGGGCGCCGAGCCGCGGCAGATGCTGGCCCTGCGCCGCACCCGGGTCGGCTATGTCAGCCAGTTCCTGCGGGTGATCCCGCGCGTTTCCACCCTCGATGTGGTGGCGGCGCCGCTGCGGACCGAAGGCGTGGACGAAGAGACCGCAAAAGTGCGCGCCGGCGCCCTGCTCGCCCGCCTCAATCTTCCGGAGCGGCTGTGGAGCCTGCCGCCAGCCACCTTCTCCGGCGGCGAGCAGCAGCGGGTGAACGTGGCGCGCGGCTTCATCGGCGCCCAGCCGCTGCTGCTGCTCGACGAGCCCACCGCATCGCTGGACGCCGCCAACCGGCAGGTGGTCATCGACCTCATTTGCGAGAAGAAGGCGGCCGGCGCGGGGCTGCTCGGCATCTTCCACGATGCCGAGACGCGCGAGGCCGTCGCCGACCGGGTGGTGGACGTCACCCGCTTCGAAGCCTGATCCCGGAGAGGACCATGACCGAACAGGTTTTCGCCAACGCCCGCCTCGTCCTTGCCGACGAGATCCTCGCCGGCCACGTCACGGTCGAGGACGGCGCCATCACCGCCATCGGCACCGGCGCTGTGCCGCCGGGCTCCGAGGACCTCGGCGGCGACTATCTCCTCCCCGGCCTCGTGGAACTCCACACGGACCATGTGGAGGGCCACCTCTCCCCCCGTCCCAAGGTGCGCTGGAACCCGCTCGCCGCGATCTTCGCCCACGACGCCCAGATCGCCGCCTCGGGCATCACCACCGTGTTCGACTCTCTGCGGGTGTGGCCCGACAGGAAGGCCGTGGGCATGGACGGCGATGCGCCGCTCCTCATCGCCGCGCTGGACGAGGCGCGGGCGGCCGGGGCATTGCGGTCCGACCATTTCATCCACCTGCGCTGCGAGGTGCCCACCGACACGGTGGTGGAGGATGCCGAGGCGATCCTGTCGCGCACCCGCGTCCACCTGATCTCGCTCATGGACCACACGCCGGGCCAGCGGCAGTTTGCGAGCGAGGAGCATTTCCGCTCCTATTACATGAAGAAGAGCGGCATCAGCGCCGCGGAGATGGATGTCATCGTGGCCGCGCGGCTCGAGTTCCACGCCCGCTACGCCCGGCAGAACCGCGCCGGGCTGGTGGCGCTGGCCCATGCCCACGGCTGCGTGGTGGCAAGCCATGACGACGGCACGTCCGAGCATGTGGCCGAGGCCATCGGCGACGGCGTCGCCATCGCCGAATTCCCCACCACCGAGGAGGCCGCCCGCCTCTCCCACGAGGCTGGCATCCGCGTGCTCATGGGGGCGCCGAACCTGGTGCGCGGCGGCTCCCACACCGGCAACGTCTCGGCGGAGTCCCTGGCGCGGGGCGGCCGGCTCGACATCCTCTCGTCGGACTATGTGCCTTCCAGCCTGCTGTGGGCGGCCTTCGACCTCACCCGCCGCGTGCCGTCCATCGCCTTGCCGGAGGCGGTGCGCATGGTGACGAAGACGCCGGCCGAGGTGGCGGGCCTCTCCGACCGGGGCGAGATCGCCATCGGCCGCCGCGCCGATCTGGTGCGCGTCGGCCTGGCCGGCGAGATGCCGGTGGTGAAGGGCGTGTGGCGCGAAGGGCGGCGGGTGGCATGACGCACGACGCAGGCGGCGCGGCCCTGGGTCCCGGCACGCTGCTGCTGGTGGTCGGCCCGTCCGGTGCCGGCAAGGACACCCTCATCGACATCGCCCGCGACCGCTTCGCCGGGGACGACCGGGTGCTGTTCGCCCGCCGCCTCGTCACCCGCCCCTCGGGCACGGGGGAGGCGCACGGCACCGTGTCGGAGGCGGAGTTCGAGGCGCTTAAGGCGCAGGGTCGCTTTCCCCTCTCCTGGCGGGCGCACGGGCTCTCCTATGCGCTCGGCCCGGAGGTGGCGCAGGAGATCGCCGCGGGCGGCGTGGTGGTGGCCAACGGCTCGCGCGCCACCCTGCCCGAGGCGCGGCGGCGCTTCGCCCGGGTGCGGGTGGTGCATGTGACTGCGCCGGTGCCGGTGCGCGCCCAGCGCCTCGCGACGCGCGGCCGCGAGAGCGCCGCCGACATCGAGGAGCGGCTGAGGCGCAGCCCCGAGGTGGATGTGGCGCCGGATCTGGTGATCGAGAATGTAGGCGCGCCGGCGGACGGCGGCGCACAACTCTGCGGCTTCATCGCCGAGGAGCGCGCCGCCGTCGCGTGAGGCGTGTCACGCGCGGCGGCGGGGCGAGCCCTATTGCCGGTAGTGCTGGATGCGCGTGGTGCGCAGCCCGGGCAGGCCGTGGCGGTCGATGGACGCCTGCCAGGAGAGGAATTCGTCCACCGTGAGGGTATAGCGCTTGCACGCCTCCTCAAGGGAGAGCAGACCGCCGCGCACGGCCGCCACCACCTCCGCCTTGCGACGGATGACCCAGCGCCGGGTATCCGGCGGCGGCAGATCGGCGATGGTCAAGGGTCCCCCGTCCGGTCCGATCACATACTTGACCCTTGGCCGATAGGCATCGGTCATTTCTACGCACCTGTTACACACCCCAATGAAGGAGAGCGTGACAGGGGCCAATGAACATTTCGCTAAAGTTCCAGAAGAACAAGATTTTTACTTGTATTAACGTGACGTGAACAAGAGGTTTTGGAAAAGTAAATACCCCCGGTGTCTTTTGCAGATTGCGACTTTGGAAAGATCTGGGAAAAATTCGGGCGGGGACCGGCGGTGCCGATCCCCCCGCCGCGTCAGAACTGCACCAGCAGGCGGCCCTGGACCGCGTTGGTCTGCGCATCGGACCCGAGCTGGCCGGCATAGGCGACGCCCACCCGGACGCCGCCGGCCAGCAGCACGTCGAGGCCGGCATCCACCAGCGCCACGTCGCGGGCGATGGGGGCGCCGGAGATGCCGAAGGCCGCGCCGCCGGTGACGAAGCGCTCCACCAGGACGGGCGTGATGTCGCCGAAGGCGTGCTGCCAGGCGAGGCTGCCGCGCAGTTCCATCCGTGCCGGCCCGGCGGGCACGTCCCAGCGGCCGCGCAGGCCGAGGGTAGTGAGGGTATTGTCCTGCGTCAGGCCGTCGGAGGCGAGGGCCGCCGCGCCGCCGTTCTCCACATAGCTGCCGAGGTCGAGGCGGACGTAGGCGAGGCCGGCGAACGGCTCCAGCCGCACCGCGCCGCTGTCGAAGCCATAGCCCGCCTCGCCGAACAGCTGGCCGGTGCCGCCGCTCTGGTCGGCCCGCAGGTTCTGCAGGAGGCCGGGCAGAACGGCGTAGCGCTCCGTATCGATGGCGTTGCCAGAATAGCTGGCGGCATAGCGCAGGCTGAGGGCGCCGAAGCGGCTGGTGCCGTACAGCGCCACGTCGTAGGCGTCGCTGGTCCCCGAGGACTGCACGCCGCTGGTGGAATAGGAGGTGGAGCTGTAGCCCGCCGCAAGGCCGATCCTTGTGCCCTCCAGCGCCTGCCAGTCGAAGCCGGCGAGGAAGCCGCCCACCGTGCTCGTCACGTCGAGGGCCGGCGCGCCGCCGAGGCTGCCCCAGCCGCCATACGCCTGCACCCAGGCGGTGAGGTCGGCATCGGCGCGCCCCGCGCCCGCCACCGGCGCCGCCGCATAGCCGAGGGGCGAGGCCTGCCGCCCGGCCGCGTCCTCGCGCATGCGCCCGAGCAGCGCCTGCCGCACATAGACCGATTGCGCCAAAAGCACGGAGGCGGTCGAGGCGTGGATTTCGCCCGTCAGGCTCGCCAGCAGCGCCGGGGCCGACGCCGCGTCCATGGTCACCGCCGCCTGCAGCACCGGACTGGAATAGGGCAGCCGCGCCACCGCAGCACCCACCGCATTGGCATTGGGCGTGCCGCCGGCGGTGGCGAAGGCCTCGGCGTTGGGCGCCACGTCCACCCGCACCGCGCCGTCCTCCACATGCGCCGAGGCGGTGAGGAAATAACCAAGGGCGGTCACCTCGTCGAAGCTGCCGGAGACGGCGCCGTCCGTAGAGACCACCTCATAGGTGCCGAGGCGGGAGAGGCTCCCGTCGGCGCCGATGAGCACCAGCCGCCCGTCGAGCGCCACATCGCCCGCGACGCGCACGCTGTCGCTCTCCCCGGAAACCCCGGTCTCGACGAGATAGACCGAGGTGGACTGGAAGGCGAGGTCGCCTGTCACGCTCATCACGCCGATGCCGCCGGCGGCCGCGCCGGGCGTGAGCAGGCCGTGATTGGCGAGGCTGCCGGCGATGACCCCATTGCCGGCGAGGCTGCCGTAGCTCTCCACGTCGCTCTCCAGGCGCCCGGCATTGGCGAGGACGCCGAAGCTGTAGAGCTTCGCCCCGATGGAGGTGAAGGTGCCGGCATTGTCGAGGGTCGCGTCGGCATCGACGAAATACCCGCCGGTGCTGACGAACTCCGCCCCTGCGGCGATGGTGAGGTCGCCCTTGAGCGTGCCGGTGAGCGCCAGCACGCCGCCGTTCACGATGGTGCCGCCGGTGTAGGTTTCGTCGCCGGCGAGGAGCAGCGTGCCGGTGCCGTCCTTGATGAGGCCGCCGGTGCCGGAGATGTCGTTGCTCCAGATGTCGAAGGCGTGGAGGCCGCCCTTCTCCGCATCCATGGTCACGGTGACGTCGCTGGTGAAGGCGCCGTAGCCGCCGGCCGCGGCATAGAGATTGAGCCGCGCCCAGCCGGACCCGTCGTCCAGCGGAACGCCCGACGGCAGCTCGGTGCTGGCCAGCACGTCGCGCAGCTGGTCCTCGCTCAGATAGGGGAAGCGGCTGCGGATGAGCTCCTCGGCATGCTCCGGCACCACGGGCGCCAGGTCGGTGGCGCCCACCGCAGGCAGGCCGTAGGTGAGGTAGAAAGTGGCGACGTCCCGATTGGCGCGATAGTCCGCCGCCGTGGGCACGATGCCGCTCGCCATGCAGGCCTTCAGGTCCTTGCTGCAGGCGGCATAGACCGGGGACACGGCGGCCTCGCCCAGGGCCTCGGCCAGCGCCGTCCTGTTCTCCTCCGCGGAGGCTGCAAAATCGGTGGAATAATTGGGGTCTCCGGCCAAGAGATGCGCCAGCGCATGCATGGCGGAGATGCGCCCGCCGATCACATCCAGGGCATAGTGCACGCCGAGGATATTTCGGCTGAGCCCGTAGGCTTCGCCCGCCGCGAACAGGTCCTGATAATAGGTGGGCAGCAGCACGGCATAATAGAGCGCCGTGGTGAAGCCGTAGGTGGTGTGGCCGCTCTGGAACGAGGCCTCCGGCGCATTGCCCGCCCATTGGTCGGCCTGGCCGGCCACCGCGTCGGGGTCGGTGCTCGGGGTGGTCCAGGGATTGTCCTTGATTTGCGAGAGCACCAGATAGGGTCGTGGGTCGCCCACAAGGCCGGGCGGCGCGTTGTAGGCGATGCCGTAGGCGTCCGTAGCCGCGGCGAAGTAATCCTTCGTGTAGCCCACCTGGCTGGCCGAATAGGCGCCGGCGAGATCCGAGGCGATGTTGCCCGGCAGGGTGTTCTGCTCCCCCATGGCCATCAGCAGCGCGCTGGCGGGGGAATTCACCATGTTCCAGATGTTGGTGGTGGACACGTAGGGATCGTAGGGGGCTTCCGCGTTCTGCACGGCGAGGTCGCGCTGCGCCAGCGTGGAGCTTTGATAGATGGAGATGGTCCTGGCCGCGTTGGCATCGAGCAGCGCCAGGCCGGCCGGCGTGTCGAGCAGCGTGCCGAACGCCGACAGGGCGTCGCGCGCCTCGTGCTCCTGGTGCTTCTGGCAGTCCTCGGTGGTGCAGAAGGTGGCCTGCGCATGGGCCGGCACCGCCAGGAGAGGAGCCGACAGCGCGCCGATGAGGAGCGCCAGGATCCAGGCCGCCCGCGCCCGCCCCGAACGCGGCGCGGAGCCCCCCGGCCATCCGCCCATCCCGCACCCTTCCCCGGCCCCCGCCGCAACATCCGCCCGCATCCCCGCCCCCGCGTCTGCTCACCACCCCTCTACCGTCCCGCAAGGAAAGCGGAGAACGCGGAAAAAGGCCAGCGGAGCAGTACGCCAAACGATGCTGTGGATATGGGCGGGGGAGCGGGGGTGGGGGTGGGGGTGGGGGTGGGGGTGGGGGTGGGGCTGGGGGTGGGGCTTGGGGTCGTGCTGGGCAAGCATGCGGGCGTTCGGCACGGCAGAGGTTTGGCCCGGCCTTGAGGTGCGATTGCACGAGACCGCACCGGCTCTAACCCGCCGTCGCCCTCCGGCTTGACCGGAGGGCCCATCTCTCCGCCGGAGCATCGCGCAATGTGGCGAGGGACGGCGCCCGGCCCTGCCATGGGCCCTCCGGTCAAGCCGGAGGGCGACGGTGGTGAGGAGCGGGATGGGTGGGAGGGCGGAACGGAGCGGAGCGAACGACGGCGAATTTGGCGCGGAGGGTCGACGGCAGCGGCGGGGCGGACCGGCGCAACAGTCAGCAGCACGGCGCCCCAGCAAAACACCGCCCGTCCCCCGGACGCATGCAGCGCAGCGGAATGCGAGCCGGGGGCCAGCGCAAGGACTCCGCCGCAGGCCCTGAACCCCCTCCACCTCAGATTCTGCCCCGCTGTGCGGGACCTCTCGCGCTGGGTCCCGGCACTCCGTCCGCTCCGCTCCAGTCGGCCGGGACGCGAGGCTTGCACGAAGGGGGGCGTGGGCTCTCCCCTCATACGCCCTCGCGCTCAGCGAGCGTGCGATTTCCGACCCGCCGTCGCCCTCCGGCTTGACCGGAGGGCCCATTTCTCCGCCGGAGCATCGCGCAATGTGGCGAGGGACGGCGCCCAGCCATGCCATGGGCCCTCCGGTCAAGCCGGAGGGTGACGGTAGTGAGGCGGGGGATGGGTGGGAAGGCGGAACGGAACGGAGCGGAGCGGAGCGAACGACGGCGAATTTGGCGCGGAGGGTCGACGGCAGAGGCGGACCGGCGCAACGGCCAGCAGCACGGCGCCCCAGCAAAGCACCGCCCGGTCCCCCGGACGCATGCAGCGCAGCGGAATGCGAGCCGGGGGCCGGCGCAAGGACTCCGCCGCAGGCGCCGAACCCCATCCACCTCGGCTTTTGCCCCGCTGCGCGAGACGTCTCACGCTGGGTCCCGGCTCTCCGTCCGCTCCGCTCCAGTCGGCCGGGACGCGAGGCGCTAGCCCTCGATGCGGTCGAAATCGGCGATGGTGCGGGTGGCCGCGCGGATTTCGTCGAGGAGCTTCAGGCGGTTCTCGCGCAGGGCGGGATCGGCATCGTTCACCGTCACCGCATCGAAGAAGGCATCCACCGGCCGGCGCAGGTCGGCCAGCGCCAGCATGGCGGCGGCGAAATCTTCCGCCGCGACGGCGCGGGAGACGCGGGCCTTCACATCCTCGATGGCGGCGGCGAGATGCTCCTCGGCCGGCTCCTTCAGCAGCGCGGCAACGGTGGGGCCGGCATAGGCCTCGCCGTCCTTCTTCTCCTCGATGCGCAGGATGTTCACCGCGCGGCGATAGCCGGCGAGGAGGTTCCTGCCGTCCTCGGTGGCGAGGAAGGCGGCCAGCGCCTCCACGCGGCGGACCACGAGGAGGAGATCGTCCTGCCCTTCAAGGGCGAAGACGGCATCGACGAGATCGTGGCGGGCGCCGCGGTCGCGGAGGTAGACCTTCAAGCGGTCGGCGAAGAAGGCGAGGAGGTCGTCAAGAGTACCGAAAGATTTCGATTCTGATTGAGCCCTGCCGCTGAAATAAGATCGCATATCCGCGGTACCGCCGTGACGGTGATACTGATCTTCGAAACCAAGGCAAAGGAGATCATGAAGGCTCAATCGAACCTCATTCTCCAGCACGATCCTGATCACCCCCAGCGCCGCCCGCCGAAGCGCATAGGGGTCCTTGCTCCCGGTCGGCTTCTCGTCGATCGCCCAGAAGCCCACCAAGGTGTCGATCTTGTCCGCCAGCGCCACGGCCACGGAGACCGGCGCGGTGGGCACGCGGTCGTTCGGCCCCTGCGGCTTGTAATGCTCCTCGCAGGCGGCGGCGACCTCCGGGGGGAGGTTCTCTCCTTCAGCATAATAGCGGCCCATGAGGCCCTGGAGCTCGGGGAACTCGCCCACCACCTCGGTCAGCAGGTCCGCCTTGGCCACCAGCGCGGCCTCCTCGGCCAGCGCCACCGACGCGCCCACCTTGGGGGCCAGTTCCTTGGCGAGGCGGACGATGCGCTCGATGCGCTCGGCCTGCGAGCCCAGCTTCTCGTGGAAGGTAATGCTGGCGAACTTGGGCATGCGGCTGGCGAGGCCGTTCAGCCGGTCCGTATCCCAGAAGAATTTCGCATCCGACAGGCGGGCGCGGATGACGCGCTCGTTGCCGGCGACGATGGCCGCGCCGCCGTCGGTGGCGACGAGGTTGGAGATGAGCAGGAAGCGGTTGGCGAGGCGCCCGGTCTTGGAGTCCTTCAGCACGAAGCACTTCTGGTTGGCGCGGATGGTGGCGCGGATGACCTCGTCGGGAATGTCGAGGAAGCGTTCCTCGAACGAACCCATGAGCACCACCGGCCATTCGACGAGGCCGCACACCTCGTCCAGCAGGCCCTCGTCCTCCACCAGCTCGAGACCGGCGGCGAGCGCGAGGTCCTTGGCGTCGTTGAGGATGATCTCCTTGCGGCGGTCGCGGTCGGCCACCACCTTGGCGGCCTCGAGCTTCGCCATCCAGTCGTCGAGCCGCTTCACCGTGAAGGGCTCGGGCGCCAGGAAGCGGTGGCCGCGGGTGACGTTGGACGCCTCGATCCCGTCGATGGAGAAGCGCACCACCTCCGGCTCGTCCCCCTCGGCGCCGAAGGTGGCGACGATGGAATGCAGCGGCCGCACCCACCTGAGCGTCCCCGACCCCCAGCGCATGGATTTCGGCCAGGGGAACTTGCGGATGATGTCGGGCACGATCTCGGCGATCACCTCGGTGGTGGCGCGGCCGGGCTTCTCCACCACCGCCACGTAGAAATCGCCCTTCTTGTCCGACTGGATCGTCGCCTGATCGAGGGAGGAAAGCCCCGCGCTCTTGAGGAAGCCGGCCACCGCCTGCTCGGGCGCGCCCACGCGCGGGCCCTTCTTCTCCTCCCGCTGGTCCTTCTGGCGGCCCGGCAGGCCATGCACCGCCAGCGCGAGGCGGCGCGGCGTCACGAAGGCCTTGGCGCCCTCGTAGAGCAGGCCGCGCTCCACCAATGCGTCCGTGACGAGCTTCTTCAGCGCGTCGGCGGCCTGGGCCTGCATGCGGGCGGGGATTTCCTCGGAGAACAGTTCAAGCAGCAGGTCGGGCATCGGTTCTGGCTCGCTCTCCCGACGGGGAGGCTGGCGCCGGGGCGCCGGGGTGGGGTTTGCGCGAGTGTGCTAGTGCCTTTCGGCCGCGCCGTCGAGTGCGCGGCTCAGTCCAGCGGCAGGCCGCGGCTTTCCTTGAGGCCGAGGGCGGCGAGGAAGGCCAGCGCCCCCGCGGCGATGAGATAGAGCGCCGGCGCCATGGGGCTGCCCGTCCAGCTCACCAGCAGCACCGCGATCATGGGCGCCGTGCCGCCGCCGATGCCGACCCCGAGGTTCCAGCTCAGCCCCACGGCGGAGCAGCGGGTGTGGCGGGGGAACATCTCCACCAGCGCCACGGCGATGGGGCCGCCATACATGGAGATGATGAGGGCAAATCCCATCTGCCCCAGAAGCGCGAGGCCGGGGCTGCCCGAACGCATGAGCAGGAACAGCGGCCAGGAGAACAGCACGAGGCAGGCGAAGCCGGCGACGATCAGCGGCTTGCGGCCCACCACGTCGGACAGGGCGGCGAAGCCGAGGCTCGCGGCCATCACCACCGCCATGCTCACCGCCGTCAGCTCCAGCGCCACGTGCGGCGGGAAGGCATCGGTCTGCTGCAGCCAGGTGGTGAGGTAGACGAACACGAGATAGAAGGCGATGCCCACCACGAGGTTGATGAGCGTCGCCCGCAGGATGCCGGCGCCGCTCTCGCGGAAGGCCACCACCACCGGCAGGCGCGCCGGGCGCTCGGGCGGCGCGTCGCGGGCGGCGGTGCGGCGCAGCACCATGGCGAAGCCGCCCAGCAGGCAGCCCAGCAGGAAGGGGATGCGCCAGCCCCAGGCGGCAAGATCGTCCGCCGACAGGAGGCCGGAGACCAGCGCCCCGATGGTCGAGCCCAGGAGCATGCCGCCGTTGCAGCCGACGATGACCATGGAGGTCACCGCCCCGCGCCGGCGGGGGTCGGCATTTTCGGCGAGGAAGACCGCGGAGGTCATGTATTCCCCGCCCACCGAAAGCCCCTGCGCCAGGCGCAGCACCAGCAGGAGGACCGCGGCGAAGGCGCCGGCCGTCTCGTAGGTGGGCAGGAGGCCGACGCAGAAGGTGGACACGCTCATCAGCGCGGCTGAGGAGAGCAGCGCCGCGCGCCGGCCGTAGCGGTCGCCCACGTGGCCGAACAGCACCGAGCCCAGCGGCCGCATGAGGAAGGAGGCGGCGAACACCCCGAACACGGAGAGCATCGCCGCCGTGGGGCTCGACTGCGGGAAGAAGTTGCGCGCGAAGATGCCGGCGAGAAAGCCGTAGACCGCGAAGTCGTACCATTCCAGCACGTTGCCGAGGGTGCCGGCGGCGATCAGCCGGCGATTGAGGCGCTGGGGCGCCGCCCCAGGCAAAGCGCCGGCCTCGGCGTCGGTGATGCTGCTCATGCGCCTGCCCCCTTCCCTGCGCGCCCGCGGACCTCAGGCGGCGCCGCCTGCCGCCGTCTTGAGCCACGCCGCGCCGCAGGCCTTGGCCAGCTCGCGCACCCGCAGGATGTAGCTCTGGCGCTCGGTGACGGAGATCACCCCGCGCGCGTCAAGAAGGTTGAAGACATGGGACGCCTTGATGCACTGGTCGTAGGCGGGCAGCGCCATCTCGTGCCGGTCGCCCTTGTCGCCGAAGGCGAGATATTTGTGGCACGCCTGCTCCGCCATGCGGAACTGCTCCAGCAGCATGTCGGTGTCGGCGGCCTCGAAATTATGCCGTGAATATTCCTGCTCGGCCTGATGGAAGACGTCGCCATAGGTGGTCTTCTCGGCGCCCTCGCGGCCGTTGAAGTTCAGGTCGTAGACGTTCTCAACCCCCTGCACGTACATGGCGAGGCGCTCGAGGCCGTAGGTGAGTTCGCCGGAGACGGGGGCGCACTCGAAGCCGGCTACCTGCTGGAAATAGGTGAATTGCGACACCTCCATGCCGTCGCACCAGCATTCCCAGCCGAGGCCCCAGGCGCCGAGGGTGGGGCTCTCCCAGTCGTCCTCCACGAACCGCACGTCGTGCAGCTTCAGGTCCACTCCGATGGCGGCGAGCGAATCCAGATAGAGCTGCTGAAGGTTCTCCGGGGAGGGCTTCAGGATGACCTGGAACTGGTAATAGTGCTGGAGCCGATTGGGGTTCTCGCCGTAACGCCCGTCCTTGGGGCGGCGCGAGGGCTGCACATAGGCGGCCTTCCACGGCTTCGGCCCGAGCGCCCGCAGCGTGGTGGCGGGGTGAAAGGTGCCCGCTCCCACCTCCATGTCGTAGGGCTGGAGGATGACGCAGCCACGATCCGCCCAGAAGCGCTGGAGCGTCAGCAGCAGGGCCTGGAAGGAGCGGTCGGGACGCATGTGCTCGGGAAGGGTCGGGTCGATCATCTCAAAGGCTCGCAACTCGAAGACGCTCGCAGCATCGTGACCGCATGTGTGGGCAGAAGGGCCGCCAGCGCCGCGCGGACACTAGTGCGCCATTCCAGAGATGGAAACAGAAACTGACGGCGGCGAGACTCGGCCGCAGCCGGTGCGCCCACGCGCGAAATCCCTGGCGGATGCCGACGGCGTCTGCGCCGTGCCAAGGTCTTGCTGCGCCACAGCTAAGCTCACGCCAGCGCTGGTAAATCTGAAAAAATCGTTGTGAACCGAAATGCGGGTTCGGCGGTTGTGTAGCCGTGTATTCAATTGGAGGGAGACCCCGCATGAACATGTTCAAGCTCGCCATTCCGGTCGCCGCGGCGGCCCTCATCGCAATGTCCGGCGCCGCCAGCGCCCAGTCCGGCACCGCTGCTGGCCAGGATCCCCACAAGGGCCCGGCGCAGGAAGGCGGTCGCACCCAGGCCACTCCCGGCCCGAGCGGCAGCGGCGCGGTTATGCCCGACCCGAACACCCCCGCCACCCCGCGTTCCGGCCAGGCTGCCGGCCAGGATCCCCACAAGGGTCCGGCGCAGGAGGGCGGTCGCGCCCAGGCGACCCCCGGCGCGAGCGGCACCGGCGCTGGCCCGTCCTACGACACGACCGGCACCGTGACGCCGCGTTCCGGCACCGCCGCCGGCCAGGACCCCCACAAGGGTCCCGCGCAGGAAGGTGGCCGCTCGCAGGCGACTCCCGGCGGCAGCCGCTGACGCTGAACACGGCCGGAGCATAGCTTCGGCACCAGCCCCATGAAAGAAAGCCCCGGAGCAGCGCTCCGGGGCTTTGCCTTGTGTGGATGACAGTTGCTTGGAAGTCGCGTCAGCCGCGGGTGCGGGCGCGCACCATGAAGTCGTCGTAGGTGAACTCGACGATCTGCCACCACAGATAAGCGTTGTTGCGGAACGTCCGCATGTCCTCGTAGATCTTCTTGAAGTCCTCGTTCTTGGCGCCGATCTCTTCGTAGAGCTGCTGCGAAGCCTTGTAGGCGGCGTCCATCACGTCGTTGGGATAGCGGCGCAGCTGGGTGCCGGCCTTCACCAGGCTCTGGATCGCCACGGGGTTCTTCGCGTCGTAGCTCGCGAGCATGCTCTCGTTGGCCTGCGCCATGGCGGAGGTGAGCGCCGCCCGGTAGACCTTCGGCAGTTCGTTCAGCTTCTCCTGATTGACGAAGAAGTTGAGCGCGGCGGAGCCCTCCCACCAGCCGGGGAAGTAATAATACTGGGCCACCTTGAACAGGCCGAGGCGCTCGTCGTCATAGGGACCGACCCACTCGGCGGCGTCGATGGTGCCCTTTTCGAGCGCGGGATAGATGTCGCCGCCGGCGAGCTGCTGCGGCACCACGCCGAGCTTCGCCAGAACCTGGCCGCCCACGCCGGCGATGCGCATCTTGAGGCCCTGAAGATCGGCGACGCTCTTGATCTCCTTGCGGAACCAGCCGCCCATCTGGCCGCCCGTGTTGCCGCCCGGGAACATGGACACGCCGTACTTCTTGTAGAATTCGTTCATCAGGGTCAGGCCGTTCCCGAACAGGAACCAGGCGTTGATCTGGCGGGCGTTGAGGCCGAACGGAATGGCGGTGCCGAGCCCGAAGGTCGGGTCCTTGCCCACATAATAATAGGACGCCGAGTGGCACATCTCGACGGTCTTGTTGGTGGTGGCGTCGAGAGCCTGGAGGCCGGGCACGATTTCGCCCGCCGCGAACACCTGGATCTGGAACTTGCCGTCGGTGATCTCGGCCACCTGCTTGGCCATCAGCTCGGCGGCGCCATAGATGGTGTCGAGCGACTTCGGGAAGGAGGACGTGCAGCGCCACTTCACTTCCGGGGCCGACTGGGCAATGGCCGGCATGGCCACGGCGGCGGAAGCGGCGACGCCCGCGCCGGTGGCGGTCAGGAAATCACGGCGTTTCATTGGGGGCTCCCTAGGCATCTTTGACACGCAGCGCCGCAGCCAAAGGCGGGCCGTCGTACCGCCTTTTAGAGCAGGCGGACCGGCTGCTCAACCGCGCTCAAAGACCAAGGCCTCCAGCGCGGCCGCAGGAAAAGCCGGCGCAGCAGCAAGGAAGGTGCGGGGCAGGCCCGCCCCTTGCTACTCGATCACGATGCGCGGCGCCTGCCGGCTCTGCGCCGTAGCGCGGTCGAGGGCGTCCTTTACGCCCTTGGCCACGTGCCGGTAGGCCGCCGCCTGCGGGCTGTCCGGATCCGAGACGAGGATGGGCAGGCCGGCATCCGACATTTCGCGGATGCGCATGTGGAGCGGGATCTCGCCAAGGAAGGGCACGCCCAGCTTGTCGGCCTCCGCATGGGCGCCGCCGTGGCCGAAAATGTCGGACCGGCCGCCGCAATGGGGGCAGATGAAGTGGGACATGTTCTCCACCACCCCGAGGATCGGGATGTTCACCCGCTCGAACATGGCGACGCCGCGCCGCGCGTCGATGAGGGCGAGGTCCTGCGGGGTGGAGACGATGACCGCGCCGGCGAGGTTCACCTGCTGCGCCATGGTGAGCTGGGCGTCGCCGGTGCCGGGGGGCATGTCCACCACCAGCACGTCGAGGGGGCCCCACTTCACCTCCTTGAGCATCTGCGAAATGGCGGACATCACCATGGGTCCGCGCCAGATCATCGGCGTGTCTTCCTCCACGAGGAAGCCGATGGACATCAGCTGGAGGCCGAAATTCTCGAGCGGAATCATGGTCTTGCCGTCGGCCGTCGTCTCCGGCTTCTGGGCGACGCCGGTGAGGCGCGGCACGGAGGGGCCGTAGATGTCGGCATCGAGCAGGCCCACCTTCAGGCCGAGGTCGCGCAGGCCCAGCGCCAGGTTGATGGAGGTGGTGGACTTGCCCACGCCGCCCTTGCCGGACGCCACCGCGATGATGGAGGCGACGCCGGGCACCGCGATGCCGCGGGGCGCCGGCGCCCCGCCGTGGGCGTGGCCGTGTCCATGGCCGTGGCTATGGGCCGCCGGGGCGGCGGGTGCGGCGGGCGCCTTCGCCCGCTCGGCGGTGAGGGTGACGAGGGCGGAGGCGACCCCCGGCAGCGCCCGGACCGCGGTCTCCGCGGCGATGCGCACATCCTCCCACGCCCGCGCCTGGGCCGGATCGATGTTGATGGAGAGATAGACCTTGCCCGAGGTGACCACCACGCCGGACAGGGCCGGCGACACCGACAGCGCCACACCCTCCGGGGTGCGCACCTTGGCGAGGGTGGAACGGACCTGGTCTTCGCTCAGTTCGGCCGTGTCGCTGGTCATCACTCAACTCCCCCGCCGGACGACGCGCGAGGTTGGGGGCAGCGCGGTGCCGGACTGGAATGATTAGAAGTTACCCTTTGATTCGCACGACAGGCCGCAACTGCAAAGCCTGACATATGTGCGCTGACCAATTCTTGGGCAAACTTTAGGGCCAAGGCAATCAATTCCGGTTTCATCTGAATGCGTCCCCGCCTTGCCCACCGGCGAGCGCCCGGGCGATGTCGGCCTGAAGCTGGGGCAGCAGCTCGCGTTCGAAGAAGGGGTTCTTCTTCAGCCAGCCGGTGTTGCGCCATGACGGGTGCGGCAGGGTATAGACCGCCACCGGATGCGCCAGGGCGGCGCCCGCTGCGCGGACCTGCCGCCAGCCCGCCACCGTCTCGGTGAGGCTCGCCTTCAGGTGGGCGGCAAGGCCGAGCCGGGCGAGGTGATAGGCCTGTGCCGGCCGGCCCACCGCCAGGATCAGGCGGAACGGCGGCAGCGCGGCAAACAGACCATCGTGCCAGGTGGCGACGCATTCCCGCCGCGGCGGGAGGTCGCCCCCCGCCGCATCCTGGCCGGGAAAGCAGAAGCCCATGGGCGCGATGGCGATGCGGGAGACGTCATAGAAGGTCTGGTTGTCCACCCCCATCCAGGACCTGAGCCGGTCGCCGGAGGCATCGGTGAACGGTAGGCCGGAGAGATGCACCTTGGTGCCGGGAGCCTGGCTCGCCACCAGGATGGACGCGCCGCCGGAGACCCGCAGCACCGGGCGCGGCTCGTGCGGCAGCGGCGGCCCCTTCGGCGCGTCGCGGCAGATGCGGCAGGCGCGGATGCGCGCCACCAAAGCGTCGAGGGCTTCCGCTCCGGCGGGATCAGATGTCGAGCTCAAGCCCGTCCTCGGCCACGCTGAAGTGGGCGGCGTCCACCTCGCCCCGCCGCGCCCACATGGCGTCGCCCATATGGGTGAGGAGGATGCGCCTGGCCCCGAGGTCCGCCCGCCGCGCCGCCACCGTCTCGTAGGCGAGGTGGCCGTGGGGGCTGCCGTCGAAGGCGAAGCTCTCGCAGATGAACAGGTCGGCGTCCCGGGCGATAGGCAGCAGCGCGTCGGTCCATTCGGTGTCGCCGGAGAAGGCGATGGTCCGCGCCCCGTTGGTCAGCCGCAGCGCCGTGGAGGGTGCCCCGGAGGCATGGACCACCTGGGCAGTGGTGCAGGTGAGCGGGCCGTGCCGGGAGGTGGAGCCGGGCTCCACCTCCTCCACCCGCCAGTCGAAGCGCCAGGGATTGGTCGCCATGCGGGGGAACAGGACCTCCATCGCCGCCTCGAGCCGCGCCCGCGTGCCCGGCGGCCCGACGATGACGAGGGGACGCTGGCGGCGGTGGACGAATTGCCCGTCCAGCAGCAGGAACGGGATACCGGCGAAATGGTCGCCGTGCAGGTGGCTGAGGAAGATGATGTCGATGTTCGCCGAATCGAGACCGAACCGGTGGTGATTCACCAGTGAACTGGCACCGAAATCCAGCGTCACGGTCAGGTCCGCCGCCTCGACCCGGAAGCAGGAGCTGCCCCGCCCGCCCGAGCCGAAGGCATCCCCGCATCCCACCACCTTAAGCTTCATCTTTTCAAGCCTTTGCACTCGGCCGCTGCGAGACCACATCGCGCCAGCGCAGGAGGTGCGCATGGTCCTGCGGCACCTCGGTGCGGATCACCCGCAGGAAGTCGAGCGCCACCAGCAGCGTGATGTCCGCCACCGTGAAGCGATCGCCCGCGAGGTACGCCTTGTCGGCCAGGGAATCGTTGAAAAACTCAAGCGCTGCCAGCACCTTGGGCTTGTTCACCTCGCCCCATTCAGCCACCTGCGGCACCTCCGCCTGGGCCATGCCGGGGTTGAGATGGCGCAGCACCATCATGATCGGAATCAGCAGGTCCAATTCCGCCCGCCGCTGCCACATTTCCACCAGCCCCTGCTCCTTCGGCGTCTGGCCGAACAGGTTGGGTTCGGGCTGGAGCGCCTCGAAAAAGCGGCAGATGGCCATGGTCTCGGCGATGGCGGTGCCGTCGTCCAGAACCAGCACGGGCACGCGCTGGCGGGGATTGATGGAGGTGAATTCCGGAGACTTGTTTTCCATCCGCCCGAGATCGACCGGCACGAGCGGAACCGAAATCCCCTTTTCCGCCAAAAAGATGCGGACCCGCCGCGGATTTGGCGCGCGGCCGGAATCATAAAGTTGCATGGCGTTCGGCCTCCCCGACCCGTATTCTTGTCCGATCGAAGAACCATGCCTGATCCGGGCGCGCAAGGCCCCGATCCCGCCTTACGGTCCGCGCGGGTGGGCGGCGCGATAGTCCGCCGGCGCCTCGAACCCGCCTGCCCAAATCCCCCGCCGCGCCGCCCGCGCTTCCGCCTCCGCGGCGTCGTGGTCATGGCGCAGATAGGCAAGCGCCAGCCCGGCGCGCACCATCCGGTCGGCGAGATCCACCCCCCAATGGTGCAGCGCGCCACCGGCCGACCGTAGCGGTCGCGGTCGAGCTGAAGGCAAGAGACGGGCGCTTCGCCCAGCGTCGCCTCCAGCAGTTGCCGGGCCGCCTCGCCGCAGCGCCACGGCCGCCCCTCCCTGGTGCAGGTCTGCCGCAATTCCGGCGCGTCGATCCCGGCGAGTCGCACATGGGTGCCGGCGATTTCGAGCGTGTCGCCGTCCACCGCCTGCGCCCGCCCGTCCAGACGCTCCTGCCGCGTCAGGACCGCCGCCGCGCCGGCGAGCACGGCGAGGACCAACGCAGCGCGCACAAGATCGAACAGGCGCATGGGTTTGGGGCTCATTGGGCGGGGCGGCGGGCGGCGGGAGCAGCCCGCTCGGCGGAGGATGGGGCGACGGCGTTAACCGGTCGTTAACCGGCCTGCCGCAGGAGTCGGGTCTCACGGTTTCCGTCAGGCCAGGGCCCTTTTCCAGGCCCCTGCGCGAAGGGCTCCCGCCGCATGTCCGGCCCCCTCTGCCCACCGCTCGACGACACCCGCCGAACCGAGCCGGCGGGGCCGGCGGAGGGATTCGCGGCGCCGAACGGGGGGCGGCACGGCGCCCTCCTCCTCGCCTTGCTGGCTGCCGCCGGTCTGGCGCTGGCGGGCGGCAGTCTCTCCGGCTTCACCGGCGCGCTGGCAGGCGGCGCGGCGGGCCTCCTGGCGCTGGGGCTTCTTGCCCGGCGCACCGCGCGGCTCGAGGCGGCGCTGAAACGGACGCAGGCCCGGGCCGATGCAGCCGAGGCCGAGAGCCGGCAGGCCGCGGCCGAGAGCCTCGCCAAATCCCGCTTCCTCGCCGAGATGAGCCACGAGTTGCGCACCCCCCTCAACACGGTGATGGGCTTTTCCGAGATGATGGCGGAGGAGGTGCTCGGCCCCCACCGGGTGCCCGCCTATGGCGGCTACGCCCGTGACATCCACGCGTCCGGGCGGCACCTGCTGGCGCTCGCCGACGATCTCCTCGACCTCGCCCGCATCGAGAGCGGCCACCGCACGCTGGTAGAAACGCCGGTGCGGCTCGACCGGCTGGCCGAGGAGTGCCTCGCCATGGTGCGGCCGCAGGCCACCGCGCGCGGCATCGCCCTCGGCGCCGAAAGCTCGCCGGACGCACCACGCCTGTGGGGCGACGAGCGGGCGCTGCGGCAGATCGCGCTCAACCTGCTGGCCAATGCGGTCAAGTTCACGCCCGCCGGCGGCTGCGTGCGCCTCCTCGTCGGCATCGGTGCGGACGGCGGGGCGTTCATCGCGGTGGAGGACAGCGGGCCGGGCATCGCCGACGACGAACTGCCGCTGGGCGCTGCCCATCCGCGCGAGAGCCGGCTCGATCTTGCCACCGGCCGCGGCGCCGGACTGGGCCTCGCCATCGCGCGCGGGCTGGCTGCCTTGCACGGCGGCAGCCTGGAACTGACCCGCCGCTCAGGCGGCGGCACGCGGGCGCTGATCCGGCTCCCGGAAGGGCGCACCCTGCCCGCGGCTTAAGGTGGACTCAGGCCTCGGCGACGCCCGCCTCGGCGAAGGTCGCCATGCCCCGGTGGCAGGCCACCGCCGCCTTCACCACACCCACCGCCAGCGCGGCGCCCGAGCCCTCGCCGAGGCGCATCCCGAGATCGAGGATGGGCACGAGGCCGAGGCGCTCCAGCAACATGCGATGGGCCTTTTCCGAAGAGACATGGCCGGCGAGGCAATGATCGAGGGCCGAGGGATCCATGGCGTGCAGCACCGCGGCGGCGGCGGTGACGACGAAACCATCCAGGACCACCGGCACGTTCTCGTGCCGGGCGGCGATGATGGCGCCGGCGATGGCCGCCACCTCGCGCCCACCGAGCCGGCGCAGCACTTCCAGAGGGTCCGCGAGATGATCCTTGTGGAAGGCCACCGCCGCGCGCACCGCCTCCACCTTGCGTTCGAGCACCGCGCCGGTGGAGCCGGTGCCGGCGCCCACCCAGTCCTCCGCCGTCCCGCCATAGAGGCCGTGGCACAAAGCGGCAGCGATGGTGGTGTTGCCGATGCCCATTTCGCCGAGGCACAGCAGATCCGAGCCGCCGGCGATGGCCTCCATGCCGAAGGCCATGGTGGCGGCGCAGGCCTTCTCGTCGAGGGCGGCGTCCTGCGTGATGTCCGGTGTGGGATAGTCGAGGGCGAGGTCGAACACCCGCAGGCCGGCGTCGAACGTGGCGCAGATCTGGTTCACGGCCGCCTTCCCCGCCGTGAAGGTCGCCATCATCTGCTTCGTCACCGCGCCGGGATAGGGCGAGACGCCACGCTCGGCGACGCCGTGGGTGGCGGCGAACACCGCCACCATGGGGCGGTTGACGGTCGGCATGGCGTTGCCCTGCCAGGCGGCCAGATGGGCAACGATGGCCTCGAGGCGGCCGAGGGCCCCTGGTGGCTTGACCAGCTGGTCCTGCCGGGCGAGCGCCGCCTCCCGCGCGCCCTCGACGGGGCCAGGCATGGTGGCGACCAGATGGCGGATGTCGTCGAAGGGCGAGCCGGAAGCGGGAGGATACATCGGGACGCAGCACCTGTGGGCGCCGGGCACGCGGCCGGGCGAAGGACGTGGCGCTCAATAGAGCGCGCGCCCCGATCCCGCAAATGGGGCGGCGTGCAGCCCCGGCCGGCTCAGCGGTCCGTCTGGGCCTGTGCCACGTGGTCGCGCAGTTCCTGGAGCGAGGCGAAGCGCACCACGCCGTCCGGCAGCTCGGCCTGGATCGAGCCGTCGGAGTAGAGGGTGTAGGCCATGCCTCCGACGATGCCGGACTTCAGGATGCGGGGCTCCTCGGCGTCCCGCCGGGGCGCGGGCGGCGGCGGGGCAGGAACGGGGGGAGCCTCGGCGGGCGCGGCGCGGGCGGGACGCGACGGGGGCTCGTAGCCGGTGCGCGGGCGCGGCGGGGCCGGCGGGGCGGCGGGCGCCTCGGGCGCCGGCTCGGCGCGGCGCTGCAGGCGCTGGCGGCGCGCCTCGACCATGGGGTCGGCGCCTTCTGCGCCCTCGGGACCGCCCAGCAGAGGTGAGGCGGGCAGCGCGCGCTGCCGATCGCGGACCGGCGGGGAAGGCGGGGCGATGGGGGCCTCCGCACCTCTCTCGTCGCCGGGCGGGACGAGATCGTCCACCGACAGGCGCGGCGCCGAGCCGCGGGCGGCGGGGGCGCGGGCGGGCGGCGGGGCGGACGGGGCGTGGGCCTCCTCGCCCCCCTCCGCCGGATAGGCGCGGTCGATCTGTCGGGTCAGGCGCTCAAGCTGGCGCAGCACCAGCCCCATCGCCGTGATGACGAAGCCGCCCGATGCCGCCACCGCGCCGGTGGTGATGAGGGTGTTGCCGAAGGTGGACACGAAAATCGACACGCCGAGCGCGATGACCGCGAGCCCGGCCAATGCGATCAGAACGCCGAGAAGGACCAGGAACCACCACATCGCGCACCCCACTTCCGCTTGCCGGCCGCAGCCGCTCTACACCAAGGTGGTACCTCGCCGGGAAAATCGGCTGCTTCAAGGTTGTTTGATGGCGACGGCCACCCTATCTAGGTGCTCGCTCGGACATGTCGTATACCCGGTGTGGCGCCGGGGCAGCGATTTCGCCCCGGGCATGACGCCGGATAGATTGCGGAGATGTTTCATGTCCTTCACGCTGCCCGACCTGCCTTATGCCTATGACGCGCTCGCGCCCTACATGTCGCGCGAGACCCTGGAATACCACCACGACAAGCACCACCTCGCTTATGTCAATAATGGCAACAATCTCCTAAAGGGAACTGAATTTGAAGGAAAAACCCTTGAGGAGATCGTGGTGGGCTCGTTCGGCAAGAACGCCCCGCTCTTCAACAATGCCGGCCAGCACTACAACCACCTGCATTTCTGGAATTGGATGAAGCCCAACGGCGGCGGCGCCATTCCCGGCGAGATCGAGAAGAAGATCATCGAGGACATCGGCTCGATCGATAAGTTCAAGGAAGACTTCATCGCCGCCGGCGTCGGCCAGTTCGGTTCGGGCTGGGCCTGGCTCGCCCTCAAGGACGGCAAGCTTGTCGTCATGAAGAGCGCGAACGGCGAGAACCCCCTGGTGCAGGGCGCGACCCCCATCCTCGGCGTCGACGTGTGGGAGCATTCCTACTACATCGACTACCGCAACCGCCGCCCGGACTACCTGAAGGCGTTCGTCGACCACCTCATCAACTGGGACTACGTGGCCGAGCTCTACAGCAAGGCGGCCTGATTGAATTCCGCCTCCCGGCCTCGGGCCGGGAGGCGCTCAACCGGCGCAAGAAACCGGGCGCCTGGACTTACTTCTTGGCGGTGATCGACTCTGCCCCGCAAGAAAAACGGCGCACCTTTCCTTGGGACGCTGTGACCGGTTTGCCGCAATTCCACACGAAAACGCCGCAACCTTTTGCAACGCACAGCATAATTTTGTTGCGATCTCCGGCTACTCGATCTTATCTGTGACGCTCACCAGCGCCTGCGGTATGATATTGACATCAACCTAAGGTCGAGGGGATCGGGGGCAGTTCCCTGAGCGCGCGTCTGAAGTATTGGGTGGTTGGGGTCCTCCTTTCATGTCGTTCCATGAGATCGAACGTCGGCCGGGCGCGATTGCGGACGCGTGCGCCATGGTCCTCATCGCTGGCGTGGCGGTGATCGCATCCCTCACCTATTCGGACTACGGCCTCGGCTGGGACGACTTCACCCACTCCCAATACGGCGACCTGCTCTACGCCTATTTCGCCTCGGGGATGACCTATCGGAAGGTCTTCTCCTTCGTGAACCTCTATTACTACGGCGGCGGCTTCGACCTTGCCGCAGCGGCCATCGCCAAGGCCCTGCCCTTCGTGGATGTGTTCGACATCCGCCGCCTGCTCGGGGCGCTCGTCGGCATCATCGGCTTCTTCCTGGTCTGGCGCGCCGGCCGTCGCCTCGCCGGCCCGTGGGGCGGGCTCGCGGCGCTCGCGCTGCTCATGATCTGCCCGCTCTATTACGGCCACATGTTCATGAATGCGAAGGACGCGCCCTTCGCCGTGGCGGTGGCCGGCGTGATCTATGCGCTGATCCGCGCCTTCGATGAATTCCCCCAGCCCTCGCCGCGTACCGTCACCCTCTTCGGCCTGTTCCTCGGCCTTGCAGTGGGCACGCGGGTTCTCGGCCTGCTGTGCGGCGTGTATCTGGTGGCGGGGCTGCTGTTCGTGCTGGCGGTAGAGAGCGTGAAGCTCGGCGTCGGGCCGGCCCTCGCCCGCAGCGCGCGGTTCGTGGGCCTGCTCACCCTCGGCCTGCCGCTCGCCTATCTCATGCTCGGCATCGTCTGGCCCTGGGGCGTGGCGGAGCCGCTGAACCCGCTGGTTGCACTCAAGTATTATTCCCACTTCTGGGAAGTGCCGTGGCGCGAGATGTTCGAGGGCCGTCCCATCCTCGTGCCCGACATGCCGCGCACCTATGTGCCCACCCTGTTCTCGGTGCAGATGCCCGAGGTCTTCCTCGGTCTCTCCATCGCCGGCATGGCCGGTGCGCTGGTCGCGGCCGTCGTGGGCAAGGACACGCCGGCGCGCCGCGCGGCCCTGGTGCTGGTGCTCACCGCAGCCGTCTTCCCGGTGCTGCTCACCGTTGCCACCCGCCCGGTGATGTACAACGGCGTGCGGCACTTCGTGTTCGTCACCCCGGCGCTGGCGCTGCTCGGCGGCTTCGCGGCCGCCTGGATCTGGCAGCAGACGCAGCGCCTGCCGCGCCTCGCACAGGGTGCCGTCGCAGCGGCCTTCCTGGTGGGCTTCGCCCTGCCGGCGCTCGCCTTCCGCAATCTACACCCGTATGAATACACCTATTACAACCGCTTCGTCGGCGGCATTCAGGGTGCGGACCGCTTGTTCATGCTCGATTATTGGGGCCTCGCCTTCAAGCAGGCCACCGAGGAGCTGGACGAGTACGTCGAGCAGCACCGCCGCACCCTGCCCCAGGGGCGCAAGCTGCGGGTCGCCGTCTGCGGCCCCCATTTCGCCGCCGCCGCCGAGCTCGGCCCGCGCTACGAAACGACCTATGACGGGCGCGACGCGGACTTCTACATGCGCCTCGGCGAGTTCTATTGCGCCGACGTGCGGGCGCCGCTGCTGGTGAAGATCGAGCGGGAAGGCGTCACCTACGCCACCGTCTACGACGTGCGGGGCCGGCCCTTCCCGAGCGTTTTCGCCGCCGGCCAGTAGCGGCCGTCGCCTTCTTATTCCCCAACGCAAAAAGGCCGGGCTGTCGCCCGGCCTTTCCGCATCCATCCGCGCGCCGCCGCCCCCCGGAGGCGGCGCGGGACGAAGCTCACTGCGCCTTCAGCAGCTCCGGCACGTCCAGCAGGACGAACTCGTTGTCGTCGTTCTTCTGCGGGATGCGGCCTGCGGAGTACGGCAGGTTGTTGTCGTTGCCCACCACGATCTGCGTGGGGCTCACCATCACGACGTTCTCGATGGTGAAGAAGGGCATGTCCAGCACGCCTTCGGTGCCGCCCTGCTTCGCCTTGCCGTTGGGATCCTTGATGGCGAGGAGATCGATGTAGCCCACCTTGCGCACCGGCTGGCCGGCGGTCTCGGGCGAGAACGCCACCTTGTACACCCGCTTGAACTGCGCCGGCTTGTCGAAGCACGTGGGAGCCGCCTTGCCGTCCGTGCAGGCCTTGAAGCGCGTGCCTTCCAGATTGTCGCGCTCGATGATGAGGGCGTGGGTGTCGTCGATCATGTTGAAATCGCCGATGGCGTTGCCCGCCACCGCCAGGGGATACTTCCAGGAGCGGCCGGTCCACTCGCGCTTGGCAATGTCGAACTCGACAATGCGCAGCACTTCCGCCTCGCCAACCTTCTCCTTGCCGCCGGTGGCCGCATCGAACAGCGGGCCTTCCAGCAGCGCATAGAGCTTGGTCTTGTCGGGCGAGATCGCCATGCCCTCGAAGCCCTTGGACCGCGCGGCGCTGAACGCCACTTTGCCGTCGGGCGCGGAGGGGGTGGTGAGCGCCGGGTGGTCAGGCGAGCGCACCACCTTGCCGTCCACCTTGGTCTCGAACACCTGCTTCACCTTGCCGTTCAGATCGGTCTCGATGAGGAAGGGGCCGAACTCTTCGCCGAACCACAGGCTGTCGCCGGCGACCTGGATGGACTCAAGATCGAAGTCGGAACCGGTGAGGTAGCGGGTCGGGCTCGCCTCCATGACGATGGGGAAGCGGACCTTCTTGTCCGGGTCGTGCAGGAAGAGCGTCGACACGCGCTCGATCTGGCCGGCCTTGAAGTCCATCTTCAGGTGGTGGGCCATGAGCATGGTGTCCGGCGAGTTGGCCTTGGAGCCGAAGCCGTTGTCGGTGAGCACGAGGAAGCGGCCCTCGCCCTCGTCCACGATGCCCGAGAAGCCCTGGACAGGCTGGCCCTCGAACGGCAGCGACAGGCCGGTCTCGCGGGGCGCGCTCTTCTCGGACAGGACGCTCACGCCCTTCACGCTGCCGACGCCGTCGATGCGCGTGCGGTCGGCGGTCGTGAACTTGCCGGAGACCTTGAGGGCCTCGGGCGCATCCTGCGGCGCCGGAACGAAGCTGGCGGCAGGCAGGACCACATGGCCGGCGAGCACGGCCGGAAAGGCGGCGCCTTCCGACGCGGCGGCCGAGGTGGCCGGGTTCGCCTTGTCCTGGGCCGAGGCGGAAACGATGAGGGCGGGAAGCGCAATGGCAGCTCCGGCGAGGAGCGCGATCGTCAAGGATTTCAGCGTGCGCATGGAATGCCTCCTGAAGGTCCGATGCGCGCCCCACGTGCCCCGCAAGCCGTAACGCTCCGGCGACAGCTCAACGACGTTTGCGTGACCGTAGGGCAGTCGCGCCCCATCGGCGCGGCTCAGATCCAGCGCAGGCGCCGGAATGCCCACAGAAGCACGAAGCCCAGAATCAGCAGGAACAGGCTGAGGGCCCAGAAGGCGGCGGGATCATCGTTGCCGGGGATGCCGCCCACATTCATGCCGAACATGCCTGAAATGAGCGTCATAGGCGCGAAGACCACCGTCACCACGGCAAGCACGAGCATGGACTTGTTCATCTGCTCGGCCCGCGCGTCCACCATCTGGTCGCGGATGACCGCGGCGCGCTCGCGCACGCTGTCCAGCTCTTCCGAGAGGCGCGCCACCCGGTCGGCGGCGTCGCGCAGGCGGTTCCTGTCCTTCGGGCCCATCCAGGGGTCGTCTTCCAGCGCAAAGTGGTTCAGCGCTTCCCGCTGGGGGGCGATGTGGCGGCGCAGCTTGATGGCGACGCGGCGCAGCACCGCGAGCTTGGGCAGAAGCTCCGAGGTCTCGATGACGAGCACCGCGTCCTCCAGCTCGTCCGCCTCGTCGATCAGCGTGTTCACCACCGCATCCATGCGCTCCACGAGCCGCATGGAGAGGTCAGCGACGAACTCGCCCTGGGTGCGCGGGCAACGGCCACGGGCAAGCGCGTCGTCGAGATCGGAGATGGCCGACAATGCGTCGTGCTGCACCGAGATCACCCGGCGCGTGTCCACCCAGAGATGCACGTTGATAAGGTCTTCGGGCAAGGCGTTGCGCTGGAGGTTCACGCCTCGCAGGGAGAGCAACGCGCCCTCTGCGAACATCACGCAGCGCGGGCGGCTCTGGTCCTCGCCCATGCTGTCGACGGCGGTGGGATCAAGGCCGCTCGCCCGCCGCAGCCAGGTCTGCGGCGCCCGCGGCAGATGGCGGAAATGCAGCCAGACAAAGCCGGTGTCGGGCTCGGCCGTGGCGAACGCGGCGTCCTGCGTCAGGCGGGTGGCGCCACCCTTGCCGTCGAACAGCCAGGCCGAGACCAGACCTTCCGTGTCGATGCTTGCAGAAAGGCTTGCCATGGCGCGTTCCGTCGCAGCTGTCACGTGCCTTCCTCGCACGATTGCGCGACGCAAAAAAGTGGGCGCGCAGCGTCACCCCCGCCGTCAGGCGAGGACGTCGAGGATGCGCACCCAGCTGCGGGTCCCCTTGTGGAACGAGGTGAGATCATACTTCTCGTTGGGGGAATGGACCCGGTCGTCGTCCAAAGCAAAGCCGATGAGCAGGGTATCCACACCGAGCCGGTCCTTGAATTGGCCGACCACGGGGATCGACCCGCCCGAGCCGATGGTGACCGGCGCCACGCCCCATTCGCGTTCCAGCGCCGCGGCGGCCCGGGTGAGGTTCGGGCTCTCCGGCGGCACGAGGAAGGCGCGGGCGCCTTCGCCCCAGTGGAACACCGCACGGCAATCGGCCGGCACCCGCTCGGCCACGAAGGCCTCGAAGCCGGCGCGCAGCTTGGCCGGGTCCTGATCCGCCACGAGGCGGAAGGAGATCTTGGCGGTGGCGCGGGCGGGAATGATGGTCTTGGTGCCGGCGCCGGTATAGCCGCCAAAGATGCCGTTGACCTCTAAGGTCGGCCGCGACTGGATCTGCTCGATCACCATCCGATCGCTCTCGCCGGACGACACGGACAGCCCCACGGGCTTCAGGAAAGCCTCGGCGGTGAGGCCGAGCCCCGCCCAGCGGGTCCGCACCTCCTCCGGCAGTTCAAGCACGTCGTCGTAGAAGCCTGGCAGGGTCACCCGCCCGGAGGCATCGTGCGCCTCGCCGAGGATCTGGGCGAGCACATGGATGGGGTTGCGTGCCGCACCGCCAAACAGGCCCGAGTGCAGGTCGCGGTCAGCGCCCTCAATGGTCAGCTCGGTGTGCAGGATGCCGCGCAACGAGGTGGTGATGGAGGGGGTCCGCGGGTCCCACATGCCGGTGTCGCAGACGAGGGCGACGTCGGCTGCGAGTTCACCGGCGTGGGCAGCGAGGAAGCCGGGCAGGTTCGGCGAGCCACACTCCTCTTCGCCTTCCAGCAGAACGGTGACGTCCACCGGGAGCCTGCCGAGGGTGGCACGATAGGCGCGCAGCGCCTCCAGGAAGGTGAGGACCTGTCCTTTGTCGTCGCAGGCGCCGCGGGCGACGATGGTCCGCCGCCCGTCCGGCGTCTCGCCGAGGCGCGGCTCGAACGGTGGCGTCTCCCACAGGTCGAGCGGGTCCACCGGCTGCACGTCGTAATGGCCATAGAACAGCACGCGGCGCGGCGCGCCGGTGTCCGTGCGCGCCACCACCACGGGATGCCCGGCGGTGGGATGCACGACCGCCGTGAAGCCCAGATCCTCAAGGGCACCCGCGACCCATTCCGCCGCAGAACGGCAGGCCGCCTGATGGGCGGGATCGGTGGAGATGGAGGCGATCCTGAGGAAGGAAAAGAGCCGGTCCAACGATCCGTCGAGCCCGTCGTCCACGGCCTTCAGCGTCAGATCAAGCCGGGCCTCGTCCAGTTCCGCCATCGCACCCTCCGTCGCGGGCCGCAGGCCCCCGTTCGCGGCAGCGATGCTGGCGGGACAACGGCGGAATGGCAAGGCGCCAAACGCCGCCGCGACGCGCAACAGGGGCGTCATCCCGGCGCGGGCGCCGGGGGAGTCTAGGACCATCCGCTCGGCGCAGGCGCGCCGGGTTGCAGTCAGCTTACGGTGACGAGATCGGACGGCTGGTTGGCCGTGGCCGTCGCGGGACGCCCGAGGCGGCGCGCCCGCTGAAGCACGGAGCCGATGCGGCGATAGAGCAGCCGCGGCGCCACCGGGGCGCCAAGGGCGGCGTCATATCCTGTCCGGCCGGCGATGCGCACCAGCTGCTGGGCCGGCACTTCCGCCACGAGGACGGCCGGGATTCCCGCGCCGAAGCGGAAGGGATTGGCGGGGGCATCCTCAGGGTCGTCCACCTGCACCACCAGCACATCGGCGGTGCCCTGCGAGGCGAGATCGTTCACCTCGTCCACGGACGCGACCTCGCGCACCGAGCCCACGCCGAGCGCGGACAGGGCGAGACGCGTCGCCTGGCGACGTTCCATCTGAGAATCTACGAGAACAATGCGGGCAGTCGGCAACACCTTCATGAGGCGCTCCAGTTCGTGGCTCGCCTCGGTCACTCCGGCACGGAGAGATTGTTCGGGCGCGCGCGTTGAGCATCTCTGTCGGCGCGACCCCGCAATCCCGCCGACACACTAGAACCCTACCGCTATGAGCCTCTCGACGCAACCGCTTCGGGTGCGTCGCGCAGACGCCCGCCGAAAGGCCAAGTTCGCGCTTCGATGGCAGTCCGGCTGCGGCGCCTCAGCGGCGGATGCTGCCGAGGATGCCGCGCAGGATCGCCTTGCCGAGCTGGGTTCCGACCTGCGACGCCACAGAGCGCGCCACCTGCCGCACCACGACTTCGGTCGTGGTCATGCGGGTGCTGGAGCTGCGCGTCGTCCCGCCCCGCGCGGTGCCCTGCCCTGCCTTGCCGGTCCGCGTGCCGGCGGGTTTGGTGCCGCCCGTCCGTCCTCCGGTCGCGGTGCCCAGCACCCCGCCCAGGATGCTGTCGAGAAAGCCGCCACCTTCCGATTCGCCCTCGGCGTCCGCCTGTGGCTCCTGCTTCTGCGCCGCGCGGGCCTGGAGCATCTCGAACGCTGATTCGCGATCCACCGCCTGATCGTAGATGCGGCCCACCGGGCTCTGCGCCATCACCGCCCCGCGCTCCTGCGGGCTGAGCGGCCCGATGCGGGCGGACGGCGGGCGGATGAGCGTGCGCTCCACCATGGACGGCACGCCGTTGCCTTCCAGCATGGAGACCAACGCCTCGCCCTTGCCCAGCTCCATGATGACCGTTGCGGTGTCCAGATCGGGATTGGGACGGAAGGTGTCGGCCGCCGCCTTCACCGCCTTCTGGTCGCGCGGGGTGAACGCGCGCAGCGCGTGCTGCACCCGGTTGCCGAGCTGCGCGAGGACGCTCTCAGGCACGTCCAGCGGGTTCTGGGTGACGAAATAGACCCCCACCCCCTTGGAGCGGATAAGCCGCACCACCTGCTCCACCTTCTCCAAAAGCGCCTTGGGCGCCTCGTCGAACAGCAGGTGCGCCTCGTCGAAAAAGAAGACCAGTTTCGGTTTGTCCGGATCGCCCACTTCCGGCAGGTGCTCGAACAGTTCCGAGAGCAGCCACAGCAGAAAGCACGAATAGAGCCGCGGCGCGCCCATGAGCTTGTCCGCGGCGAGGATGTTGATGGTGCCGTAGCCGGAACGATCCACCCGCATCAGATCGGCGATCTGGAGCGCCGGTTCGCCGAAGAACTTGTCGGCGCCCTGATTTTCCAGCACGAGCAACTGGCGCTGGATGGCACCGACGCTCTGGGTGGAGACATTCCCGTAGGTGGCGGTGAGGGTTGCCGCATTCGCCGCCACGTCGGCGAGCATTGCCCGCAGGTCCTTGAGGTCGAGGAGCAGAAGCCCCTGCTCGTCGGCGATGCGGAAGACGATGTTGAGCACGCCCTCCTGCGTCTCGTTGAGCCCCATGAGGCGCGACAGCAGCAGCGGTCCCATCTCCGAGATGGTGGCGCGCACCGGATGGCCCTGCTCGCCGAACAGGTCCCAGAACACCACGGGGAAAGTATCGGGCGCGTAAGCGATGCCCACCTCTTCGGCCCGCTTGAGCAGAAAGTCCTTCGCCTCGCCCTGCGCGGCGACTCCGGAGAGATCGCCCTTGATGTCCGCGGCGAAGACCGGAACGCCAGCCCGCGAGAAGCCTTCCGCCAGCACCTGAAGCGTAACGGTCTTGCCGGTGCCGGTGGCGCCGGTCACGAGGCCGTGGCGGTTGGCGAGATGCAGGGTGAGGAACTCTTCCTTGGACGAAGTGCCCGCGGCGGCGGCCTCGCTGCGGCCAAGGAAGCTGCGGCCGATGAAGATGCGTCCTTCCCCATCGGGATCGCCGCTCGACGTGACGGAACCGGCGGGCGCCTTGCTTCGAGGCGTGGTTTTGGGACCGGTCGGGGACGGGCGGTTCGCGGGCGGCGGGCTGGCGGGTGGGCGGGCCATGGGATCCTCGCTTCGGCGGTTCCTCGCCTCGGCGCATGCTCCAGCCGAATCGGTGGGGCGCCGCGGGTCTCGTCGGTGCGGTGTTTTCGCCCGCCGGGGCACCCTCGGCAAGCAGATTGCGGTGCAGGGGCGGCTTGCGCAAGCACGCGCGGCCCGGCAATGTGCCGGGCGTCTCGCCTGCGATGCGGCGCAAGGAGATGAGATGGACGAGCTGATCGCGCGACTGAGCGAGCGCGTCGAGGTGGATGGCCCGACGGCCACGGCCCTCGTCGCGATCATCATCCAGTTCCTCGCCCGGGAAGCCCCCGCCGAGGCGATGGCGCCGCTCTACGCGACCCACCCCTGGACGCGCACGCTCGCCGATGCCGGCCCCGCAGGGGAAGCCACCGCCCTCTCGGAACGGCACTTCGGCGGCATGGCCCGCCTGATGGACGTCGCCGACCGCATGATGGCGCGCGGCCTGACCATGCCCCAGGTGCAGATCGCGGTCCGCGAGACGGTAGAATATGCCCGCGAGACCGTGGGCGCGGAGCCGGTGGAGCGGCTGGTGCGCTCCGTTCCCGGCCTCACCCACGTGGTGTGAGCGAGCTTCGCTGTAACGATTGACTCCCGCTACGGTTGTGGCCTGATCTGAGCGACCGGCGGCCGACAAGCCGGAGTTTGGAGGGGGTACGCATGTCCTATCCCATCATCACCATCGAGGGCATCGGCGCGGCTTTTGCGGAAAAGCTCAAGGGTGCCGGCATCACCACCACCGAGCATCTGCTCGAGAGGGCGAAGACGCCCAAGCTGCGCAAGGAACTGGCGGCGGCCATCGGCCTCGACGACAGCCGCATCCTGAAGTGGGCCAACATGGCCGACCTCATGCGCATCAAAGGCGTCGGCGAGGAATATTCCGAGCTGCTGGAGGCGGCCGGCGTCGACACGGTGAAGGAGCTGAAAACCCGCGTCGCGGCCAACCTCACGAAAGCCATGGCCGAGGCGAACGCCGCCCGCAAACTGGTGCGCGCGCTTCCCACCGAGTCCATGGTGGAGAAGTGGATCGCGCAGGCGAAGGAGCTGCCTGCCATCCTGACCTATTGATACCGCGGGACGCGCGGCCCGACCGCGAGCGCCGGGCGCCGGAAGGGCCCCGCGACCGCCCGAGGCCTTGAAAACCGCGCGCCCTGCCCGTAAAGAGTGCCCTCGTGCCGCGGTAGCTCAGCTGGTAGAGCAACGCATTCGTAATGCGTGGGTCGGGGGTTCGAATCCCTTCCGCGGCACCATAAAATCAAAGAATTAGCCAGAGCATTGCGCCGCCTCGGCTTTCCGTGTCAGCAGAAGGTGCCAACCGCAGTTGGCCGCGCCTCCGAGTCGATAATGCCCACCGAAACCAGAATCACCGCGAACCTGAAAAGTTCGCCAGTTGCTGCCCTCCTAGGGCGCCGGACAGCCGTCAAGCCTTCGCGCAGCTGTTGAGTTGGCGATAGCAAACGCGGCCGCTCCCGCAGAGGCCGCGGCGGAAGGCTCGGAAACCGTTCAAGCGCCCGCACCCGTGACATTGATGCTATTCGATGGCCCCCCTATGAAGGTGCCAGCGAAGCCGCCCCGCGAGTGGCGTTTCGGTGACTCGTGGGACGCCCTGCTGAAGTTGGCTATGAATGCTCCGACGGAGACGTCGAAGAAAGCGCTCGCCACGACGGGTGTCGGTCGCCTGTCGGAATTGCCGCAAGCCGCTACGGGGAATATCTTGATGCCCTGGGCGATAAATGGCCGCCCTTCCGCGCCGCGCTGGATCAGTCGTGGCGCGCCGTCTTAAAGCTTAGGCACGACGGAGCCGCCCGTCGACCGGCGCGGCTCCTGCCCACCATTAGAAGCAAGCGTCAGGCGGCAAGCGCCTTGTCGCCCACGATGGCGCGCACGCCTTCGGCCAAAGCGTGGATCGCTTCGGCAAAGAACGGCTGCGCTAGGCAATCGATGGTCTCAGTAAGCGAGTCCAACCGCGCGACATCCTCTGCGCCGACCCTGCCCCTTGCTGCAGATGCGGCAACGGCCTCCAGGTCGCGCCGGGCATCCGTTGCGGCCTCCTTGACAAAATCCGGCGCGTTGGCCGGAAGCACCGGACAAAGCCGTCGCTCGTGTTCGCGCCGTCGGCGCCGGCATTTATATTACACTTCAACTATCTATTATCATTTTTTACTCAAAACAACATGCTGTGCCCGCTCCCGGCACCCACCTGCCCCCGGCCCGCGCGACCCCCACTCTCCGTGGGAGGCCTTTCGCCTTGGGCCAGAGCCGCGCAGGCGCGCACTGACTATCGGGCGATGTAAAATCCCGTGGATCGGCATTTTTTAATATAAATTTCGTGTACAACTGCTGACACACCTATTGAAACTTTTATACCGGCATGAACGTTAGATAAAACAAGTATACGCTTAAAATTCATAGCATATTAACTTGTGCGTCGCCCATATGGAGGCTATGCTTTTCCTGAGGCCGAATTGCCTTTTTTGCCGACATCGCCCGCTAAAAGCGCATCTGCGCGCGGGATCAGGGGAGTGTCGGGAATTTTGTGTGGGGGCGGCGGGTTGAAGATCAGGCCGCCATGGCCTTTATGAAGCGCTCGCCGAAGATGACTGCGAACTGCGCCTTTGCCCTCGCCCATTCACGAGGTGCCATCTTCCACTCCTTTTCGGTCCGGTTTAAGACCAGGAAGAGGAGCTTCAGGGCGGCCTCGTCGGTGAGGAAGTGCCCCCCGGCTCGCACGGCGCGGCGCAGCTTGGCGTTGAGCGCCTCAATGGCATTCGTGGTACAGAGGATGCTGCGCACCTCGGCGGGGGAAGACATAGAACGGCGCGACCTTGGTGCAGGCCCGCCGCCAGCTCTGGGCGATGGCCGGATAGCGCCGGCCCCAGGCACTGTCCTCGAAGGCCGTGAGCGCCGCCTCGCCGGCGGCCGCATCCACGGCTCGATAGATGTCCTTCAGCGCCGCTGCGACGGCCTTGCGGTCCTTGTACGACACGAAGTCCAGGCTGTGGCGCAGCAGGTGGACGATGCAGGTCTGGACCACCGCTTCGGGGAACACCGCCCGGATCGCGTCGGGAAAGCCCTTCAGGCCGTCGACCACGGCCAGCAGCAGGTCCTCGACACCGCGGTTCCGAAGCTCGTTTATAACGCGCAGCCAGAACTTGGCGCCCTCGTTCTGCTCCAGCCACAGGCCGAGGATCTCCTTGGCGCCATCGGCGCGCACGCCGAGCGCGATGTGGACCGCCTTGTTGCGCACGATGCCCTCGTCGCGCACCTTGACCCGCAGGGCATCAAAAAACACCAGGGGATAGACCGGATCGAGCGGCCGGGCCTGCCACGCAGCGATCTCCTCCAGGACGGCGTCGGTGACGACGCTGATGAGGTCGGGAGAAACCTCGATGCCGTAGAGCTCGCGCAGATGCCCGACGATCTCCCGGGCGCTCATCCCTCGGAGTCCCGGTCTGGTAGCTGAACGGTCTCGACCGCGATCGTTGCGCGTCCCGTGCGGTCGTTTTCGTTGGGCTGTCATCTCGCAGCGCTTTCGTTTTAGGCGGGGGCACGCGCAGGCCTAACAATAGGCCTCGGCGTGCCGTCGTCATGGGTCGCCACTGAGCATTCGCCCACGCTTCGGCACCTCGGTTGCGCCGGCGGCGGATGCAACAGGGTGGCCGAATTTGGTCCTGGGGCCACGCCGTTGTCGCGGTGGGACCAACGTGCCGTGTTCGCAGGCCTTCGGCGAGGAGGCCCTCGGCTCCAGATCCCGTTTGGCCTGCGCCCGGCCCGAACGACCATCGCGCCCAAGACTCCGGCGGCTTCTCTCGCAGACGCCGCCGCCCGACACCGTCATGGCGGCGGCGTCGCGATCGGGGCATCCGCCCCCCCAGCGCATTCGCTGGGGTCATGGGAGGATGCCGAAATGCGATGGGTGATCGGCGAGGCGAGGCGATAGCTTTCCGGCTGAGACGGAGCGGCAGTCACGGAGCGCTGCTTTCAACGGGGTCCGACATGGGGAACAGTGCGCTCGGCATCTGCCGGCCGAACCGGCTGGCGCGCAAGCTGAAGCGAGGCGAGGACGGCCTCGGGGTCGCCATGCGCCTCGCTTCCGAGACCGTCGTGGAGGTTGCCGGCACGGTGGGTTGCGATGCCGTCGTCGTCGATCTCGAGCATGAGGGGCTCGGCATCGCGGCCACCGCGGCGATGATCCGCACGGCGAGCCTCGCGGGCATGACGCCGCTCGTGCGCATCGGCCGCCACTACGAGGCGCTGGTCGATCCCCTGCTCTCCGCCGGCGCACAGGGCTTCTGCCTAGCCCGGGTGAAGCGCCGCGACGACGTGGACCGGCTGGTCGATGCCATCATGTACCATCCAGCGGGTCACAGGACCTTCTACGGCATCAGCCGCGCCGCCGCCTTCGGCCACGGCATCGACGAGGACAATTGGGCGCAAAGGTCCAACGGCGAGATGTTCATCGAGATCGTCATCGAGGAGGCGGAGGCGCTCGATCATCTCGACGAGATCCTGACCCATCCCCATGTCTCGGCGGTGCAGTTCGGACCCAAGGACCTGCGCCAGTCGCTCGGCATGCCGCCCATGGAGACGGTGACGGCCCTTGTCGCGGAGGTGACGCAGGAGGTCCGCGCGCGCGGACTCTCGCTTTCGCGCAGCCTCGCCGCGCCGCTGGCCCCGCCCGCCACGCGGGCCGCCGACCCGCCCGCGCCGAAGCCGCCGGGGGACCTGTTCGTGGCCAATCCCACCGGCATCCTGGTCGACGCCCTCTCGCGCATGGCCTCGAGCATCCGGCGCGAGCCGACTTAGCCCCGATGCGGAATCGGCATGGAGCCATCTCGTTTCATTGTTGGTGGCGCGACAGGGCGGTCGATACGCTCCCATGAAAAGCCGAGAGCTGCCATGAAGAATTCCGACCGGCCGGGACGTTTTGCAAATGCCATAGATTGCGACGTCCACAACTCGATACCATCTGCCAAGGTCTTATATCCTTATCTTTCCGAATACTGGCAGGATTTCATGGACGAGGCAGGCCGTCCGAGCCTCGAGACCAATGCCTATCCCGCCAACAGCGCCATCGCGGCGCGCCCGGACGCCCGCGCCGCAGACGTGCCGCCGGGGTCCGATCCGGACACGCTCATCGCCCAGGTGCTCGACGCGCCCGGCAGCCGCCGCGCCATCCTCAACTGCCTCTACGGCGTCCACGCGATCTACAACGAATACTGGGCGGCGGCGCTCGCCACCGCGGTCAACGACTGGATGGCCGCGCACTGGCTCGCCCGCGACCCGCGCCTGTCGGCCTCCATCGTCATCGCGCCGCAGAATCCGCAGTCCGCCGCCGAGGAGATCGAGCGGCGCGCCGGCGACCGGCGCTTCGTGCAGGTGCTTTTGCCGGCGCGCACGCTGATGCCGCTGGGTCGGCGGTTCTACTGGCCCGTCTACGAGGCCGCGGCGCGCCACGGCCTTCCGGTGTGCATCCATGCGGGGGGCGGCGGTGCCGGCCAGCCGCCCACCGCGGCCGGCTGGCCGACCCATTATGTGGAGGAGTATCTCGCCGTGGCGCAGGGCTTCCAAGGGCAGTTGGTGAGCCTCGTCACGGAAGGCGTGTTCGCCAAGTTGCCGGCACTGACCGTGGTGTTCGCCGAATCCGGCTTCACTTGGCTGCCCGCGCTCATGTGGCGGCTCGACAAGAACTGGAAGGGGCTGCGGCGGGAGGTGCCCTGGGTCGACCGCCTGCCCTCCGAGATCATCCGCGACCACCTGAAGCTCACGCTGCAGCCGCTCGACCAACCCAATGAGCTTCGCCGTCTGGTCGAGACCCTGGACCACATCGGCTCAGACGAGATGCTGCTGTTCTCGACCGACTATCCGCACTGGCAGTTCGACGACGAAGGGCCGCTGCCCCTGGACCTCTCCCCCGAAGCCGAGCGGAAGCTCCTGTTCGCCAACGCCGAAAGGACGTACCGCTTCCATGCTTGACGAGGTTAGAG
Organism: Xanthobacter pollutisoli; assembly: GCF_040044995.1. Classification (NCBI taxonomy): domain Bacteria; kingdom Pseudomonadati; phylum Pseudomonadota; class Alphaproteobacteria; order Hyphomicrobiales; family Xanthobacteraceae; genus Xanthobacter; species Xanthobacter pollutisoli. Next base: position 308,289 of record NZ_JBDZDP010000003.1, read on the forward strand.
TGCGGCCGGCCCGCCCCGCCCGCATCAAGGCGCGGCAACCCTTCATCGACTGCGACATCCACAACTACATCCAGTCCGACACGGTGCTGCTGAGCTATCTCGATCCGAAGTGGCACAACCATCACCGCAGCTTCGGCCCGCGCTCCAACCCGGTCGTCGCCTTCCACGGCGCGCCATATCCGCGGCTCGCCGGCGTGGGCAAGCGCAAGGATGCGGCACCGCCCTCTGGCCTCACCGCCGGCGCCGACTTCGGCTTCTTCAAGGCGCAGCACCTCGACGCGCTGCCGGTGGAATACGGCATCCTCAACTGCCTCTCGCGGGTCGGCGACCAGCTCAACAGCGCCTATGACGCGGCCCTCGCCCGGGCCATGAACGACTGGCAGTCTGCGGAGTGGCTCGCGGCCGACGACCGGCTGCGCGGCTCCATCATGGTGCCCTATGAGGACGCCGACCTCGCCGCCGAGGAGATCTGTCGCATGGCGGCGGACCCGCGCTGCGTCCAAGTGCTCATCAAGCCGCGCACCCGCGAGCCCCTGGGCCGCAAGCGCTACTGGAAGATGTTCGAGGCGGCGGAGAAGTGCGGCCTGCCCCTCGGCATCCATTTCGGCGGCTACAGCCAGAACCCCATCACCCCCAGCGGCTGGCCTTCCTTCTACATCGAGGACCACACTGCCATGTCGCAGGTGTTCCAGGCGCTCATCGTGAGCCTCGTGTGCGAGGGCGTGTTCGAGCGCTTTCCGGGCCTAAAGATCGTCTGCGTGGAAGGCGGATTCGCTTGGCTGCCCTCCCTCATGTGGCGCATGGACAAGCACCTCAGGAGGCTCGCCGACGAGGTGCCCCATGTCACGCGCCGCCCCTCGGATCTGGTCCGCGAGCACGTCCGCTTCACCACCCAGCCCATGGAGGAGGCGCCGGACCCCCGCCACATCCTCCAGGTGATCGAGCATTTCGAATCCGACGACATGCTCATGTTCGCCACCGACTATCCCCACTGGGACTACGACAATCCGGACCGGGTGCTGGAGAAGCTGCCCGGGCCGCTGCGGCGGAAGATCTTCATCGACAACGCCCGGGCCTTCTACGGCCTCGAGCCGAGGGCGGCCTGAGCCATGGCCCCCTACGTCATCGCCCGCATCAGGGATTTCGACGCCATGGACCGCGTCATCGCCAGCGTCGCCGGCCGCTCCATCGGCGTGTTCAAGGTGGGCGGCGCCTTCTTCGCGGTGCGCAACCAGTGCCCCCATGCCGGCGGCCCGCTGTGCCTGGGCGACCGCGGCGGCATCGCGCGCTCGAGCGAGCCGGGCACCTTTGACTATTCCCGCCGCGGCGAGTTCCTGCGCTGCCCCTGGCATTCCTGGGAGTTCGACCTGCGGACCGGCAAGAGCTGGTTCGATCCCGAAAGGGTGCGGGTGCGCGCCTACGAAACTGCCGTGCTCGACGGTGACGCGGTGCTGGCCTGCGAGGCCAAGGTTTCCGACGGGGCAGCCTCCGAGGCGGAGGGGCGCGAGCCGGGTCCCTACCAGGTGGAGACCTATCCCGTCAGCGTCCACGACGATTATGTCGTCGTGGAGATCTAGGCGAGGCGGCCATGCGCGAGACCGGCACATTCGGCGCGGACGACCATGGTACGATCGATCCTGGCACGGGCGAACCCGGCGCGGTTAATCTTGGCGCGGGTGACGGCGAGGTCCGGGACATCACCATCATCGGCGCCGGGCCGACGGGCCTGTCGGCCGCCTTCTGGGCCGGCATGCGCCGCGCCTCCTGCCGCATCGTGGATTCGCTGCCGGCCATCGGCGGCCAGCTGACCGCCCTTTATCCGGACAAATGGATCTACGACGTCCCCGGCTATCGCCGGATCAAGGCGCGGGAGTTGGTGGAGCGGCTGGCGGAGCAGTCGCTCGGCCAGTTCGCCACGCCCGTTCACCTCTCCACCACGGCGCTTGCCGTGTCGCGGCGCAGCCACCCCGCGAATGGGCAGGTGGTGGCGGTGGAGACCTCTTCGGGCATCTTCCTGTCGCGCGCGGTGATCGTCGCCGCCGGCCACGGGGCGTTCACGCCACGCCCGCTGCCGGGCATCGACGCGGAGAAGTGGACCGGCCGCGGCCTCACCTTCTTCGTGCCGGACAAGGCGCGCTTTGCCGGCCGGCGGGTGATGATCGTCGGCGGCGGCGACAGCGCCTGCGACTGGGCGGTGGAGCTGAAAGACATCGCGCGCGACGTGGTGCTGGTGCATCGCCGCGAGCAGTTCCGCGCCCACCAGCACACGGTGGACCAGATCGGCGCGGCGGTGGCCGAGGGCAAGGTCCGCCTCGCGGTGCCCCGCGTGGTCAAGGCCATCGACGGCGAGCGAACCATCACCGGCGTCACCCTCGCCCCGGCGAGCAAGGGCGGCGCGCCGAGCCGCCACGATGTGGACGACCTCATTGTCCAGCTCGGGTTCGTCACCGCCCTCGGCCCGCTTGCCTGCTGGGGATTCCGGGTGGAGGACGGCAGCATCGCCGTCGACGAGCGCATGTGGACCGGCGTGCCGGACATCTTCGCCTGCGGCGACGTGGCGACGCGGCCGGGCAAGATCAAGCTGATCGCCACCGGCCTTGGCGAGGCGGCATCGGCGGTGGCCCACGCCATGGCCGCGATCCGCCCGCAGAGCGAGCTCCAGCCGGAGCATTCCACCACCGCCGGCCTGCCCGGCGTCACCGCACCCGCAACAGCCACGAGCCCGGCATGACCTACGTCATCACCAGCCTTTGCATCGGCAGCAAGGATACCTCCTGCGTCGAGGTCTGCCCGGTGGACGCCATCCACCCGGCGCCCGAGGACGAGCGGTTCGACGATATGGAGCAGCTCTTCATCGATCCCGGCCTGTGCATCAATTGCGACGCCTGCCGCACGGTCTGTCCGAACGAGGCGATCTACGCCCGCGCGGCGGTGCCGCCGGAGGAGGCGTCCTCGATCCAGCGCAACGCCGCCTTCTACGCCTGAAGCCGCCGGGGGACGAGCCTTGTCATAGTGCGACGCCCGCGCAGAACCGCGGCGGCGAAAAAGAGAGAGCCCCGGCGACGACTGGGGACGCACAGAATCCGACGAGAAGCCCGCCAAAGGGCACGCGGACGAGGAAACGCCAACACCGCCTCGCACACAGGGAGGAGCGGCCGTGAGCACACGCACGCCTATCGATCGTCGCAGGGTCCTCGCGGGCCTGTGCGCAACAGCCATGTCGGCCCCCGTCGCGGCCCGCGCCGGCACCACCGCCGCGTGGCGCCCCTCCGGCGCGGTGCGCATGGTGGTGCCGTTCTCCGCCGGCGGCATCACCGACATCATCGCCCGGCTGCTCGCCATCTACATGCAGCAGAAATGGAGCCAGCCCATCGTGGTGGAGAACCGCACCGGCGCCGGCGGCGTGCTCGGGAGCCTCGACGTGGTGAAGGCGGCGCCGGACGGCCTAACCCTCCTGCTCGGCAGCACCGGGCCGCAATCGGTCGCTTACAGCCTGTTCCGCAACCTCAAGTACAGACCCTCCGACCTCACCCCGATATCCAACATCATCACCGGCTCCAACATCGTGATGATGAACAACGCCGTCCCGGCGGGCAGCGTGCCCGAGTTCATCGCCTGGGCGAAGGCCAACAGCGGCCGCCTCACCTATGCCTCCGCCGGCATCGGCTCCATGACCCACCTGTCCACCCTCTGGCTGTTCAACCTTCTCGGGGTGCAGGCGACCCATGTGCCCTACCGCGGCTCGGCCCCCGCCGTGACCGACCTGATGGCCGGCATCATACCCATGTTCGCCGATAATCTCTCCAACGGCATCGAGTTCGTGCGGGCGCGCAAGGTGAAGGGCATCGCCGTCACCTCCGCCGCGGCCAACCCCTATTGCAATCTGCCGCCGCTCAAGGGCGCCGTGCCGGAACTGGACCGGTATGTGGTGGATACCTTCTACGGCGTGTTCGGGCCCGCCCGCATGCCGCCGGAGGTAGTCGAGGAGATCAACCTCACCGTCGGGGAGTTCCTCTCCCAGGACGCGGCCAGGAAGAACCTGGAGGTGTGGGCGGCGACGCCGGCCTGGGCGCCGCCCGCCCAGACCCTCGCTTATGTGGATGCCGACATCAAGAAGTGGAAAGAGGTGATCGAGGCGGAAGGGCTGAAGCTCGACTATTGAGCAGGACCGTGATCCGCGAGGACTTTGCGGCGGGGAGAAGAACGGGCACGGCGCGGGGAGGCCGGCCCGTTCGCTCTTCGCAATTGCGGGAAGAGGATAGCTTTATTCATGTATTTCCACGATCGCGTACGCCTGCATTGCGATGTGGCTGTCGGCTGGGGTGAAGCAACGCGCCGGTGCAGCAGCACGGAGCATTTCCCCGATTCCGCAAAACGGCGAAATGTTCTAGAACTACATGCATGAATCTGAAGCAGCTGCGCTACGTCGTCGAGATCGTCCGGAACGCCAACCACCTCTCTGCGGCGGCCGAAGCGCTGAACACCTCGCAGCCAGGAGTGAGCCGGCAGATCCAGCTTCTGGAGGCGGAGCTCGGCTTCGACATCTTCGTGCGGGTGAACAACCGCTTCACCGGCCTCACCGAGGGCGGCGAGCACGTCTTCGCCATCGCCCAGCGTGCCCTCGCCGAGGTGAACGCCCTGCGCGCGCTCAAGGAGGACATGGGCGCCGGCGGCACCGGCAACCTGATCGTCGCCACGACGCATACCCAGGCGCGCTATTTCCTTCCTCCCATCATCGAAGGCTTCATCGAGCGCCATCCCAACGTCCGGGTGACGCTGAAGCAGGGCGACCCGTCCAGCGCGTGCGAGCTGGTCGCGGCGGGCGAGGCGGACCTCGCCCTCGCAGCGGAGCCGGTGCGCGTCTTCCCCCATCTCGTCTGCCTCCCCTGCATGGAAATGCGCCGTTCGGTGATCGCCCGCGCTGGCCATCCGGTGCTCGACGTGCCGGAGCTCACCCTGGCGGAGATTGCGCGCCACCCCATCGTCACCTACGACCGGCGCTACAGCGGCCACTGGATTGTCATGAAGGCGTTCGGGGCGGAGGGGCTGGAGCCGAGGATCATGCTCAGCGCCGCCGATGCCGACGTCTGCAAGGCCTATGTGGAGAGCGGCCTCGGAATCGCCATCCTGTCCTCGCTGACCTACGACGTCAGGCGCGACCCCGAGCTCAGGATGCGGGACGCGAGCCATCTCTTCCCGTCGAGCGTGGTGAACATCTCGCTGCGCGCCAACACTCAGGTACGGCCCATCATCCTTGACTTCATACGCGCCGTGGCGCCGCACCTGACGCCGCGCGTTGTCGGCGAAGCCATGCTGGCCGCGAGCTTCTCCGCCGCGCGATCGGGCTGACCCGTGAGCGGCGGGCGGCCTATTCGCGCAGCAGACGGCTCATCGCCTTGAACTGGGGTGTGCCGGCCCGCCGCGCCCACTCAAAGGCGACCATCTCGGAGGTCGTCACCTCGATGCCGGCGAGATGCAGGCGGCCGAACGCGCGACTGGCGTCCTCCGGGCGGCGGGAGCCGACAGCGTCCGCCACCACATGCACCTCGAAGCCCGCCTGCTTGAGCCCCATGGCGGACTGGAGCACGCAGACGTGGGCCTCCATGCCGGCGAGGACGAGCTGGTTGCGCCCGCTCGCCGCCAGCCGCCGCAGCACCGAGGGCTCGGCGGTGACGCTGAAGGCGAGCTTTTCCATCACCCCGCCGCTCGGGATGAGGCGGGCGAGCTCGGGCACGGTGGCGCCGAGGCCCTTGGGATATTGCTCGCTCGCGAGCACTGGGACGTGAAGCAGGTCGGCCGCCCGCAGCAGCAGGCTGGTTCGCGCGACGATGCGCTCCGCCTCGCCCACGACCGCCACGAGGCGCTCCTGGATGTCGATCACCAGCATCAGCGACCGGGACGGCGACAGCAGGGTCACGACCGCCTCCTCCCCCCGCTCACGCGATGGCGCCGCAGGCGCGCAGTCGCGCCGTCTCCTGCGGCGTGAAGCCCCAGTCGGCGAGGGCCGTGTCGGTGTCGGCGCCCGGCTCGGGAGGCGGCGCCGGCCGATCCGGGACCGTGCGGCTGAAGCGGGGGGCGGGCGCCGGCTGCTTAACGCCGGCAATCTCGATGAAGGTCTCGCGGGCGACGAGATGGGGATGCGCCATGGCCTCCCCGATGGTGAGGACGGGAGCGACGCACACATCCTTGTCCGCCATCAGCTCCAGCCACTGCGCCCGGGTCTTCGAGCGGAACGCCTCGGCGAGGCGCCGGCGCAGCTCGGGCCAGCCCGACCGGTCGTGCTGGGCGGGCAGGCGCGCCGGGTCGAGGCCGAGCAGGCCGAGGAGCGTCGCATAGAAGCGCGCCTCGATAGCGCCGACCGCGACGAGGAGGCCGTCGGCGGTCTCGTAGCAATCGTACCAGGGTGAGCCGCCGTCATAATGGTTCTCGCCGCGGCGGTCGCTGATGAGGCCGGCGGCATACATGCCGTGCACGCTGGCGAGGATGGAGGCGACGCCGTCCACCATGGCCGCGTCCACCACCTGCCCCTTGCCCGAGCCGCGCGCCTCCAGCAGCGCGCAGACAATGCCGAATGCGAGATACATGCCCCCGCCGGCCATGTCGGCGAGGAAGTTCTGCGGCGGCGACGGCAGCTGGTCCTGCCGGCCGATGGCGTGCAGCGCGCCGGCAATGGCGAGATAGTTGATGTCGTGCCCCGCCGCCTGGGCGAGTGGCCCCTCCTGTCCCCAGCCGGTGATGCGGCCGTAGACGAGGCGGGGATTGGCTTCGAGGCACACCTCGGGGCCAAGGCCCAGGCGCTCCATCACCCCTGGGCGGAAGCCCTCGATCACGGCATCGGCCCGGCGCACCAGCCGCAGCACCGCCTCGGCCGCGCCGTCCGCCTTGAGGTCCAGGGCCACTGAGCGGCGGCCGCGGTTGAGCGTCGCGAACCGAGTCTCGCGCCTGAGGCCGAGCTCGGCGCCGTCCCTGCGGTCGAGCCGCAGCACCTCGGCGCCCATGTCCGCCAGCATCATCGCGCAGAACGGGCCGGGACCGATGCCACCGAACTCGACGACCCTGAAGCCATGAAGCGGACCCACGCGCGCCTCCTCAGACCTTGGCCTGCCGCACGATACGGGCTTCGGTGAGCGCCGCGATGCGCGCCGCGTCGAAGCCGAGCACCTCGGCGAGGACCGCGCTGCTGTGCTGGCCCAGCAAGGGGCCGGCCACCGGCGGCACGATGGGGGTGTCGGACAGCTGGAGCGGCGGCGCCACGTTGGGGATGGTCCCGGCGGTCGGATGAGGAATCCGGCTGATGAGGCCGCGCTCCGCCATTTCGGGGGAGTTCATGGCCTCCGCCACGGTCTTCGGCACACCGGCCGGCACCCCGGCCTCGATCAACCTGTCTACCCAGTCCTGCCGGGGCGTCGTCGCGAACAGCGCGTCCAGCGTGCGCGCCAGGACGTGACGGTTCTCCACCCGCCGCACGGCGGTGGCATAGTCCGGATCAGTCGCGAGCTCCGGCCGGCCGACGGTGGTCGCCAGCCGGCGGAACAGGCCGTCATTGGCGCAGCCGATGTAAAACGGCCCGTCGGCGGCGTGGAACATGCCCATGGGGGCACTGTCGGAGCTCAGGTTGCCGAAGCGCATCGGATTTATCCCCGAGGTGAGAAAGCTCATGCCGTGAAAGCCGAGCATGTTCACCGCGGTATCGAAAAGCGCCACCTCGACATATTGCCCGCGGCCGGTGCGGCTTCGCGCAATAAGGGCGGCGAGCACGGCGTTGCACGCCATCATCCCGGTCGAGACATCCATCACCGCCGGTCCGGTGCGGGTCGGCTCGTCGTCCGGACGACCGTTCATGGACATGAAGCCGGTCTCGGCCTGCACCACCGGGTCGAACCCCGGCCGGGCCGCGAGGCTGCCGGTGCGGCCATAGGCGGTGGCCGAGCAGTAGACGAGGCGCGGATTGGCCTCTGCCGCTGTGGCCGGGCCAAGCCCGTACCGGTCCATGACGCCGGACGAGAAGTTCTCCACCAGGACGTCGGCGTGGCGCACGAGGTCGAGCGCGATCTCCTGGCCGAGCTTGTGCCTGAGATCGAGGCAGAGGCCACGCTTGTTGCGGTTGAAGCCGAGGAAGGGGCCACTCTCCCCCGCTACGTGGGGGCGGAAATGGCGGAAGGTGTCGCCGGTGGGCGCTTCGATCTTAATGACCTCGGCGCCGAGGTCGCCCAACAGCATGGTGCAGTAGGGCCCGGCGATGAAATGGGTGAAGTCCAGCACGCGGATGCCGCTGAGCGCGCCGTCCCGGTGTGCGTCCATGGGGGCCTCAAGTGCTGAAGGCGGTGAAGCTGACGGTGCCGGCCCGGGCCCGCCAGTCAGTGACGACGTTGACGAGGGCGGTGCGGCCCTCGGCAACCTCGGCGGCGGCGCGCTCGAGCGCGGGGCGGATGTCTTCGGGCCGCTCCACATAGGCGCCGTGGCAGCCGAGCGCCTCGGCCATCCGATCGAATCGCGTGTAGCCGAGGTCGCGGCCCGGCTTCTTGCGCTCGGGATCGGCGGTCCAGCCGCCGTTCAGGCTGATGACCACGAGGATCGGCAGGCCGTGACGGACCGCGGTGTCGAGCTCCATGGCGTTGAGGCCGAACGAGCCGTCGCCGTGCAGCACCAGCACCTTCTTGTCGGGCCGCGCCGCCTTGGCGCCGACCCCGAACGGCAGGCCGACGCCCATGGTGCCGAACGGGCCGGAATTCAGGCGCTGGCCCGGCCGGTGGCTCGGGATGCTCTGGCGGCCGTAGTTGAGGATCTCCTGTCCGTCCACCACGAGAATCGTCTCGGGATCGATGAAATCGCGGATCTCGCGACACAGCCGCAGGGGATGGATGGGAAGGGCGTCGGTATCGAGCTCAGCCTCGGCCGCCGGCTTCTTCTTGTCCTCGATGGCCCTGAGGTGCGATTGCCACGGCGCGAGCCGCGTCGCCGTCGGGTCATCGGCGAGGGCGGCGGCCAATTGGTCGACGAAAAGGCCGGCATCGGCGACGAGGCCGAGGTCGACCCGCGGGGCCGCGACGATCGCCTGCGGATCGGCGTTGACCATCACGAACCGCGCATCCGCGCCGAACCGCGGCGCCTTGCCCTGGCTGAAGACGTAGGTGAGGCGGGTGGCGAGAACGAGCACGAGATCGGCCTCGCGACAGGCCGTGGAGCGGGCGAGCGGGAAGCTTGTGGCCGCATCCTCCGGCGTGATGCCGCGGCCCTGGGGGGTGGTGAAGAGCGGGATGCCCGTCGCCTCCACGAACCGGGCCAGCCGCTCAGCCGCGCCCGACCAAAGGATGCCGCTGCCCGACAGGATGACCGGACGCTGCGCCGCCTTCAGCAGGTCGGCGCATTGCGCGATGCTCGCGGCGCTCGCCGCCGGCGGGCGTATCTCGACCGGCCGCGGCCAGGCCACCGCCGACGTGTCGACCTCCTCGTAGAGGACGTCGCCGGGAAGGTCGAGATAGACCGGCCCCGGCCGGCCCGACATGGCGGTCTGAAAGGCGCGGGCGATGTATTCGGGAATGCGGCGCGCCTCGTGGACGCGCTCAGCCCATTTGGTCACGGGCCGCATGATGGCGAGTTGGTCGATCTCCTGGAAGGCGTCGGTGCCAAACTCTTTCAGCGGGCTGGCGCCGCCCAGCGCCACCACCGGCGCGCAATCGACGAGCGCGTTGGCAAGCCCGGTGGTGAGATTGATGGTGCCGGGGCCGGATGCCCCGAGGCACAGGCCGGGCCGCCGCCGCACGCGGGCGTAGGCCTGGGCCATCATCGCCGCGGCCTGCTCGTGCCGCACGTCGATCAGCCGCACGCCGTTGTCGCGCGCGGCGAGGAGCGTGTCGTTGATGGGGCCGCCCATGATGAAGAAGGCGGTATCCGCGCCGGCCTGCGCCAGCGCGCGCCCGACGAGCTCAAAACCTCGAATGCCCATGATGTCCCGCCGCCTCGATACTAGAATGCCGGCTCAGATGACGCCCGCTGCGGACAAGCGGCCGAGCTCCTCCTCGGGCAGGTTGAGGAGCCTGCGGTAGACATGCGCATTGTCCGCCCCGAGCAGCGGCGCCGGCGCCATCGGCACCTGCGAGCCGGACATCTTCACCACGAAGCCCGGCATGGTGAAGCTTCCCCGCTCGGGATGGTCCACGGTCACGAAGGTGCCGCGGGCGCGCAGGTGCGGATCGTGGGTCAGCTCCCAAGTGTCGAACACCGCGCTTGCCGGGATGCCGGCCTCACCGAACTGCCGCATCACCTCCCGCTTGTCGTGCAGGCGGGTCCATTCGGCGATGACGGCGTCAACCTCGCGGTAGCGGCCCTGGCGGGCCTGGGGGGTGGTGAAGCGCGCGTCGTCCTTGAGGTCCTCCCGGCCGATCACCGTCAGCAGCCGCTCCCAATGGTGGTTGCCGGCGCGGCTCGTATAGACGTAGCAATAATCGTTGGGCCCGGCGCCCTTGCAGGGGTAGACCTCGCTCGGGGAGGTACCGGCGAGGATGCTCTGGTTGCCGGTGCGCGGCGCGGCCTTGCCGGAATTGGCCTGGGCGGCGAAGGCGATGCGGCCGAAATTGATGACCGCGTCCTGCATCGCCACCTCGATACGCTGGCCTTCGCCGGTGATGCGCCGCTGATAGAGTGCGGCGAGGATGCCGATGGCGCAGTGCAGGCCGGCGCCGGTATCGGCCACGTTCAGACCGGGCTTCAGCGGGCGCCCGTCCTCCTCCCCGGTTATGGACACGCTGCCGCCGGCGGCCTGCGCGATGGCGTCGAAGGCGAGGTAATTGGCATAGGGTCCCTCCGGCGCGAAGCCCTTGATCTGGGCGTAGATGATGGAGGGATTGATCTTCCGCACCTCGTCATAGGAGAAGCCGAGCCGCTCGATGGCGCCGGGGGCGAAATTCTCGATGAAGACGTCGGCCTCGGCGATGAGCCGGCGGAACAGCGCCCGGCCTTCCTCGTCCTTCAGATTGCAGGTGATGCTGCGCTTGTTGGCGTTGAGGATGAGGAAAAAGTTGGAATCGAGATTGGCGGCGTCGGTGGTGGCCTTGCGGCCCTGCTCGCCGCGGCCCGGCGCTTCCACCTTGATGACCTCGGCGCCAAGCCACGCCAGGGTCTCGGTGCAGACCGGGCCGGCTTCGAACTGGGTGAGGTCGACGACGCGCACGCCGGCGAGCGCGGCGGCGGCGGCGCGCGGCGCAGGAGCTTCGGCCGACGGCCTGTGTTCCGCTCCTGCGTCGGCCTGGGGACCGAACTCGGCGGACGAGGTCCCGAAGATCCTGTCGTGATCGTCCACTGCGCGCCTTCCTCTTCCGGGATGGGAAAAATTCGTGACCCTCGCCGATCCGCCGCGTCCTGAGCCCGCCGTCGGGCCGCGTCCGCACGAATTCAGCCGCAGGGCACGGGCATTGTGCTTGCCGTCATCTTCGTGGCAGCCCCGGCCGGTCGGGCGTGCAACCCCATGAGGCGGGGCGAGGCTTTCGAGACGCAATCTAGAGAGCCGGCCGGGCGGCGCCCAAGACTGATTGGTTATCCGCGGATAACGCAGCCGCATGACCGCCGGCGGCCCGCGCGCCCGGCCGGATCGGACCACCGCTTGGGCGCCGTCCAAGGACGCCTCGGCCCGGGGCGGCGGGCCCGACAATGTCCGCAAGTTATCGAAGCATCAGAAAATCATCATGGAGCACCGTCGTGCCGGTCGCCTAGGCTGATGCACCGCAGGGAAGGCCGCCAGGCACCCTTTGGACCGCCCGGCGCCAAACGGGCGGATGCACGGCCGGACGCCACGCAACGGGCCCGGCGCCCGTGCGGCCGCCTGGCGGCCAGATTGCGTTCGGAAGCGCGCCGGGACAGGCGCGCAGGAACGGGAGGATGCCCATGCTTCGCTTCGTGCCGGCGCTCGTCGCCGGCGTGCTCGCCCTTGCGCTCGCGAGCGCGCAGGCTGCTCCCTATCCCGAGCGGCCAATCCGCCTGCTCGTGCCCTATCCGCCGGGCGGGACCACCGACGTGATGGCGCGGGCGATGCAGGATCCCCTGTCGAAGATCCTCGGCCAGCCCATCGTGGTGGAGAACCGCGCGGGTGCCGCCGGAACCATCGCCGCCCGGGAGGTCGCCAAGGCGGCACCCGACGGCTACACACTGTTGTTCAGCAACGACGGCCCCGGGGTGATCGCACCGCTGATCCAGAAGCATGCCGGCTACGACGCGCAGAAGAGCTTCACGCCGATCACGCTCGTCGCCACCCAGCCGATGATCATGGTGGTCAATGCCGCGGTGCCGGTCACGGACCTCAAGAGCTTCGTCGCTTACGCCAAGACCCAGACCAAGCCGCTGCTCTATGCCCACGCCGGAAGCGGCTCGTCGGGCCATCTGACCACCGAGTTGTTCGCGCAGACCGCCGGAATCTCGCTCGCGGCCGTCCCCTACAAGGGCTCGTCCGTGACCACGCTCGGCGTGATGAACGGCGAGGTCCAGGTGCTGATCACCACCTCGACGCCGACCATGCTCGACTATATCCGCACCGGAAAACTCAAACTGATAGGGATGTCAACCCTCTCGCCCGAAGCCCTGCCGCCAGGGACGCCGCTGATCTCCGACGTCTATCCGGACTTCAAGCAGGACAATTGGTTCGGCGTCCTCGGGCCTGCGGGACTGCCGGCGGAGATCCGCGACAAGCTCAACGCCGCGCTGCGCACCGTGGTCGCCGCCCCCGAGCTGCGGCGCCTCTTCGAGGCCTCCGGCTTCATCCCCATGACGAGCACGCCGGACGAGCTCGCCCGCATCATCGACACCAATTCCGATCTGTGGAAGCGGGTGATCGCCGAGGCCAAGATCACCGAGGACTGAGGCGGCGCCTCCCCGGGCCGCGCAGTGGCCGGAACTCGAACAAACGGCGGGCGTCGGACCATGCGGCGCCGTCATCTGCGCGTCTCAAGGCCCCGGGAATGCCCCCGGGGGCCCTTGACTTCAGGCATCGCCCTGCAATCGAGCGCGGTCTCGCGTCACCCGAACCCCCTCTAGCGCTGGGCCGCCGGCGCGAGAAGGAGCGGCGACGACGAGGGGTCCTGGTCGGCGACGGACCGGGCCGGCACCGCGGCTTCGGCGGCGGAAAGGGTGGGCCGGGCCGACAGTCCGCGGGCAAGGTTGGTCAGCACCACGTCGCCGCCGTGGTGCCAGGCGATTGCAAGCCCGAGGCCCACCCCGCCGGTCCCAGTTGCGGGAATTCTCCATCCGGTAGAACGGCGCGAACACCTGCTCGCTCAACGGCTCAGGAATGCCCGGGCCGTCGTCCGCCACCACGATGTCCACGCTCTGCGCGCTCGCCTCCACCCGTACGCGGGCGCGCTTGCCGTAGCGCGCCGCATTCTTCAGGAGGTTGCGGCAGGCCCGGCGCAGGGCCGCCGGCCGGCAGCGGTAGCCGCTCCTCGGCCCCTCGGTGGGACCCCGGTGTGGCCAAGCTCGGCGAGGTCCTCGCACAGGCTCTCCACCAGCGCCGTGAGATCCACCGGCTACGGTGGCTCGGCGGCGCCCTGCTCGCGGACGAAAGCGAGGGTCATCTCGGTCATGGACTCGATCTCGGCGATGGTGGACAGCCTCTTGTCCCTGAGTTCGTCGTCGGAGACGAATTCCGCGCGCAGGCACGGCGAGGTGAGCAACGTGCGCAGGTGGTGGCCGACGGCGGCGAGCATGCGCGTGCGGTCCTCCACGAAGCGCGAGAGCCGCTCCTGCATGCGGATGAAGGCCTGGGCGGTGCGCCGCATGTCGTCCGGCCCGGTATCGGGCAGGGGCTCGACCAGCTGGCGGCGGCCGAAGGCTTCCACCGCCAGAGCAAGGCGCCCCAGCGGCTGGGTGACGCCGCGCGCGGCGAAGGCGGCGAGCACCGTGAGGAGCAGCGCCGTAAGGCCGAGCGAGGCGATGGAGCGCGCGTTCCAGAAGCCTTCCGGCTCCGGCTGGGAGAAGGCGGAGTTGAGACAGTTCCGGTTCTCCATGCGCGCCGCCAGGCCCATGCCGGCGCTGCCGTTGAGATACTAGAACTGGGCCGGGCGGGTGAGCGGCCAGGCCTAGCGAAGCCCCGGAGAAATCTCCCGAGCCCACCGATTCAGGCGACTAGGAGGCGTGGCTCGGACCGGGCGCAGCAGGTGATCCATCCAGCAGGCGCCCGTTTCGGTGTGCTGATCGGGGCCGATCGCCTCAATTTCCCCGAAGGTGTGGTGGTTCACACCCGGTCTGTGGCTCAGGGCGCGCCGGGTGATGGCATTCGCAGGCATCGCGGCGCTCGGCGGCATGTTCTTCAGCACCAAGCCGATCGAGCAAGACTGGGTGGTGCTCCAGCAGCGCAATCCCACTTCGGTGATCGACGGCGACACGGTCACCATCAGCAATTTCCGCGATGCCCTTCATCGGCCCGGCGAGGCGTCCGTGCCTCGGTGGACCACGGCCTCCTTTGACCTGTCCACACTCACCGGCGCTGACCTCATCATCCAGCCCTTCGGGGACATGAAGGCGCTCGCCCACGTCATGCTGTCTTTCGGCTTCGCCGACGGACGCCACGTGGTGGTTTCCATCGAGGCGCGGCAGGCGAAGGGCGCCAGCTTCGACGCGCTCGCGGGCTTCTTCGCCGGGATCCCATCTATCCCGAGATCGGCAGCGAACGGGACTTGATCTGGGGCCGCCTCGCCCGCACGCCCCCCGACGAGGTCCAGATCTTTCCGATTCATCGGGACGCGGCGGCGATCCGCTTGTACTTTGAACGCGTCCTCACCTTTATTAACCGGATCGACGCACGCCCGATCTTTTACTCGACGCTGCGCGAGAGCTGCATGACAACGCTCATGAACCTTGCGCCGGAGAGCTTTGCCGATGTGCCTTGGCATGACATCCGCCGATGGATCCCCGGCTACGCCCTGAGCCTGTTCCAGCAGCTCGGCCTGGTCGATGACGGCATGTCCGCGGAGGATTTGGCGAGGACCCACGGGGTCCGCAACGGCATAAGCTCGCCGGAGGAGTTTCCGTCCGACGCGGCGTGGAGCGCCTACTTGCGCGCGAAGCTCGCGGCCGGCGCCGCGGGCTTGGGCGGCGACACCAAGTGACTGCCTCCACGTCCATCGCCGATAGATCCTAGGCGGACGCGCTCAGGAAGATCAGCCACAGCGGCAGGGTGATGCAGCCGATGAGCGTGGACTGGGCGATCAGGGTCGCCACGGCCTCGCGGTCCGCGCCGAAGACGGAGGCGAGCACATGCGCCGCCGAGGCGGTCGGCAGCGCCGCAAACAGCGTCAGCACGGTTGTGCGGACCGGGTCGATGCCCAGCGCCGTGGCGATCATCCATGTGGCGGCGGGCAGGATCACCAGCTTGATGGCGTTGAGCGCAACGGAAAACCGCGTGACACGCGCCAGCGCCCGCCAGTTCAGGGACGCGCCGATGGACAGGAGCGCGACGGGAATGGCCGCCATCGCGAGCATCCGGACGGGCTTGAGCACGAGGGGATCGATCTCCACCCGCAGCATGGACAGCGTCATGCCGGCGACGCTGGCGACGAAGAAGGGATTGGTCACGATCTGCCGGATCATCTTCGGCAGGGAGAGGGCATGCCCGCGGGACAGCGCGCCGATGGCGAGCACGTTGGCAAGCGGCACCGCCATGCCGATGGCGATGGACATGAGAGCGCGGTGCGTCTCCGGCAGGGTCTGAACGGCCACGAAAGCGAGCGCCGTATTGAACCGCCAGGCGGTCTGCCACAGGCCGGCGAAGTCGAGGAAGCGCTCCGGCCCAAGGCGGCGGAGCGGCCAGGCGAGGCAGAAGCCGAGGCCGATGATGAGCCAGACGCCGAGCCCGACCACCAGAACGTCGCCCGCATCGGGGGCCTTGCTGAGCGCGGCGGTGAAGATGAGGGCCGGGAACAGCACCTGGAAGTTCAGTTTGTCGATCGCCTTCCAGGCATCCGATGACAGGGTTACACGCAGCACGCCGCCGAGGGCGATCAGGCTGAAGTCAGGCAGCAATGCGATGAGGATCTGCAGCATGGTCTAGCCCCGCGCCGCCGCGACGAGCCGATCGGCAGCCAACGGCACGTCGACGTCGGCGAGCCCCACGAAGCACAGGCGCATCCTGTCCGCGAAGGCCGCATCCCCGCTCAGGAGGGCGAAGGCGTCCCCGGGCGCGTACATCACGCCGCGCGCCACGGCCCGCTCGAACAGACCCTCGCGTGCAACGCCCTCCGGCATCCGCGCGAAGACGAACATCCCGCCCTCCACCGGCGGCATCACGAACCCCGCTGCGCCGAGGCGTTCGACCAACGCGTCGTGACGGGCCGCATACAGGGCGCGCACGCGCGCCACGTGGGCGTCGAGCCGGCCGAGACGCAGGTAGTGCAGCGCCACGCGCTGCGCCAGCGAGTTGGGCTGAAGATCGCTCGCCTGCCGGGCTTCCTGCATGGGTGCCGCCACCGCATTCGGCGCGATAGCCCAGCCGAGGCGCAGGCCCGGCGAAATGATCTTGGAGAGGCTGCCGAGATGAATGACCACGGCGCCGGGCACCTGCGGCGCCAGCGTCATCAGGCTGGGCGGAGGCGGCGCGCGGAACCACAGGGCGCGGTAGGGGTCGTCCTCGATGATCGGCAGGCCCCGCGCCGCGCACAGGGCGAGCAGAGCCAGCCGCTGGGTCTGTGACAGCGTCTCGCCCGTGGGATTGCCGAAGGTCGGCAGCACATAGACGCCGCAGGCATCGGGGGTCGCCGCCAGCGCATCGGCAAGACCCGACATGGCCGCATCGGACGCCGCCACGCGATAGCCCACGGCGCGCACGCCCACCGCCGCACAGGCCGAGAGCACGGCGGGATAGACCGGCTCCGGCACCAGCACAGCGGCTCCGGGCGGCGCCAGGGTGCGGATGGCGAGGTCGATGCCCTGCTGCGCGCCGGACGTGACGAGAAGGCGGTGGCCGGCCGGCACCTCCGCCACCTGTTCGCTCAGCGCCGCCAGCAGCTCCGGATCGCCGCCACTGGGACCATAGGTCCAGGCTGCGAAATCTGCGCCCGCCTTGGCCAGCGCCTCGGTGAGCCCTTCATGATCGTAGGCATCGCGGGAGGGATGCCCGCTGGCGAGATTGAGCATGCCCTGCCGCGCAGCATAGGGGAACAGCGCCCGCAGGGGATTGGCGGGAATGGCGGCGACGAAAGGGTTGAGAACAAGGTTCACGGGGCAGACCGGACGTTTCGGGTGACGGCAGGACTATTCTTCAGAAGAATGGAGCGGCATGATCCAATAACCTTTGGTTATTTAAAGGGGGACCCCGTGTTCGATGCCCTGCCGCAACTCGCCCTGCGCCTGCTGCCGCTGGTGGCGCGACTGGGCAATCTCAGCGAAGCCGCGCGCGCCCTCGACGTGAGCCAGCCGGCGGCGAGCAAGGCCATCGTCCGCGCGGAGGAGATGTGCGGGCTCGCGCTGGTCGTGCGCGGGCGCCGGCCTTTGGCGCTCACGGCGGAGGGCCGCATTCTCGCCGAGCATGCCGAGCGGCAGGAGGAGCTTGCCCGCCTCACGGCGCGCCGCCTGGATGACTGCCGCGCCAAGGGCGACGGCGTGGTGCGCATCGCCTCGTTCGGCGCGTCCGCCTCCACCCACATCCTGCCGCAGATCGTCGGCGCGGTGGCGCGCCGCTACGGCCGGCTGCAGATCGAGATCACCGAGAACACCGACCAGCCCACCTTGCAGGCGCTGCATGACGGAAGCGTCGATTTCGCAACCATCGTCGAGACCGAGGACCCGGACCTCGAGCTCTTGCATCTCAAGCAGGACCATTTGGTGGCGCTGGTGCGCAGCGGTGATGCCCTCGCCCGGCGCGGGGCGCTGGACGCGCGGGCGCTGGCGGACGTTCCCTTCATCATGACCAAGGGCGGCAGCGAGCCGCTCGTGCGCGCCTGGTTCGCCCGTGCCGGCGCGGAGCCGAAGATCCGCCATTCCATTCAGCAGATCACGTCGATCCTGGCCCTGGTGCGTGCCGGCATGGGCGTGTCGGTCATCGCCGAGACGGCGGTGCCGGAAACCCATGAAGGCGTCAGCGTGAAGCCCCTGGAGCCGAGCTTTCCCCGCACCATCTGCCTGGCGCGGCGCGCGGGCGGCTTTTCCTCCCACGCTGCCGAGATCGTCTGGCGGATGGCGGCCGAGCAGGCGCTCGGCCGTTGACTAGGCAGAAGATCACGCCCCCTTGGGCACGGCCTTCGGATTCGGCTTGTCGAAGGCGACCTTCTCCCCGAAGCAGAAGACGCGGCCCGCCTGCGCCTTGACGAAGGCAGGATCGAGCCGCACCGCCCCGGCGTCGGCCCAGATGGCGTCGGCGCGGGCGTTCACCCACGCGTCCGGCGGCAGCAGGGTCGAGCCCCGCGTGGTCACGTCCCAGATGCCGTAGTGATGGGGCACGATGAGACGCGCCTTCAGCCGCTCCGCCACCGCATCGGCCTGGGCATAGCTCAGCACATGCTGAGAGCCATCCACCGGCAGCAGCAGGATGTCGATCTCGCCCAGCTTTTCCCACACGCTGTCCGGCGGATTCGGCCGGTTGTCGCCCCAGTGCAGGATCCTGAGGCCAGCCACTTCCACGATGATGAGGCAGTTGTCGAACGAGCGCCAATTGTCGGGGGGCGTGGTGCCCACATGGCTCAGGCGGCGGGTCATTTCCGCCCAGTCATAGGCGTTGTGGCGGCTGTCGCTCACATGCTTGTCGGCGATGCCGGTGATGGTCACGTCGGCGAAGCTGTACGTGCCGATCAGCCGGTCAAGAATGACGTTCGCGCTGATCTGGTGCAGGCCGTCATGGTCAAAATGTGCGTGGGTGGAGAGGGCCACGTCCACCTGTGTCTTGGGGAAATCGTAAAGGTACCAGTCCCACGTCCCCCATGGCGGATTGCGCCAGGGATCGAGCATCAGCGTGAGCCCGGCAGGAGTGGTGACGCGGAAGGCCGAGCCACCGAAGAAGGCGAGCTCGAAGGAGCCGTCCGCGTCCGCCTTGGGCCCTGCCTCCTGAAGCTCGATCATGTGGTTGTGGTTCTCGCTCTGGCGCCACGCCCACAAGCCTTCACTGCTCCTGTCCTTCATCGTCCGTCCCTCGGGTTGGGTGCCGTCGCGTCCACGAGAACGCGGCCCTTCTTGATGACGACCGCCGCCGCGTTGGTGCCGAAGCGAAAAGCGAGCTGGCGGAAATCGGGCACGTCGAACACCACGAGGTCCGCCTGCTTGCCGGGGGCGATGGAGCCGATCCGGGCATCGCGCCGGATCGCCTTCGCGGCGTTCAAGGTGACGCCCAGCAGCGCATCCTCCGCCGACAGGCCCGAAAGGCGGCACGCGAAACCCATGGTCATCTGTTGCGAGAGATGCCAGCACACCGGGCACAGGTCGGTGGCCAGCGCCACGTTGACGCCCGAGCAGGCAAAACGGCGCCCATCGACCGGCCGGGGATGGTTCACCGCCCAGTCGAAGCCGGGGAAGAAGGCGACGCTGGTGCCGGCATCCGCCAGAACGCGCAGATCGTCGTCGCTCAGCATGTTGCCGTGATCGACCGAGGCCGCGCCCATTTCGGCGGCCAGGCGCGCGCCGCCGATATTGACCCGCGCATCGGTGTGCAGCTTGGCGACGAGCCCGGCGTCAGCCGCGGCGGTGAGGACCCGGCGGCACTCGTCCAGGGTGAAGACGTCAGGGTCCACATAAACGTCGCAGAATTCGGCGAGCCCGCCTGCGGCAACCGCCGGGATGGTGTCTGCGATCATGCGGTCGAGATAGCGCGCCGCCCCCTCCCGCGGTCGGGCATGGGCGCCAAGATAGGTGCCGACGATCTCCAGGCCGGTGGCCTCCGCCACCAGACGCGCGGCTTTCAGCGAGGCGAGGTCGCTGTCGTGATCGAGCCCGTAGCCGGACTTGGTCTCGATGGTGGTGGTGCCGCAGGCGAGCATGCTCCGGGCGCGCAGCTGCGCCGCCTCGGCGAGGCGCTCGGGCGGCAGGCCGGCATTCACCAGCTGGGAGGCCGGAACACCCCAGGACAGGCCGGCGGCGGTGAGCCCGGCATCGTCGAGCCCGCGCGTGCGGTGGAAATACTCGTTGGAGCGGTCGCCTTCGAACACGAGGTGGGTATGGCAATCCACGAGCCCGGGCGTGACGACACCGCCGCGCGCGTCCACGATCCGCGTCTGCGCGCCGATCAGAGGCACGATCCCCGCCGCCGGCCCTGCCGCAACAATATCCTCGTTACGGACCGCGACGGCGCCTCCCTCGAGAACGCCGATTCCGTCGGGGCTGGCCGGATCGCACAACACCACCTGTGCGGCACCGAGAATCACGAGGTCGGCCGGCGCCGCAAGTGCCGGCCCGTTCTCAGCCAGCGTTTCCCGAACGAGCAACTGTCTCTCCCCATGCCGCAGCGCGGTGCGTTCCAGGGGTGGCCGGGAAGCGATCGCGTCAAGCTCGCATACGGTGTACACGGCCCATCACGCGCCATCAAATATGAATACCTATCTTCTATTCTGTCATACTTGATAAAAACAAGACATATTGGCGCCAAACTGTGATTTAGATATGGATATCTGTTGATAAAGATTGAGTAATATCGGATTTCTTTTCTACTCTGAACAAATATCTATCAGCCGAAAACCGGGCGCGGACCCGCAGAGATCGCAGCGCAACGCAAAAATTTCAGCCTCCCGAGCGACGGGAGACGACGGCGAGGGGCGGCTGCGCATAAAACAAGCAGTCATGATTGACTTTTTTGCGCACGCCATCGGCCGCCCCATGGCAGGGTTCGATCATGGAAACACTGCTCCTCAGAAACGAAGGCGAGACCGCCGACGGCCGCGAGCTGAAAGGCGCCGCCATGCGCGCCCGGCTGCGTGCCGCCACCGAGGAACTCATCGCCGAAGTCGGCGTCAACGCCGCATCCGCTGCTGCCATAGCGCAGAGGTGCGGGGTCTCCCGCGGCGCCATGCTGCATCACTATCCGACGCGGGATGATCTCATCATCGACACCGCTGCGCATTTCTGGCGCCGCGCGCGGGATATCGTCGCCACGCTGGCCGACGACATGAGCGCGGGCCGGACAGACGTGGCCACCTTCGTCGACCGGCTCTACGAGGGTGTGTTCCGCGCCAATGCGCTGGTCACCATGCTCGACCTCATGGTCTCCGGCCGCGATACCCGGGTCGGCGAGGCTGTGAACCAGATCCTCACGGATCTCTTCCGGTCCTACGAGGATCTGGGCGTCCAGGCATTCGAAGTGTCGGGGCTGCCTCCCGAGCGCATCCGAGTGGTCATCACGCTCATCGTCGCCACCCTGCGCGGGCTGCGCATCCAGGACAACATCCACCGGGACGAGGCACGCGTGCGCGACGTGCTCGCCATGCTGGTGGATGCGGTGCAGACCATCCTCGCGAAAGAAAGCGACGCTGCGCCAAAGCCCCGAGCGGGCACCACCCGGCGCAGGCCATGACCACATCTCTTGAATCCCCGCCCCGGATCGAGGTCAACGGGCTCACCAAGCGCTTCAGCGGCGTAACCGTGGTGGACAACGTGTCCTTCCTGGTGGAGCCGGGGCAGATCCTTGGCCTGATCGGACCGAACGGCGCCGGCAAGACAACCCTCTTCAACCTGATGTCCGGCGTTCTCAAACCCGATGCCGGCCGGCTCGTGGTGAACGGCGTGGAGGCCACCGGCCTTCCGCCCCACCGCCTGGCGCAGCTCGGTCTGGTGCGCACTTTCCAGCTCGCCCGCGAGCTCGACAAGCTCACCGTGCTGGAGAACGTCATGCTCGCCGCCCGCGACAATGCCGGCGAGAAGCTCACCGGGGCCCTGTTCCGGCCCGCGGCCGTGCGCCGCGACGAGCGGGCGGCCACCGAACGGGCGCGCGAGATGCTGGCTCTCGTCTCACTGTCGGACCACGAAGCCAAGCTCGCCTCCACCCTCTCGGGCGGACAGAAGAAGCTGCTGGAGATGGCGCGCTGCCTGATGGCCGAGGCGGACACCATCCTGCTCGACGAGATCGCCGCCGGCGTTGCTCCCCACCTCGTGGACGAGATCGCGCTTCTGATCCAGCGCCTCAATCGCGAGCACGGCAAGACCTTCGTCATCATCGAGCACAACATCGGCTTCATCCGCGCGCTGGCCTCGAGGGTGGTGGTGATGGCCACCGGCCGCGTGCTGGCGGAGGGCAGCTTCGCCCACGTCTCCGCCAATCCCGCCGTCATCGAATCCTATCTGGGACAGGCCGCATGACCCTGCTGCGCCTTCACAATCTGCGCGCCGGCTATGGCGGCGGCGACATCGTCCACGGCGTCGACCTCGAGGTTGCGCCCGGCGAGATGGTGGCCCTGGTGGGGCCCAACGGCGCCGGCAAGTCCACGCTCCTGAAGTCCATCGCCGGCGTGGCGAATGTCACCGGCGGCACGCTCACGCTGGACGGGACGGACCTCGTGCCGCTGCCCCCCGCCGGCCGCGCCCAGGCCGGCGCGGTGTTCATGCCGCAGGAGCGCAACGTCTTCCGCACCCTCACGGTGGCCGAGAACCTGCAGGTCAGCGCCTGGGGTCGCAAGGACATCGCGCGGCGCCAGGAGGAGGTGACGACCCTTCTGCCCACCATGTCCGCCTATATGCACAAGCGCGCCGGCGGCCTGTCCGGCGGGCAGCGGCAGATGGTGGGACTCGGCATGGCGCTCATGGCCCGCCCGCGCGTGCTGCTGGTGGACGAGCCCACCGCCGGCCTGTCGCCGCTGCTCGTGGGCGAGATGCTGGACGTGCTGCGCCAGCTCGCCGCCGTCGCGGCCCTCGGCATCCTCATCGTCGAGCAGAACGCCCGCGCGGCGCTGGAGCGCGCGGACCGGGCGCTGGTGCTGGTGGATGGCCGCGTGGTGCGGTCCGGAAGCGCTGCCGCGCTGGCGCAGGAGCCCGACTTCGGCGCGCTCTTCTTCGGAGAGGCCGCCTGATGCAGATGCTCGTCAACGCGCTCGCCACCGCAGCCATCCTTGCCCCGGCGGCCGTCGCATTCACCCTCATCTTCACCCTGTTCCGCTATGCCAATTTCGCGGCCGGCGGGTTCGTCACCGTGGGCGCATTCGCCGCCTGGACCCTGAACGCGCCCCTCGGCCTGCCGCTCTGGGCCGGCGGAGTCGGCGCCATGGGCGTGTGCGCGGGGGCAGTGGCGCTCAGCGACCGGGTCGTCTTCCGTCCCCTGCGCGGGAGGGGCGGCGGCACTCTCCTCCTCGTCTCCATCGCCCTGTCGTTCGTGATCGAGAACATCATCCGCTTCGGTTACGGCGCGCAGGTGAAGGGCTTCGACCTGCCGCTCACCGGCCCGCTGGTCTTCGCCGGCCTGCGCGTGCCGAAGGAGACCCTCGCGGTCATCGCCATATCGCTCGTCGCGACCCTCGCGGTGGGCGCGCTGCTCGCCTTCACGCCCATCGGCCGGGCGGTGCGGGCGGTGGCCGACAATCCCTCGCTCGCCAACGTGCGCGGCCTGCCGGTGCCCGGTGTGGAGGCGTTCGGCGTGATCGTCGCCGGCGCGCTGTTCGGCCTTTCGGGAACGCTTGTGGGCGTGGATCTCGCCATCGATCCCAACCTCAACTGGGCCATCGCCATCCCGGTCATCGCCGCTGCCATCGTCGGCGGCCTCGGCTCGCCGCTGGGTGCCGCCATCGGCGCCATCGTCATCGGCCTCGCGGAGGAGCTCACCGCCGCCTACTTCACGCCCACCTACAAGGGTGCCGTTGGCTTCGTGGTGATCGCCCTCGTGCTGCTGCTGCGCCCTCAGGGCCTGCTGGGCCTCAAGGTGGATCGGAAGTAAGCGCCATGGATGCCTATTTCGTCGCCATCCTCACGATCGCCGGGATCTACGTAATCCTCGCGCTGGCCCTGAATCTGCAGTTCGGGCTCACCGGCCTCGTCAATTTCGGCGTGGTGGGCTTCTTCGGCCTCGGCGCTTATGCGAGCGGCATCACCACCGAGAGCTTCCACGCGCCGTTCCTCGGCGGCCTCGCCGTGGCGATGGCAACCGGGGCGATCGCCGGCGCCCTGCTGGCGCTCATGTGCCTGCGCCTGTCCGGCGACTTTCTCGCCATCGTCACGCTGGGCTTCGCGGAGACCATCCGGCTCATCTTCAACAACGAGGACTGGCTGACCGGCGGGCCCAAGGGGCTGCTCATCATGACCCGCCCGGTGTTCGCCGACCTCGGGCGCGCGGCCAATGCCTGGATGGTGCTCGGCGTAGTCCTGCTCGGCGTGGCGCTAACCCTCGCGCTCATGCTGCGGCTTGCAGGAACGCCCTACGGTCGCGTGCTGCGCGCCATCCGCGAGGACGAGCTGGTGCCGGCCACCCTGGGCAAGGACGTCTTCGTCTACCGCCTCCAGTCGTTCGTCATCGGCAGCATGCTCATGGCCGGGGCCGGATCGCTCTATGCGCATTATGTGCAGACCATCACGCCCGACAATTTCACCACGCCGGTCGCCATCCTGGTGTGGATGTCGGTCATCGTCGGCGGGCCGGGCAACACGGTCGGCGCGGTGGTCGGCGCGCTGGCCGTGGTGACCATCTACGAGGGCAGCCGGTTCCTGAGCCCCTGGCTGGGCTTCCTCGACGCCGAGCAGGTTTCGGCACTGCGCTTCGTCGTCATCGGCACCGCGCTGATCCTCGTCATTCGCTTCCGCCCCGAGGGGCTTCTGCCCGAGCCCAGGCACCGACCTGTCGTGCCCGCCACCAGCCGCCCCGCATTGAAAGGATAATGGTCATGGACGTCACCCGCAGGCTGTTCCTCACCGGAACGACCCTCGCCGTCGCCGCGCCGGCGCTGCTGCGCCACGGCCTCGCACAGTCCGAGCCGATCAAGGTCGGCAGCCTCGTGCCGCTGTCGGGGGGCGGCGGGCCGTACGGCCCGGAGAAGGCGCAGGCCCACAAGGCGGTGGTGGACCTGGTGAACAAGCAGGGCGGCGTGCTCGGCCGCCAGGTGGTGCTGGTGTCGGACAATTCCGAGACCAATCCCGAGGCGGCGGTGCGCGCCGCGCGCAAGATGATCGACGCCGACCGCGTCTGCGCCATCCTTGGCACCTGGGCGTCGTCGGTGACGCTGGGCATCATGCCGCTGTGCCAGGAAGCCAATGTCGTCCAGATTTTCACCGGCTCCTCCGACACGCTGCCCAACGGCGACAAGAAGGGCCTGTGCTTCAACCTCCAGCCGCTCAACAAGGCCTGGTGTGTGGCGCTGGCCGACCTCGCCGCCAAGCGCGGCGAGCTCAAGGTCGCCTTCGCCGGGCCGAAGAACGATTTCGCGGCCTCCATGGGGGAGAGCTTCAGCAAGGCTCTGGAGAAGGTGGGGGGCAAGATCGTCGGCGAGCCGCTCTACTACAACGCCAACCAGGTCTCCTACCGCGCCGAGGCCGAGCGCCTGATCAATTCCGGGGCGCCGGCGCTGTTCCTTGCCGGCTACGTCACCGACCTCACCCCGGTCTATCGCGAGCTGGTGCGCGGCGGCTATCAGGGCAAGGTCTTCGCCCTGTCCTTCGCCGTGGGGCCGCAGTTCAAGCAGGCGGTGGGCACCGCCGCCAATGGCATCCTGCACGGCTCGCCCGTGCCGCCCGTGGGCAAGGACACCTACGACGCCTACCTGAACCTCGTCGGCCTCAAGCCCAACGGACAGGTTCAGAACCCCTACGGCTGCGCCGCCTATGACGAGATGAACCTGCTGCTGCTCGGCATCACCAGCGCAAAGTCCACCGAAGGCCCGAAGATCGCCGAGCACATCATGAAGGTTGCGAACGGCCCCGGCGAGCGCGTGACCACCTTTGCGCAGGGCGCCAAACTGCTGGCGGAGGGCAAGGCCATCAACTACGACGGCGCCAGCTCCTCGGCCGACTTCCTGCCGAATGGCATGCTGAAGAGCCGGAACTTCGCCCTCTACGAAATCCAGGGCGACCAGGACGTGCTGATCACCACCACCACCAGCGAAGCCGATCAGTGACGCCTGGCCGAGCGCGGCCGTAATAATAACGATTCATCTGGCGGGAGCCCTTCGCCTTCGCCAGATGAATCATGGGGGGAGGACGCGTCCCAGGCCCGCCGTCAGCTTCACGCTGCGGGAGCCGATTGGATTATTGTCGTACAATCAGTTTACATATGACGACGTGAGTGCCAAACTCAACCCCGTCAAAAACAAAGCGGCCCCCGCAGGCGGTCGCGTGGGGGAGGCGCCGGAATGGGCGTTCGCATCGAGGAACAAGGCAATGGGGTCGTCGTCCTGAATCTGGTGGGACAAGGCGAACCGAACCATCTGGATACCGAGGCTCTGCTGGATCTCGCCGAAACCGCGCGGAATCTTGCGAGCCACCCCGGCATGCGCGCACTGGTCCTGACCGGGCATGGCGCGAATTTCTGCGGCGGGCGCATGGGCAAGAAGGGGCTGACCCGTGCGTCCGACGTGGCAGAAGATCTCAATGCCATTCTCAAGGTGAATTCGGCTTTCGCCGCGCTGCCCGTGCCTACGGTGCTGGCTGTGGAGGGACTTGCGCTCGGCTGGGGCTTCGGCATGTCGGCCCAGGCGGACTACGTGATCGCCGCCGAGAATGCCCGCTTTGCCCTCCCGGAAATGTCCCACGGCATGCCGCCGTTGATCGTTCTGTCCTACCTGTTCCGCTTCGTCTCTTACAAGCGGGGCTTCGAACTGGCTCTGTCGAGCCGGGAGATTTCCGCCGCCGACGCAGAGCTGTACGGCATCGTCACGCGGGTGGTCGCGCCCGGCAGGGCCCGCGCGGAAGCGCTTGAGGTGGCCGACTTCATTGCCGCCCAAGACCCCAAGTCCATAACCTTGCTCCGCAAATTCGGCCGCGAGGCGGCGGGGCTCTCTGATCCGCAGCGCAACGAATATGCCGTCTCGCTCATGAGTGTCCTGCTCGCCGAGCGGGCGCAGATGTCCCATGGCTGACGCCGAAGCGGGAGGTTGCCCATGCGCGTGCTCGTGACGGGAGGGGCCGGCTTCCTCGGAAGCCATGTGGGGGCGGCGCTGGCACAGGCCGGACATGGCGTGGTGAGCTACGACATGGCCGCGCCCGGGCCGGAAGCCTTGGCCGTCTTCGTCGCCGCGGGCGTGGGGGATGTGACCCACGTCTCGGGCCAGACGACGGACCTCGCGCGCCTGATGGATGTGTGCCGCTCCGAGCGGATCGATGCCATCGTGCACAGCGCCGGCATCGTGGGGCTGGAGACCTCGCTCGCCCAGCCGGCGGCGACCTACCACGTCAACCTCACCGGCATGGTGAATGTGTGCGAGGCCGCGCGGCAGCTCGGCATGGCGCGCCTCATCTATCTGTCCAGCAACGCCGCCTACCACGGCGGCGACGGTTCGCCGCTGAATGAGACCGACCCGGTCTTCTCGGTGGTGCGGGGCAATCCCGCCGGCCATTACGGCACCACGAAAATGGCCTGCGAAGCAATCGGCCTCGCCTATGCGTCCTCCCACGGCCTCGATGTGCTGGCGCTGCGGGTGACCGCCATCTACGGCTTCGGCATGCGCTCGCCCATGTACATCAAGCCCATGGTGGAAGGCGCCGTGCTGGGCCGCCCGGTGCGATTTGCGACCGGCGGCCAAATGAAGCGCGACTACACCTACGTGCCGGACTGTGCCGGCGCCGTCGTGCGCAGCCTCGCCGCGCCCGCGCCGGCCGAAGGCGCGCAGCGTGTGTTCAACGTGGCCGCGGGCCGGGCCACTTCGGCGGCCGATGTGGCGCAGATCGTGCGACAGGTCGTGCCGGGCGCCGATATCGAGATCGGCGACGCCCTGTCGCCATTGGAGGAGGTGAATGCGCGCATGCGCGCCTCCCTCGATATTTCGGCGGCGCGCACCGCCCTCGGCTGGGCACCCGCCTTCACGCTGGAGCAGGGCATACGCGACTATGCGGATCGCTTCCGCGCCTTCGCCGGCACAGCCGGCGCCCATTCGAGAGGACAGGCGGCATGAGCGCGGAGGCTGTGCCCACTTACGATGTCTTCGCAATCCGCTACGCCACGCGCGAGGCACGGCGGGCCGACAATTTCATCGGCGGCGACCCGCACGATGCCCCCATGCCCCTCGACTACTATGTCTGGGCCATCGTGGGTGAAGCGCGGTCCTTCGTTGTGGATACGGGCTTCAACGCTGAGGTCGGGGCGCGGCGCAAGCGCGATTTCCTGCGCTGCCCGGCCGAGTCGCTGAAGCTGGTCGGGCTCGATCCCGCGACGGTGCAGGACGTGATCCTCACCCACCTTCACTATGACCACGTGGGCAATTTCGACCTCTTTCCCGCCGCGACTTTCCACCTTCAGGAGGCGGAGTTGCACTATGCGGTGGGACGCTACATGCGGTACCGCCGCCTGCGTCATTCCTTCGAGGTGGAGGATGTGGTGGGCATGGTCCGCGCCAATTATGCCGGTCGCGTCAACTTCTACGACGGCGGCGCGGAACTCGCCCCGGGTGTCACGCTGCACCCGGCGCCCGGGCATTCCGCCGGGCTCCAGTTCGTGCGGGTCAATACCCGCCGCGGACCTGTGGTGCTGGCGTCGGACGTGACCCATTTCTACGAGAACATGGACACCGAGCGCCCGTTCGTTACCGCCTTCCACGTGGGGTGCATGCTGGAGGGCTTCGACAAGCTGAAGGCCGCAGCGCCCTCGCCGGACCATATCGTCCCCGGGCACGATCCGTTGGTCATGAAGCGATACCGGCCGCCGAGACCGGAGCTCGAAGGCATCGTCGTGCGGCTCGACGAACCGCCCGTCATCTGATTTCGTCGTCATATCCAGCGCGTTTCTTCGTCAGTCCATTTTCCGAGACTGCGAGCCAAGGAAGCCAGCAATGACCACGCCAGCCAGCCTTGCGGCCATGCATCAGGCGGCATCGCTCAAGAAGCAGGTGATCGAGGCCCTGCGCACCGCCATTCTCGAAGGGCGCTTCCAGCCGGGCGACCGCCTGGTGGAGCGTGAGATCTGCGAGATGTTCCAGGTAAGCCGAACCCTGCTGCGGGAAGCATTGAGCCAGCTCGCCGCGGAGGGAATCCTGCAGATCATTCCCCATCGCGGTCCCATCGTCGCCATCTATACCGCCGAGGACGCACGCTCGATCTATGAACTGCGCGCAACGCTGGAGGAGATGGCCGGCCGCTGTTTCGCCGAGCGGGCCACGGAGGCCGAGCACAAGGCGCTGGAGAGCGCGTTCGCGGCCTTCAGGAAGGCCAGCCGCGGCAAGCCGGGCAGCGATCTCCTGCTGGTGAAGACGGCCTTCTATGCGGCGCTCACGGCGGGCGCCCACAATCCCATGCTGGAAGACATGCTGCGCATGATCCACTGGCGCGTCACCATGCTGCGCGCCCATACGCTCTCCCAGCCGGGGCGGCTGGTGAAGAGCCTGGGTGAAATCGGCGACATCATGGAAGCCATCGCCCGGCGCGATCCAGAGGCGGCGGGACAGGCCTGCCGCCGCCACGTGATGAACGCCGCCGCCATCGCCGATGCGGTGCTGACCGCCAAGGAAGTAGAGCGCGATCGTCCGGTGCGCAAGCGCGGCAAGAAGGAAACGCCCAGCGATAAGGTGACCGCCGCACCGGCCGCGGGCGAACCGCGCGTCGTCGGCATCTAGTTCACCTTCAGGCGCGGTGGCCGCGCCTCTTCCATCGACAACACCAGCGCTGCCGCCTTGGCGCGTGACTGGTGGCGCGCGCCCAGCGTGGACCGCCGAAGGAGTTTGCGTGATGTCCAACGCCCCTGCTCAGATCGCGCCGTCCGCGAAGACCGCGCCCATCCTCCATCAGGTGCGCACCGGTCGCCGTGGCGCTCCGCTGGTGGTGCTTGTCCATGCCGTCGGGCTCGATCTGACCTACTGGGACCGGCAGATCGGCGCGCTCGCCGACGCCTTCGACGTGATCGCCTACGACCTTGCCGGCCACGGCGCCTCGCCCGCGCCCGGCCTTCCCTTCGCATTCGACGATGCGGCCGCGGACCTCGCGCGGGTCATCGAAACGGCAGAGGCGGGAGCAGCGTGCGTGGTGGGGTTGTCCGTCGGCGGCATGATCGCCCAGACGCTGGCGCTCGCGCGGCCCGATCTCGTGCGCGCGCTGTGCCTCATGGATACGGTCAGCACCTTCGCCGAGGCGGGACGCGCGGCTGTTCGCGGGCGTGGCGCGCAGGTGCGGGCCGGCGGCATGGAGGCCATCGTGGTGCCGACGCTGGAGCGCTGGTTCACGCCCGGCTTCGCCGCACGGCGGCCCGACGTGCTCGACCGGGTTGCCAAGACCCTGCGGGCGGCTGATCCCGATGTGCATGCCGCCATGTGGGACATGATCTCGACCCTCGATGTTGCGCCGCGCCTCGACCAAATCGACAGGCCGACGCTGGTTATGGTGGGGGAAAAGGACCCAACGACGCCCGTCGCGGCGTCCGAGGTCATCGCACGCGGCATCCCCGGGGCGCGGCTGGAGATTATTCCCGACGCCTCGCACATGGCGCCAATTGAAGCCCCAGAGGAGGTGAACAGGCTCCTTCTCGGCTTCCTCACCGCTCTCTGACACCCGCAGCGCAGGAGGCGCCCGTGCCCATCGGTTTCATCGGCCTCGGCGCCATGGGCGCCCCGCTGGCGACGCGGCTCATGGAGGCCGGTCACGAATTGGTCATCCATACGCGCCGGCGCGAGGCTGCGGCGCCTTTCGAGGAGCTGGGTGCGCTCTGGGTGCCGACAGCGCGCGATGTCGGGGCAAGGGCGCGGACGGTTTTCACCATGCTTCCCGGCCCGGCCGAGGTCGAGGCAGTGGTGTTCGGGGCTGACGGTCTTGCCGAGGGGTTTTCGGCGGGCACGACGCTCATCGACATGACCACCAGCGCACCGGCAGCGGTGCGTGCGCTGGGCGCGCGCCTGGCGGCCAGCGGTGTCGATCTGCTCGATGCACCGGTGAGCGGCGGGCCCAAAGGGGCGCGCACGCGCCGTCTGGCCATCTGGGTAAGCGGCAGCGAGGGCGCCTTCGAGACCAGCCGGCCACTGCTCGACCTGCTCGGCGACCGCGTGATGTTTCTCGGCGCGCTCGGCGCAGCGACCACGGCGAAGCTCGTCCACAACAGCGCGAACTACGGCATCCAGATGGTTCTGGCGGAGGTCTTCACCATCGGCGTCAAGGCGGGTGTAGACCCCGCCGTCCTGTTCGCCGCGATCCGCGAAGGATCGCTGGGGCGCCAGAATGTGGTGTACCGTCTCGCCGACCAGTTCCTGCCGGGGGCCTTCGACGAGGTGTCATTCGCTCTGGACCTCGCGTTCAAGGATGTGTCGCTGGCCGCGGCGCTGGCGCAGGAGGCCGGCGTTCCTGCGCGGTTCACCGCAATGACGCTGGCCGAGATGACGGAGGCCCGAAACCGCGGCTGGGGGAAAAGGGATTCCCGCGTCGCCATGCTCGTGCAGGAAGAGCGGGCGGGCGTCTCGATCAAGGTCGACCGCGCGACGCTGGGGGCGATTCTGAACGGGACGAAATGACGAGGCACTCGGGGCCAGAGCCGTCCCGGTGCCGGCAAGTCAGTCCAAGACAGTTGACATCCACCGTATCGGTCATATTGTCGTACAATAAGTCAGAATGACTAGAGGCCGCCATCGTGCGCCCCTCAAGCGACCCGCCAGAACGAACGTCGCATCGCCGGGAGGAAACCATGTCCATCGTCAGAAGCATCATTGCCACCGGATGGATGGGCCTTGCCCTCCTGCCAGGGATGGCCGGGGCCGCGAACCTCGAGAAGCTGAAGATCTCGATCGCGGTCGGCGGCTCCATCAGCCAGATGAACAAGATCGCGTACTTCGTCGCGCTGAATAAGAAATACTTCCAGGACGAAGGCCTTACGGTGGATTCCACCGCCTTCAGCTCAGGCACCGCAGCCCTTCAGGCCGTCGTCGCCGGCGGCGCCGACATCGGCGAAGGAGCTTACGAGCACATGTTGCGCCTGCAGGCGAAGGGCCAGGACCTCACCTGCATCACCGTCTTCGGTCGTTATCCGGGCAATGTGCTCGCGGTGCGCGCGACGAAGGCGAACAGCATCAAGGGCGTCAAGGATCTCAAGGGCACGAAGATCGGCATCTCGGCGCCGGGCGCCTCCACACAGAATTTCGTCGCTCAGCTGCTTGAGCGGGCGGGCGTCAACTGGAAGGATGCGAGCTTTATCTCGATCGGCACCGGGCCCAGCGCGGTCGCCGCCATCCGGACCGGCACCGAGCTCGATGCCATCGTCAATCTGGATCCCGCCATCACCTCGCTCACGGACGCGAAGGAGGTGGTGGTTCTGGTGGACAGCCGGAATGCGGAAGGCTCGCAGATCGCCTTCGGCGGACCCTACCTCGCCGATTGCCTCTACGCGCGAACCGACTTCATCAAGGCCAATCCGAACACGTCGCAGGCCGTCTCCAATGCCCTGGTGCGGGCCATGCAGTGGCTGAAGACCGCAAGCATCGACGACATCATCGCCTCGGTCCCGGCCGAATATTACAAGGCCGACGAGGCGCTCTACCGCAAATCCCTGGAGCAGAACCTTTCCGCCTTCCAGTGGGACGGCATCGTGACGCCCGAGGCGGCGAAGAACGTGCTTGCCACCATCTCGGTGATGGAGCCGGCGCTGAAATCGGCGAGCCTCGACATCCCGCGCACCTATGACAACACCTTCGTGGAGCGTGCGCTCAAGAAATACGGCGCGGCCGCGAAGCACTGACCTGTCGCCGAGGGGTCGGTGCCGGCCCCTCGTTCCCGCGCCCCCAGGGAGACGTTCCATGACCCTCGGCCTTCAACCGGAAGCCGGCCCCGCCCGCATGCCCGCGTCCGTCGGCGATCTCTCGGCACACGCCGGCCCGCCGCCGGCCCTCCTGTTCGATCACGTCTCGGTCCGCTTCGGCGCCTATACGGCGGTGAGCGACTCCAGCCTGCACGTGGGGGACGGCGAGTTCGTTTCCATCGTCGGTCCCACCGGCTGCGGCAAGTCCACCTTGCTGAATGTCGCCGCGGGCCTGCTCGAACCCTCGGAGGGCGACATCTGCGTCTATGGCCGGTCGCTGGAGGGCATCAATGCGGATGCCGGCTACCTCTTCCAGGCGGACGCGCTGATGCCGTGGCGAACGGCACTGTCCAACGTCATCACCGGGCTCGAATATGCGGGGACGGAGCGCAAGGCGGCAGAGCGGCTGGGCAACGAGTGGCTCGCCCGCGTCGGGCTTTCCGGACATGGCGAGCGCTTCCCCCACGAAATGTCCGGCGGCATGCGCAAACGCGTGGCGCTGGCCCAGACGCTCATTCGCGACCCCAAGATCGTGCTGATGGACGAACCGTTCAGCGCGCTGGACGTGCAGACGCGCGTGCTGATGGAGAACGAGCTGCTCCAGCTCTGGACCACCTATCGCAAGTCCGTGCTCTTCATCACCCATGACCTGGAAGAGGCGATCTCCCTGTCGGACCGGGTCATCATCCTCTCCGCCGGACCCTCCACGCACCCCATCGCCGAGTTCCGCATCGACCTGCCGCGGCCGCGCGACGTCGCCGAAATCCGCATGACGCCGCGCTTTGTCGAGCTCTACCACCAGATCTGGGACGCCATGAAGGAAGAGGTCCTGAAAGCCTATGAGCGAAATCAGCGCAAACTTGCGGACTGACGCCGTGATCGCCGATCGCAGCACCTCTAGCCGCACTGCCGCCCGCCCGCAACGGCGGCCCCGCCGGCGACCGATGCCCGGCCCCATCGTCCTCACGGCGCTCCAGGCGGCGCTGTTCGCCGCCCTCCTCGTCGCCTGGTATGCGCTGGTGCGGGCCAAGGTCCTGCCGGTCTTCTTCTTCGGCGATCCGGTGCTGGTGTTCCAGCAGATCGTCAGCTGGTTCGTGACGGGCGAGATCTTTGTCCATCTTGCAACCACCCTGATCGAGACGCTGCTCGCCTTCCTGCTAGGGGTGGCGTCAGGCATCGGCATCGGCCTGTGGCTCGGCCTCTCGCCGCTGACGGCGGCCCTGTTCGATCCCTACATCAAGGCGCTCAACGCCATGCCGCGGGTCATCCTCGGCCCCATCTTCATCGTCTGGTTCGGCCTGGGCATCGGCTCCAAGGTGGCGCTGGGCGTGACGCTGGTGTTCTTCGTGGTCTTCTTCAACGTCTTCCAGGGCGTGCGAGAGGTGAACCCGGTCATCCTCGCCAATTCGCGGATGCTGGGCGCGAACCGGCGCCAGCTTCTCACCACGGTCTATATCCCCTCGGCTCTGAGCTGGGTGTTCTCCAGCCTGCACATGTCGGTTGGCATGGCCTTCGTCGGCGCGGTGGTGGGCGAATATCTCGGATCTGCCCGCGGCGTCGGCTACCTGATCCTCCAGGCGGAGGCGACCTTCGACGTCAATGCGGTTTTCGCCGGCATCATCGTGCTTACCGTGTTCGCACTGGTGCTCGACCTCGCGGTGACCCTCGTCGAGCGGCGCCTCATCGTCGGCAAGCCAAAATCCTGACCTGCATTCGCAACTTCACGCCACGCATATTCATCCAGGAACAGTCCGATGACCGACACGACCGAAGCCACCAGCCTGCTGCACAAGGGCATGGAGATCCGCAAGGCGGTGCTGGGCGCCGCCCACGTGGAGCGCTCCATGGCCAATGTGGACGAGTTCGCCCGCCCCTTGCAGGAACTCGTCACGGAATATTGCTGGGGCGCGATCTGGGGCCGGCCGGGGCTGGAGCGCAAGACGCGCAGCATGCTCAACATCGTCATGCTGTCGGCGCTGAACCGTCCGCACGAGCTGAAGCTCCACGTACGCGGCGCGCTCACCAACGGCGTCACCCGCGACGAAATCCGTGAGGTGATCCTGCAGATCGCCATCTATTGCGGCGTCCCGGTGGCGCTGGAGACGTCGCGCATTGCCCAGGAGGTGTTCCGCGACGTCGATGCTGCCGCCGCCGGTTGAGGCGCGGCGCTGGCGCTGGCTTCCAATGGGGAAAAAACCGATCAGAGCCGCGGTCGCCTGACGCATTCTGCGGGGTTGCGCGCGGATCGCTGGTCCGTCTAATCTGGCACCAAGGGGCTCCCGCGATTGCCCCGTGAGGCGCCAGCCTGAAATCGCGTCCTGTTTCCCCTTTGCCAGGGATGGACGCCGTGCCTTCAAACACAGAAATCACCGTGGCCCAGCTCGGCCGCCTCATTGGGCTGCCGACCGCGCCGGTCATTCTCGACGTTCGCATCGACGACGATTACGCCGCCGACAGGCGCATGCTACCCGCCAGCCGCCGGCGATCCCATGTCGACGTCGCGACGTGGGGTCCCGCGCTGGCGGGACGCTCGGCCGTCGTGGTCTGCCAGAAAGGGCACAAGCTCAGCCAGGGCGTGGCCGCATGGCTGCGTCTTAATGGCGTGTCGGCGGAAACGCTGGAAGGCGGATTCGAGGCGTGGCGGGACAGCGGCGGCGTTCTCTTCTCCGAAGCCGCCTTGCCGCCGCGCGATGCTGCCGGGCGAACAGTCTGGGTCACCCGCGCCCGCCCAAAGGTGGACCGCATCGCGTGCCCCTGGCTGATCCGCCGCTTCATCGATCCCGATGCAGCCTTCCTGTTCGTTGGCGCCTCCGAGGTGGAGGGCGTGGCGGAAGCCTTCGCCGCCGCCCCTTTCGACATTGAAGGCGCGTTCTGGAGCCATCGCGGCGAGGCCTGCACCTTCGACACCATGATCGAGGAGTTCGGGCTGCGGTCTCCCGTCCTCAACCACCTCGCTGTCATCGTCCGCGGGGCCGATACGGCACGGCTCGATCTTTCTCCCCAAGCGGCAGGCTTCCTCGCCGCATCCCTCGGCCTCTCCCGCATGTATCGCGACGACCTGCAGCAGCTCGATGCCGGAATGCTGCTCTACGACGCCTTCTATCGGTGGTGCCGCGACGCGGTGGAGGAAACCCACAACTGGCCTGCGGGCCAGCAGAGGCAGGGGTGAGGGGCGCGCCATGGCCATCGCATTCGAAACGAGCGCCTCCGCCGCCGCGCCCGCACGTCCGACCTTTCGCGAGGCGGTGAAAGTCTGGGCGAAGATCGGCTGCCTCAGCTTCGGCGGCCCGGCCGGACAGATCGCTCTCATGCATCGCGAATTGGTGGAGGAGCGCCGATGGATCGGTGAGCAGCGGTTCCTGCACGCGCTGAACTACTGCATGCTCCTGCCCGGCCCCGAGGCGCAGCAACTCGCCACCTATATCGGCTGGCTCATGCATCGCACCGCGGGCGGGCTGGTGGCCGGCCTGCTGTTTGTCCTGCCCGGCGCGGTCGTGATGCTGACCCTCAGCATCCTCTATGCCCTCTACCGTCACGTGCCGCTCATCGACGCGGCTTTTCTTGGCGTCAAGGCGGCCGTGCTCGCGGTGGTCGTGGAGGCGCTCCTGCGGATCACCCGGCGCGCGCTGAAGAATCGCCTCATGGTGGCGATTGCCGCCCTCGCCTTCCTGGCCATCTACGTGCTTCACATTCCGTTCCCGCTGATCATTCTTGCCGCGGGCCTCGCGGGGTGGGCGGGCAGCCGGGCGGCTCCGGAGCTGTTCCAGAGCGCGGGGCACGCAGGCGCGAAGGCCGACACCCTCGGTGTCGTGGACCAGATGTTCGAGCGGGGGGAACTGGCGCATGCCGAGCCGTCGCTCAGGCGCGCAGCGGGCATTCTCGCGATCTGGCTGCCGCTATGGCTCGGTCCGGTCGCGGTGCTTTGGGCGGTCTTCGGAAGCGGGAGCGTCTGGACGCAGATCGGCTCGTTCTTCAGCCTGATGGCGGTCGTCACATTCGGCGGCGCCTATGCAGTGCTCGCCTACGTGGCGCAGGCGGCCGTGGACGGCTTCGGCTGGCTCGCGCCCGGCGAGATGCTGGACGGTCTGGGCTTGGCCGAGACCACGCCCGGCCCCCTTGTCATGGTGCTCCAGTTCGTCGGTTTCCTTGCCGCCTATCGCGCGCCCGGCATTCTCAACCCGATGCTCGCAGGAAGCCTCGGCGCCCTGCTGACGCTGTGGGTGACCTTCGCCCCCTGCTTCTTGTGGATCTTCCTCGGGGCGCCCTATGTGGAGGCCCTGCGTGGCAATCGCGCGCTCGGGGCGGCCCTGTCCGCCATCACCGCCGCCGTTGTGGGCGTGATTTTGAACCTGGTCTTGTGGTTCGCCATCCATGTCGTGTTCCGGGAGGTGGTGAGCCTGCACTGGCACGGCATCGGGCCGGACCTGCCCCTGCTCTCCTCCATCGACTGGCGCGCGGCCGCGCTCTCCGCGCTGGCCATGCTCGCCATGTTTCGGCTCAAGATCGGAATGCTCCCCACGCTCGCGGCGTGTGGTTTGATGGGCATGGTGCTTTCGGCGCTGGGCTAGTTAAAGCCTAGCGCGCC
This sequence comes from Xanthobacter pollutisoli, assembly GCF_040044995.1. Classification (NCBI taxonomy): domain Bacteria; kingdom Pseudomonadati; phylum Pseudomonadota; class Alphaproteobacteria; order Hyphomicrobiales; family Xanthobacteraceae; genus Xanthobacter; species Xanthobacter pollutisoli. The sequence goes on from NZ_JBDZDP010000003.1 coordinate 345,656, forward strand.
TGTGCGGGCCCGGCCTGTGCCGGCAGGGCGAGGAGGCGCGGGAGGGACCAATCGTCGGCCAGCGCCGCTGCTTTCTCTTTTGCCGAGAGGAGGGCCAGCGCCTCGTCGCGCGCCTCGCAATCCTCGATCTTGGCCCGCGCCACCAGCCGCTCCGGACGGAAGTCGCCGGCCAGGCGCTGCCCGTGCGCGGGCAAGGCGTCGCGATGGAAGGCGAGGAGGCCGGGATCGGCGGCGAGGCGGGCCACCGCCTCCATCGGTTCGCTGGCCTCGGCAAGGGCGGCGCGCAGGTCCATGGCCGCGCGCAGAACGTCCGGCGGCTGCTGGGCCTCCGGGGTCATGAGGAGGCCGTCGGCGCGCGGCCGGCTGGTCCAAACCGCGAGGGGGACCGCGGCAACCAGACCGAGGATGACGGGCGACATCCACGCCATGAGCGGCAGCGAAATGGCGGCGGTGGCCGCGGCAAAACCGAGGCCGATGAGGGTGTGGGGCAGGAAGTGGCGCAAGGCCGGACGCCAGCCGAGGCTGCCGTCGTCGCGCCGCTGGGGATGCCATCCCCCATCCCGCCCCATCAGAATGCTGACCACCGCGAAGGACTGGGACACCATGGTCACCGGGGCCATAAGGCCGGACAGGATGATCTCGCTCAGCATCCCGAGAAAAGTCCGCCCCGCCCCACCGAAGCCGCGGCGCGCGCCGCCGTCGCCCAGCATCAGCCCAAAGGCTATGAACTTCGGCAGCAGCAGCACGGCGATGGTGCCGCCGAACACCCAGGCCGCGCGCACGGGGTCCTGCGCCGGCCAGACGGGAAACAAGGCGAAGCCGGAGGGAAAATAATCGGGCGGCACAAAGCGGGCCTGAAGCGCGGTGAGCAGGCCGGCCAGGAGCATCATCAGCCACAGCGGCGCCGACACATAGGAGCCGATACCGGTGAGAAGGTGGATCCGGCTTGGCGCACTCAGACCCCGCGCCGGCAGCACCGCCGCGTGTTGCAGATTGCCCTGGCACCAGCGGCGATCGCGCACGGCAAGGTCGGTGAGGGAGGGCGGGCCCTCCTCGTAGCTGCCCGCAAGGCCGGGCACCATGTAGACACCCCAGCCCGCGCGCACCAGAAGCGCCGCCTCCACGAAATCGTGGCTCAGGATATGCCCGCCGAAGGGCTTGCGCCCGGAAAGGTGGGGCAGGCCGGCAGCGCCTGCGAAGGCGCGGGTGCGGATGATGGCGTTGTGGCCCCAGTAATTGCTCTGCGGCCCATGCCACCAGGCAAGTCCCTGGGCGATCAGCGGCCCGTAGAGACGGCCGGCGAACTGTTGCAACCGGGCAAACAGGGTTCGGCCGCCGACAATCACCGGCAGGGTCTGAATGAGCGCTGCGCTCGGGTTCCGCTCGAGTGCCGCCGCGATGCGGACCATGCAGTCTCCGGTCATGACGCTGTCGGCATCGAGGATGAGCATGGCCTCGTAGGCGCCGCCGAACCGCGTGACCCATTCGGCGATGTTGCCGGCCTTGCGGTCCGTGTTCTGCGCCCGATGCCGATAATAGAAGCGCCCGCCGGTGCGCCGGCACAGGGCGAGAAAGGCCGCCTCCTCCGCCACCCAGATGTCGGGGTCGGTGCTGTCGCTGAGGATGAAGACGTCAAACTGGCCGCCACGCCCCGTGTCCTGAAGCGAGCGCCAGGTCGCCTCTAGGCCGGCGAATACGCGGCCCGGCTCCTCATTGTAGCAAGGCATGAGGAGAGCGACGCGGATGGAAAGGTCCGGGAGGGGAGCGCCCGGCTCAATGTCGAGGGCCGCCTTGCCCGCGCGCAGGCTGAACGCGCCGCCAATCGCATTGGTGAACGCAAGGGCGATCCAGGCGAACAGAACCACGAAAAGGACCAGGACCGCGCATTCGAGATAAGTCAGGCCGCCGACGTCGAGCACCTCATACATCTCGAAGGCGGCGAGCACCGTAAGCGCGATCGCGCCGCCAAATACGAAGGCGCGGCGGGCCAGGAGCGAGGGGGACAACCTCTGCCGAAAGCTCCGTTCAGGCCGCCGTCCCAGATGCTGCACCGGCATGGCGAGGGGCGCCTCGGGCGGCAGAGCGGCCCTCGGGGGCGCGGTGGTCGCCGGCGCGGCGTCGTTCAGGACGTCCATCGATAGAGCCAGGTCTCGCTGAGAGGCACATCCCCCTTGAGAAGGCGCGCCCTCAGTTCCGCCAATCCCGTCCCCTTGGGCTCGAAGGCGAAGGACAGGCGCACGCCCTTGATTTCGGGATTGGGCTGAACGACCACGTCGCGAACCTCGCCCGCGCTCGCGGACACGTCGGCGCGCACCCCGTCCAAGGCCAATCCCGGCATGGGGCCGTCCACGAGATCGATGACGAAAAGCCGCCGCTCGTCACTGCCGCCGGCGCGCGTCCCGGCCACCCGGCCGAGGCTCGGCGGAGTGGGCATGTCCCAGGTCCAGTGCAGGCGATAGGTGTAGTTGTATTCGCTGCCCTTGCGCAGGGGGTCCTTGGGTCGCCAGAAGGCGACGACGTTGTCGTGGACCTCCTGCGGCGTCGGGATCTCCACCAGATGGACGGCGCCCTCCCCCCAATCGCCGATGGGCTCCACCCACACGCTCGGTCGCCGCTCGTAACGGGCTTCAAGATCCTGGTAATCGAAAAAGGACCGCTGCCGCTGCATCAGCCCGAAGCCGCGCATATTGGAGCCGGAGAAAACGCTGATCTGGAGCCGGCCGGGATTGGCCAACGGGCGCCACAGGCTCTCGCCCGAGCCCTCGATGATGGCGAGACCCTCGGCATCGCGGACAGCCGGACGGAAATCGTCGAAGCCGGCGTGATCGGCGGGTCCGAACAGGAACATGCTGGTGAGCGGCGCAATGCCCGCCTCGCCGAGATCGGTGCGCGGATAAAGCGCCATCTCGACGGTCATCATCGTGGTGTCGCCTGGTCCGATGGTGAAGCGATGCGCGGCGGTCGCGCTCGGGCTGTCGAGAAGGGCGTGAACCACGATGGACGGCACGTCCCGGCGCGGCTGCTCCACGTAGAAGGCCTTGAAGATCGGAAACTCCTCGCCGGAGGGTGCCGCCGTCTTCACCGCAAGCCCGCGGGCCGAGGTGCCGTACACCTGCCCCTTGGCCACGGCGCGGAAATAGCTTGCGCCCTGGAACACCGCGATCTCGTCGAGATAATCCTGTCGATTGAGCCTGCCGTGAAGGCGGAAGCCGGAAAAGCCGAAATCGGAGCCTGCGTTGGGCGCCTTGAGGCCGTTCTCGAACCGGAACAGGCTGGGATCATATGCGACGCGACGCGCCTTGCCATCGGCGACCACGAATACGTCCACCTGGTCGCGGAAGAGGAAGCCACGATGCAGCAGCTGCATCTCGAACGGCAGCTGCTGGCCGCGCCAGATGGCGCGGTCCATGTTGAAGCGGATGTTGCGGTAGTCGTCGTAGCTGAGCTTGTCGAGCTCCGCCGGAAGGGAGCGGTTGCCCTCCTTGAAGGGCTTGGTCGCAAGCTGGCGCGCCATGTTGCGCACCGTCTCGGCATCAAACCGCTCGCCGTCCTGAGCCTGCGCCGGGAGCGCGGCGACTGCATCGAGAGCCGACAACAGTGTGGCCCCAAGCACGAATGACCTGCGATCGAGCAAGGCCTCTCCTCCGCCCCGGATGTGTGGACATGCCTCGGAGGCATTGAGGAAGGAAGCTGCGAACTACGGTCCCGGTTCCCCTTGGGCGCGGCTTTGTGTGCAGTGCAATGGCATGGCACCATTCCCCACGGTAGCGCGCTCTCGTTCTTCCCCTTTGGCCGGGGCGAGACCGGGCCGGGGCCGAAGCGCCGCGCATCAGCCTCCCGAGACGGAAAGTCCCGCAAGGAGCGGCGCGTATGCGGCGAGCCTGCGGGATATGTAGTCGGTGAAAAGCTGCACGCGCTTGGTCTTGCGCGTCTCGCCCTGAGTGAGAAGCCAGAGCGTTCCGTACATGTGCAGATCAGTCCCCGGCACCCTCGCCAGCAGCGGGTCGGCATCGCCGATGAAGCACGGCAGGGTCGTCATGCCGATCCCCTGGCGCACCGCGACGATCTGCGACGCCCCGTCCGTGGTCCGGAACGGAGCGGCTGTGGCACGGACCTCGCCCTCGCGGACCCAGTCCGGGATCCCGTATTTGCTGATGACGATCCAGCGGATGGGCTCCAGCGCGCCTGCCCGCCACGTCGCGAGGCGATCGCGGGACATGTAGACGCCGCCAAATACTTCCGGTCCCTTCAAACCGTGCAGATTGAGCGGCAGGGTCTTGCGGTCGTAGACCACGCGGATGGCAACGTCGGCTTCGCGATTGGTCAGGTTCGCCAGCCCGCTGGACGACAGGACTTCCATCTCGATGTCGCGATACAGGGCCGCGAACTCGGCCAGATCCGGCATGACCAGGTGCGTGGCGAGGATCGGAGGGATCGTGATCCGCAGCAGCCCGCGCACGCTTTGATCGCGGCCCAGCACACGCGCCTCGAGCTGGTGGGACGCGGATTCCATCTGGCTGGCGAGTTCCAGCACCTCTTCTCCCGCAGCGGTCACGCGGTAGCCCGAGGGCAGCTTCTCGAACATGTGCGCCCCGAGGCGCTCCTCCAGCTGGGCGACGCGGCGGAGCACGGTCGAGTGATTCACTCCGAGCAGCTCGGCAGCCGCCCGCACCGAGCCAGCGCGCGCGACGGCGAGAAAATAGCGAACGTCGTCCCAGTCGATCATGGTGCAATCCAGCACCGCATGCAGCGGTTTCAATGCGCGTATCTACCACATCGATTGCGATCTCAGGGGCGCAGCCACACGCTCGAAGGGTGAGAATTATCCGCTCTCTCTCCTCACAGGCGCCTGGACGCGGCTTTTCCACCCTGCTCCATCCGGTTGAATTTCGCACCACGGATGTGCGCGCTTCGGCACTCAACGCCGACAGACTGCAGCCCCATTTCGTGGCTCGCGGGGGCTTCGCTCTCCGCCAAATGGCGCTGAAAGGAACGACGAGATGGGAAAACTTGAGGGCAAGGTCGCAGTCATCACGGGCGGGTCGAGCGGAATGGCGCTGGCGAGCGCCATCCGGTTCGTTGAAGAGGGCGCCTACGTCTTCATCACGGGCCGGCGGCAGGAAACGCTGGACGAAGCCGTCAGCCTGATCGGTCGGAACGTGACCGGCGTGCGCGGCGACGCCTCCAATCTCGAAGACCTCGACCGCCTGTTCGACACGGTGAAGCGGGAAAAGGGCAGCATCGATGTCCTGTACGCGAGCGCCGGCACGGGCGAGGCCCGCCCGCTGGGCGAGATCACCGAGCAGCATTTCGATACGGCCTTCAACCTGAATGCCCGCGGCACGCTGTTCACGGTCCAGAAGGCGTTGCCGCTGTTCAACTACGGCGGGTCGATCTTCATGACCGGCTCGATTGCGTCCATCAAAGGATTTCCCGGTTTCAGCGTTTATGCAGCGAGCAAGGCGACGCTGCTCGCCTTCGCCCGCGGATGGCTCAACGAGCTGAAGGGCCGCAACATCCGGGTCAACGTGCTGAGTCCCGGCCAGATCGCCACCCCTATTCAGGAGCAGATCTTCGACGAGGAGACGAAGCGCTATTTCGAGTCCCTCGTTCCGCGCGGAAAGATGGGGCGCGTGGAAGAAATCGCGGCGGTCGCGCTGTTTCTTGCTTCGGACGACTCCAGTTTCGTGAATGGCGTCGAACTGTACGTCGATGGAGGCACGTCCGCCATCTGAACGGAGGGATTTCTCAATCAATACTGAAGGGAGAGCATCATGACTTATGCGATTGTGGGTTTCGGCAAGATCGGCCAGGCCCTCGCCCAGGCTTTCGCCCGTAGAAACATCGAGGTCGCCGTCGCAAGCCGCCGGCCGCCCGAGGCGCTGATGGCCCAGGCTCAAGCCATCGGGCCCACGGTCGTCGCCAAATCGCTGGCGGACGCGCTCACGGCCGACACGATCTTCCTGGCGGTGCCGTTCGCAGAACACCGGGAGGTGGCGAAGGCGCTGCCGAGCTGGGACGGCAAGACGATTATCGACGCAACGAACGCCCAGTTGCCGCCTGAGGAGCTGGACGGACTCCCCTCCTCAGCTTTCGTCGCGAAGTCGTTTCCCGGCGCGAAGTTCGTGAAAGGCTTCAACCATCTCGTCGCCGCCACCTTGGCCACCGATCCGATGGTAGCGGGCGGGCACCGGGTCGTCTTCCTGGCGAGCGACGACGAGGACGCCGTCCCCTCCGTTGCGGATCTCGCCAAGACCCTGGGGTTCGCACCCGTCAAGCTGGGGAGGCTCAACGAAGGCGGCGCGCTGGTGCACGCGCGGGGCCGGGTGTGGGGCCCGCTCATCTTCCAGGACCTGTTCAAGACCGAGGCATGAGCGGAACAGGAGGCGCGGCTGCTGGCGCTCGCCCCATGGCGAGTGCGGGCAGCCGGCCGGGAAAAATGTCCCCCTCGAGCTGCAGCTGGGATAGCGTGGCCGTGTTTCCTCGAACCGGAGGAGACGCGTGCTGCCCACCAAGGCGCAGCCACTCGGGAGGAAAACATGAAGCTCAAGGATACGACCGGCCACGCCGCCGGCTGCAGCTGCTGTGCGTCGCCCGGGGGCGATGAAGCCGACAGGGGCCTCGGCCGCCGCGGCTTCCTGTGCAGCGCGGTCGCCGGCACCGCCTTTGCGCTGGCAGGCGCGGCGACCCTGCGTCCCCAGCCAGCGGCGGCCCAGAGCACCCTGACGCCGGACGCCGCGCTGAAGGCCCTGATGGACGGCAACCAGCGCTTCATGAGCGGCGACCTGCAGTCTCTGAACGAGGATCTGTCCATCCTCAAGGCCAAGACCGCCGAACGCCAACAACCCTTTGCGGCGGTGCTCTCCTGCGCGGATTCCCGCGTTCCTGTCGAGTATGTGTTCGACCAGACCATCGGCCGGCTCTTCGTTGTCCGGGTGGCCGGCAACATCACCACGCCGGAGATCACCGCCAGTCTCGAGTATGGCGTCGCCGTCCTCGGCGTAAACGTTCTGATGGTGCTGGGGCACACCAACTGCGGCGCGGTCAAGGCCTCCATGGAAGCCAAGGAGGTCCCCGGCCAGATCAGCGCCCTCTACGCTCCCATCCGGCCCGCCGTGGATGCCGCCGGCTCCAACTTCGAAGCCGCCATCGACGCCAACGCCAAGATCCACGCGACCCTTCTGCGCGAGGCCTCGCCCCTCATCGCCACGGCCGTCAAAGAGGGACGCCTGAAGGTCGTTGCCGCCCGCTACGACGTTGCCACCGGCAAGGTCGCGCTGCTGTAGGCCGGAGCAGGCCTTCCCGCCTCCGCCCCAGGCCATTGCCCGCCGCGTCGCCTGACAGGGTGGCGCGGTGCCGGACACCATCATTCGCGGACAACGCTTTCCCCCGCGCGCTACGCAAGCGCCCGGGGGAAAGCGCCTATGCCCAGTTGCGGCAGCAAGTTCTGGACCGCACCGCGCGGAAAGGTACCGGTCGACCGACAGCCGCGACAGAACCGGCCGGGCGAGTGTCTGGGCTATGACTGATTATTTTATATATAGATTGACAAACTGACGGTATTATGGCATTCTATTCGCATTATTATTGTATTTCTGTCTATCTCACCGGATAGCCAATGATGTCTTTTGAATCTCGAGTTTCCCGGCTCCCCTTCTTCCTGTTCATTTCGACGTTATTGGCGATGGCGGGCGCCGGCTGCTCGCCCGACCCCAGTCAATCGGCCGCCCCCGCCGGCGAGAAGATCTTGGTCGCACCGGCGTCCTTGGCGCGCGATACGGTGCTTGCCCTGGCGCAGAAAGTGGCGCGCTGGCAGGTCGCGAACATGCCGAGCTCCCTCCTTCCCGTCCGCGGCAGCGACGAGCGCAATCCGCGCAGCTGGCAGCAGGCGGCGTTCTGGCTCGGCATGACGTGGCTGGCCGACCGCACAAACGATGAGTGGGTGCGCGCCACCATCTTCGACCTCGGCAACCGCAACGAATGGCAGCCCGGCAAGCGCACCTACATGGCCGACGACTATTCCGTGGGCATGACCTATCTGTGGGCCGCGCAGCACGGCGCCGGCGAAATGGCGATTCGCCCGCTGCGGGCGAGCTTCGACAAAGTCCTCGCAAGCCCGTCCCGCGTCCATTTCGCCATGTACAAGGACAAGGCGACCGGCGAATGGCCCTGTGTCAATCGCTGGTGCTGGGCGGATTCCATCTTCATGGGACCCTCCGTCTGGATCGAGCTGTCGCGCCAGACGAAGGATCCGCGCTACCGCGACTTCGCCATCAGCGAGTTCAAGGCCACGAAGGCTTTTCTTTTCGATCCCGAGGAAAACCTATTCTATCGGGACAACCGCTTTTTCGGCCGGCCGGAGGACGGGGGACCGAAAATCTTCTGGGCGCGCGGCAACGGCTGGGTCATCGCCGGGCTCGCGCGCATGCTGAACAGTCTTCCGCAGGACGACCCGGACCGGGCGGATATCGAAAGCCTGTTCCGGGCCATGGCGACGCGCCTCGCCGGCCTGCAGCATCCGGATGGCTTCTGGTCCCCCTCCCTTCTCGGGCCCGCCGGTTCACCTGAAACCAGCGGCACGGGGCTCATCACCTTCGCGCTCGCCTATGGGATCGGTCATGGCCTGCTGGACCGCGTGACGTTCGAACCGGTGGTGCGAAAGGGGTGGAGCGCGCTCGCCAGCGCCGTCAATGCGGACGGCCGGCTTGGATGGGTGCAGCAGCCGGCGGAAAAGCCGGGCGAGGTCACCGCAGCCAGCACCACCCCCTACGGCGCGGGCGCCTTCCTGCTCGCCGCATCGGCCATCGCTGATCTCAATCTGGACGCGGGGGCACCCCGGCGCTGAGATCCACGGACCGCGCCCTGCTACCGCCGCTCCTGAAAGAAAGTGCGCAGCACCTCGGCGGCCTGCCGCTCGGCGATACCGCCATAGACTTCCGGCGCGTGGTGGCATGTGGGCTGGGAGAAGAAGCGCGGACCGTGCTCCACGCCGCCGCCCTTGGGATCCGGCGCGCCGAAATAGAGCCGGCGGATGCGCGCGAAGGAAACCGCCGCCGCGCACATGGCGCAGGGCTCCAGCGTCACGTAGAGATCGCACTGCGTAAGCCGCTCGGCGGAAAGCCGGGCACCGCCGGCGCGGATGACCAGCACCTCGGCGTGGGCGGTGGGATCGTTAAGCTCGCGGGTGCGGTTGCCGTCGCGGGCGATCACCTCCGAGCCCCGCACCAGCACGGCGCCGATGGGGACCTCGCCGCGTTCGGCGGCGGCGCGCGCCTCGTTGAGCGCCATCTGCATGAAGGTTCCGGACATGGTGCCCCTGTGACGCAATGATCGCCGCGCTCGCCGCGCCGCCCCCGCTGTGCTAACTCCCCCTCATGCCGCGCACATCACCGCCCCGCAAGGACAAGAACCGCGTTCCCCGCCAGAAGCGCGAGCTTCCCGCCGCCCCAGCCAAGGAGGCCGAGCGCGTCGCCAAGGTGGTCGCCCGCGCCGGCCTCGGCTCGCGCCGCGAGATCGAGGAATGGATCGAGGCCGGCCGCGTCGCCGTGAACGGCGAGGTGCTTACCAGCCCCGCCGTCACCGTGACACCGGCCGACACCATCACCGTGGACGGCGAGGCGCTCCCCGAGCGGGAGCGTACCCGCCTCTTCATTTACCACAAGCCCAAGGGCGTGGTGACCACCAACCGCGACCCGGAGGGCCGCACCACCCTCTTCGAAATCCTGCCGGAAGGCCTGCCGCGCCTCGTCAGCATCGGTCGGCTGGACCTCAATTCCGAGGGCCTTCTGCTGCTCACCAACGACGGCGGCCTCGCCCGCGTGCTGGAGCTGCCGGAAACCGGCTGGCTGCGGCGCTACCGCGTGCGCGCCAACGGCGAGGTGAACCAGGCCGATCTCGACGGCCTGCTCAAGGGCATCACGGTGGACGGTGTCGAGTACGGTCCCATCGAGGCCGAGCTCGACCGGGTGCAGGGCGCCAACGCCTGGATCACCGTCTCCCTGCGCGAAGGCAAGAATCGCGAAATCCGCAACGTGCTGGGCGCCCTCGGCCTGCAGGTGAACCGGCTGATCCGCGTCTCCTACGGCCCGTTCCAGCTGGGCGAGATCCCCGAGGGCGGCATCGAGGAGGTGCGCACGCGCATCCTGCGCGACCAGATCGGCGCCGACATCGCCGCCGCCGCGGGCGTCGATTTCGACGGGCCGATGGTGGAGCGCGAGATTGGCGAGCTGCCGCCCCGCGTGCCGCTGCGCCCCGCCGGGCGCAAGCAGGCTGCCGCCGACAAGGCCGGTGGGCTCAAGGTGCCGGCCCGCCGGAGCGCGCGCCGGGTGGAGGAGTTCGACGCCCCGGTGGAGGACGTGATCCGTCCCGCCGGCCCCCGCCAGCGCCGCCGCATGAGCGAGGAGCATCAGGTGGAAAGCCGTGGCGCCGTTGCCGATCGCAAGGGCCGCGCGGTGAAGGTCGAGCGTGTGGTTGCCCCCCGCGGTGAAGCTCCGGCCCGCGCAGGACGCCCCCCGCGCAAAGGCGAGGACGCGCGCCCACCGCGCCGGGGCGAAGAGGCGCGCCCCCCGCGCAGGGGCTTCGCCGAGGGCAAGGAACGGCCGGCCCGCGCCGATGCCCGCGGCCCGCGCCGCGACGCGGAAGGCCGCGAGGACTTCCGCCGCCGTCCCACCCGCTCCGAGGGCGAGGAGCGGCCGCGCCGCTTCCGCGACCGCGAGGAGGCGGGCGGACGCGGGGACGCGCCGCGTCGCAGCTACAATGAGGATAGCGGCATCCGCCGCAGCGGCCCGCGCCGCGCGGAAGGCGAGCAGCGGTTCGGCGGCGAGCGTCCGCAGGGCGACCGGCCGATCCGCTCGCGCCCCCGGCCCGAAGGGCGCCCCGACGGCCGTGGCGGCTCCGAGGAACGCCCCCGCGGCCGCAGCCTCGGCGACAAGCCCCCCCGCGGCGAGCGCAGCGACGGCCCGCGCTTCAAGAGCGAGCGTCCCCACGGCGAGCGGCCTCGCAGCGATCGTCCGCAGAGCGATCGTCCGCAGGGCGAGCGCCCGCCGCGCGCGCGGCCCCGCCCGGAGGGCGGCTTTGACGAGCGTCCCGCCGGCCGCGGCCGCAGTTTCAGCGACAAGCCGGCACGCGGTGAGCGTCCGCAGGGCGACCGGCCGTTCCGCGCCCGTACCGGGGCCGAAGGGCGCGGTGGCGACTATTCCGAGCGGCCCGCCGGACGTCAGGGCGCTCCGCGTCCCGGCGGGTTCGGGGGCAAACCGGGGGGTAAACCCGGTGGCAAGCCGGGCGGGCGGGCGGGCGGAAAGCCCGCCGGGAAGCCCTTCGGCCGGCCCGGAGGCGCCGGCGGGAAGCCGGGCGGGAAACCCGGCGGCAAGCCGCAGGCCCCGCGCGGCAAGCGCTGAGCGGAAACCGGCAACGCCATGCGCATCGTCGGCGGCCGGCTGAAGGGCCGCACGCTGAAGGGGCCTGCGTCGAGCCACACGCGCCCGACGTCGGACCGGCTGCGGGAGAGCCTGTTCAACGTGCTGGCCCACGCCTATGGCGACCCCTGCGAGGGCGCGCGCGTGCTGGACCTCTTCGCCGGCACCGGCGCCCTGGGCATCGAGGCACTGTCCCGCGGCGCGCGCTTCACGCTGTTCGTGGAGGAGGCGGCGGAGGCGCGCGGGCTCATCCGCGACAATGTGGAGGCCCTCGGCCTCACCGGCGTCACCAAGGTGTTCCGTCGCGACGCCACCCGCCTCGGCCCGATGGGGCCGGGCGAGCCATACGGCCTCGTCTTCTGCGATCCGCCCTATGGCAAGGGCCTCGCCGAGCAGGCAATCGTGGCGGCGCTGGACGGCGGCTGGCTTAGCACCGATGCATTGCTGGTGGTGGAGGAGCGCACCGGCGCCTTCGTGCCGCCCGAGGGCTTCCGCGAGATCGAGCGGCGCGCCTATGACGAGAGCGAGCTGACCTTCATCGAGCGGGCTTAGGCCCCCTCACCGCTCGCTGCGTACGATCACTTCCATCAGTTCCGCCACCTTGCGCCGCTGGTCCTCGGCGTCGCCGGAGCGGATGGCGTGCTCCACGCAATGGCCCACGTGGTCCTTCAGCACCTCCTCCTCCACCCGCCGCAGCGCCGCGCGCGCCGCCGAGAGCTGGGTGATGATATCAATACAGTAGCGATCCTCCTCCACCATGCGGGAGAGGCCGCGCACCTGGCCCTCGATGCGGCTCAGGCGCTTCAGGACTTGCTCTTTCGTCGGGCTGCGCATGGCTTGCCATATACCCCCTATGGGTATATTGGACAAGGGGCATACCCCCAGGGGGTTTACCGCCCCCCGAATATGAGCCAGCGCAAGGTTACGCCGACGCAGGCGGCCTATGGCTGGCAACCGGATTCGCGGAGCCGCCATGGCAAACGAGCACGACCATTCCTCGCACGACCACGCCGCCCACGGCGGCGATTGCTGCGGCGGCAAGACTCCTCCCCCGCTGGACCTTGCGCCGGCGGCGACGCCCGATGCGGCATCGCCCCTGCCTGAGACGGTGAAGGACCCGGTCTGCGGCATGGACGTGAAGACCGACCCCGCCGCCGGCAAGCCCAGCACGGCGCATGAAGGGAAGACGTATTTCTTCTGCGGGAACGGCTGCAAGACCAAGTTCGAGGCGGCGCCGCAGACCTATCTCGCGCCGGTGAAGGACCCGGTGTGCGGCATGATGGTGTCGCCGGGCACGGCGAAATATTCCGCCCGGCACGAGAAGAAGCCCTATTTTTTCTGCTCCTCCTCCTGCGAGACCAAGTTCAAGGCCGATCCGGTGCGATATGTGGGCGGCGCCGCGCCGCCGCCTCCGCCGCAGGACGTGCCGAAAGGCACCATCTACACCTGCCCCATGGATCCGCAGATCCGCCAGATCGGTCCGGGGATCTGCCCCATTTGCGGCATGGCGCTGGAGCCGGAGATCGTCACCCTCGACGACGGCCCCAACGAAGAGCTGGTGGACATGAGCCGCCGATTCTGGATCGGCCTCGCGCTCACCATCCCGGTGTTCGTGCTGGAGATGGGCCAGCATCTTCTCGGCCTGCACCTTTTGCCCCAGCAGATCTCGAACTACGTTCAATTCGCCCTGGCGACGCCGGTGGTGCTGTGGGTGGGCAAGCCCTTCTTCGAGCGCGGCTGGCTTTCGCTCAAGACGCGCAACCTCAACATGTTCACGCTGATCGCGCTGGGCACCGGTGTCGCCTATCTCTACTCCCTCGTCGGCACCTTCGCGCCCGGCCTGTTCCCGCAGGGCTTCCACGCCCATGAGGGCGGCGTGCCGGTCTATTTCGAGGCGGCGGCCGTCATCACGGTGCTGGTGGCCCTCGGTCAGGTGCTGGAGCTGCGCGCCCGCGACCAGACCTCGGGCGCCATCAAGGCGCTGCTCTCGCTCGCGCCCAAGACCGCGTTGCGCATCCGCGCCGATGGCACGGACGAAGAGATCGACCTCATGCTGGTCGCCCCCGGCGACCTGTTGCGCGTCCGCCCCGGCGAGAAAGTGCCGGTGGATGGCACGGTCGCCGAGGGCCGCGCCGTGGTGGATGAGAGCCTCGTCACCGGCGAGTCGCTGCCGGTGAGCAAGGAAAAGGGTGAGAACGTCATCGGCGGCACCGTCAATTCCTCGGGTGCCTTCACCCTGCGAGCCGAAAAGGTGGGGCGCGACACCCTGCTGTCCCAGATCGTGCAGATGGTGGCGCAGGCCCAGCGCTCGCGCGCGCCCATCCAGCGCCTCGCGGACAAGGTCTCCGGCTGGTTCGTGCCGCTGGTGTTCGCCTGCGCGCTCATCGCGTTCGCCGTGTGGATGGCGGTGGGTCCGGAGCCGCGCCTCACCTTCGCGCTGATGGCGGCGGTGAGCGTGCTCATCATCGCCTGTCCCTGCGCCCTCGGCCTCGCCACGCCCATGTCGGTGATGGTGGGAGTGGGCCGCGGCGCCCAGCTCGGCGTGCTGGTGAAGAATGCCGAGGCGCTGGAGCGCATGGAAAAGGTGGATGCGGTGGTGGTCGACAAGACCGGCACCCTCACCGTGGGCAAGCCCAAGGTGACCGCGGTGGAGGCGTTCGGCGGCCGCGACCGCGACGAGATCCTGCGCCTCGCCGCCAGCCTGGAGCGCGCCAGCGAGCATCCCCTCGCCTCCGCCATCGTGAAGGAAGCCGCCGCCCGCGACCTTGCCCTCGCTGAGCCGGGCGAAGTGGAAAGCCCGGCGGGCAAGGGCATCACCGGACGCGTTGACGGCCGCCGCGTCGCGGTGGGCCATGCGGCCTTCCTGAGCGAGATCGGCATCCCCACCGACCATCACACCGCCGCCGCCGAAGGCTACCGGCGGGATGGCGCGACCGCCGTCTTCGTTGCGGTGGATGGCGCTCCTGCGGGCCTCATCGCCGTTGCCGATCCGGTGAAGGACAGCACCGAGGCGGCGCTGAAGTCCCTGGCACGGGACGGCGTGCGCGTGGTGATGCTCACCGGCGACAACCGCACCACCGCCCTCGCCGTCGCCAAGCGCCTCGGCATCACCGAGGTGGAGGCCGAGGTGCTGCCGGCCCACAAGGCTGAGGTGGTGCAGCGCCTGCGCAAGGAAGGCCATGTGGTCGCCATGGCAGGTGACGGGGTCAACGATGCCCCGGCCCTCGCCGTGGCGGACGTGGGCATCGCCATGGGCACCGGCACCGACATCGCCATGGAAAGCGCCGGCATCACCCTGCTGAAGGGCGACCTCTCCGGCATCGCCCATGCCCGTGCCCTGTCGCGCGCTACCATGTCCAACATCCGGCGGAACCTCGTATTCGCCTTCCTCTACAATGCGGCGGGCGTGCCCATTGCGGCCGGCGTGCTCTATCCAAGCCTCGGCCTGCTGCTGTCGCCCATGGTGGCGGCGGCCGCGATGGCCCTCTCCTCCGTGAGCGTCATCGCCAACGCCCTGCTGCTGCGCACCTTCAACCCGCGCTGAGGCGACCCGGCAGCGGGATCGCGGCGCGCAGCGGCTTTACAGGCTGGCGCGCGCCGCCGATCATCCCCCAGGGGGGCGGACGATGGCGGGAATGGCCTTTCACTTCGGGCGGGTGCGGGCGCTGGGCGAAGCGCTGCTCTCCCTCGCCCTGCCGCCCACCTGCATCGCCTGCGGCGGCATAACCGGCGCCGCGGGCGGCCTGTGCGGCCCGTGCTGGGGCCAGCTCGCCTTCATCAGCCGGCCGTTCTGCGACCGTACCGGCGCGCCCTTCGCCCATGACCCGCTCGGCCTGTCGGATGGGCCGCGCGTTTCGCCCGAGGCGCTGGACGATCCGCCCGCCTTCGACAGGGCCCGTGCCGCGGTGTGCTTCGAGGCCGTGGCGCGTGACCTTGTCCACAAGCTGAAATACGCCGACCGGCTCGATCTCGCCGCCCCCATGGCGCGGCTGATGGCGCAGGCGGGTGGCGATATCCTGGCGTCGGCCGGCGTGGTGGTGCCGGTTCCGCTCCATCCGGTGCGGCTGTGGCGCCGGCGGTTCAACCAGGCCGCACTCCTGGGTGGGCATGTGGCGCGCGCCGCCGGCCGGCCGCACCGGCCGGACCTGCTGCTGCGCCGACGCCGCACCTCGTCCCAGACCGCGCTCGGCAAGGCGGAGCGGCGGGCCAATGTGGCGGGAGCCTTCGAGGTGTCCCGCAGCGCAGCATTGGCGGTTGAAGGCCGGCGCATCCTGCTGGTGGATGACGTCTACACGACGGGTGCGACGCTCGACGCCTGCGCCCAAGCGCTGCGGCGTGCAGGGGCCGCCGGGGTCGACGCGCTCACGTTTGCCCGGGTTGTCGAATTCCGCTGATTGCCTATGATGCGACCCTTTCGTGACGGTGCCCCGCCGTCGCGCCACTCCCATTGTGACATCATGAAGCCCATCGAAATCTACACCAAGAGCTGGTGCCCTTACTGCCATTCCGCCAAGGAATTGCTGCGGCGCAAAGGCTGGACGTTCACCGAGATCGACGTGACCACGGACAAGGAAGGCCAGCTGGAAATGACCCGCCGCGCCGGCGGGCGCACCAGCGTGCCGCAGATCTTCATCGGCGACACCCATGTGGGCGGGTGCGACGACCTCTATGCTCTTGAAGACGCTGGCCGCCTGGATTCGCTCGCGGCCTGACGGGCGATTTCGGCCGGACCCGTCATCAATTCCTCGCCGCGCGCCTGGAAGGCGTGCAAAACTGGAGACGAGCCCCCATATGTCCCGGGACGCGCTCCCGTCCCGGGCGCTGCCGTTCCGGGTGCTCCTCCAGGGACCCGGCGATGCGACGGCTCCGGCGCCAGCGAAAGAACGAGCCCCATGACCCGTGCAGCCTCTCCCGCAGGACCGCCTTCGGCCGCCAAGCCCGAGGATGACGCGGCGGCGAACACGACTGGCATTCTGCGCGTCGGCCTGGTGCAGCTGCGCAGCGGCCGCGACCCGACGGCCAATCTCGACGCCACCGCCGCGCTGGTGCGCGAGGCCGCCCGTGAAGGCGCGCGCTATGTCCAGACGCCGGAAGTCACCAACATCATGGAGCTGGACCGGCAGGTCCTGTTCGGCCAGCTGCGGGAGGAGGCGGACGACAACACGCTTGCCGCCTTGCAGCAGCTGACGCGCGAGCTCGGCATCACGCTGCACATCGGCTCCCTCGCCCTCAAGGTTTCCGACTCCCGCGCCGTCAATCGCGGCTTCCTGATCGCGCCGGATGGCGAGATCACCGCGCGCTACGACAAGATCCACATGTTCGACGTCGATCTCGGCAACGGCGAGAGCTATCGCGAATCCAACGCCTACCGCGCCGGCGAGCGGGCGGTGCTGGCGGATGTGGAGGGCATCCGCCTCGGCATGTCCATCTGCTACGACCTGCGTTTTCCTTCCCTCTACCGGGCCCTGGCGGAGGGCGGCGCGCAGGTGCTCACCGTGCCGTCGGCCTTCACCCGCCCCACCGGCGAGGCGCACTGGCATATCCTGCTGCGTGCCCGTGCCATCGAGAACGGCGCCTTCGTGCTGGCGGCCGCCCAGGCGGGCCGTCACGAGAACGGCCGTGAGACCTATGGTCATTCTCTGGTCGTGGACCCCTGGGGCCGCGTCATCGCCGAGGGTGGCACCGACCGCGGCGTCATCCTCGCCGAAATCGACATGAAGGACGTGGCGGCGGCCCGCGCGCGGGTGCCCTCCCTCGCCAACGGGCGACGCTTCGAGATCGCCGAGCCGGGGCAGATCGGCCATCTCCACGTTGTCAAGGCGTCGTCATGATCCGCTACACGCTCAAGTGCGAGACCGGCCACGGCTTCGAGAGCTGGTTTCCCTCTTCCGCGAGCTTCGATGCCCAGCAGGCGCGCGGCCTCGTCACCTGTCCCGCCTGCGGCTCGACCCGCGTGGAGAAGGCCGTGATGGCGCCCTCCGTCGCCCGGACCGATCGTGCGCCCGCCCCGCCCTCTTCCCCGGCCGGCGACGCACCCGCCGTGACGGACGGTGCAGCGGAGCCCGCGCCGGTTCCCATGATGGCCCGGCCTGACGGGGAGCTGCGCGCCCTCATGCGCCAGCTGCGCGAGCACATGTTGCGCAATTCCGATTATGTGGGCGACGACTTCGCCGATCTCGCGCGCAAGATGCACGACGGCGAGGTGGAGCACCGCCCCATCCACGGCGAGGCCACCCCCGAGGAGGTGAAGGCGCTGCGGGAGGATGAGGTGGAGGTCTTCCCCGTGCCGGTGCTGCCCGAAGAGCGGAACTGAGCCGCGACGGCTTATCCGCCGCGCGCAGCGACCATGAAGTAGTTCACCGACAGGTCCGAGCTGAGGCGGAATTCCCCCGAGAGGGGGTTGTAGGCCATGCCCACCTTCTCGCACACGCAGAAGCCGGTGGGCGCAAGGGTCGCCTCAAGCTCGTCGGGGGTTATGAACTTCTCCCAATGGTGCGTCCCGCGCGGCAGCCAGCGCAGGACGTATTCCGCGCCGACGATGGCGAGGGCGAAGCTCTTCGGGGTGCGGTTGAGGGTGGAAAGCACGAGAACGCCGCCTTCCGCCACCAGTTCGCTGGCGGTGCGCACGAACAGGCCCACATCTGCCACGTGCTCCACCACCTCCAGCGCCACCACCACGTCGAAGCGCGCTCCGCGATCGGCCAGCGCCTCGGCTGCCACCGCCTCATAGTCGATGGCGAGGCCCGATTGGGCCGCATGGGCGCGGGCGATCTCCACATTGCCCGGCGCCGGATCAATGCCCGTCACCTGCGCGCCCATACGGGCGAGGGGCTCACTGAGCAGCCCGCCGCCGCAGCCGATATCGAGAAGGCTCAGCCCCTTGAGCGGGCGCAGGCTGCTGGCGTCACGGTGGAAATGGCGCACCAGCGCATCGCGCAGGAAGGAGAGCCGGGCAGGATTCATGGCGTGGAGCGGCGCCATCTTGCCCTTGGGGTCCCACCATTGCGCGCCCAGCGCATCGAAGCGGGCGACCTCATCCGGGTCGATGGTGGCGTGGCTCTGCGGCATGGCGGCCTCCTCTGCGTGCCCAGCATTAGGCGAGCCCTGGGGAGCCGGCAAGGCTGGCGGCGTCGCACGGGAGAGGCGCCGAGCCCGCCGTTTAAGACCGCACAGGCCTCCAACTGGATCACAGTTTTGAATGCGAACTGGCTCTAGGAGGACCGTGCAACCTAGGGGAGTGTCTGAAGGCTTGCTCAATGCCCTGACCGAGCAGGACGGCCGGGCGGCGGACCTTGCATCGCCGCCCGGTACCGATCCCGCCACTCAGCCGCGCACCATGCCGACGATATCCTTCACGTCGCGGATGGTCTGGTCGGCGATGACGCGGGCGCGGGCGGCACCGTCGATCAGGATGGCGTCGATGGCCGCGGGGTCCGCCATCAGGCGCTGCATCTCCCCCCCGATGGGGCCGAGCTTTTCCACCGCGAGCTCCACCAGCGCTCCCTTGAAGGCGGAGAATTGCCCGCCGCCGTAGTCCTTCAGCACGTCGGCCTTGGTGCGGTCGGCGAGCGCGGCGAAGATGCCCACGAGATTGTCCGCCTCCGGACGGCCCTTCAGGCCCTCCTCCTCGGACGGCAGCGGCTCTGGATCGGTCTTGGCTTTGCGCACCTTGCCTGCGATGGCTTCGGCATCGTCAGTGAGGTTGATGCGGGAGAAGTCGGAGGCGTCCGACTTCGACATCTTCTTCGCCCCGTCGCGCAGGCTCATCACCCGCGTAGCGGGCCCCGCGATCAGCGGCTCGGTGAGGGGAAAATAGGCGTCCCCGTGACCGGTGGCGGCGATGGATGGACCGAAGTCGGTATTGAACTTCTGCGCGATGTCGCGCGTCAGCTCCAGATGCTGCTTTTGGTCGTCGCCCACCGGCACGTGGGTGGCGCGATAGAGCAGGATGTCGGCCGCCATGAGGCTCGGATAGGCGAAGAGGCCCACCGATGCGTTCTCGCGGTCCTTGCCGGCCTTCTCCTTGAACTGGGTCATGCGATTGAGCCACCCCATGCGGGCGACGCAATTGAAGATCCACGCCAGTTCCGCATGGCCGGAGACCTGGCTCTGGTTGAACACGATGTGCGCCTTCGGATCGATGCCGCAGGCGATGAAGGCGGCCGTCACCTCCCGGGTGTGGCGCTTCAATTCCTCGGGGTCCTGCCAGACGGTGATGGCGTGGAGGTCGACCACGCAATAGATGCACTCGTGGCTCTTCTGCAGCTCGACGAAGCGCTTGATGGCGCCGAGATAATTGCCGAGGTGCAGGTTGCCCGTGGGCTGCACGCCGGAAAACACGCGTTCTGCGAACGCCGCCATGGCGGAACTCCTGATGGGCGGCGCGCCGCCCGATGGGACCCTGCGATGCACGCCGGCTCCGGGCGGGCGCCCGGCGAACGACATGCGCCGCAAGGAGTGCGCCCCGCGGCCAAGGCGGGCCAGGCGGGGCAAAGACGATGCGCCGCGTCATGCCACCGCGAGGAATGCGGCGCAAGGGGACGCCGCTGCGGCGTCAGCCGGCTGCGCCCCGTCCCGCCAGCGCCTTCACCGCAAGGGCCGCCGCTCCGTAAAGCACCATTCCCGTCGCGACGAGGCTGGCGAGGCGGACGATGCCCGTCCACCCCTCCCCGGCGGGCCAAGCCTGCGCCAGAGCCGCGACGCAGGCGCCCATGAGCACGCTCGCGCCGAGGAGGCCGGTGCCGGACAGCAGCATCGCGGGCGTGAAGCGCAGCGCGTCATGGCGCACCAGCACGGCGCCGAGGGCAAGCACCGAGCACAGGGACGATGCTGCCACCGCACCCGCCGCCGCACGCGGCCCGAAGGCGGGGGCGACAACCAGCGCGGCGGCGAGGCACAGCAGCAGGGAGCCGAGGGCGACCCGCTCGGCGGCCTTCACCAGCCCCGCCGTCGACGCCGCAGCGGACAGCACGCGCTCCAGCCCCTGCGCGGGCAGGGACAGGGCCAGAACCGCCAGCAGCCCGGCGGTGAGGGCCGCATCGTCGGCATCGAAGCTGCCGCGCTGGAACAGCATCACCACGATGGGGTCGGCGAGCACCGCCAGTCCCGCCGCAGCCGGCAGGGCGAAAGCGAGGGCGGCCAGCACGGCGCGTCCCGCTTCCTCGGCCGCCTCCCCCTGCCCGCTGCGCCGGAGCAAAGCGGGCACCAGCACGGCACCGGCGCTGGCGCCGACGAGGCCGAGGGGCAAGTCCATGAGGCGCTGGGCATAATTGAGCGCCGCCACCGCGCCGGGGCTGGCCGAGACCGCAGCGGCGACGATGATGAGGCGGAATTGGCTGAGGCCGGCGAACAGCAGCGCCGGCGCGGCCGCCCGAAGCACCCCGAGCGCCGGCCGCATCACCCCGGCCCCGCTGCGGGCCAGGGACGCGAAGGCGGGCCGGTCCGGGCAGCCGCGCGCGGCGGCCAGCATCAAGGCGAGTTGGGCGCAGCCCGCCGCGAGGGTGGCCGCGGCAATGGCAAAGGCGGCCGCATCGCTCTCCATGAGGCCGTCGGCGACGAGGGCTGCGATCACCGCCAGCACGGTGAGGTTGGCCGCCACCGGCGCCAGCGCCGGCAGCAGCACCCGGTGGGCAGCATTGGCGACGCCGCCGTAGATCGCGGCAAGGCCCGCGAGGGGGAGATAGAGCACTGCCACGCGTCCGCACAGGATCGCGACGTCCGCCCGTTGGCCGCCGGGCTCGAAGCCCGGGGCAAGGAGAGCGATGAGCTGCGGCATGGCGAGCGCCGCCACGAGAGCGAAGGCGAAGAGGAGGCCGGCAAGTAGCACCAGGGTTGCGGCCGCCAGCCGGCGCGGCCCGCCCGCAGTCGCACTCTCCGCCTCGGCGGATTCAGCGCGGGAGAGCGCCGGGATGAAGGCGAGGTTGAAGGCGCCTTCCGCCAGCAGCCGGCGGGCCAGCAGCGGCAAGGCGAGCGCGGCCACCAGCGCGTCCGCCACCGGTCCCGCACCCAGGACGGCTGCGGTGGCCGCGTCGCGCACGAAGCCGAGCACGCGGGACGCGAGCGTCGCCGCCGAGACGATGGAGGTGCGCCGGAGAAGCGACATAAGCCGAGCCCTATGCCTTGCCCCGGCCGCCCTGTCGATGGGCGGATGCGTGACGCGCGCAAGGCACAGCCCGTCGGGCGCGAGGTTGCGGAAAGCCTCAGCAGGCGCTGCAAAAAGAAAACGCCCGCTCGCGCGGGCGTTTTCGCTTTCGCTTCGTCCTGCCGTCAGGCCTGGGGCTGGGGCTCGATGGAGCCGCCGGCGCCGCCGGGACGCGGGCGCTTTGTCGTGGGAATGGCCGAGCCGCGCGGATTGGTCGGCTCGATCACGCTCTCCCGGTTCGGCGTCTTGCCGTTGAGGAGATCCACGATCTCGTCGCCCGAGAGCGTCTCGTATTCCAGAAGTCCGCGGGCCAGCGTTTCCAGGCCCTCGTACTTCTCGGTGAGGATGCGCTTCGCCTCGGCATAGCCCTCGTCCACCAGCCGCCGGACCTCCTTGTCGATGGTCTGGGCGGTGGATTCGGAGATGTTCTGGTGCCGCTGCATGGACATCCCCAGGAAGACCTCATCCTGGTTCTCGCCATAGGCCACCTGGCCCAGCAGGTCCGAGAAGCCCCAGCGCGTCACCATCATCTTGGCGAGGCGGGTCGCCTGCTCGATGTCGGACGCGGCGCCGGAGGTCACCTTGTCGTGGCCGAACACCAGTTCCTCGGCCACGCGCCCGCCCATCATGATGGCAAGGCGCGAGGTCATCTGCTCGTAGGACATGCTCAGCTTGTCCCGCTCGGGGAGCTGCATGACCATGCCCAGAGCACGACCGCGCGGGATGATGGTGGCCTTGTGCACCGGGTCGGTGGCCGGGACGTTGAGGGCGACGATGGCATGCCCGCCTTCGTGGTAGGCGGTCAGCATCTTCTCTTCCTCGGTCATGACGAGCGAGCGGCGTTCCGCGCCCATCATCACCTTGTCCTTGGCGTCCTCGAACTCGGCCATGGTGACCATGCGCTTTCCGCGCCGGGCCGCCATGAGAGCCGCCTCGTTGCAGAGGTTGGCGAGGTCCGCGCCGGAGAAGCCGGGTGTGCCGCGGGCGATGGTCTTGAGATTCACATCCGGCGCGACCGGAATCTTGCGGGCGTGAACCTTCAGGATCTGCTCGCGGCCCACCACGTCCGGGTTCGGCACGATGACCTGACGGTCGAAACGGCCGGGACGCAGCAGCGCGGGGTCGAGCACGTCGGGACGGTTGGTGGCGGCGATGAGGATGATGCCCTCGTTCGCCTCGAAGCCGTCCATCTCCACAAGCAGCTGGTTCAGGGTCTGCTCGCGCTCGTCGTTACCGCCGCCGAGACCGGCGCCGCGGTGGCGGCCCACCGCGTCGATCTCGTCGATGAAGATGATGCACGGCGCATTCTTCTTCGCCTGCTCGAACATGTCGCGCACGCGGCTCGCGCCGACGCCCACGAACATCTCGACGAAGTCGGAGCCCGAGATGGTGAAGAACGGCACGTTGGCCTCACCCGCGATGGCGCGGGCGAGCAGCGTCTTGCCGGTGCCGGGCGGGCCAACCAGCAGCACGCCGCGCGGGATGCGCCCACCGAGGCGCTGGAACTTCTGCGGGTCGCGCAGGAAGTCCACGATCTCGGTCAGGTCGCTCTTGGCCTCGTCGATGCCGGCCACGTCGTCGAAGGTCACGCGGCCGTGCGCCTCAGTGAGGAGCTTGGCGCGGCTCTTGCCGAAGCCCATGGCCTTGCCGCCGGCGCCCTGCATCTGGCGCGACAGGAAGATCCACACGCCGATCAGCGCCAGGAACGGCAGCCACGACACAAGAAGGCTCACGAACCACGGCACGTTGTCCGACGGCGCGCGAGCAGTGATCTGCACGCCCTTGCCGTACAGCCGCTGCACGAGGGAGGGATCGTTCGGCGCGTAGGTCTGGAACGTGCCCGAGCGGTCGGAATAGGTGCCGGTGATGTTCGGCCCCTCGATCACGACCTCGCGCACCTTGCCGGCGTCCACGTCGTTGAGGAGCTGCGAGAAGGAGATCTCGTTCGCATTGGTGCGCTGGCCCGGGCTGTTGAACAGCGAGAACAGGGCCAGCAGCAGCAGGACGATGATCACCCAAAGGGCGAAATTGCGTAGATTGGCGTTCATTGAACCCTCGTGGGGACAGACAGGGCCAGTCCGATCGACGCCTCACCATACGGAAGGGATACCTCCGCACCGAAGTGCCGCCGGGGGGACCTCCCGCACCGTCCGCTGCCTAATCTAGGAGCGAGGTCCCCACTTGCCAAGGATGGCGGCCTTCTTGTCGCTTGAATTCGACGCGATCCGCCCGCCCATACCGCGGGGCGGCGCGGGCGATACGTGCAGTTGGAAACCCGCAAGGCTCACCACGGCACCAGCAAGGGTGCGGCGAAAGGGAGCAGCCGGCGGCGCCATGGCGGCCCTCAATACCTCCAGGAAGGCCTCGAGCTTGGCGAGCTCCACCGGTCCTTCTGTTCCAACCGCGCCGATGACACGTCCGAGAAGGCGCAGGGCGATCTCGTCGGGGAGCGCCGCGAAGCCCGGGAGATCCAGTGTCACCGTGCCTCTCGTCCCAAGGCTCAGGTCACCCGCCGCCGTGTCGGTTGCCGCCTCCAGCGCCGCGTCGGCGCGGGCGAGACGGGTGGCGAGACGGGCGAGGCGGCGCGCATCCAGCCCCTCCCGCGTCAGACCCGGTGCCATGGCGCGAAGGCGCGGCCTGGCGAAACGGGTGTCGAGATTGGACGGATCGCGCGCATAGGCGATGCCGGCGGCCTCCAGGGTCGCAACCAGGCGCGATTTCGGCACATCGAGCAGCGGGCGCAAGAGCGTGAGACCCTCGCGCGCGCGCTCGGCCTGCATGCCGCGCAACCCGGACAGGCCAGAGCCGCGGGCCATGCGGAACAGCACCGTTTCCGCTTGATCGTCGAGCGTGTGGGCCAGCGCCAGGGCCGGCGCACCGAGGCTCCGCGCCTGCGCCCCGAGCAGCGCGTAGCGTGCCTCGCGCGCCGCCTCCTGAATTCCCCGCTCGGGCTTGCGGCCGGTCCAGAGGAGGACGGCGTGGGGAATGCCGAGCTGCGCCGCCAGCGCCGCCACTGCCGTCGCTTCCATGCCCGACTCGGGCCTCAGGCCGTGGTCGACGGTGGCCGCGAACAGCTCCGGCCCTTCGCTCCGACGCGCCCGCCAGCGGGCGGCGAGAAAGAGCAGAGCAGACGAATCCGGGCCGCCCGATACGGCCACGAGGATCCGCGGCTGGCGCGTGAACGGAGCAAAGAGCGCATCAAGCTCGCCGTCGAGGATCGGGTTAAGGTCCGCAGCGGCGGAATGGGTTTGGGAGGAGGTTTGAGCAGGGCCGGCACTGCCGCGCGATGTCGCCGTCCCACCCGTGTCACGGCCGCGTGCCATCGCCGGTCAGCACCCGATGCGCTTCTGCTCGCGCTCCACGGCCTGCCGGATGGACGAGGCGGTGCGGGGATATTTCTTGTCCACTTCCTGCAGCGTGGCGCAGGCGGTCTCCTTTTCGCCCAGCCCGGCGAGGGACTGGCCCAGCCGCAGCAGCGCCTCGGGCGCGCGGGTCGAGGAGGGATATTTGGTGGAGACCTCGAGGAAGGAAGCGGCGGCGTCGCCGTAGTTCTGGCGCAGGAACAGGCTCTCGCCGAGCATGAAGGTGGCGTCGGGGATGATGCGGTCGCCCGGCGCTGTCTGGATGATCTGGCGGAAGGTCTGCTCGGCGCCGGCCAGATCCTGGCGCTGCAGCTGGGCCTGGCCCGCCTCGTAAAGGTCACGGGGCGAGCTGGCGACGCCGCCGCCTGCGCCGGGCAAAGCCGCCACCTGCGCCCCGGGGACTGGAGCCCGCCCTGCGGGCGTGACCTCGACCACCCGCGACGGTGCCGCCGAGGCTGGCGAGCCGAGGGGCTGGGGGGCGCCGGGGGCGCTCGGGTCCATGTTGGGATCGAAAGCATCGGAGCGGCGCACGGGCGCCGCGGGCACCGTGGCCGGACGGCCAGACGGCAGGGCCGCCGGCGCCGCAGCAGGCCCCGCGGCCGGGGGAGCCACGGGCGGGCGCACGCCGCCGGCCTCTTCCAGCCGGCGCATCTGCGCCTCCAGCTGCTGATTGCGGTACTGCAGCTGCTCCACCTGCCCGGTGAGCTGACGCAAAGTCGATTCGAGCCGCTCCATGCGCGCCACGAGCTCGGTGTCCTCCCGCGCGCCGTCCTGCTGCGCGGCCTGGGGCGGCTTGAAAAGGTTGCCGAACAGCCCGCCGTCGGTCTGCGCCGCGGCCGGAAGCGCGGCGATGCTCAGCGAAAGGGCCAGGACACCGACCAGGGGCAGGCGCATCTTCATGACGTGTGGCTTGTGGCTCAAAGTGGAGGCCGGGAGCATGCTCCGCGAGGCCTCGACTTTACCCTGCGGATCGCGTCCAAAGTGTGACTCGCCAAAGGTTTGTCGCCACACCGGATGGCTTGAATACGAAAGGGCCGACGCCGCTTGGACGCCGGCCCTTTTCGCCGTTGAAAGACCGGGGATCAGGCGCCGCCGGCGTTCAGCACGGTCACCGCGCGGCGGTTCTGCGACCAGCACGAGATGTCGTTGCACACCGCCACCGGGCGTTCCTTGCCGTAGGAGATGGTGCGCATCCGCGCCGGGTCGATGCCGCGGGCGGATAGATAGTCGCGCACGCTCTGGGCGCGCTTGGCGCCGAGGGCGATGTTGTATTCGCGGGTGCCGCGCTCGTCCGCATGACCTTCGATGGTGAAGGTGTAGCGGTTGTACTGCTGCAGCCACTGGGCCTGGCGGTCCAGGGTCGCGCGGGCCTGGGGCGTGAGGTCGGTCTGGTCGCTCTCGAAGAACACGCGATCGCCCACCGCCACCACGAATTCCTGCGGCGAGCCGGGGGGGCCACCCGCGCCGCCGGCGGCATTGGGGTTCGGCTGGTTGGCGCAGGCGGCGAGCGCGAGCGCAAAGCCGAACAGGGCCGCGAACCGGAAGCCGCGAGCAAGGTTGACGAAACGCATTCCGGTAACTCCCTTCTTAACGCTCAACCGGAGGCTCCGGTCTATCAGCCGTCCGGTTAAGCGAACGTTCCGCGCACAGCCGACCGGCTGCATGGAGAGGCCCAAAACCCGGCGGCAGGGGCAAATCCCGCGCGCCATGGTTTCCAACCCGTTATCGTCCTTGGGGGCGTGCGCCGGAGCAGCTCCGGCGGCGGCCGCCCGCGAGGGGCAAGTGTTCGCTTTAGAGGGCCTCGGGGCCGGCAGCGCCCGCCCCATCGGCACGGTCTTCACTGATGCCGCGTCGTGGCGTCATCATGGCGAGCAGGTGCAGGGTTCGGGGCAGCGCGCGGCGGCGGGCCCGCGTTGTAAAAGGGTCACACTCGCCCGCAAGCTCAGGCTCGGCCGGCTTCCCAGCGGGCGGCCTGGGCTTCAGCTTTCTTGCGCTCGGCCTCCGGCAGCTTGGCCACCACGTCGTCGAGCATGGGGTCGCCGAGCCCGCGCTTCTTGGCCAGGAGATGCCAGGCGGCGGCCTGCTCGCGGTCCACCGGCACGCCCCGCCCGGTGGCGAGCAGGCGCGCATAGCGATTCTGGGCGATGGCATTGCCGCCCAGAGCAGCCTTGCGGAACATGGCGGCGGCGGCTGCCTCGTCTTTCGGCACACCGGAGCCATTGAACTGCATGATGGCGAATTCCACCTGCGCCGTGTTGTGGCCGAGCCGCGCGGCCGAGCCGATCATCCGGGCCGCGGCGGCAACATCGCGCTCCACGCCGTTGCCCTCCTTCAGCAGCACGCCGAGGGCATATTGCGCGTCTTCCACATCCTGCGCGGCGGCCATCTCGAACCAGCGCGCGGCCTCCGCGGGATCCTTCGGCAGCTTGCGGCCCTGGAGATAGAGCAGGCCGAGATTGTAGGCCGCCGCCCCGCTGCCTTTCTCCGCTGCCTCGCGGAAAAGCTTCGCCGCAGCCAGCTCGTCCACCGGCCCCGTGCGCCCCGCCAGCGTAAGGTTGCCGAGGGCGAAGAGCGCGCCCGCGGAACCTCCCGCCGCTCCCTTTCTGTACCACTCCAAGGCCTTGCCCACATCGAGGGGAACGCCGTAGCCGCCGGAATAGAGCTCGCCGAGCAGGGTCATGGCGGCGGCATCGTTGTTGCGGGCGCGCTTCAGCGCCTCGTTATAGGCGGTCAGATAGTAGCCACGCTGGTAGGCGCCATAGGCAAGATCGCCGCTGCCCCCCGGCGTATCGAGGCTGGGATAGGCGATCTGCGCGCCGAGCAGGGGCATGGGCGCGGGACCGAGCGGCCGCCCGCCCGCCGCGTTCGGGCCTGCGCCGGGCTTGGCGTCGGGCTTGCCGGGCGCCGGCTTGGCGGGAGCAGGCTTGGCGGGAGCAGGTTTCGCACCGGCGGCGGGCTTTGCATCCGGTTTTGGGGCGGGGGGTGCCGGCCTGGGCGTGGGCTGTGGTGCAGGCTGCGTCTGAGCGGCGGCGGGCGACAAAGCGAGCACGAGCAGGCAGCCGCCGGCGAAAAGCCGCATGAGGGCGGAGAAACCGACGGGACCGCGCGTCATCGGCTGCCTTCGGGCGAGACGATCCGCGCCTGCGCCGCTGCAACGGCGGCCGCCGGATTGCCTGCGAGCAGGCTCTCGGCCAGCGCGACGAAATCCGCGCCGGCCTGCGCGAGGGCGCCGACTTCGTCGAGGGAGGTCGCGATCCCTACGCAGGGCACCTCGAACAGATCGGACCACCAGCTCACGAGATCCAGCACGCGCGGGAAGTCCCCCGCGTCGGGCGCCAGCGCGCCGAAGAACACGTAGTCCGCGCCGCTCTCTCCGGCCACCATGGCATCGTGGCGGGTGGCGAGGCCTCCGGCCCCCACGATGGAGGCGGGCTTCAGCAGGCGCAGCACCGCCTCAAGCCCCCGCCCATCGGCGACGTGGACCCCGTCGAGGGCTGCGGAGGCCACAAGGCCCTCGGGACCGGCCAGCAGAACCGCCGCCTCACGCCGCTGCGCCGCCTCCGCGATTTCCCGAAGATGCGCGGCGTCGGGGCGGGCGCCCGACCCCTCGGGAAGGCGCAGCACCAGGCAGGCGACGTCGCCGGCGCGCACCGCGGCCTCAACGCTCCGGGCATCGAGAGCCGGGGTCACAGTGAGCACGAGCATGAGGCGGGCGCCGGCAGGCGGCTGGGTCTGGGCCATGACTGATCGGTCCGCCAAGAAATCGGCAAATTGGGGGCGTGGTGCCCGGGAGGGTGCCGGCAGACCATAAGAAAAGGGCCGGCGCAAGCCGGCCCTCGTCTCGACTGCTGCGGCAGGCGCGCCTCAGGCGGCCTTGCGCTCTTCGTCGGCCGACCACTGGCCGAGGGCCGCGAGCGAATTCATCTGCGCGCGGTGGGTGAAGGCGGCCTGGGCCTTGGCCACGTTCTCCGTCTTGCCCGACCACGCCTTCTGCGGCGCCGCCTGGAGGGCGCGGCCGTAGGAATAGGTGAGCTTCCACGGCAGGCCGCCGAGCTTCACCATGGCGTCGAGATGGGCGGTGGCCTCCTCGTCCGACTGGCCACCCGAAAGGAAGGCGATGCCCGGAACGGCGGACGGCACGCAGGTCTTCAGCAGGCGCACGGTCTTTTCCGCCACCTCTTCCACGGAGGCCTGCTTGGGCGACTTCTTGCCCGGAACCACCATGTTGGGCTTCAGCACCATGCCCTCGTGGCGGATGCGCTGGTAATACAGCTCCTCGAAGGTGGTCTTCAGCACCCACTCGGTCACCCGGTAGCAGGTGTCGATGTCGTGGTCGCCGTCCATCAGCACTTCCGGCTCCACGATGGGGACGATCTTCGCCTCCTGGCACAGCGCCGCATAGCGCGCGAGGGCGTGGGCGTTGGCCCGCACCGCCGGATAGGAGGGGATGCCGGCGCCGATGTCGATCACCGCGCGCCACTTCGCGAAGCGGGCGCCGAGGTCGTAGTAGTCCTTGAGGCGGCCGGCGAGGCCGTCGAGGCCCTCGGTGATGGTTTCGCCGGGGCACAGGGGCATGGGCTTGGCGCCCGCGTCCACCTTGATGCCGGGAATGGCGCCGGCCTTCTCGATGAGCGAGACGAGGGGTGTGCCGTCCGCCGCCTTCTGGCGGATGGTCTCGTCATAGAGGATGACGCCGGAGATGTACTTCTGCATGCCCTCCGAACGGAACAGCAGCTCGCGATAGTCGCGGCGGTTCTCCTCGGTGGATTCGACGCCGATGGCGTCGAACCGCTTCTTGATGGTGCCGCTGCTCTCGTCTGCCGCCAGGATGCCTTTGCCGTCGGCCACCATTTTCTGCGCGATCGCGTCGAGCTCAGCCGTCATGCCTTCACCTGCCTTTTTGCCGCCCTCGGCGGGAGTGATAGCCGGGGCGTGGCACCCCGGCCGGATCGAAAGCGCGCCCGCCGCGGCGGACCGGGCGGGCGCGGGGCTAGCCTCACTATATCATGCGGCGCAGCGCAGCACGCCGCGCCCGCATGCTCATTCCCTTACCGTCGCAGGGCCTCGACGCCCGGCAGGGCCTTGCCTTCGAGCCATTCGAGGAAGGCGCCGCCCGCCGTGGAGACGTAGGAGAAATCTCCCGCCGCGCCCGCGTGGTTGAGCGCGGCCACGGTGTCGCCGCCCCCGGCGACCGACAGCACGCGCCCCTCTCGGGTCAGCTTGCCCACGAAGCGGGCCACCGCCACCGTCGCGGCATCGAACGGCGCCATCTCGAACGCGCCGAATGGCCCGTTCCACACCACCGTCTTCGCCGCCTCGATCTTGCGTTCGACGAGGGCGACCGTCTCCGGACCCGCATCCAGCATCATCTCGGCCGCGCCCACGTCGTCGACCGAGGCGACGCGGTGCGGGGCATTGGCCTTGAACTCGGTGGCGAGCACCGCGTCCACCGGCAGGACGATCTCGCATCCGGCCGCCTCGGCCTTCTTCAGGATGTCCCGGGCGGTGTCGGCGAGGTCGTGCTCGCACAGCGACTTGCCCACCGCCTTGCCCTGGGCGGCAAGGAAGGTGTTGGCCATGCCGCCGCCGATCACCAGGATGTCCACCTTCCGCACGAGATTGCCGAGCAGCTCGAGCTTGGTGGAGACCTTGGAGCCGCCCACCACCGCCAGCACGGGACGGGCGGGCGCTTCGAGGGCGCGGGTCAGCGCCTCGATCTCGCCTTCCATGGAGCGGCCGGCATAGGCCGGCAGCTTGTGGGCGAGGCCCTCGGTGGAGGCGTGGGCTCGATGGGCGGTGGAGAAGGCGTCGTTGACGTAGATGTCGCCGAGGCTTGCGAGGGCATCGACGAAGTCCGGCGCGTTCTTTTCCTCGCCGGCATGGAAGCGGGTGTTCTCGAGCACGATCACCTCGCCGGCGGCGAGGCGGGCGACGGCGTCCTCGGCGGCATCGCCGACGCAGTCGGCGGCGAACGCCACGGTGCGCCCGAGCTGAGCCTCCAGCGCCTTGGCGAGGGGCGCCAGCGACTGGCTCTCGTCGCGGCCCTTGGGCCGCCCGAAATGAGAGAGGAGAACGGCCTTGCCGCCCTTGTCCGTGATGGTGCGGATGGTGGGCAGGATGGCCTTGAGGCGGGTGTCGTCGGTGACGCGCCCGCTCTCCATGGGAACGTTGAGGTCGACGCGGACGAGGACCCGCTTGTCGGCGAGATCGGCGTCGTCGAGGGTGCGGAAGGCGATCATGATGGCGCCCCCTCTACCCGGTCAGCTCAACTTGCCCATGGCGACGGCAGTGTCGGCCATGCGGTTCGAAAAGCCCCACTCGTTGTCGTACCACGACAGCACCCGCACCAGCGTTCCGTCCATCACCTTGGTCTGGTCGAGGTGGAAGGTGGAGCTGTTGGGGTTGTGGTTGAAGTCGATGGAGACGTTGGGCTGGTCGGTGAAGCCGAGGATGCCCTTCAGCTGCTGCGCCGCCGCGGCGATGATCGCCTCGTTGATCTCTTCCTTGGTGGTCGGGCGCTTGGCGACGAACTTCAGGTCGATCACCGAAACGTTCGGCGTGGGCACGCGGATGGACGTTCCGTCCAGCTTGCCGTTGAGCTCGGGGAGCACGAGGCCCACCGCCTTGGCGGCGCCGGTGGAGGTCGGGATCATGGACATGGCCGCCGCGCGGGCGCGGTAAAGGTCCTTGTGCATGGTATCCAGCGTCGGCTGGTCGCCGGTGTAGGAGTGGATGGTGGTCATGAAGCCCTTCTCGATGCCGACAGCATCGTTGAGGACCTTGGCCACCGGGGCGAGGCAGTTGGTGGTGCAGGAGGCGTTGGAGACCACCAGATGCTCATTGGTGAGCTTCTCGTGGTTCACGCCGTAGACCACCGTGAGGTCCGCGCCGTCGGCCGGTGCGGAGACCAGCACGCGCTTGGCGCCGGCGGTGAGGTGCGCCGCAGCCTTGTCACGCGAGGTGAAGATGCCGGTGCATTCCAGCGCGATGTCCACGCCCAGCTCCTTGTGGGGCAGCTCGGCCGGGTTGCGCACGGCGGTGACCTTGATGGGGCCGCGGCCCACGTCGATGGTATCTCCGGCGACCTTGACCTCGCCGGGGAAGCGGCCGTGCACGCTGTCGAAGCGGAAGAGGTGGGCGTTCGTCTCCACCGGGCCGAGGTCGTTGATCGCCACCACCTCGATGTCGGTGCGGCCCGATTCGATGATGGCGCGCAGCACATTGCGACCGATGCGACCGAAACCGTTGATGGCCACCTTGACGCTCATAATGGGTCCTCCATGAGCCGGCTTGAAGCCCGGCCTCCCTGAATTGCGATCCGCGCCCGCGGCTCTTCCGCCGCGCGGTCCTCTCGCGCCCGCCGAGCGCCGCTGCTCACGCCTGCCGAAGCTGGTCGAGCGCGCGCGCCGCGACCGCCTGGGCAGTAATGCCGAAATGGGCGTAAAGGTCCTTTCCCGGCGCGCTGGCGCCGAACGAGGTCATTCCCACGAAGGCGGCATCCGAACCGACGATGGCGTCCCACCCCATGCGGATCGCGGCTTCAACCGCAACCTTGGCCGGAGCGTCCCCGATCACCTTGGCCCGCTCTGCGGCGGGCCTTTCGAGGAACAGTTCGAACGAGGGGATGGAGACGACGCGGGTCGGGACCCCTTGCGTCTCCAGTATCATCGCGGCTTCCACCGCGGTCGAGACCTCAGAGCCGGTGGCGAACAGGCTCGCCTGCACCGGGCCGGAGGCGGCGAGGATCTCGTAGGCGCCTTCCGCCGAGCGGTTCTGCGGGGTGGCATCGGTGCGCAGGATGGGCAGGTTCTGGCGCGACAGGATCAGCGCCGAGGGGCGGCCCTCGGACTGCAGCGCGATCTGCCAGCACTCGGCCGTCTCCACCGTGTCGGCGGGGCGCATCACGAGCAGGTTGGGAATGGCGCGCAGGGCGGCGAGGTGCTCCACCGGCTGGTGGGTGGGTCCGTCCTCGCCGAGGCCGATGGAATCGTGGGTGAGCACATGGATCACCCGCTCGCCCATGAGCGCCGCGAGGCGGATGGCGGGGCGGCAATAGTCCGAGAACACCATGAAGCCGCCGGAGAAAGGGATCAGCCCCTTGTGCAGCGCCATGCCGTTGAGCGCCGCCGCCATGCCGTGCTCGCGCACGCCGTAATGCACGAAGCTGCCGGAGAAGTCGTCCGGCGTGATGGACTTCGCGCCCTTGGCCTTGGTGTTGTTGGAGCCGGTGAGATCGGCCGAGCCGCCTATCATCTCGGGCGCCACCGGGGTGATGAAATCCAGCACCATCTCGGACGACTTGCGGGTGGCGACGGCGCCGCCGTCCTGCACGGCCTTCGCCTTGGCGGCGACGATGGCGCCCTCCAGAGCCTCCGGCAAGGTGCCGGCGACGCGGCGCTCGAATTCGGCGCGGGCCTCGGCGGGCTGGGCCGCGAGCCGCGCTTCCCAGGCCTCGCGGGCCGCACGGCCCGCAGCGGCGGCGGCGCGCCAGCCGGAGAGTACGTCCTCGGGCACCACGAAGGCCGGAGCCTCCCAGCCCAGCGCAGCGCGGGTGGCGGCGATCTCCTCGGCGCCCAGGGGCGAGCCGTGGGCCTTCTCGGACCCAGCCTTCTTCGGCGAACCGAAGCCGATGGTGGTGCGGCACGCGATCAGCGTCGGACGATCCGAGCTCTTGGCGGCCTCGAGCGCGGCGAGAATGGCCTCGGGATCGTGCCCGTCGATGCGCGTCGTCGCCCAGCCCGACGCGGCGAAACGCGCCAGCTGGTCGGTGGAGCCGGAGATGGAGGTGGGGCCGTCGATGGAGATGTGGTTGTCGTCCCACATCACGATGAGCTTGTTGAGCTTCAGGTGGCCGGCGAGATCCGCCGCCTCCTGGCTCACGCCCTCCATGAGGTCGCCGTCGGAGGCAAGCACGAAGGTGTGATGATCTACCACGTCCGCGCCGAAGCGGCTGGCGAGGGCGCGCTCCGCCATGGCCATGCCGACGGCGGTGGAGATGCCCTGCCCGAGCGGACCGGTGGTGGTCTCGATGCCTTCGGTGACGAAATTCTCGGGGTGGCCAGGGGTGAGCGAGCCGAGCTGGCGGAAGCGCTTGATCTCGTCGATGGTCACCTTCTCATATCCGGTGAGGTGCATCACCGAATAGAGCAGCATGGAGCCGTGGCCGGCGGAGAGCACGAAACGGTCGCGGTCGGGCCAGAACGGACGGGACGGGTCGAACTTCAGAACCTTGGTGAACAGCACGGTCGCGATGTCCGCCGCCCCCATGGGCAGGCCCGGATGACCGCTGTTGGCGGCCTCCACGGCATCCATCGCGAGGAACCGGATGGCATTGGCCAAGCGGTCGTGGCTCGTGCGGCTCGACATATTCCAGTTTCTCCCGCGCCGGCTTCGTTGCGTGCCGGCGGGCCAGAGGCAGCGTCGGGCCGTGACGGACCCGCGCCCGGTCGCTCCGGGCCTCGGCATTCCTCCGGCCAGTGGTGGCCGCCTTGTATCAAGGCCCGTCCGGCTGTCAAACCTGCGGCATCCCCCGGCGTCAAGGCGCGGGGGCGCTGAGCGGGCGCGTTGCATCGTCGCGGCGCGGTCTGGAGCGCCCGAATGCACCCGGCCGCGCCTTGCCGGGCCGCGGGTTGCCTGCGGAAGCGGCTGCCGTCATGGTGGGGGCTGTGGAACGAGTGGCGTATTGCCGCCCGACTCGGCTAGACTTTCGCAATGTATGCGCTGAAGCAACGCCCGCCGCTGCAGGACGCCCCCATCGAGGCGGCGACCCGGCGCCTCCACGCGGCCCTCGACGCGCTCACCGACGCCATCGACCGGCGCCGCGAGGCGGACCGCCACCAGGAAGCCCTGCTCGCTCAGCTCCACGCCCTCGGCAACGACCGGGCACGCCTTGCCGCCGAGCTGGACATGGCCCAGGCGGAGGCCGGCGAGGTGGAGGAGGCGGGCCGCGAGATCATCCGCCGGCTGGACGTGGCCATGGTCACCATCCGCGACGTGCTCGCGACCCACGGCGGCTGATCGCGATGCCGCATGTCTCCGTCACCATCGCGGGGCGCCAATACCGGATGGCCTGCGACGAGGGGCAGGAAGACCACCTCATCCGGCTCGCCCACGACATCGACAGCCGCATCACCCAGCTGCGCGGCGCCTTCGGCGAGATCGGGGACCAGCGCCTGGTGGTGATGACCGCCATCACCATCGCCGACGAGCTGGCCGAGGCCCGCAACCGCATCCGGGCGCTGGAGAGCGATATCGAGAGCCAGCGCGACGCCCGCGCCTCCGCCATGGCCCGCATCGAGGCCAGCGAAGAGGAAGTGGCGCGCACCATCGACGCCGTCGCCGAGCGCATCGAGCGCCTCGTGGCCGAACTCGCCCCCAAGGAACGCGGCTCCATCGGCATGGGCTGAGGAAAGTTTTTGAGCGTTGGGGCCGGGTTGGCTCGCCCGAATCCGGCCAGGCGTTCCTCTTTCCTTCTTCACCGGTGCGCCTCTCCACGTGGCCGATGGCCTTCCGTCTTCCCGCGATGCAGCTCTCAGCACGGTCCTCCCGGCCTAACCCCATCATCCTCCGGCTTGACCGGAGGATCCATGGCGCCGCCGGGAACACCGTTCGACATGGCACCGGCGGAAAGATGGGCCCTCCGGTCAAGCCGGAGGGCGACGGCGTGGCGGGCGTTTTCGCGCCGCCTGGACCACCCACCCCGAGCGCACGCTCTCCCTCTCGCCAAAGGGCTGACGCTGGGCGGTTCTCCCTCCGCCCCCCGCCGTCATCCTCCGGCTTGGCCGGACGACCCATGGCGCCGCCAGGAACACCCTTCGACATAGCATCGGCGGAAAGATGCGCCCTCCGGTCAAGCCGGAGGGCGACGGCGTGGCGGGCCGCGCCGCCTGGAAACACCGCGGACCTCCCGACTACGCCCCCCGCACACCTCCCGCCAAAGGGCTGGCGCTCGAGGCGGTTCATCCCTACATTGGGAAGGCGGGGCTGCGGAGTACGTCAGGAGACATATTCCCCGGGGCCTTATCGATCCTTAAGGGAGCTGTCCCTGACCTCGCCCCTGGGCCTGGACACACGGCGCCCACCTACGTTGTAGGTTCCCGGGATCGACCTCCAACGGCTACTGTGGCTCCGCACGCTTTCCCTCCTCGCCGAACGCCCGATGGGCATGATCCCTCGATGGCCGACGCGACTCTCGCCACCGACAAGAAGCGCCTGCGGGCGCTTGCCCTCGGGCGCCGGGCGGCCATGGGCGAGGATGCCCGCCGCCTTGCCTCCCGCGCCGCCGCCGCCAATGCCGTGACCGCCCTCGATCACGCGGTTGGCCCTGTCGCGGGCCGAACCGTCGCGCTGTTCGTCCCATTCCGCGACGAGATCGATACCCTCCCCCTGGCCGAGCTGTTGCGCGCCGCAGGGGCCGAGCTTGCCCTTCCGGTGATCCTCGGCCGCGACCGGCCCCTGATCTTCCGCCGCTGGCGCGCGGACGACAGTCTCGTCCCCGCCGGCGCCTTCCGCATTTCCGAGCCGCCGGAGATCGCGCCGGAGGTGGTACCCGAGGCGGTGCTGGTGCCACTCGCCGCCTTCGACCGTCGTGGCTACCGCATCGGCTATGGTGCCGGCTTCTATGACCGCACCCTTGCCGGCCTGCGCGCAAGGGGTCGGGTCGTGGCGCTCGGCTTCGCTTTCGCCTGCCAGGAAGTGGAGGCCGTACCCGTCGCGCCCCATGACGAGCCGGTGGACATGATGGTAACGGAGACAGAAGCTGTCCTGGTGGCCCCTTCGCCTTGAGCCGGAGGGGCCGGTGTTGTCTCGGAAGTCTCAATGCGCATCCTGTTTCTTGGTGACGTGGTGGGCCGGCCCGGCCGCGAATGCGTCGTTTCCCTTCTTCCGGGCCTCGTCACCCAATGGTCGCTGGATCTGGTGATCATCAACGGCGAGAACGCCGCCGGCGGCTTCGGCATCACCGAGGCGATCTACGAAGACCTCAGGGCCGCCGGCGCTGACGCCGTCACCCTCGGCAACCATGCCTTCGACCAGCGCGAGGCCCTCGTCTTCATCGAGCGCGCGCCCGCTTTGGTGCGGCCCATCAACTATCCCCCCGGCACCCCCGGCCGCGGCGCGGTGCTGGTCGAGGCGAAGAACGGCGCGCGGGTGCTGGTGCTCAACGTGATGGGCCGGGTGTTCATGGACCCCCTCGACGATCCGTTCGCCGCGCTCGACCGGGCGCTCGACGGGGCGACGCTTGGGGAAATGGTGGATGCGGTGATCGTGGACGTCCACGCAGAGACCACCAGCGAGAAGCAGGCCATCGGCCACCATTGCGACGGCCGCGCCTCCCTCGTGGTCGGTACCCACACCCACGTACCCACGGCCGACCACCGCATCCTCGCCGGCGGCACCGCCTACATGACCGACGCGGGCATGTGCGGCGCCTATGACGGGGTGATCGGCATGGACAAGGACGAGCCGCTGCGCCGCTTCACCCGCAAGCTTGCCTCAGGCCGCTTCGAACCGGCGTCGGGCCCGGCCGCGCTCTCCGGCGTCGCGGTCGAGACGGACGACCGCACCGGCCTCGCGGTGAAGGTGGCGGCGGTGCGGCTCGGGGCGGGACTGGAGCCGGCGCGGCCGGCATTCTGGGAATAGCGCCGGCCGGAAGCGGGTCCATGCTGCACCCGCTTCCTTGCTCTTTGGCCGCCCGACGACCTATAAGGCCGGCATCAGGCAACAATAATCGGTCCGGGCGGCCCGCGGCAGCGGGCGCGGGGCCGAGCTTCAAGGAATGGTGGCGGCCATGGCCGGGCATTCGCAATTCAAGAACATCATGCACCGCAAGGGACGGCAGGACGCCATGCGCTCCAAGCTGTTCTCCAAGCTGGCGCGCGAAATCACCGTGTCGGCCAAGATGGGCCTGCCGGACCCCGCCATGAACGCCCGTCTGCGCGCGGCCATTCTCGCCGCGCGGGCCGAGAACATGCCGAAGGACAATATCGAGCGCGCCATCAAGAAGGCGGCCGGCGCCGATGGCGAGAATTACGATGAGATCCGCTACGAGGGCTACGGCCCGGGCGGCGTCGCCGTCATCGTCGAGGCGCTCACCGACAACCGCAATCGCACCGCCTCCGAAGTGCGGTCCTATTTCACCAAATCGGGCGGCAACCTCGCCGAGACCGGCGCGGTGTCCTTCATGTTCGACCGGGTGGGGGTGATCGAGTACGACGCCGCCAAGACCGACGCCGACACCATGATGGAAGCCGCCATCGAGGCGGGCGCAGAGGATGTCAGCTCGTCCGAGCACGGCCATGAAGTGGTCTGCGCCGCCGACAGCCTCGCCGAGGTACAGCGCGCGCTGGAAGCCAAGTTCGGCGATCCGCGGAAGGCGGCCCTGGTATGGCGGCCGCAGAATACCATCGCGGTGGACGACGAAACTGGCGAGAAGCTCCTGCGCCTCGTGGAGACGCTGGAGGACAATGACGACGTGCAGAACGTCACCGCCAATTTCGAACTTTCGGACGCCCTGCTCGCCAAGATGAGTGCCTGAGCTATCGGGCATCGGGGATGGCCGGGAGGCGGGCGCCTCCCGGGTCAACGTCGCCGGGGTAAACCTCAGGCGGCGAGCGCGGTGGCAATGGCCTTCAGCTCGTCGAGGGCGGTGTCGATCTCGACACGCTGGCGCTCCAGCTGGGCGATCTGGGCGAGGCAGCGGTCGCGCGACAGGGACAGGCCCGCCCCCTCGCCCTCATGGGCGGCCACCAGAGCGCGGATCTCTGAGAGGGTGAAGCCGAGGTGCTTGCCCTTGAGAATCACGGCGAGGCGCTTGCGGTCGGCTTCGGAATAGAGGCGGGTCATGCCGTCGCGGCGCGGGGCGATCAGGCCCTTGTCCTCATAGAAGCGCAGGGCGCGAAGCGTGATCCCGAACTCGCGGGACAGATCGCCGATGGTGAAGACGGCGCCGTCGCGCAGGGCCTCTGGGGCAGCCACGATGGGCTGACGGGCCGAAGACTCGATCGACGGCTCGAAGATGGTCGCGTCCATTCTGATATCCCTCATGGCACGTCTGCCGCGCAAGGCGCCGCAGAACGGCTCAGTGGTTGCAATCGGTCGATGACCGGCGGCACCGGATGCCGCTGCGCAACCCATGCCTAACCTCGCATCACTGGGTTTGGGAGGCTTTGCGGGCTACCGTAGGGGAAAGTAACAGTTACGCGCGTTATCTTTCAGACACTTGCATTGTCACGCCCAAGATGAGCCGGAGCATTGTCCGCGCCCAGGTGGCACGTGATTTCCCGCTTCGCCGGCGTCGATCGAACCGAAGCAGTCCAACCGAGGGCCGCGGCGAGGCGTGACCGCGGCGGTATTAACCGGGGATTTACCAAGATCGGAAACTCTCTGTTCAGTGAATCACCACATCGGGCTACGGTATTTGGGCACCCACCGGCGCCCACCTTTTCCCGGGGAGGCCGGAATGGACCGGATGGAACGCACGGCCCGGAAGCACCCGTCGGGACTTGAAGCCTTTATGTTGGCTGAGTCCGAAGACGTGCCGGCGTGGGACGTCCTTGACGTACCCGCATCGACCCTCGAATCCCTGCGCGGCGAGATCGGCGCACTGCGTGAGCGGCTCGCCAATGCCGCGCCCAAGCGCGCGGTCGTGGAGATGGACCGCGCCATCACGCTGCTGTGCCGCCGGGTGGACGACATTCGGGAGGCCGGCGCGGCTTCGAATGGCCGGGACGACGTCGTCGTCGCGGAGCTCGCCGAGATTCGTGCTGGACTCGCCCATCTCGGCAAGTCCGACCGCTTCGTGGCTCTGGAAGCGGGCCTCGAGGCCCTCGCCCGCAAGATCGACTTGATGAGCGCGCGTGCCGTCGATCCGGTGGAAGTCGCCCGCCTGCAGGGCCAGATCGACGAGATGCACAATCTCGTTCTGCGCGCGTCCGCATCGCCGCAGAGCATGGAGATGCTGCAGAAGCTCTCGGCCCGCCTCGCCTCTTGCGCCGAGGACGTCGCCCGCGTGGGCGAGGAGACGGCGCATCATCTGGCTGAAGCCGCCAGCGCCTTCGAGCGCAACGCCGACACGCTGCTGCGCCGGGTCGCCGAAACCGAGGCCCGGGCCAGGGCCGGAGACGCCCGTGCTGCGGAGGATCTCAGCCGGCGGCTTCTGGGCGCCATGGACGGCATGCACCGCCGGCTCGACCAAATGTCGAGCCATATGACAGCCCAGCTCGCCACGCTTTCCCCCGCCGCCGGCGCCGAGATGGCCCAGCGGTTCGGCGCCCTCGCCGCCCGCATCGCGGCGGCCGAGGAAGCGGGCCGCGCGGCGGTCGCCCCCCTCGCCGGCGTCATGGACCATCATCTGTCCGTGCTGACCGAGCAGTTCCGCGACACCCAGACCCGCCTTGGACGCCTGGACGACATCGAGGCTGGCCTCAACCGGCTGGCCGACGAGATGCGCCATGTGCGCGAGGCGACCCGAACCGTCGCTGCCGAAGCCGCGGCCGCGGTGGCGACCAAGGTCTCTTCCGATCCCGAAGGTGCTGCCGTGGTGGGCCTGAAGCGCGGCCTCGCGGCGCTAGAGGCGCGGCAGAACGAGATCGAGCGGCGCGCCGGTGAGCTCTATGCCGGCGACGTGGAGCAGGAGCTGAACGACATCGCCGTGGCCCTCGACCGCGATGGCGACGGCACCTATGCCCCCCGCGCCCCCGCCCCGGACGCCTTCACCCCGTCCGAGCCGGCGCCCGAGCCCGAGCCTGAGGCGCGTCATCCCGGGCCGCAGCCCGCGCTGGAGCCCGACGCGCTGGAAAGCCTGCTGCGGGCCGCCGCCCAGGCGCCCTGGCCCCGCCCCGGACGCGCCGTCCACTGGGCCCTCACCGAGGCGCCCACTACGGATAACCGCCAGCACGCCGAGCCGCCGACAAAGGCGCCGCGCAAGCCGCGCGTCAATCGCCCGGGGGCGAGCC
The DNA here is from genome assembly GCF_040044995.1 of Xanthobacter pollutisoli. NCBI lineage: Bacteria > Pseudomonadati > Pseudomonadota > Alphaproteobacteria > Hyphomicrobiales > Xanthobacteraceae > Xanthobacter > Xanthobacter pollutisoli. Next base: position 386,526 of record NZ_JBDZDP010000003.1, read on the forward strand.
TGTTCGCCAGCCTCTTCGGCCGGAAGCGCCAGACCGCCATGGTCGCTCTGGTGGCCGGTGCCGCCACTTTGTTCACCGGCCTTGCGCTGGATCTCGCATGGCGCAACGGCCCCGAGATCACTGCCGGCATGACGGCCACCCTGCGGCGCCTGGCCGCGCCGGCCATCGCCGGGGTTTCTCCCGCCGAGCTGCCGGCCCCGTTGGGCTCGCCTGCCTTGCAGGCCGCCGCTTCCAACGGCGATCCCGCCGCCGCCTTCCTGGTGGCGAGCCGCTATGCGGAGGGCCGCGGCACCGAGGTCGATCTCGACGCTGCGGTGAAATGGCTCTCCTACGCGGTACAGCGAGGCTCGGCTCCGGCGGCCCTGCGCCTCGGCGCGCTTTATGAATCCGCCGGCAAGGACATGTCCGAGGCGCGGCGCCTTTACACCTGGGCCGCCGAGCAGGGCAACGTGCGTGCCATGCACGCCCTTGCCATGCTGCTGTCCGAAGGCAGCCTGCCGGGGCTTTCCGGCAAGCCCGACTGGGCCGGCGCCATGAAGTGGTTCCGCGCCGCGGCCGAGCTTGGCCACCGCGACAGCCAATACAATCTGGGCGTCATCTATGCCCGCGGCCTTGGAGTGAAGGCCGACCTCGCCGAGGCCTGGAAGTGGCTCAACCTCGCCGCCGCCCAGGGTGACCAGGACAGCGGTCGCAAACGCGACATGCTCAGCCGCGACGCCGATGCCGCCACCCTCATGCGGGCGCAGCAGGCCTCAGCCAGCTTCGTCGCCGGAACGCCCGTGGCCGTGGCCAATACGGTGGAGGTAAGGCCCGAATGGCAGGAGGCCGCCAGCACCGCGGGCGCCGCCGCCACCGCTCCGACACAGGTGGCGAGCGCCGCTGCCCCCGGCCGGTGAGCCTCGCAGGGACAAGGGTGCGCCGCCCGGCGCTGCCGGCGGGCCCACGCCCGCCCGACGGCTTTCCTTGGCCGGCCGCCTGGCGCACCTTCCGCTGATGGACCCGCACGCGATTCGCATCCTTGGCCTTGATCCCGGTCTCCGCCGCACCGGCTGGGGGGTCATCGACGCCGTCGGCTCGCGCCTGACCTATGTCGCCTGCGGCACCATCCTGCCCCCCGAGACCGCCCCAATGGGCGCGCGCCTCGCCGCCCTGCATGCGGGGCTGATGGACGTGCTGACCCGCTACACCCCCCATGAGGCGGCGGTGGAGGAAACCTTCGTCAACATGAACCCCGCCTCCACCCTCAAGCTCGGGCAGGCGCGCGGGGTTGTGATGCTGGCACCGGCGCTGATGGGGCTGGACGTGGCGGAATACGCCGCGCTGCTGGTGAAAAAGAGCGTGGTGGGCGCCGGCCGGGCGGAAAAGAGCCAGGTGCGCATGATGATCGGCATCCTCCTGCCCAAGTCGGCGCCGCAGACGGACGACGCCGCCGACGCGCTCGCGATCGCCGTCACCCACGCGCACCATCGCGGGGCGGCTGCGCGCGCCCGCGCCGCGCTGTAGAATTCGCCGGACTGCCGCGGGGGAGCGGGCGATGATCGTGGGGCATCTGGCGCTTGTGACGTCCGCCGTCTTCACCGGCGCGGCTTTCTACATCAATGCGGTGGAGCAGCCGGCCCGGCTCGCGCTGCGCGACGACGCAGCGCTTGAGCAATGGAAGACATCCTATGGCCGGGGCATCGTCATGCAGGGCACGCTGGCGATCGTGGGCGCCCTGCTCGGAGCCATCGCCTTTGCCGGCAACCGCGATTGGCACTGGCTCGCCGGCGCAGTGATGATGCTCGCCAACTGGCCCTATACCCTCATCGGCATCATGCCCACCAATCGCACCTTGATGGCCACCCCACAGGCGGAGGCCGGGCCGTCCACAAGGCGGCTTATCGCCAATTGGGGTCAGCTGCACATGGTGCGCACCGGCCTCGGCGCCCTTTCCACACTCGTTTTCCTCTGGGCCGCGGCGGCGTGAAAGACCGGACATGATCGGAAAGCTGAAAGGCACGGTGGACGAGGTGAACGAGGATCACGTGATCCTCGACGTTCACGGCGTCGGCTATCTCGTCCACTGCTCGGGACGCACGCTCTCCGCTCTGCCCGGGGCCGGGGAAGCGGCCGCCCTGTTCATCGAGACCTACGTGCGAGAGGACCAGATCCGCCTGTTCGGCTTTTCCTCCGCCGCCGAGCGCGACTGGTTTCGCCTGCTCCAGGGCGTGCAGGGCATCGGCACCAAGACCGCTCTCGCCGTGCTTTCCACCCTGAGCGCGCAGGAGTTGACGCAGGCCATCGCCCTCGGAGACAAGGCGATGGTGGCGCGGGCGCCGGGCGTCGGCCCGCGCGTGGCCACCCGCATCATCACGGAACTGAAGGACAAGATGCCCGGCTTCTCGGCCTCCGAGCCGCTGGCGGCGCAGGTGGCGGGGGCACCCCCCGCCAAGGGCGGCGCGGCGGCGGATGCGGTTTCGGCGCTGGTCAATCTCGGCTACGGCGCGCCGCAGGCCAACGCGGCCGTGGCTGCCGCCTTGCGCGGCGCGGGTGCCGACGCTCCTACCGAGAAGCTGATCCGCCTCGGCCTGAAGGAACTGGCGAAGTAGCCGTCGGGGATGGGCCGGCGCTTTTGCGGTTTGTAAAACTGCGCGGGATCGCGCCTGGCCTTCCTGGCCGCCCCCCCGGTGCGCGTCGGCAGGCCCGGCTCAACCTTGATGATACCGCCCGAGAGGGCCCGGCCTGCCCCGGCCGGTTGGCGGCGGGGATCACCGGCGTTCCCCTTCCGTACCGGGGCGGCGCGCTTTAAAGTCGGCGATGCCGCATTCGGCGCAAGCGCGCTATCGTCCGCGCGGGATTCGCAGTTTTCCGGGAGCAAGGCCGCCTCATGTCCACCCGCCTCCTCTCGGGCGAGAAGCGCAGCGAGGACGTCGACACCACGCTTCGGCCCCAGCTCCTTGCGGAGTTCGTGGGGCAGGCGCAGGCGCGCGCCAATCTGGAGGTGTTCATCAAGGCGGCCCGCGCCCGTGGCGAGGCGCTGGACCATGTGCTCTTCGTCGGCCCGCCCGGACTTGGCAAGACCACCTTGGCCCAGATCATGGCGCGGGAGATGGGGGTGGGCTTCCGCTCAACCTCCGGCCCGGTGATCGCCAAGGCCGGCGACCTCGCGGCCATCCTCACCAATCTGGAAGAGCGCGACGTGCTCTTCATCGACGAGATCCACCGGCTGTCCCCCGCGGTGGAGGAAATCCTCTATCCGGCCATGGAGGATTACGAGTTGGACCTCGTCATCGGCGAGGGCCCGGCGGCGCGCTCGGTGAAGATCTCGCTGCCGAAGTTCACGCTTGTGGGCGCCACGACACGCTCCGGCCTCCTTACCACGCCGCTGCGCGACCGCTTCGGCATTCCCGTGCGCCTCCAGTTCTACACGGTGGAGGAGTTGGAGAAGATCGTCGTGCGCGGGGCGCGCGTGCTCGACATCGCCATCGCCCCCGACGGCGCCACCGAGATTGCCCGCCGCGCCCGCGGCACGCCCCGCATCGCCGGCCGGCTGCTGCGGCGGGTGCGCGACTTCGCCCTCGTCGCCGAGGCCGACCGCATCGATCGCCGGATCGCCGACCGCGCCTTGCTGGCGCTGGAGGTGGACGCGGCCGGTCTCGACGCCATGGACCGGCGCTACCTCACGGTGATCGCCGAGTTCTACGGCGGCGGTCCGGTGGGGGTGGACACGCTGGCGGCGGCCCTCTCGGAGCCGCGCGACGCCATCGAGGAGATCGTGGAGCCCTTCCTGGTGCAGCAGGGCTTCATCCAGCGCACGCCGCGGGGTCGGCTTTTGACAGCTGCCGCCTTCCGCCATCTCGGCCTGCCCGAGCCCACGGCCGCGCGGTCGCTGCCTCTGTTCGACGATGGAGAGTGATCCCGTACCAGTCGACGGAACCGCCCGCGGCATGTAAAGCACATTGACATGAGCTGGACCCGAAACGGCGAGACGCGCTCCTACCATCACGGCAACCTCCGCGAGGCCCTGATGCAGGCGACGCTCGACCTCATCGCCGAGAAGGGCATCGCTGGCGTGACCTTCGCCGAGGCAGCCCGCCGCGCCGGCGTGAGCGCGGCCGCGCCCTACCGGCATTTCCGCGACCGCGACGAACTCCTGGCAGCCGTGGCCACGGCAGGGTTTGAGCGCCTGTCCGCCGCTCTCACCGCCGCCTGGCAAAACGGCAAGCCCACCCCTGCTGCCGCCTACGAGCGGGTGGGGCGGGCCTATCTCGGCTTTGCCCGCACCAGCGCCGCCGAATACGCCGCCATGTTCGAATCCGGACTCTCGTCCGACGCCCACGAGGCGCTCAAACAGGCGGGGGAACGGGCGTTCAGCGTGCTGCGCGAGGCGGCGGAAGTTCTGGTCTCCCACATTCCCGGCCCCGGCCGGCCGCCGGCCCTGATGGTGGCGCTGCACACCTGGTCCCTCGCCCATGGCGTCGCCTCGCTCTTTGGCCGTGCCGACGGCGGCCGACGCCGCCTGCCCATGCCACCGGAAGACCTTCTGGAAGCCGCATTCCTTGTCTATCTGAAGGGTCTCGGCGCCCCATCCGACTGAGCCGCGCGCGGGCGGCCATTGACAAAGCAGGGGCGGCGCCATATCTATGTGAATGTAATTAACATTAACCGGGACAGTCGCCATGGAGCTCGCACACAAGCTCGACAGCTACGGTAAACCGGCGTGGATCGCGCTCACGGTTCTGGGCTTCATGGCCTGGTGGCCGCTGGGGCTCGCGATCCTCGCCTTCTCCATCGGGAGCGGGCGCTTCGCCTGCGGCAAGCGCGGCTTTTCCCGCTGGCAGGAACAGGGAGCAGACGCCATGAAGAATGGATTCGGCTGCTGGAATCGCGCGCAGTCCACCAGCGGCAACCGCGCCTTTGACGAATATCGCCAGGATACCCTGCGGCGCCTCGAGGAGGAGCAGAAGGAATTCCGCGACTTTCTCGACCGCCTGCGTCAGGCCAAGGACAAGGCCGAGTTCGACGAGTTCATGGCTGAGCGCCGGCGCAGGTCCGCCGAGCCCGAGCCGGAGGCTCCTGCCGGCACCTGACCGGCGGGTTGCATGCCGGCGCGGCGCCTAACGCCCCCCGATGGTCCGTGCTGGCCGTACCGCGCCCTTTGTTCACAAGGGGCGCGGTCTCGTTTATGAGGGCGCCATGATCGAGCGCCCCACTCCCTCCCCGTCCGATCCCAATCTCCAGCTCGCCGGCCGCCTCGTCCCCGGCGGTCACGCGCTCAATGTGCGCGTCTATTATGAGGACACGGATTTTTCCGGCATCGTCTACCACGCCAATTACCTGCGATTCATGGAGCGCGGCCGCTCGGACTACATGCGGCTCCTCGGCGTGGTGCAGGGCGAATTGTTTGCCCAGGCGGCGGAAGAGGCCCCCGGCTTCCATTTCGTCGTCCGCTCCATGCAGATCGACTTCCTGAAGCCCGCCCGCATCGACGACGTGCTCGAGGTGGTGACCCTGTCGAAGGAGGTCGCCGGCGCCTCCATCACCTTGCTCCAGCAGGTGAAACGGGACGGCGAGCTGCTCGTTTCGGCCAATGTGCGCGTCGCCTTCGTCTCGGAAGGCCGTGCCAAGCGCATTCCCGATGCGCTGCGGCAGGCGACCCTTGCCGACGCCCGCGAGACCGAGAGCCTGGGCGTCGCCCGGCGCTGAAATCGCCCCCCGCCCGGCTTTCCTGCGCCGCGAACGGCCGCGCTAACGCCCTATTAAGCGTGTTCGTGCACAGCTTCCGCACGCGGCTGCGCCTTCGCACCGCAACGACAACCGGCATGACCGCCAAAGTTTGGACAGTTTCGCCCGTTCAAAGGGCCGCCGAACCTTGACACGGGCATCCGGGGCAAAAATGCCCGCACGGCGTCGCCGGCGCGGGAGCCGGATGCTCCGGCGGCCCTATGGCCGTTGCGAGCACAGTTGCGCCTGTCCCGCCGGACAGGCAGCGGAGCCGAGTATGACAGAGAAGACGAGCCGAACCGGCATCGTGTCGCGCTTGCAGCTGGCGCCGGCCTTGGCCATTGCCGCCGCGCTCCTGCTGCTCGGCGCCCTGCCCGCTCTCGCGCAGGACGTGGCGGCTGCGCCAGTCGCCCCGCCGCCGGGCGACTTCTCCTTCCTCGGCTTGTTCCTCCAGGCCCATTTCGTCGTCAAGCTGGTGATGATCGGCCTGATCGTCGCGTCGGTTTGGGTATGGGCCATCATCATCCACAAATGGACCCTCTACACCCGCAATAAGCGCGAGATGGACCGCTTCGAGCAGGTGTTCTGGTCCGGCCAGAGCCTGGAAGACCTCTACCGCACCCTTGCCGGACGCTCGAACCACGGCATGGCCGCCATCTTCGTCGCCGCCATGCGCGAATGGAAACGCACCTACGAGGGCGGCGCCCGCTCCCTCGCCGGCCTCAACCAACGCCTGGACAAGGTGATGAACGTCACCATCGCCCGGGAGGTGGAGCGGCTCGAGGCCGGCCTGCTGGTGCTGGCGACCGTCGGCTCGGCCGGTCCGTTCATCGGCCTCTTCGGCACGGTCTGGGGCATCATGACGAGCTTCCAGTCCATCGCCGCGTCCAAGAACACCTCCCTGGCGGTGGTGGCGCCGGGCATTGCGGAAGCGCTGTTTGCGACCGCGATGGGCCTCATTGCCGCCATTCCTGCGACGATTTTCTACAACAAGTTCATTTCGCAGATGGGGCGGCAGGCGCAGCGGCTGGAGGGGTTCGCGGACGAATTTTCCGCCATCCTCTCGCGCCAGATCGACGAGCGGGGCTGAATCATGGGCATGTCCTCGGGCGGAGCGGGAGGTTGGCAGAGCCGGCGCTCGCGCCGTCGCGCGCCGCCGGTCATGGCCGAAATCAACGTGACGCCCATGGTGGACGTCATGCTGGTGCTGCTCATCATCTTCATGGTGGCGGCGCCGCTGCTCACGGTGGGCGTGCCCATCGACCTGCCGCAGACGCAGGCGAGCGCGGTGAACCAGGACAACAAGGAGCCGATCACCCTCTCGGTGCGGCCCAACGGCCAGATCTATCTCGGCGACAGCGAGATCAAGTACGAGGATCTGGTCTCGAAGTTGCAAGCGGTGACGCAGGCCCGCGGCGGGTTCGAGGAGCGTATCTTCGTCCGCGGCGACAAGAATGCCAATTACGGGCAGATCATGCGCGTGATGGGCCGCCTGTCGGGGGCCGGGTTCAAGAAGGTGGCGCTGGTCACCGAGATCGAGCAGGGAGGCTGACCGGAAGGACCCATGCGCAAGAGCCTCGCGGCCTCGACGGCGCTCCATCTGGGCGTCCTTGTCCTCACCCTGGTGTCGTTCGCCGGGGCGAAGACGTTTGAGCCGATGACGCAGGACATTCCGGTGGACGTCATCACCTCCGCCGAGTTCACAAAGCTCACCAAGGGCGCGCTGACCGGCCAGAAGACCGAGAAGCCGAAGCAGGTGGCCGAGAAGGTCGCCGCCCCCACCCCCATCGAAGATCCCAAGCTCAAGGCCAGCGAGAAGCCGCCGGTGGAGGCCACCACCCCGCCGCCGCCCCCGCCTCCCCCACCGCCGCAGAAGGCCGAGCAGCCGACCCAGGCCAAGGCCGAGCCTGCCCCGCCGCCCAAGGAAACGGCGGAAGTGGCGCTGAAGAATGAGCCGAAGAAGCAGGAGCAGCCGCAGGAACAGGCAAAGGCCGAGGCCGCCCCGCCCCTGCCGCCGCGCAAGCCTGCCCCACCCCGCGAGCAGCCCAAGCCGATCGAGGCCAACGCGACCCCGCGCGAGTTCAACACCGACCAGATCAAGCAGCTGATCGACAAGCGCACCCCCAGCCGCCAGGTGGCGAGCGCGGATCAGGTGTCCACCACCTCGTCCATCGGCGCGCCGAGCGGACAGGCGGTGGCGTTGTCCGTAAGCGAGATCGACGCCTTCAAGCGGCGTCTGCGCGACTGCTGGACCGAGATCCCCGGCAATCTGAACGCGCCGACGCTGGTGGACGTGGACATCTATTTCAACCAGGACGGCACGCTCTCGGCCCAGCCCCGGGTGGTCCCAGGCCAGTCCGGCTCCGCCAATCCCACCTTCCAGGCGGTGGCCAGCATCGGCGTGCGGGCCATCATGCAGTGCCAGCCCTACAAGATGTTCCGGCAAGAGAAATATGCCGAGTGGAAGACCCTCGGCATCACCCTCAGCGACAAGATGTTCAGCCAATGACGGCGCGCCGGCGCCCCGTCGACGGCCCCTGCGGCTGCGACGGCGGGCGCGGTGTGACCCCAGAACAACGAGGACGAGCATGACGCGGTGTGGACGGCCGGCACCTTTCGGGCAGACCGACAACGACCCATGGGCGGGCGGAGCCGGGACAGGCAGGAACGCCGTCGCGATGGGCCGCCGCGCCTTCCTCGCGGGCGGCGCGGCCGCCTCGCTGATGGGTGCGAGCATCGCCGGCTCCGGCCTGGCCCTCGCCCAGGGCCGCATCGAGATCACCCCCGGCGCCTTCAAGCCCATCCCTATCGCCGTCACCGACCTCGTCGGCGAGGTGGAGATGGGCCGGCAGATTTCCGGCGTCATCACCGCGGACCTGCGCCGCTGCGGCCTGTTCGCGCCCATCGACCCGAAGGCCTTCGTCGAGCAGATCACCAATCCCGATACGCCGCGCTTTCAGGACTGGCGGGTCATCAATGCCCAGGCCCTCGTCACCGGCCGCGTGACGCGCCAGCAGGACGGGCGCTTCCAGGTGGTGTTCCGCCTGTGGGACGTGTTCGCCGGCCAGCAGCTCGCCGCCCAGCAGTTCGTCGCCCAGCCCGACAACTGGCGCCGCATCGCCCACATCATCGCCGACGCGGTCTATGAGAAGATGACCGGCGAGAAGGGCTATTTCGATACCCGCATCGTCTTCGTCGACGAAAGCGGGCAGAAGGAGCGGCGGGTCAAGCGCCTGGCCATCATGGACCAGGACGGCGCCAACGTGAGCTATCTCACCCGCGGCGACAGCCTGGTGCTCACCCCCCGCTTCTCGCCCACCAGCCAGGAAATCACCTACATGTCCTATGGGCAGGGCGACCCGAGGGTCTATCTGCTCAACATCGAAACCGGACAGCGTGAGATCGTCGGCAACTTCCCCGGCATGAGCTTCGCGCCGCGCTTCGCGCCGGACGGGCAGAAGGTGATCCTCTCCCTGCAGCAGGGCGGCAATTCCAATATCTTCGTGATGGACCTGCGCTCGCGCGCCACCACCCGCCTCACCGACACCGCCGCCATCGACACCGCGCCCTGCTATTCGCCGGACGGCCGGCAGATCTGCTTCGAGAGCGACCGCGGCGGCACCTCGCAGATCTATGTGATGAATGCCGACGGCTCGGGCGCCAAGCGCATCTCCTTCGGCAATGCACGCTATTCGACGCCGGTCTGGTCGCCGAAGGGCGACTGGATCGCCTTCACCCGGCAGGCGGAAGGCCGCTTCGCCATCGGCGTCATGCGCACCGACGGTTCCGGCGAGCGCGTGCTGACCGAGGGCTATCACAACGAGGGGCCGACCTTCTGCCCCAACGGCCGCGTGCTGATGTTCTTCCGCGATCCCGGCGGCGCCTCCGGCCCGTCGCTCTACACGGTGGACGTGACCGGCTATAACGAGCAGCGGCTGCCCACGCCGAGCTACGGCTCCGATCCAGCCTGGTCACCGCTGCGCTCGTAGGCGACCCCTCCCCGCCCCCCAAAAGCGCTCCCGCCTTGACGGCCGTGCCCAAGGCGGGCACACCCCGGCTTACGCTGGCCGAACCGGCCCGGCGTTCACGGGCGCGTTGCCCCATGCTCCTGCCTCAGGTTGCCCCATGATCCGCTCGCCGCTCATCACCGTCATGGTCCAGGCCGCCCGAAAGGCCGGCCGGTCGCTCACCCGCGACTTCGGCGAAGTGGAGCAGCTTCAGGTCTCCATGAAGGGTCCGGGGGATTTCGTCTCCGCCGCCGACCGCAAGGCGGAGGACACGCTCTACGCCGAATTGTCCCGCGCCCGGCCCAACTACGGCTTCATCATGGAGGAGCGAGGTACCGTAGAGGGCAGCGATCCCGCCAACACCTGGGTGGTCGACCCCCTCGACGGCACCACCAACTTTCTCCACGGCATCCCGATTTTCTGCATCTCCATCGCCCTGGTGCGCAACGGCACGCCGGTGGCGGGGGTGATCTTCAATCCGGTGAGCGACGAGCTCTATGTGGCGGAGAGCGGCCAGGGCGCCTTCCTCAACGAGCGGCGCATTCGCGTCGCCGCCCGGCGCAAGCTCGCCGATTGCGTGGTGTGCTGCGGTCTGCCCCACATGGGCCGGGGCGACCACGCCCAGTTCAACCGCGAGATGGAAGCGGTGCAGGGCCAGGTCTCCGGCCTGCGCCGCACCGGTTCGGCGGCCATCGATCTCGCCTGGGTCGCCGCAGGCCGGTTCGACGCCTTCTGGGAGCGCAACCTCTCGTCCTGGGACATGGCGGCCGGGATCGTGCTGGTGCGCGAAGCCGGCGGCTTCGTCTCCGACATGGACAATGGCGACAAGATGCTGGACGCCGGCCACATCGTCGCCGGCAACGAGCTCATCCACCGCGACCTGCAGAAGCTGCTGAAGAAGGCCTGAGCGCCGCCCGCGGGCTCACCGCCGGGCGAACAGCTTTTCCACGTCCTTGAGCGATAGGCTCACGAAGGTGGGCCGGCCATGGTTGCACTCCCCCGCATTGGGGGTGGCCTCCATCTCGCGCAGCAGGGCGTTCATCTCCTCCACCCTGAGCCGCCGCCCCGCCCGGACCGATCCGTGGCAGGCCATGGTTGCGGCCACATGCAACAGGCGCCGCTCCAGCGGCAGCGCGTCGTCCCATTCCGCGGCGTGCTCGGCGACGTCGGCGACGAGGCGGGCGACGTCCGCCTCCTTCAGCAGCGCCGGCACCTCGCGCACCAGCACCGCCCCATGCCCGAACGGCTCGAGCACCAGACCGAGGGTGGCAAGGTCGGCGGCACGCTCGGCGAGGCGGTCGGCGTCGGCAGGGTCGAGATCCACCACGGCCGGAATGAGCAATCCCTGCCTGGCGACGCCGTCGCGCACCAGCGCCGCCTTGAGCTTCTCGTAGACGAGCCGCTCGTGGGCGGCGTGCTGGTCCACCAGCACCAGGCCATCCCGGGTCTGGGCGACGATATAGGTCTCGTGCAATTGCGCCCGCGCCGCCCCAAGGGGCCGGTCAAGGTCCGCGGCCGCAGGGAGCGCGGCGTCGGGCCGGGCGTCAGCGAAGGGCTCGGCGATGTCGAGCTGCGCCTGCTCCGTCTCGCCGAAGGCCAGTGGCCGCGCCGGCGAGGCGCGCCAGTCGTGGTCCGCCGGCAGCGGCGGCCGGAAGCCCGCGAACGCTCCGCCGCGATAGCCCGGTGCCGGATAAGGCGCGGCGCTCTCGGCCGGGCGGGCCAGCGCCGCCAGCCGGTCGGCGATGGTGGCGGAGGTGGACGGCGCCCGCGCGCCCAGGGCCTGCGTGAGGGTACGCACCAGCAGGGCGCGCACGTTGCCGCCGTCACGGAAGCGCACCTCGGTCTTCGCCGGATGCACGTTCACGTCCACGTCGCGCGGATCAAGGGTGAAGAACAGCGCCAGCACCGGATGGCGATCGGACGGTAGCAGGTCGGAATAAGCGGCGCGCACCGCCCCCATGAGCAGCTTGTCGCGCACCGGACGGCCGTTCACGAAGAGGAACTGGCTGAGCGAATTGGCCTTGGAGAAGGTCGGAAGGCCCGCGAGACCCTCCAGGCGCACGCCTTCGCGCTCCCCCTCCACCGCCACAAGATTGCGCCCCGCCTCCGCGCCCAGCACGTCGGCAAGCCGCGCGGCGCGTCCTTCGGCATCGGCGGTCCGGACGGGAAAGGTGATGGGCGCCCGCTCGTCCGTGACCAGGGTGAAGGCGACGTCCGGCCGGGCGAGGGCGAGGCGGCGCACCACGTCCGCCGCCGCGGCGCCCTCCGCCCGATCCGACTTCAGGAATTTGAGCCGCGCGGGAGTCGCATAGAACAGGTCGCGTACCTCCACCCGGGTGCCGCCACCCAGCGCCGCCGGACGCGGCGGCGTCACCACCCCGCCGTCCACCCTGATCTCGAACGCATGCGCGGTGCCGGGCGGGCGGCTGGTGATGGCAAGGTGCGCCACGGCGCCGATGGACGGCAGGGCCTCGCCGCGGAAGCCCAGGGTCGCGATGGCGAGCAGGTCCTCGCCCGAGAGCTTGGAGGTGGCGTGGCGCTCGATGCAGAGGGCGAGATCGTCCGGGCCCATGCCCGCGCCATTGTCGGTAACACGCACGAGGCGCCGCCCGCCGCCCTGGATCACCACCTCCACCGACTGCGCTCCGGCGTCGATGGCGTTCTCGGTGAGCTCCTTCACCACCGCGGCCGGCCGCTCCACCACCTCGCCGGCGGCGATGCGGTCGATGAGGACGGGCGGAAGGCGGCGGATGGGCATGGCGATCCATACGATTCGGCTGGGCCGATCTTAAGGCCGCCCGCGGGCCGGGCGAAACGCCGCAAATCCGCCCGTGGCAAGGCTCTGCCCCGGGAGCCGCCACTGCAAAGCTTGCTTTGCCGACGGCTTCGCCTAATTCTGTCGGAAGAGATCAAGACACCGGGCGGCGCACAGGCACCGCCCCGAGGCATTACGATGAATTATGTCGAGGCGGCCAATGCGCCGCTGCGCAAGACCGGTCACATCAAGCTCTATGGACCCGAAGGGTTCGAGGGCATGCGCCGCGCCGGCGCCCTCACCGCCCAAGCGCTCGATGCCGTGGCCGAGCTGGTGGCGCCGGGCGTGACCACGGCCGCGATCGACAAGCTGATCTTCGAGTTCGCCCTCGACCACGGCGCCTTTCCCGCGACGCTCATGTACCGCGGCTATCGCTACTCGGTCTGCACCTCGGTGAACCATGTGGTGTGCCACGGCATGCCCAACGCCCGCCCGCTGCGCGACGGCGACATCGTGAACGTGGACGTGACGCTGGTGCTCGACGGCTGGTACGGCGATTCGAGCCGCATGTACCCCGTGGGCGCCGTTCCGCGCCGGGCCGAGCGGCTGCTCGACGTGACCTATGAGGCGATGATGCGCGGCATTCGCGCCATCCGGCCGGGTGGCCACGTGGGCGATATCGGCGCTGCGATCCAGGATTTCGTCGAGCCGCAGCACATGAGCGTGGTGCGCGACTTCTGCGGCCACGGCGTGGGGCAGGTGTTCCACGACGAGCCCAACATCGTGCATGTGGGCCGCCGCGGCGAGGGCCCGAAGCTGATGCCCGGCATGATCTTCACCGTGGAACCCATGATCAACCTCGGCCGACCCCATGTGAAGGTGCTGTCGGACGGCTGGACCGCGGTGACCCGCGACCGCTCCCTCTCGGCCCAGTTCGAGCACGCGGTGGGCGTGACGGAGACCGGCGTCGAGATCTTCACCCTGAGCCCCAAGGGCTATCACAAGCCGCCTTACGTCACCGCCTGAGGGAGCCGGATGGCCGAAGCGCCGGAAGACGGCCTGAACGAGGCGCCCCATTTCCATGGGCACCGCGACCGTCTACGCACCCGCTTCCGCGAGGCGGGCCCGCAAGCCCTCGCCGACTATGAACTGCTGGAGCTGGTACTGTTCCGCGCCGTGCCGCGGCGGGACGTGAAGCCGCTCGCCAAGGCGCTGGTGGACCGCTTCGGCTCCTTCGCCGAGGTGGTGGCTGCCCCAGTGCCGCTGCTGGCCGAGATCCCCGGCGTGAAGGACGCCATCATCACCGAGCTCAAGATCGTCGAGGCCGCCGCCCAGCGACTCGCCAAGGGGCAGGTGAAGCGGCGGCCGGCGCTGTCTTCCTGGAGCGCGGTGATCGACTATTGCCGAACCGCCATGGCCTATGCCGAGCGCGAGCAGGTGCGGGTGCTGTTCCTCGACAAGCGCAACCAGCTGATCGCCGACGAGGTGCTGCAGACCGGCACGGTCGACCATGCCCCGGTCTACCCCCGCGAGGTGGTGAAGCGGGCGCTGGAGGTCTCGGCCTCCGCCCTCATCCTGTGCCACAACCACCCCTCGGGCGACCCGACGCCGTCCCGCGCCGACATCGACATGACGCGGCGGATCATCGAGGTGGCCAAGCCCCTCGGCATCGAGGTGCACGACCACATCATCGTCGGCAAGGACGGACACGCCAGCCTCAAGGGCCTGCGGCTGATCTGAGCGGCGGCCTCAGTGGCCGGGAAAGGCCACCAGCGTGCGCACGGCGACGCCCATGGCACGCAGCTTGTCGGCGCCGCCGAGGTCCGGCAGATCGACGATGAAGCAGGCGGCCTCCACCACGGCGCCGCAGGTCTGGAGCAGCTTCACCGCGCCGGTGGCGGTACCGCCGGTGGCGACCAGATCGTCCACCAGAAGCACCCGCTGGCCGGGGGTGATGGCGTCCACATGCATCTCGATCTCGTCCTCGCCATACTCGAGGGCGTAAGCCATTCGCACGGTCTGGTGGGGCAGCTTGCCCTTCTTTCGGATGGGCACGAAGCCGGCGGAGAGCTGGTGCGCCACCGCGCCGCCGAGAATGAAGCCGCGCGCCTCGATGCCCGCCACCTTGTCGATCTTCGCCCCGGCCCAGGGCTGCACCAGTTCGTCCACCGCCCGTCGGAAGGCCCGGGCGTCGCCGAGCAGCGTGGTGATGTCGCGGAACAGAATGCCGGGCTTGGGATAGTCCGCGATGGTGCGGATCGAGGCGGCGAAATCGTCGGGCGTCATGGCGGGCTCCGGCAGAGGACGTGGCTTCAATAGGGCTGGACCGGTCCCGAGGAAAGCGCGTTGATGCGGCTGCGGCGGGCAGGCGTCCGGACGCGACGGGAGGCAGCGATGACCGACGGCAGCGACAGAAGTCCCATCTTCCCCGCCTTGCGCTATCGCGACGGGCAGGCCGCCATCTCCTTCCTGGAGCAGGCATTCGGCCTCACCCGGCGGGCCGTTCATACGGGGGCGGAGGGCGACATTGCCCATGCGGAGCTTTCGTTCGGAACCGGCATGGTCATGCTCGGCTCGGGTGTGCCCGACCCGTCCAACCCGTGGAGCACCACGCCGGTGGGCCTCTATGTGCGGGTCGCCGACGTGGACGCCCATTACGCCCGGGCGGTGGCCGCGGGCGCCGAGATCGTCCGCCCGCCGGCGGACACCTCCTATGGGGCTCGGGAATATTCCGCCCGCGACAGCGAGGGCCATCTGTGGAGCTTCGGCACCTACGATCCCTGGGCGCAGGGCTGAGGCGAACGGCCTGGGGCCGGGCCACCGGACAGCGGCCGGCACCAACGAAAAAGGGCCCCGCGCGGGGCCCTTCCGATCGCATCGGCGCGGGCGCCCAGTGCGCCGCACTCAATGCGAGACGTGCGACCACACCTTCTTCTTGGTGAAGTAGAGCAGGCCGGCGAAGATGATGAGGAAGATCATCACCTGGAAGCCGATGCGCTTGCGCGCCTCGAGATGCGGCTCCGCCACCCACATGAGGAAGGCGGACACGTCCTGCGCATACTGGTCCACGGTCTGCGGCGCGCCGTCGGAATATTCCACCTGGCCGTCGCTGAGCGGCTTCGGCATGGCGATCTGGTGGCCGGGGAAATAGGTGTTGTAGTGCAGGCCCGGCTGAACATGGGCGTCGGCCGGCGCATCCACGTAGCCGGTCAGCAGCGCGTGGATATAGTCCACGCCGTGCTCCTGGTACTGGATGAAGGCGTCTGTGATGAAGCCGGGGAAGCCCACGTGGTAGGAGCGGGCCTTGGCGATCACCGACAGGTCGGGCGGCAGGGCGCCGCCGTTCGCCGCGCGGGCGGCGTTGGCATTGGGGAACGGCGCCGGCCAGTGGTCCGACAGGCGGCCGGGACGCTGGAACATGTCGCCGGCGTCATTGGGGCCGTCGGTGATCTGGTACTCGCTCGCCACCTGCTTGGCCTGGGCCTCGGAGAATCCCGGGCCGCCTTCCTGCGCGAGGTTGCGGAAGTAGAGGTAGTCCGCCGCGTGGCACGCCGCGCACACTTCCTTGAACACCTTGAACCCGCGCTGGAGCTGGCCCTGGTCGTAGAGGCCGAAGGGACCGGCGAAGGACCAGGACATGCGTTCCGGCCGCGGCTGGGCGTGGGCATCCTCGGCCCGGGCGCCCGCGGCGCCCGACACGAGCACCAGCGCCGCCGCGACGGCACCGAAGAGACTGCTACGGATGGTCATTGCTGTTCTCTCCGCGCCGGTCACTTGGTCTCGGGGCCAGCCGCCCCGGCGACCACCACCGCTCCGCCCTTGGTCTTGGCCAGCACCGCATCCGCGATGGAGGCCGGCAGGGGCTTGGGGCGCTCGAACAGGCCGAGCAGCGGCAGGATGATGAGGAAGTGGATGAAGTAATAGGCCGTCAGGATGCGCGAGGCGATGACGTAGCCGCCCTCGGCCGGCTGCGAGCCCAGATAGCCGAGGCCCACCGCCACCACCACGAACACCCAGAAGAACTGGCGGAACAGGGGGCGATACTTGGCCGAGCGCACCTTGGAGGTGTCGAGCCAGGGCAGGAAGGCCAGCACCACGATGGCGCCGAACATGGCCACCACGCCGCCGAGCTTGTCCGGGATGGAGCGCAGGATGGCGTAGAACGGCAGGTAGTACCATTCAGGCACGATGTGCGCGGGGGTGGAGAGCGGGTTGGCCGGAATGTAGTTGTCCGAATGGCCGAGATAGTTCGGGATGTAGAAGATGAACCAGGAGAAGAAGATCAGGAACACCACCATCGCGAACGCGTCCTTGAGGGTCGCGTAGGGGGTGAAGGGCACCGAGTCCTTCTGGATGTTCTTGATGTCGATGCCGTCAGGATTGTTCTGCCCCACGTGGTGCAGCGCCCAGATGTGCAGGATGACCACGCCGAAGATCATGAACGGCAGCAGATAGTGCAGGGAGAAGAAGCGGTTGAGGGTCGGGTCGCCGACCGAGTAGCCGCCCCACAGCCACTGCACGATGGTCTCGCCGACCCACGGGATGGCCGAGAACAGGTTGGTGATGACGGTGGCGCCCCAGAACGACATCTGGCCCCAGGGCAGAACGTAACCCATGAAGCCGGTGGCCATCATCAGCAGGTAGATGATGACGCCGAGGATCCACAGCACCTCGCGGGGCGCCTTGTAGGAGCCGTAGTACATGCCGCGGAAGATGTGGATGTAGACCGCGATGAAGAACATCGAGGCGCCGTTGGCGTGGATGTAGCGGATGAGCCAGCCGTAGCTCACGTCGCGCATGATGTGCTCGACGCGGGCGAAGGCGACCGGGCCGTAGGCCACGTAATGCATGGCCAGCACCACGCCGGAGACGATCTGGCAGACCAGCATGAAGGTCAGGATCGCACCGAAGGTCCACATGTAGTTCAGATTCTTCGGCACCGGATAGGCGATGGCCGAGGAATGGATCAGCCCGACGATCGGCAAGCGGCTTTCGAACCACTGCGCGACCTTCCCCTTGGGCTGGTAGGTGGAATGTCCTTCCATGGGTCCAACCTTTTTGAAAGCGGCGACGAAGCGCGCGTCAGCCGATCACGATCTTGGTGTCGGTGGTGAAAGCGTAGGGCGGGAGCGCGAGGTTCAGCGGGGCGGGTCCCTGGCGGATACGGCCCGAGGTGTCATAGACCGAGCCGTGGCAGGGGCAGAACCATCCGTTGTACTGGCCCTGGTGGCCCAGCGGCACGCAGCCGAGGTGGGTGCAGATGCCGATCACCACCAGCCACTGGTCCTTGCCCGCCTTGACGCGGTCCTGGTCGGGCTGGGGATCGGGAAGGGCGGAGAGCGGCACGTCCTGCGCCGACTTGATCTCCGCCGGGGTGCGGTGGGAGATGAAGATCGGCTTGCCGCGCCACTGCACGGTGACGATCTGGCCCTCGGCGATGGGGGAGAGGTCCACCTCGGTGGTGGAGAGCGCGAGCACGGAGGCGTCGGGCTGCATCTGGGAAACGAACGGCCAGACCATCGCGGCCGCCCCGACGGCGCCCACGGCGCCCGTCGCGATATAGAGGAAGTCCCGACGCGTCGTCGTGTCCGACGTCTCCGTATGTGCCACGGCGCAGTCCCCGATCTGTTGTCTTCGCGGCGCGAACCGGGCGGTGCTTCCTGACAAAGCACCCGGCACACGCGTGTGCGGCGGCCGCGTGGACCCGCGAGCCGCCACTTTCAAGCGCCTCTAATTGCACCCCCGCCTCATCTTGTCCAGATCGTGGCGATGCGGCACGCGGTCCTGCTCCGCGTCCCTTCCCCGCTGCCGCTCAGGCGCCTCTGCGACCGGACCGTGACGCAAAATCGGGCGCCGGCGGTCGGTCGGCCAACGGTACAGTTTAAGATTGCCTGTCTCGCCGGGGCTTGACTACGCTGCGCGGCGCGCGGATGCGCGCTCATGACGAACGGGTGGGGGGAAGCATGACGACACGGCCCATCGAAGCCAGCACGCGCGTCAGGGCGCGCGCCCGCGCCAGGCTCGCCACCGCGGCGCTCGCCACCGCGAGACTTGGCACCGCGACACTTGCCTCCGCGACACTCGTCACCGCGGCGCTGGCGCCGGCCGCCCGGGCCCAGACGCTCCCCGTCACGGTGGTCAACGACACCGGCATCAAGGGCCCGATGTACATCACGGTCCTCGGGCGCAAGCCGTCGGACACTAGCGTCCATATCTACAGCGACGCCAACGGCAACGTTAAGCCGTTCACGGTCAACCCGACGCCCACCAACTACGGCTTTTCCACCAGCGCGCAGACCTACACCTTCCATATCCCGCAGATGAGCTCGGCGCGGATCTACGTGTCCTTCTGCGCACCGGCCTGGACCACGGCGAGCAAGACCGGCGACGTGCCGCCGCAGATCGCGCCGAACACTCCGGCCCCGTGGGTGCCCACCGACAAGAACTTCCAGACCGTGCTGGACTTCGCCGAGTTCGACTGGGTCCCCGCCGGCACCGGCTCGTCCATGGACATCGACACCACCCAGGTGGACAGCCTGAGCATTCCCATGACGCTCTCGCTGAGCGGCAAGCCCGGCGGCAAGGCGACGACCCTGGTCTCCGGCTTCAAGAACAAGGCGACCAGCGTCCTGGTCGTGCCGGGCCTGGCGACGAAGCCGTGGAACAACCTCGTCGTCTACGACGCCAAGAAGCGGCCCATCCGAATCATCGCGCCCGAACACGCGATGGCCCTCGCTCCATCGCAGGCCAATTATTTTCCCAACAACCAGCTCGACAGCTATATCGACAAGGTGTTCACAACCTTCGCGAAGCCGGGAAAGACCTTCAGCATCAAGGCAGACGACGGCACGCTCTATACCGGCAAGGTGCAGAACGGCCAGATGGTGCTGACGCCTAACACCTCGAACCCGCCCAATCTCTTCAACAAGCCGAGCACGCTCTACGTCTGGCAAAATGGCGCGCCGCCTGCGGGCGGACCGGCCGCTGCGGTCCCCGGCCTGCAGAAATACATCCAGGCGGCGTTCCTGCGCTCCACCTTCCTCAACACGACGACGAGCTCGCTCTCCACCTGCCAGGGCGTCGTCCCCTATGCGCTGCCGCCCCAGAACCTCTATTCCAGCACCATCCACGCCCTCTCCATCAACCAGGGCGCCTACACGTTTCCCTATGACGACGTGTGCGCCCGCAGCAGCAACATCTCCCTGACCGACCCCACCTCGGTCACCTTGACCCTCCTGCCCCTGAGCGCCAGCATGGCGACCATGAGTTGCAAGTGACCCGCGGCGTATGAAAGGGAGCGCGGCCTGCATCGCCATGGGTTTGCACGTCGCGCTCTATTGCCCCGACATCGCGCAGAACGCCGGCACCATCCTGCGCACCGGCGCCTGCCTCGGCGCTGAGGTCCACATCATCGAGCCGGCGGGCTTCCCGGTGGGCGACGCCGGCTTCCGCCGCGCCGGCATGGACTATATCGACCAGGTGCGCTGGCACCGCCACGCCTCCTTCTTGGCCTTCGACGCCGTCCGGCGGGACGCGGGGCAACGCCTTGTGCTGATGACGACCCGGGGCAGCACGCCGCTCTTCGACTTCCGCTTCCAGCCGGACGACATGCTGCTGTTCGGCCGGGAATCGGCGGGCGTGCCGGCGGAGGTGCATGCCGCCGCCGATGCGAGGATCGCCATACCCATGCGGCGAGGCGTGCGCTCGCTGAACGTGGCGGTCAGTGCCGGCATCGCCCTTGCCGAGGCCTTGCGGCAAACCGGCGGCCTTCCTGGCTGAGCCTTCTCCTCGCCGCCTGCTGGGGCTAGAACGCTCTGCCAAGAGCCGCCAGCGGAGCGCATCATGTCCGAGCCCCTCCAAGCGGACCGTCCCGACGACGCGGTCCTCGACGCCCGCCGCGCGACGGCCCGAGCCTGGTTCGAGGACCTGCAGGGCCGCATCATCGCCGCCTTCGAGGCGCTCGAGGACGAGGCCGATCCGGCGCTCTACGATGGCGCTGCCGGCCGGTTTGCGCGCACGCCCTGGACGCGCACCGACCACACCGGCGCGCCGGGCGGTGGCGGCACCATGGCACTCATGCGCGGACGGTTGTTCGAGAAGGTGGGCGTGCACACCTCCACCGTCTTCGGCGAGTTCGCTCCTGAGTTCCGCAACCAGATCCCCGGCGCCGCCGAGGACCCGCGCTTCTGGGCCTCGGGCATCTCGCTCATCGCCCATATGACCAATCCGCATGTGCCAGCGGTGCACATGAACACGCGCTTCGTGGTCACCACCAAGGCGTGGTTCGGCGGCGGGGCAGACCTCACCCCCGTGCTCGAACGGCGGCGGACGCAGGAGGATGCCGACACCCTCGCCTTCCACCGCGCCTTTCAATCCGCCTGCGCCGCCCACAAGGTCGCCGACTACGAGCGCTACAAGGCGTGGTGCGACGAGTATTTCTTTCTGAAACACCGCGGCGAGATGCGCGGCATCGGCGGCATCTTCTACGATTATCTCGACAGCGCCTGCGCCGGCACCGGCCGCTGGGAGGATGATCTCGCCTTCACCCGCGAGGTGGGCCTCGCCTTCCTCGATGTCTATCCCGGTCTCGTGCGCGCCAACATGGCGACACCCTGGAGCGAGGCGGACCGCGAGGAGCAGCTCATCCGGCGTGGCCGCTACGTGGAGTTCAACCTGCTCTACGACCGCGGCACCATCTTCGGGCTGAAGACCGGGGGCAATGTGGACTCCATCCTCTCCTCCATGCCACCGGTGGTGAAGTGGCCGTGATCCGCCCGTCATGATCGCTGGCTAAGGCTGGTCCCGCGGCGGCGCGCAACGCCGAACACGGAGACACAGCCATGGCGCTCGCGCCCGGAGACATCGTTCAGCTCAAGTCCGGCAGCCCCGCCCTCACCGTCGTCACCGCCTCGGAGACCGAGATCTCGGTGGTGTGGTACGCCGAGGACGTGAGCGAGTTCCGTAAGGACACCCTCCCCTCGGTGGCGGTGGAAAAGCTCGACGTCGCCGATTTCGACGAGGAAGACGAGGACGAGGAAGAAGACGAGGACTGAGCGCCTCCCGCTCCCGTTACGCTCTGCTCAGGCCGGGCCGCCCGCGGCGGTGGCCCGCGCCATCGCCTCCCGCAGGAGGCCGTCGATGACGGTCTCGTCCAGCGGAAAATCCGCCGCGATCCAGGCCGTCTCCGCGAGCGCCAGCGCCGCCCCGAGCTGGCGCCCGGCAGGCAGGCCGAGTTGCATCAGGTCCGCCGCCGCGAACGGCGGCCGCGGCGCGCTCCACGCCGCTGCGACGCGCCCGACGGCTTCAAGCGGCTCATTCTCCGCTCCCGCCCGCCCGCGCGCCAAAGCGAGCAGCGCCGCGTCGCACGCTGCATCCGCGCCCTGCCGGTAGATCAAGGCCCGCGCCGCGCGGTCGTCGGCGGGATCCGCGAGGGGGAGCGCCATGGACGCCAGGCGGCGCCCTTCGGCATTGGAGAGGCGCAGCTTGTCCCGCAGCCGCTCGGCATCGTCGGCCACCCGCACGGCAAGCGCCGCGAGCCGGCGGATGGGGTCCGGCGGTGCCGGCCACCCCTTGGCGCGCCACTCGCCTTCCAGCGTTTCCAGCCGGCGGAAGACCCGCACGTCGGCAAGGCCGGCAAGCAAGGGCTGGATGAGGCCGGCGTCGCTCATGACTGAGAGCGTCGCGGCGGCGCCGGGCGCCATGAGCAGCTTGAGGAGTTCGGCGCGCACCCGCTCCCGCGACAGGCTCAGAAGCCCCGCGCGCAGCCCGACCACCGCCGAGAAGGCCGCCTCGTCCACGGCGCCCGCACCATAGGCGGCGTGGAAGCGGAACAGCCGCAGGATGCGCAGATAGTCCTCGCGGATGCGGGCCTCGGCGTCGCCGATGAAGCGCACCCGGCGCGCCGCGAGGTCGGCGAGGCCGCCCACGAGGTCCACCACCGTGCCGTCGGCGGTGGCATAGAGAGCGTTGAGGGTGAAATCGCGCCGTTCGGCATCGTGCGCCCAGCTGCGGCCGAATCGCACCACGGCGCGGCGCCCGTCGGTCTCCATGTCCTCGCGCAGGGTGGTGACCTCGAAGCCGTGGTGGGCGGCGACCACCGTCACCGTGCCATGCGCGATGCCCGTGGGCACCGCCTTCAGGCCGGCGGCGCGCACCCGCTCCACCACCACCTCGGGCAGGGCGGTGGTGGCGATATCGACGTCGGTGACGGGAAGGCCCAGCAGCGTGTTGCGGACCGCGCCGCCCACCACCCGCGCCTCCTCGCCCTGCGCGTTGAGGGCGGCCAACACCGCCCCGAGGCCGGGTGTCGACCAGAAGGCCGCGTCGGCCACGGAGGCCGGCGCACTCATTCGAAATGCCCGGGCACGAACACCCCGTCCTTGGTCTGCGCCGGCACGTAATGGCTGCCGGGCGGCGCCACGCGGCCGTGCTCGAACACGAACAGGCCGAGCACCACCAGCACCACCGCGGAGGCAGCGACGAGCGCGAGGGCGCGGGGCGACCAGTGGGCCGGCACTACCGAGCCCTTGGTGGCGAGAAGCAGGGCGCCGTAGAGCACAAACGGCGTGAGGAACAGCGCCAGCTCGATGAGGATGCTGCGCGCCATCAGGCATAGACCCGGTCGTAGAGATTGCGCAGCATGCCGGCGGTGGCGCCCCAGATGTTCCGGCCCTCGTAGGGCATCACATAGTAATGGCGCAGGGTGCCCTTCCACTCGCGCGATTGGCGCTCGTGATTGCGCGGGCTCATGAGGAAGCCGAGCGGCACCTCGAAGGCCTCGTCCACCTCGGCGGGATTGAGCCTTAGGTCATAGCCCGGCTCCACTAGCCCCACCACCGGGACGATCCAGAAGCCGGTGCCGGAGAGATAGCCGTCGAGATAGCCGAGCGGGCGCACGAAGCGCGCCTCCAGCCCCACTTCCTCCTGTGCCTCGCGAAGCGCGGCGGCCAGTTCGTCCCTGTCGCCGGGATCGACCCGCCCGCCGGGAAATGCCACCTGCCCTGCGTGCTGGGACAGATGGGCCGAGCGCAGGGTGAGGAGGATGGTGGGATCGGGCCGCGCCACCACGGGCACCAGAACGGCGGCGTGGCGGGGGGGCACGTCGGGAATGAGCGCCTCCTTCTCCGGCTGGAGCGCATGATCGCCGTTGAGGGAGAGATAGGTCGCCGGCGAATAGAAGGGCGGAGGCGCCGGCAGCAGACGCGTTTGGGCGCGGGTGAGGAAATCGGCAAGGCCGTCGGCGCGGGCGTCTGACGTCCCGGCGCCCTCGGTCGAATGGGTCATTGGGCGAACCCCGTCATCGCAAACGTCCCGTCATTCCGCCATCCCCAGATCGGCCGCCGGCAGGATGGGGAAGAAGAGCCCCCCGGACGCGACCCCGAACATGGGGACGCCGCCCTCCTCCCGCACCTCCCCCATCTCCATGAGATCAAGATGGACGGGCCGGGAGAGCCGCGCCTCCAGTCCCCGGCGCACATGCACATAGGGCACCACCTCCCCCGGCTCGGCGCCAGCGGCGAAGCGCAGGCCATGGTCAGGCCCGCAGCGGACGAGGTCATCCAGATTGGTTCGAAACACCAGGGTGCGGCCCTCGGCCGCATCCTCCACCGCCATGTCGACCGCGAGGAAGGGGGCGTCCTCCACCTTGATGCCCACCTTCTCCACCGGCGTCTTCAGCACGAAGCGCTCGCCCTCCCGCGCGAGTACCGACGCGAACAGGCGCACCAGCGCCGGCCGGCCGATGGGCGTGCCCATATAGAGCCAGCTGCCGTCGGCGCGGATAAGAATGTCCATCTCGCCGCAATCCGGCGGGTTCCAGCGTTCGACCGGGGCGGGACCGCGGCCGCCGGCGGCCCGGGCCGCCTCCAGCAGGGCATCAAGCCGCCCGGCCGCTGAGGAATCGGCCTGGATCGGGGAGGCAGCGGGCTCGGGCGCGTCGGGGGCGGAGGCCGGCATTTCATCTCCTTCGGCACGCGCGGCGCCGGCATCGGGGCGCTCGCGATGACGTGAGTGGGCCGTCCGGGACGGGGCTCGACGGGGCTCGATCTTATCGTAAGCTCTGTGTCCGGGTGGCGCGACGTTTGCCAGAGTTCGCGTCGACGGCCGGCGTCGCAGGTCGTCGGACAGCGTGTGCTCTCGCCTGAAGTCGAGGGACGGATCGGCCGCACCCCGCCCGCCGGGATCGGAGCATCCGCCACTGGCGAAAACCGGGAGCATGAACCGGAGCGTGCAGTCGGGGCTTCATGTTGCCGCTTTTCGCGGCAAGCCTGTCTCGAGAGCGCGCAGCGTAAACGCCCGTGGCCCGGGCGCGTGGCGTAGAAGGAGACGTTGAGATGTCGGCTGCCGGCGAGACCTTCGACCTCGACCAGATGATCATCCGCAATGCCGAAGCCGCCGCCGCCCATGTGAAGGCCGCGCGAACCGCCATCTCTGCCGTCATCTTCGGCCAGGAGACGGTGGTGGAGCGGGCGCTCATCACCATCCTCGCCGGCGGCCACGCGCTGCTGGTGGGTGTGCCCGGCCTCGCCAAGACCAAGCTCGTGGACACCATGGGCACCGTGCTCGGGCTCGACGCCCGCCGCGTGCAGTTCACGCCGGACCTGATGCCCTCCGATATCCTCGGCGCCGAGGTGCTGGAGGAGACCGCCGGCGGCCGCCGCGCCTTCCGCTTCATCAAGGGCCCGATCTTCGCCCAGCTTCTGATGGCGGACGAGATCAACCGCGCCTCGCCGCGCACCCAGTCAGCGCTGCTGCAGGCCATGCAGGAATATCACGTTACCGTCGCCGGCGAGCGGCACGACCTGCCCAAGCCCTTCCACGTGCTCGCGACCCAGAATCCGCTGGAGCAGGAAGGCACCTATCCCCTCCCCGAGGCGCAGCTCGACCGCTTCCTCATGGAGATCGACGTGGATTATCCCGACCGCGACGCGGAGCGGAAGATCCTGTTCGAGACCACCTCCGCCGAGGAGCAGAAGCCCCGCGCCGCCATGGCCGTGGACGACCTTGTCTCGGCCCAGCGCCTGGTGCGCCGCCTGCCGGTGGGCGATTCGGTGGTGGAGGCGATCCTCACCCTCGTGCGCTCGGCCCGTCCCGGCGCCGAAGGGCCTGAACAGCGCTACATCGCCTGGGGTCCCGGCCCGCGCGCCAGCCAGGCGCTCATGCTGGCGGTGCGCGCCCGCGCCCTGCTGGACGGCCGGTACGCCCCCTCCCTCGACGACGTGGTCGCCCTCGCCGAGCCGGTGCTGAAGCACCGCATGGCGCTGACCTTCGCCGCCCGCGCCGAGGGCGAGAGCGTCACCCACATCATCCGCCGCCTCACCGAGCGGCTCGGTTGAGCGCCGGACGGGCGGCCGCCATGGCCACGACCCCGGCCGACGACGCGCACCGGTCCGTCGAGACCGCAGCCCTCGCTGCCGCGGGCCTGGCCGCGGCCATGCCGCGCCTCGTGCTGGAGGCCCGCCGCATCGCCATGAGCGTGCAGCACGGCCTGCACGGGCGCCGCCGCTCCGGTTCGGGCGAGAATTTCTGGCAGTACCGCCGCTTCGTCGACGGCGAGCCGGCCAACCGCGTGGACTGGCGCCGCTCCGCCCGCGACGACCATCTGTATGTGCGCGAGCGCGAGTGGGAGGCGAGCCACACCGTGTGGATCTGGCCGGACCTGTCCGCCTCAATGGATTTCGCCTCCCGCGGCCAGGCCCCCAAGCGCGAGCGTGCCCTCGTCATTGCCTTCGCCCTGGCGGAGTTGCTGGTGAAGGGGGGCGAGCGCGTGGGCATTCCCGAGCTGATGCGCCCCTCCGCCAATCGCCGCATCGTCGAGCGCATGGCCGAGGCCGTGGTGCTGGCGCCGCGCCTGCCCGACAGCCTGCCCCCGGCCTTCGCGCCCTCCCCCCTCTCGGAGATCGTTTTGCTGGGCGATTTCTGGAGCCCGGCGGAGGAGGTGGCGGCGCGCCTGCATGCGCTGGCTGCCTCCGGCGCGCACGGCCATGTGGTGCAGGTCGTCGACCCGGCCGAGGAGACCTTTCCGTTTTCCGGCCGCATCGAGTTCCACGAGCCCGAGGGTAATACCCGCCTCACCGTGGGCCGCGCAGAGAGCTGGCGCACCGATTATGAACTGAAGCTGGTGGAGCACCGCGCCCGCATCCGCCTCGCCGCCGAACAGCTGGGCTGGAGCTTCGCCGTGCACCGCACCGACCGGCCGGCCAGCGAGCTGCTGCTCGCCATCCATGCGCGCATGGGCGCGGGCGGGGCGGCCTCCACCGTGCCCAAGGGCGGCGGCCATGCCTTCGTCGCGGGAGGGCCCGCCTGATGTTCGGCCTTCCCCTCGCCTTTTCCGCCCCGCTGCTGCTCACCGCCTTCCTCGCCCTGCCGCTGCTGTGGTTCCTGCTGCGGGTGGTGCCGCCGAAGCCGCGCGAGGTGTCGTTTCCCCCGCTCCGCCTGCTGCTGGGCATCGCGCCCAAGGAGGAGAGCGCGGCGCGCACGCCCTGGTGGCTCACCGCCTTGCGCCTGCTGCTGGCCGCCCTGGTGATCCTCGCTGCCGCCGGCCCCATCTGGAATCCGCCGGCCGCCGCGCCGGCCGGGTCCGGCCCGCTCGTTCTCGTTATCGACCAGGGCTGGCCCGCCGCCGCGAGCTGGGAGGGCCGCCGCGGCGCCGCCGCCGCCCTAATCGACGAAGCGGAGACCGACGGGCGCGGCGTCGCCCTCATCCCCACCGGCGACGTGCCGCGCGAGGCGACCCTCTCCACCCCCGCCGCCGCGCGCGACCGCCTGCGCTCCCTGGAGCCGGTGCCCTTCGCTCCGGCACGGCGGGACGCGCTGGCGCTCGCCCAGAAGCTGCGCGCCGCCGAGCCCAATGCCGGCGTGGTCTTCGTCAGCGACGGCGTCGATCTCGGCGCCGATCCGGACCTCGCCCGCGCCTTCACCGACCTCGGCGCCGGCGCGAACCTGCTGGTTGTGGGCGGCGGAGTCGCCCGTCCGCTCGCTTTGGCGGCGGCGGAAAATGCCGCCGACGCCCTGAGCGTGAAGGTGCTGCGCCCTGAAGGCGGGCCGCCCCGCGCCGGCACGGTCACCGCCCGCGACATGCGCGGGCTGGTGCTCGGCGAGGCGCCGTTCACCCTGCCCGAGGGGGTGAGCGAGACCGACGCGCGCTTCGACTTGCCGGTGGAGCTGCGCAACGAGGTGGCGCGGCTGGAGATCGCCGGCGAGCGCTCGGCCGGCGCCGTTCAATTGCTGGACAAGCGCTGGCGGCGGCGGTCCGTCGGCGTGGTCTCCGGCACATCCACCGATACCGGCCAGCCCCTCCTGGCGCCGACCTATTATCTCTCCCGTGCCCTCGGCCCCTTCGCCGACCTGCGCGTGGCGGAGACCGGATCCGCCACCGACAACATCAACCGCTTCCTTGACCAGCGCCTGCCGGTCCTGGTTCTGACCGACGTCGGCACCATCCCGCCCGCCACCCGCAACCGCCTCTCGCGCTTCGTCGAGGATGGCGGCGTGCTCATCCGCTTCGCCGGGCCGCGCCTCGCCAACGCACAGGACGACCTGCTGCCGGTGAAGCTGCGGCGCGGCGGGCGCGTTCTGGGCGGCTCCCTCTCGTGGGAGACGCCGCAGAAACTGGGCGCGCTGACGCCGGAAGGCCCGTTCCGCGACATCCGCCCGGCCGACGACGTGACGGTGACGCGCCAGGTGCTGGCCGAGCCGGACGGCGCGCTGGGCGACCGCACCTGGGCGACGCTGGCAGACGGCACGCCCCTCGTCACCGGCATGCGCCGCGGCAAGGGCGCGCTGGTGCTGTTCCATGTAACCGGCGACACCTCCTGGTCGAATCTGCCGCTCTCGGGCACCTTCGTGGAGATGCTGCGCCACCTCGTCGCTTTGTCCGATGCGCCGCCCCCGCCGGAGTCCGCGCCCGCCGATGCGGTGGTGCAGGCCTCCGCCCGGCCTGATGTGGCGGCCTTGCCGCCGGCCCGCGTGCTCGATGGCTTCGGCGCCTTCCGCCCCGCCGGTCCCACCGCCCGTGCGCTTCCCGCCGATTATCGCGGCCGCTCCAGCGCCGACCATCCGCCCGGCTTCTACGGACCGCCGGACGGTCTGGTCGCGGTCAACACCCTGCTCCCCGCCGACCGGCCGAAGGCGCTCGACCTCATGAGCCTCGGCGGACGGGTGGAGCCGTTGCAGGAGAGCGCGCCGCGCGACCTGAGGGGCACCATCCTCCTCGCCGCCATGGGCATGCTGCTGCTGGACGCGCTTGCGGTGCTGTTCCTCGCCGGTGGCCTTGCCCGCATGCGCGGCGGCGAGGGCCGCAAGGGACCGGTGCGCACGCCCCGCGCCCGGCGGGGCGCGGCAGCGGTGCTGCTGGCCGCCATCGCCCTCGGCGGCGCCGTCGGCCTCCTGCCGCCCGGCCCGGCCTGGGCCGACGACAGCTTCGCGCTGAAGGCCACCATCCAGACGCGGTTTGCCTATGTGGTGACCGGCGACAGCGAGGTGGACGACATTTCCCGCGCCGGCCTCGACGGCCTTGCCACCTTCCTGTCCCAGCGCACCGCGCTTCAGGCCGGCGAGGCTATGGGCGTGGACATCGCCAAGGACGAGCTCGCCTTCTTCCCCGTGCTCTACTGGCCGATCCTGGCCGACACCGCGGTGCCGCCCCAGCCGGTGCTGGCGCGTATTGACGCCTACATGAAGCAGGGCGGCACGGTCATCTTCGACACCCGCGACGCCATCGAATCCACCGGCGCCCCCGGCGCGCCCCTGTCGCCGGCCGGCGCGCGGCTGAAGGAGATCCTCTCCCGCCTCGACATTCCCGAGCTGGAACCGGTGCCGCGCGACCACGTGCTCACCAAGGCCTTCTATCTGCTGAAGGACTTCCCCGGCCGCTTCACCGGCGGCACGACCTGGGTGGAGGCGCTGCCGGCCGCCCGCGACGATGCCGACCGCCCGGCCCGCGCCGGCGACGGCGTCTCACCGGTCATCATCACCTCCAACGACCTTGCGGGCGCCTGGGCGGTCTCGCGCAGCGGCGAGCCGATGCTGCCGCTCACCCCGGGCGAGCCGCGCCAGCGGGAGATCGCCTTCCGCGCCGGCGCCAACATGGTGATGTACGTGCTGACCGGGAACTACAAGGCGGACCAGGTGCACGTGCCGGCGCTGCTGGAACGGCTGGGGCAGTGAGGAAGAGCATCACCGGATGAATTACGGCCTCACCTTCTCCCCCTTCGTCGCGCTCCCAATGCTGGCAGTGATCGCCGTGGCGGCGCTGCTGCTGGCGGGCCTGCTGCTCTATTCGCGCACCCGTGGCGCCGTCTTCCGCGCGCTGGCGCTGGCGGTGGGGCTATTGGCCCTCGCCAACCCCTCTTTCACCCGCGAGGAGCGCGAGCCGCTGACCTCGGTGGTGGCGGTGGTGGTGGACAAGAGCGCGAGCCAGACCTTCGGCGAGCGCACCCAGCAGGCCGAGGCCGCCCGCGCGGCGCTGGCGGAGCGGCTCGGCCGGCTCTCCGGCGTCGAGGTGCGCACCATCGAGGCTGATGCCGGCGATGGCGCGGCGGACGGCACCCGCCTGTTCTCCGCCCTTTCCGCCGGGCTTGCGGACGTGCCGCCGGAGCGGGTGGCGGGCGCCATCATGATCACCGACGGCCGGGTGCACGACACGCCGGAGAATCCGCAGGCCCTCGGCTTCTCCGCGCCCGTCCACGCCCTTGTCACCGGCCGCACCGGCGAGCGCGACCGACGGGTGGCGCTGGAGAAGACGCCCCGCTTCGGCATCGTCGGCCAGAAGCAGAGCGTGACCTTCCGCGTCACCGACGAAGGCGCCCCCCAGGGCGCCCGCGTCACCGTCACCATCCGCCGCGACGGCGAGGTCGTCGGCCGCCCGGTGGTGACCGCCGGCCGCAGCGCCAGCGTCGACGTGGACATCACCCACGCCGGACCCAACATCGTCGAGTTCGAGGTGCCCCCGCTCGAGGGCGAGCTGACGCAGGTGAACAACCGCACTGCCATCGCCATCGACGGCGTGCGCGACAAGCTGCGCGTGCTCCTCGTGTCAGGCGAACCCAACGTGGGCGAGCGCACCTGGCGCAACCTGCTGAAGAGCGACGCCAACGTGGACCTCGTCCACTTCACCATCCTGCGCCCGCCGGAGAAGCAGGACGGCACGCCCATCAACGAGCTCTCGCTCATCGCCTTCCCGACCCGCGAGCTGTTCCAGACCAAGATCAAGGATTTCGACCTCATCATCTTCGACCGCTACGCCCAGCAGGGCGTGCTGCCGCAGGTCTATTTCGACAACATCGTGCGCTACGTGCGCGGCGGCGGCGCGGTTCTGGTGGCGGCGGGCACCGACTTCATCGACACCGGCTCGCTCTACAACACGCCGCTGGAGGAAATCCTGCCCGGCATCCCGCGCGGCGAGGCCACCGACGCGCCCTATCACGCCCGCCTCACCGATCCCGGCAAGCGCCACCCGGTCACCCGCGCCCTCCCCGGCTCGGAGAGCGATCCGCCCCACTGGAGCCGCTTCTTCCGCGTGATCGACGCGCAGGCCCGCTCCGGCACCAGCCTCATGTCCGCCCCCGGCGAAAAGCCGGTTCTGCTGGTGGACCGCGTGGGCGAGGGCCGGGTGGCCCTGCTCCTCTCCGACCACATCTGGCTGTGGGCCCGCGGCTACGAGGGCGGCGGCCCGCACATCGACCTGCTGCGCCGCCTCTCCCACTGGCTGATGAAGGAGCCGGACCTGGAGGAGGAGCGCTTGAAGCTCACAGTCTCGGGCCGCGAGCTGGTGGTGGAGCGCCAGACCATGGCGGACGCCGTGCCCCAGGCCACCGTCACCACCCCTTCGGGCGCGCTGCGCACCCTCACCCTCACCCAGGCGGAGCCTGGCCTGTGGCGCGCCTCGACGCCCGCCGACGAACTCGGCCTGTGGCGCGCAGCCAACGGCACTCTGAACGCCCTCGCCAACATCGGGCCGCTGAACCCGAAGGAATTTGCCGAGGTCACCAGCACCCGCGACGTGGTGGCACCCATCGCGGCCGCCACGGGCGGCGGCGTCTGGCGCCTTGCCGATCTCAACGGCACGGTCCCGCGCGTGGTGCAGGTCTCCTCCACCGACCGCCTCGCCGGCGAGGACTGGATGGGGCTGAAGACGCGGGACGTCTCGGTGGTGCGTGGCATCGGCCTGTTCCCGCTGTTCGCGGGCCTGTCGGGCCTCCTGCTCCTGCTCGGCGCCATCACCGCCGCCTGGGTGCGCGAGGGGCGCTGAGGCGCGCGCTTCGCTGCTACTCGCGGACCGCCTGGATCGGAACCCGTTGCACTGACGGCGTCCCTCCGCGCGGGCGCGGCACGAAGCGCGCGCCCCGTAAAGGGAGTGCCGCGCCCCTCTTAAGATCTTGGTTAATGATTTCCTGCGACGCTTCGCGCGGACTTCTCTTTCGCGTGGCCACCATGATTCGCACCGCATTTGTGACGCCGATGCCAACGCAGGCCTTGGCCGTGCCGCCCGCCGATCCCGCCCGCGCCGTGGCCCTCATGTCCGCCGGCGGCTTCCTCACCAGCGGCATCCTCGTGCTGGTGGAGATCCTCGCCGGCCTGCCGACCTTCGCGCTCTGAGGCCGGCTCCTCGGCCTATTGCATCATCGCCGCGCGTTCCTCAGCCTCGCGCTGGCTCTCCGCGCGCTTGGTCATGATGGAGGCGATGATGACCACCACCGTGACGATGGCGATGAGGATGGTGCAGACCGCGTTGATCTCCGGCGTCACGCCGAGGCGGACCTGCGAATAGATGCGCATGGGCAGCGTGGTGGCACCCGGGCCCGTGGTGAAGCTCGCAATCACCAGATCGTCCAGCGACAGGGTGAAGGCGAGCATGAAGCCGGAGACCACCGCCGGCAGGATGAGCGGCAGGGTGATGCGCATGAAGGTCTGGAACGGCGGGCAGCCGAGATCGAGGGCCGCCTCCTCCAGCGTGCGGTCGAAGGTGACGAGGCGCGACTGCACCACCACCGCCACGAAGCACATGGTGAAGGTGATGTGGGCCAGCAGCACGGTCCAGAAGCCCCGGTCGAAATTCACCGCCACGAACAGCAGCAGCAGCGACAGGCCGGTGATGACCTCCGGCATGACGAGCGGCGCGTAGATCATGCCCGAGAACAGCGTGCGGCCGCCGAACCGCCCGTAGCGCGTCAGCGCCAGCGCCGCCATGGTGCCGAGCACGGTGGCGACGAGGGAGGAGAAGAAGGCGATGCGCAGCGTCACCCACGCGGCGTCGATGAGCTGCTCGTTCTCCAGCAGGGACCAGTACCACTGCGTGGAAAAGCCCGCCCACACCGTGACGAGGCGGGAGGCGTTGAACGAATAGATCACCAGCAGCAGGATGGGGATGTAGAGGAAGGCGAAGCCCAGCACGATGGACGTGACGTTGAACCAGGTGAGGCCCTTCTTCATCTGCCCGCCTCCAGCTCGCGCTGCTGGATGTTCTGGTAGATCACGATGGGGATCACCAGCACCAGCAGCAGCAGTACCGCCACCGCGGAGGAGACCGTCCACGACCGGTTCACGGTGAATTCCGTCCAGAGCGACTTGCCGATCATCAGCGTGTCGGAGCCGCCCAGAAGGTCGGGGATCACGAACTCGCCCACCGCAGGGATGAAGCACAGCAGCGCCCCCGCCGCGACGCCCGGCAGCGAGAGCGGGAATGTGATGGTCCAGAACGCCTTGGTGGGCGGGCAGCCGAGATCGGCCGCTGCCTCCAGCAAGGTGAGGTCCAGCTTTTCCAGTGCCGAATAGAGCGGCAGCACCATGAAGGGCAGATAGGAATAGACGATGCCGATATAGACCGCCGTGTCGGTGTTGAGGATCTCCAGCGGCGTGTCGATCACCCCGATCGCCATCAGCGCCTGGTTCAGCAGGCCCTCCGGCGAGAGAATGCCGATCCACGCATAGACGCGGATCAGAAACGAGGTCCAGAACGGCAGGATCACCAGCATCAGCAGCGTCGGCTGGATGGAGCGCGGCGCCCGGGCCATGCCATAGGCGATGGGGTAGCCCACCAGCAGAAGAAGGATGGTGGAGATGGAGGCGATGACCAGGCTCGAGCCGTAGGCCTGTACGAATTCGTTCGAGAAATCCACCACATAGGCGTAGTTGTCAAACGACAGCTGGGACAGGAAGTCCGTGACCCCGGCCAGGCCCTGGGACAGGTCAAGCTGCGGCGCATAGGGCGGCTGGGCCACCACATCCTGCGACAGCGAGATCTTGAAGACGATGAGGAAGGGCGCGAGGAACAGCGCCAGCAGCCACAGATAGGGCACCGCGATGACGAGCCAGCGGCCCCGTCCCTTCTCCCCGGCCATGGGCATCGGCGCCTCCTAGCGGGTCAGAAGGACGCCGGCGTGGGGCGCGAACGTCACCCACACCTTGTCGTCCCAGGAAATGGGCCGCGCCACCACGCGCGACAGATTGGGCTGGGACACCTTGATGCGCTGCCCGCAGGCGAGCTCCACATGGTAGATGGAGAGGTCGCCGAGGTAGCCGATATCCCAGATCTCGCCCTCGAAGCAGTTCTCGTTCGCCTCCGCCGGGGGGTCGAGGGAGATGCGCAGCTTCTCCGGCCGGATGGCGATGCAGGCGCTGCCGCCCGGCTTGGCGTCGCAGCCCTGGGCCACCACCAGCGGAAACGGGGTGATGGGCGAGGTGAGGCGGGTGAAATCCGCATCGCCCTCGGTGACGGTTGCCTCGATGAGGTTCACCTCGCCGATGAAGTCGGCCACGTAGCGCGTCGCCGGCTGCTCGTAGATGCTGGCGGGGGGCGCCACCTGTACCAGCACGCCGTGGTTCATCACGGCGATGCGGTCGGCCACCGTCATGGCCTCTTCCTGGTCGTGGGTCACGATCAGGAAGGTCATGCCGAGGTCCATCTGCAGGTCCATCAGCTCGAACTGGGTCTCCTCGCGCAGCTTCTTGTCGAGGGCGCCCAGCGGTTCGTCCAGCAGCAGCAGCTTGGGGCGCTTGGCAAGGGAGCGGGCAAGGGCGACGCGCTGGCGCTGGCCGCCGGAGAGCTGGTGCGGCTTGCGCTTGGCGAATTTCTCCAGCTTGACGAGCTTGAGCATCTCCTCGACGCGGGCGTCGATCTCACCCTTGGGCATCTTGTCCTGCTTGAGGCCGAAGGCGATGTTGTCGGCCACGTTCATGTGCGGGAACAAGGCGTAGGACTGGAACATCATGTTCACCGGCCGCCGGTAGGGCGGCACGCCGGCGAGATCCTGCCCGGCGAGGACGACGCGGCCCTCGGTGGGCTCCTCGAAGCCGGCGAGCATGCGCATGAGCGTGGTCTTGCCGCAGCCCGAGGGGCCGAGCAAGGCGAAGAACTCCCGCTCGTAGATGTCGAGGCTCACATGGTCGACGGCGGTGAAGTCGCCGAAGCGCTTCACCACGTTCTCGAACCGGATGAGGGGCGTCTTGGTGGGATCGTCCCAGGGGGCGAACGTGCGCCGGACGGCGCCGATGGTTTCCTTGCGCGCCTTCTCCGCTGCCATCATGTCCCCCAGCGTGGCCCTACCGGAATGAGGCTAGCCGTGGAAACGGAAACGCTCAAGCCGCGAGCACGCGCAAAATTGCGCCTTTCCGCCAGAGCCGGCGCGCCATCCACTCCCGCGTCATCCGCGCCCCTTGCACCTGTGCCCTGCTTGTAATAGAGGAGGCCGCCTGACGACGGCACCACCGTCGCCTCCGGGCACCCCACCTTGATCGGGTGCCCATTCGGTACGCTGCGGTAGCTCAGTGGTAGAGCACTCCCTTGGTAAGGGAGAGGTCGAGAGTTCAATCCTCTCTCGCAGCACCAGTCATCCCCAGACACATCGAACGCGCGCCGGACTGCGACTGCACGTCGAGCCACTGCACCTGCAGCGCCAGAATCGCCTAAGTCCGCCGCGAATTCGTGGGGTGGGGAAGCTCTGACTGGGCCATGATGGGGATCGGTTCCCCCGTCACCTGCGCGGCCGCCCATGCAACCGATTTTCTCCGCCGTCCTGGCCCTCGACCCGCTCGTCGCCCTCGGCGTCTTCGTCGCCACGGCGGCGACGGATGCGTGCTACGTGGCCTTCACCTCGGCGGTGGTGGCGCGCCGGCGGCTCTCGGCCGCCAACTGGTCCAGCGTCTGGTACATGCTCTCCTCGTTCGCCGTCATCAGCTATACGGAGAACTGGGTCTATGTGGTGTTCGCGGCGGTGGGCTCCTGGATCGGTGCCTTCCTGTCGCTAACCCTTCTGCACCGGCCGGGCCAGCCGCCCGCCCCGGTCGGCTCGGCCCCGCCCGAATAGCGGCAAGGCGCCGCGCCGGCCTCAGTGCGAGCGCTCCACGGTGTTCAGCGCGCCCGCCACGTCCTGATCGAGGTTGGCTTTGAGGAAGCTTTCGGTCTCGGGCAGGATCAGGTGGAAGTCGTTCAGCGTCTCCACCGCGATCTGCAGCGGGCCTGCCTCCACCTCCAGAACGTGGCCGCCCTTGGTGCGGTCGTCGGAGAGGAAGTGGAAGTGATAGCCCTCCACGCTGAACTCGGCGGAGAAGGCGGGCGACCAGATGCCCACCAGCGTGCCCTCCACATCCTCGAAGGTGAATTCGCTCTGGGTCCTGGCGGCGTCCACGAGGGGCGTGCCGGGCTTCTGCGGACATACCGCGCGCGCCGCCACCTTCCGGAAGCGGCCGGAGAGCCGCACCGCATGGAAGATGTTGTCGGAGGAGCGGAAGCAGTCGCAGGCCGCGCCGAGGCCGGCGAAGCCGGAGATGGCATCGGTTTCGCCCGTGGTGTCGGGGGCGAATTTGGTGACAACCGCGAACGGCGAGCCGGCCTCGGGCGGGGCCTGGGTCACCGCGCCGCCCTCCCGCGCCTGGTAGGCCGCCCCGTCCAGCACGATCATCTCGCCGTCGAGGCCGGCGAAGGTGCCGAGGCCGAAGTCGCCATGCTCCAGCAGCGTGCCCACGCTGACCTCGCGATCGGAGACGCCGGCCACCAGCGCGCCGGAGGTGGAGATCTGGAACACCGTGTGCAGCTTGGTGTCGAGATGCTCCGCGAGGATGGAGCGGACCAGCTCGTTGACGTCCCTGCCGGCCCGCGCCGCCTCGGCCTCGAGGGCGCTCTGGAGCGATAGCGGAAGATCGATCTCGATGCGCGGCATGCGTCCTGTCTCCCGGACCTGAAGGCGATGTCGCATCCAAGAGCAGATTTGAGGCCGGCATACAATCGCACCGCTTCGCCCGCCGGCGCCAGCCTTGAAAGCCGCACCGGTTTGGGCCAATCCTCGCAAGCTTGACCACAGCGATCGACAAAGCCGCATGGGCCCCGACTCTCACGACGCCATTTATCGCCTGTGGGACGAGCTCTCCGATTGGGAGGCCGGCCGGCCGAGCGACGCGGCGATCCAATTGATGCAGGCCCTCGCCGACATGGTGGGCGCGTGGAACGCGACCTGGGCCGGCGCAGTCCGGGTGAAAGCGGCGAGCGCGGACGACGTGCTGCAAGGCTGGCGGGTCGGTGCCGTGCGGGCGCTGAAGGCGGTGGAGCCGCTGCCGGACGAGGGCCACTTCACAGAGATCCTGCGGCTGTGGGACCGGCGGGAGATCGACCCGTCCTTCCTGTTGCCGCTGCGCGGGGTAGGTACGTTCCGGGCCTATTCCCTGCGCCGCGACCTGCCCCCCGCCTGGTTCGAGAGCGCATTCTTCCACCGCTTCTATGGCTCGGTGGGAACGCAGGATGCGGTGTTCGTGGCATTTCCCCTCAACGAGGACAGCGAATCCCATTTCGGCTTCTACGCCGGCCGGACCTTCACCGATGCCGAGATCGCGCTCCTCACCTTCGCCCTGCGCGGCATCAAGTGGTTCCACCGCAACCTGATGCTCGGCAGCGGCCTAGTGATCGCCAGCGCCGCGCTCACCCCCACCGAGAACCGCGTGCTTCAGCTGCTCCTCACCAAGGCGTCGGAGAAGGAGATCGCGCGGCAGATGGATATGGCCACCTCCACGGCGCATCAGCACGTCACCACCCTCTTCCGCAAGTTCGGCGTGCGCAGCCGGGCGGGATTGATGAGCCTGTGGCTGAACGCGCCGGCCTGACAGATCCGCCTCCCTGCGGCCTCAGACGCCGCGCTCCACTAATTAGAGGATGGCACGCCGGTAAGCGGGCCCCTATCCTCGCAGCACTTCCGTGGGTTTCGCACACCGCCGCGAAGGAATCCTGCTTGGGGGCGGCAACTTCTTGAGATATTGAATAAAAACTTGCTCGCGCTGTGAAGCTGGCGCGCGATTCTGTTGGGCGGTAGCCGGTAGGGCGACGGTGGTACCTTGGTGCTCTTGGCGGGCTCATGCGAGCTCTACCTCAAGAGCGAGATGGCGCGGCGTGCCCGTTAAAGCGCGCCTCTTTCCCGTCTCAAGCCTTGGCGCTCTTCCCCTGCCGCAACTGGTCTGATTGGCCGTGGCATCTGCACGCCGCGGCGCGCGCGCGTCTCCGATCGCTTCCGGCACGGCGGGCGGGTCGAGCCCGTTCGATATCTGCGGCGCCGCGACATGCGCCCCGGGGTCGAAAGCGGTTCAAGGCACAGAAACCCGCCGTGGGGTGAACGACGGCGGTCTGAAACCAGACGACAACGGGGAGTCAACGCAATGAAAGCCGGAACACCTAGCCTCCTGGGGAGGGTGCTGCGCGCCTTGTCCGTCTGCGCCCTGGCGGGCGCGCCGATGGGCGTGCTCGGAGCCGGGGCGGCGGATGCCCAGAGCATCCCCCCGCCCAACTGCACAGCGCCCAATGACAGCCAGTGCTACAAGGAAATCCGCATCGTCAACAATACGGACGCGACGCTCTACGCGGTGATCCAGGGTTCGCGGCAGACCAATCCCGCGCTGAACAACTGCACCGAAGGCGACGTGTGGCTGCAGCGCGCGCTCAACGACACCACCAAGTGCTACAAGGTGGACAACGACTATTACATCTACGTCAATCCCAAGACCGGCATTCCCAAGGGCGAGACCGTCTCGGTGATGCTGCCCTGGTGGTCCAACATCGACGTGAAGAAGACCCTGGGCGGCGACGCCTATGTGGACTGGTGGCGGGGCGGCCGCATCTACCTCTTCGACGACAAGACCGCGCTCGAGGAGAGCTACAAGATCAACACCGGCGCCTACGGCCAGAAGGTCGTCTACGTCGCCGGCAACGGTCCCAAGCCCAAGTGCACGCCGCAGCAGACCATCGCCAACAAGTGCGTGGCGGCGGAACTCGGTGTGTACATGGTTCGCCCACTCATCCCGGGCAGCGCCATCCAGGGGCAGACCCCCTATCAGCTGAATGAGTGGACCTTCGCCGATGTGGCCCCCCTCGGTGATGGCGGCCAGCTCCAGACGCTGATGGTCAATTACAACGTCTCCAACGTCGACCAGCTCTATCTGCCGGTGGCGGTGGCGGCGATCCGCCCGGGCAACCCCGTCGGCTACATGGGAACGACCATGAGCGTGGGCGATTTCCGCACGCGTCTCATCCAGTTCACCGGCGCCAACGCGGACCAGACCAACGCCACCAAGTGGCCGATCTACAACAACCCGATCAACAAGAAGACGAACCTGCGCAAGTATCCCAACGCCGGCATCCGCGTGCCCTCGGCGCTGCTCGCCTTCAACTACTACATGTCCCCGTCCTATGTTGATGGCAATACGGCGTTGCCGGAGATGCTGCCCCTGCCGAAGCCCTACGACCGCACCAAGCTACCGACGGACTTCTACAACATCTTCACCAACTGGCAGAACTGCACGACGGCGCCTTACACCAATTGTCCGCTGAAGGACTGGTACGCGCCCATCAAGCAGGCCTTCGACGCCAGCTACGCCTCCTACCTCAAGAATTGCTACAAGCCCAACAAGAGCCCGGCCTACATGAAGCCGGAGAGCAACAACCTGCCCAAGATCGAGACCTACCTGCGCTTTCTGCACGGCTGGGTGCCGTTCCGCGTCGACAATTTCGTCGGCCCGAATGCCGGCTGCTCGAACGTCGACGTGCCGGACCTGCCGCAGACCACGGATTCACCGGCCAAGCTCGGTGTCGCGCCGGTCAACTACATGAAGCTGCAGTATGATTTCGAGCAGCTCGGGATGAGCGGCGCCCGTCGCTTCAATCCCTACACCCAGCTGATCCACGGCTCGACCGATGCCGGCTATCTCAATGCGTCGTCCTACGCCTTCTCCATCGACGACCACGAGAGCTTCCAGAAGTTCGAGGGCACCGGCCTCGTGTTCGCCGTGGGCGGCCCCAACGGCCTGCCGCTGAACAAGAGGGTGCCCCCGGCGCTGCCGCCGGCCTACGACTGGTACACCGCCTCGGTCACGCCCGGCTATCAGCAGGGCACCACCGGCTGGAAGGCTTATGGCCTGTGCAGCGAGACCGCCAACCGGGAGTTCCCCAACGATGTGGGCGGCGTCATCGGCCTCAATCCGCGGACCACGCCGGCGCCCTGCACCGTCACGTTCGAGGACACCACCGGCAAGCTCTTCAAGCTGAAGATCCTGAAGTTCAACGCCACCGGCTCGCTGCCTTACCAGATCTGGCCGCAGTTCGAGGACACCCCCCAGAAGCCGTTCGACCCCACCGTCATGAGCTGCCCGAACCCCAACGACGATTGGTGCAAGTACACCAACGAGCGGGCGCGCATCTCGGACCCGGAAAAGGGCGGCCGGCCGACCTTCTCGTTGAGCGCCCGCAAGCCCAACTGAGGCGTGTCGCCGGTCCGTCTCGGCGGGCCGGCGGCAAACGCGATAAATGCGCCGCGGCTGCGGCACGCACCATCAAGGCGGGAGGCCAAGCCTCCCGCCTTTTTCGTGTTCCCCACGGTGTCTCGAAAAAGGCGCGGCGGACGGGCTGCGCGCGGCTTACCGCCCGTTGCTCGGCGCCTCAGTAGGGCGGCGCGATGCGCGGGGCGGGGATCCAGGCCATGGCCAGCTCCTGGGCGCGGGTGCGCTGGGCGATGCTCATGGTGGTGGCCACCGCGTCGCGGATGCGGGTGTAGAGATCGCGCTCGCGCTTGCTGGCCCGCGAGGCGGCGAGGATCAGCCACTTCTGCGACAGCACCACGTCGCGGGGCACGCCCCGGCCCTTGTCGTAGAGCAGGCCGAGGAGATATTGGGCGGTCGCCTCGCCCTGCTCGGCGGCGCAATTGTACCAGGTCGCGGCGGCGGTGAAGTCCTGCGGCACGCCCCTGCCCTGCTCGAAAAGGTAGCCGAGCAGCCCCTGGGCTCGCGCGTCGCCGGCGAAGGCGAGCGGCATCAGCAATGCGGCCGCCTGTTCGTAATCGCCGCGGGCATAGAGGGCATAAGCGTCGCCGCGCGTACCCGCTTGCGCGGCCGGAGCGACCGCGAGCGTCGCCGCGAGCAGCGCTGCTCCGCAGGCCCCAAGAAGGGTGCGACCGTTCGCTGGCTTCATGTCCCCCTCCCCTTCGCGTCCCGATGGATGAGCGTCCCGGTGAGCTTCCTGCCGCGAATGGCGGCGAAAGTCACCATGCCGCGATGAGCCAGCGCTCGATGAGCCACGCAATCCAGATGGAGGGGGCCAGGAACAGCCCGAACGGCAGACGCATCCGCCGCAGATCTCCACCTCGCCCAAGTCCAAGCCCCTGCACCGTTCTCCGCCAGAAACAATGGCGGATACCGATGGCGAGGAGAGCCGACAGCGCCGCGATCTCGATGGCGATGGGGATCGCCTCCACCCCCAGCCACACCCCGGCGACCCCGGCAAGCTTCACGTCCCCGAGGCCGAGCCCCTCGCGCCCCCGCAGCGCCCTGTAGCCCTGGCGCAGGGCGAGGAAGAGCAGCGCCAGCACGGCCCCGCGCGCCAGTGCCGCGAGCGCGCCGGCGACGGGCTCGTCCGCCGCCGCCATGGCATGCACCAGGCCGAGCAGCAGCGCCGCCACATTCAGGCTGTCGGGGATGAGATACCAGCGCGCGTCGATGAGCGCGATGACCGACACCACCGGAACCAGTGCCGCGGCGGCCACCGCGTCCACAGCGCCCGCGCCGGCCACGAAGCTCGCCGCCATTGCCGCCGCGCACAGGGCCGCGACGGCAAGGATGCGGGGCAGCTGGCGAGCCGGGGGAAAGGCCAGAGTGGGCGCAGGCGGGCCGGCCATGGGCG
>NZ_JBDZDP010000004.1:0-323306 GCF_040044995.1 Xanthobacter pollutisoli
CGACAGCTACCTGCGGTGGTATCACCTCGCCGTCCTCCCGCGCGCTCCTTCACCCCGCGCGGTCCTCGCCGCAGCCGGGGGAATGCTGAGTGTTAGACCTGCGTGCATAGCTAATGCTAATTGAGCCTAATAGAGGATCATGCGCCGCGGGTCCGCAACCCGCCCGCCGCCGTCCGTTCCGCCTGCGGCCCGCGCCGACCCGGCCTCAGGCTGCGCGTTCCTTGGCATTCCTCCGTTCGGAGACTGACACTGTGCCGGCCGATATCCGCATCGTCCCCTGCCTCGAAGACAATTACGCCGTGCTCCTCCATGATCCCGTGACGGAGGCGACGGCCGTTGTAGACGTGCCGGAGCCCGGACCGGTCATGGACGCTCTCGACAAGGAGGGCTGGAACCTCACCCACATCCTGGTCACCCATCACCACGCCGACCATACCCAGGGCGTGCCGGCGGTGAAGGCGCGCTACGGCGCCACGGTGGTGGGGCCGAAGGCGGAGGCCGCGAACATCCCCGGCCTCGACGTGGCCGTGGTGGACGGCGATCCCGTTGCGGTGGGGTCGCTCGTTGGGCGGGTGCTGGAGACGCCGGGACATACGGCGGGTCCCGCCTCCTACCTGTTCGACGGCGAAAAGCTCCTCTTCGCCGGCGACACGCTCTTCACGCTCGGCTGCGGCCGCCCGCTGGAGTGCGATCCGCCGGTGCTGTGGGCCTCGCTCCAGCGCCTGCGGGCGTTGCCCGAGGACCTGACCCTCTTCTCGGGGCATGAATATACCCTCGCCAACGCGCGTTTCGCCCTCTCGGTCGATCCCGACAACGCGCGGCTGGCCGAACTCTTCGCCGAAGCGCAGGCCCGGCGGGCGAAAGGCGAGCCCACGATTCCCTCATCGCTTGTCGACGAGCTCCTCGCCAACCCCTTCCTGCGCGCTGACGATGTGGGCATGGCGGAGCGCCTCGGGATGGCGGGCGCGGACCCGGCCGAGGTCTTCACCGAGCTCAGGCTGCGCAAGAACAATTTCAGGGGCTAAGAGTATGGCCGAGATCGAAGGCCTTTCGGCCGATGCGGTGATCGCCCTTCTCGAGCTCTCGCCCCATCCCGAGGGCGGGCATTTCCGTGAGACCTTCCGCGACACGGCGCCCGGCGGCGGGCGCGGCGCGTCGACCGCAATCTATTTCCTGCTGAAGGCGGGGGAGCGCTCGCATTGGCATCGCGTCGATGCGAGCGAGGTGTGGCATTGGCACGCCGGCGCGCCGCTGACGCTTCGCATCGCCGACTCGTCCGGCAAGCGCGATCTGATCCTCGGATCAAACCTCGCCGCGGGCGAACGCCCGCAGGGCGTTGTTCCGCCTCATGCCTGGCAAGCGGCTGAAAGCCGGGGGGCGTGGACTTTGGTGGGGTGCACGGTGGCACCAGCTTTCGACTTTGCCGGCTTCGAACTTGCTCAGCCGG
The DNA here is from genome assembly GCF_040044995.1 of Xanthobacter pollutisoli. Classification (NCBI taxonomy): domain Bacteria; kingdom Pseudomonadati; phylum Pseudomonadota; class Alphaproteobacteria; order Hyphomicrobiales; family Xanthobacteraceae; genus Xanthobacter; species Xanthobacter pollutisoli. Next base: position 1,448 of record NZ_JBDZDP010000004.1, read on the forward strand.
GTTTCGAGCCGGGCTGAGGACCTTATGGGAAGGCTGAGGTTTAGCTGCGGGCCGCGGACATGGCGATGGCGTCGCCTTCGACCACGTCGGCCGTGGCATCAGCGCCCATGAGCACCAGCAACTTGGCCCGGGCGCGGTTGACGCGGCTCTTGATGGTACCTAGAGCGCAGCCGCAGACGTCGGCCGCCTCCTCGTAGGAGAGGCCCGCCGCGCCGACGAGCACCAGCGCCTCGCGCTGGTCGTCCGGCAGTTGGGCGAGCGCATCCTTGAGCGAGGTCAGGGTCGCCGACCATTCCTGGCTGGGACCGATGTTGGTGTCCTGCTGCGCCAGCGCAGACATTCCGTCGTTCTCGCGCCGGCGTTTGCGGATTTCGGTGTAATAGGTGTTGCGCAGGATGGTGAAGAGCCAAGCCCGCAAATTCGTGCCGGGATCGAACTTGTCGATGTTCGACAGCGCCTTGAGGAGCGTCTCCTGCACCAGATCGTCGGCTTCCGTGCGGTTCCGCGTCAGCGACCGCGCGAAGGCGCGCAGGGCAGGGAGGAATTCCAGCACCTGCGTGCGCAGGGCGGCAGCGTCCATCTCGCGACGTTCCCTTTCGCTTTCCGCGGGCAGATCCATCGGTACCCTATTCTTTCCGGCAATCGGTGAGCATTTTGTGGCAGCCCGCCTTGGAAGAGGCAGAAGCGTCGAAGCAGGGCTTCCAAGCTTCGGCGCCCTCCAGGGCAGCGGCCTCGCCGCTTGAGCGCGACCATGAGATCAACGTCGGGGGCGATGCCCGGGTTCCATCGGGGGAAGATCCCATAACCTGATGTAGGTTATTCGGGGGTCCCGGTCGACTGGCCGCTCTTCTGCCCGCCCTTCTGGCCGGCTTGCGAAGCGAGGGTGCGATCGCGAGAGAAGCTGCGATGCTCGTCGGCGACGCTCTGTCCACCCTTGCGGCCGGCCTCGGCGGCAAGCGTGCGGTTCTGAAAGAAGCTCCGCTTTTCGGCGGGGACGCTTTCGCCGCCCTTGCGCGCTATGGCGCGCTGCTTCTCGGCATCCATTGCCGCAAACCCGCGCTGGGACGTGCCCTTGGATCGAGCCTTGTCCATCTGCTCTGTTCCTCCAAATTGGATCGGTGCCGTCGAGCGGCTCCCAGAGCCGGATCCGATCGGGTCGGATCGGCGTGATGTGAATCCGCGCCCGGTATCAGGGAGCGAAACCAGTGGACGTCCGGCCTGCGGCGCAAGCTGCTCGGATCGACCTGTCTGAGAAACGAAGGCAAACGCGCTCCGGTTCCGATCACGGCGCAGGTTTACCGGAGGTCGCCTAGGCGTGGCCGGCAGCGTGGCCGGCGGTATCGGGGGAAGTGGCTGCCGGACAAGGGAAATCGCCCGAAATCAGCAGGTTCTCGCCGCTTTCGTCGCGCCCCCGGGTCAACGTTCCCCCCAATTGGGACGCGAAACCCGATGCAAGGCTGACCGCACCGGGCTGCTCCTCCCGCGCCACGGCCGCGCCGGACAGAACGAGGCTCAGGCGCCCATCCGCAAGGCTGCCGCGCAGCAGCACGACGGTGGAGGTGGCACGATCGGGAACGGTGAGGTTGAGCACCAGCTCCACCACCATGAGGGCCAGGGGCACCGCCATGTCCGTGGGCAGACGCACCTCCTGGGCTTCCACCGAGATGCGCAGGTTCTGGTCGGTGCTGCCCTCGATGAGGGAGGCAAGCTCGCGCAGCAGCTCGCGCAGACGCACCTGGGAGCCATCGCTCGCCTCGTAAAGGATGCGGTGCACCAGGGCGAGGGTGTTGACGCGGGTGCGCAGCTGGTCGAACCGCCGGCGATCCTCGCCCTTGCCCATGCCGGTGCCGTAGAGGCTGAGAAGGCTGACCACCACCTGGAGGCTGTTCTTGATGCGGTGATGGATTTCGCGCACCAGCGCGGTCTTTTCGGCGAGATTCTCGCGCAGCCGCGCGTCGCGCTGGCGCACGGCGAAGGCCATGTTCTCCACCGAATGGCCGAGCACGCGGAATTCGCTGGGCGCTGCGTCGAGCCGCGTCGGGCGGAAGCCGTAATGGCCCTGCGCATAAACCGCCGTGACCCGGCGCAGATACAGCAGCCAGCGCAGTATGATGCGGTCCACGGCGACCCACAGCGCGATCAGCGAGGCGATGATGATGAGCGCCGGCAGCGCGAAGCTCGCCGCCACCGTCACCAGCGTCCATCCAAACAACTGGTCGGAGGGCAAGGCGAAAGCGACCACCAGCCCGTCCCGGCCAAGGGGAGCGGTGGCGAACGTCCAGCTCCGCCCGGACGGGTCGATGCCCTCGTAAAGCCCTGCGCCCTTGGCGCCGATGCCGCCCGGCCCGAACTGGGTCGGCTCGAACAGCGCCGAGCTCATGGCACGCGCGTTCGATACCAGCTCCTCGCCGCGCGGCGAGAACACCGCGACGATGCCGTCGGACGGCTGCACCTGCTGCTTCATCAGATTGTCGAGCCAGTTGATCTCGATGCCGAGGACCAGGGCGCCTTCCAGATGGCCGGCGGCGTCGCGCAGGGGCAGCACGCCCACCAGCACGTCCTTGTTCGCGGCCGGGCTATGCACGCGGCCGGTCAGGCTGAAGCCGGGCTGGCGCAGGGCGGCCTGCCACCACGCGTCATTGCCGACCCGGCGCTCGGACAGGGGCAGCGCCGCGCATGTGACCTCTCCGGCGGCGTTGATCACGCCGATGTTCGCAACGAATGGCAGGCTGACCGTTGCGCCGCGCAATGTCGCCATGCAGGTCGGCCCGGAGCTGCGCACCTCGTCCACGTTCTTGAGGGCGTAGAGCACGTTCTCGGTGGAGGCGATGATGTTCTGCTGGGACGCCGCGGCGGCAAGCGCACGCTGCAACAAGCGCTGGCGCGCGTCTTCCTGAGCATTATGCAGCTGGATCACGCCCTGGATGATGTTGAGGGCCGCGATGGGCGCGAGCGCGATCATGACGACCAGGATCAGGCGACGCCGGACGCTGTCGAAGAGTGTTCTGGGCTGGCCGGCTGCGGAGGCGAAGATCGCGTTGCGCTCCTTGTGGCGTGCCCTTGCGGCCTGCGCCTTGTTAAGATCCATCGTCACTCCGCCGCGGCCTTGCGGGTACGTTCGCCCTTGGGGCGGCCCGCATTGGCGCCACCCTTGCCCAAAACCCTCACCTCGCCCAAACGTGTCGCTGCAGCGCGCCCGGGCAGCGAGTATAATGCACATGTCTGGGTCGGAGTTCCCTCTGTAAGGAACTTCTTGCGCACGCAAGCGTTACCGAGCTTGGCCTTCCGTCATTTCAGCCTCGAGGGATTTTCGCATGGCTTCCAACTCGCTCGTCAAGCAGCTGCCTTTCCTGCGCCGCTACACACGCGCGCTGGTGGGATCGCAGTCCGCCGGCGACCTGCTCGTGCAAAACACGCTCCAGGCCATCCTCGACGGCAAGGTGACCGTGGACGCGGCGGTGTCTCCGCGCGTCGCGCTCTATAAGGCCTTCCACGAGGTCTGGAATCACCAGCCAGCCGGCGGCGCGGTGCCGTCGCGGGCCGATGCGCGGCTTCAGGCCATGGACCCCGGCTCCCGTGTCGCCCTGCTGCTGACCGCCATGGAGGGCTTCTCCTTCGCGGAGGCGGCCAACATCCTCGGTGGCAGCATCGCTGACGTGGAGGCCCAGGTGGTCGCGGCGCAGCGGGAGATCGACCGCCAGATCGCGACCCGCGTTCTCATCATCGAGGACGAGTGGGTCATCGCCCTCGATCTGAAGACGCTGGTGGCGGAGCTCGGCCACGAAGTGGTCGGCGTCGCCCCGACCCATGCGAAGGCGGTGGAATTGGCCAAGGCGGGCAATTTCGGCCTCGTGCTGGCCGACATTCAGCTGGCCGACGGCTCGTCGGGAATCGAGGCGGTCACCGAGATCCTGGAGAGCTTCAACGTGCCGGTGATCTTCATCACCGCCTTCCCGGACCGCCTGCTCACCGGCGAGCGTCCGGAGCCGACCTACCTCATCACCAAGCCCTTCCTCACCGAGACAGTCAAGGCGACCATCGCCCAGGCGCTGTTCTTCCACGAGGCGAAGGCCCTGCCGGAGGGCGTCGCCGCCGCCCGCACCGCGTGAGGCGCGCAGGGCGTCGCCAGCCGAGGGCTGGCTGCGCCCTGGGGCGAGGCGAAGCCGGTGATTTTCCTGCGGCACGCAATCGCCCCTCCCGTCGTTACACTCCCGAGCGGCGCATCGCGCCCGCCAGACCCAACACCCCGCGGAGATAACCATGGTTGACAAGCCGCAGATCGTGAGCACCCCGGCCCCCGAGCCCAGCCTGACGGACGTGAAGAGCGACGTCGATCAGCTCCGGACCGATTTCGCCCGCCTGCTCGATAGCCTCGGCAAGACTGCCAAGCATTCGATGAAGGGCGCCAAGGGCGATGCCGAGAGCGCCGCCAGCGATATGACCGAGTGGGCCGAAGGCCAGGTCGTGACCCTGCGCGAGAGCATTCGTGAGCAGCCCATCAAGGCCTGCGCCATCGCCGCCGGCGTCGGCGTCATCCTCGGCCAGATCCTGCTGCGCCGCTGAACCCGGCCGGGGGCGGCTCTCCGCCGCCTCCGCCGCCGAAACGTTTTTCCCGCCGCGGCTGCAATGCGCCGCGGCTTTTTATTTTCTACCGTCGAACGCCAGAACGGCAGACGGCCTTATGCGTCGGGCAGCATGCGGAAGCCCAGGCGCTCCAGCGCACCGCGCAGTGCGGCGCCATCGTAGGGCTTGGCGACGACGCAGATGTTCGGCCGCTTGTCGAGCTCCACCTGCAATTCCGCCGTCGCGTAGCCGGTGGCGATGATGACCGGCAGGTCGGGGGCGATCTCCCCGAGGCGCCGCACCACTTCCTCTCCCCGCATGTCCGGCAGGCCGATATCCACAATCGCGAGGACCAGCGTATCGCGGCCGATATCGGCCCGCGCGGTGCGTGCGTGAGCCAGCGCCGCCTCGCCGTGCGACGCCACCGTGACCTTGAAGCCGTTGTCTTCCAGGATCTGGCTCGCCACCAGCGCCACGAAGGGCTCGTCCTCCACCAGCAACACGTCGCCGCGCAGGGGCGGCTCCTCCAGCATGCCTTTCACCTTGGCCACCAGCTCGGCCTGGGTGAACGGCTTGGTGAGGAGCCGCACGCCGGGCTCCAGCCGGCCCTGATGAATGACCGAGTTCGGCGCGAAGGCGGTGGTGAACAGAACCCGCAGCCGACTCAGGCGGCGCTTCATCTCGTCGGCGAGGGCCCGCCCGTCCAGTCCGTCGCCGAGGCGCACGTCGGTGAACAGCAGGTCGGGGTGAAGGCCCTCGTCGATCCGTTGGAGCGCGGTCGCGGCATCGCGAGCCTCAATGACCTTGTACCCGGCCTCCTGCAGGTTGGCCGAGGTCATGGCCCGGATCTCGTCGTCGTCCTCCACCACCAGCACCGTCTCGACGCCCGTGGGATCGGCGCTCTCGGCGGCGTCGGCCGGCGGGTCGGCAGTCGGGCTCTCTTCCAGGCGCGGCAGATAGAGCTTCACCGTGGTGCCCTCGCCGCGCTTGGAATAGATCATGACGTGGCCGCCGGACTGCTTGACGAAGCCATACACCTGGCTGAGGCCGAGGCCGGTGCCGTCTTTCGGTCCCTTGGTGGTGAAGAAGGGCTCGAACGCCCGGGCACGCACATCCTCGGACATGCCGAGACCGGTATCGCTGACGAAGATCGCCACGTAGCGGCCGGGCGACAGGTCTTCGTGCGCCGCGCAATAGGCGTCATCCAGATAGGCGTTGGCGGTCTCGATGGTGAGCTTGCCGCCGTCGCTCATGGCATCGCGGGCGTTCACCGCGAGGTTGAGAATGGCGTTCTCCAGCTGGTTGTGGTCGATCTCGGTCCGCCACAGACCGCCCGCCAGCACGGTCTCCACCATCAGCCGTTCGCCGAGTACGCTGCGCAGCATGTGGGACATGCCGGTGACGAGCCGGTTGACGTCGGTGGGCCTTGGGTCGAGGGGCTGGCGGCGGGAGAAGGCGAGCAGGCGCTGGGTGAGGATGGCGGCCCTCAGCGCGCCCTGCCGACCGTAATCCAGGAAGCGGCGGATGTCCTGCGCCTCCGGGGGGACGCGGCGCTCGGCGGCTTCGAGATTGCCGATGATGACGGTCAGAAGATTATTGAAATCGTGGGCGATGCCACCGGTGAGCTGGCCCACGGCCTCCATCTTCTGCGCCTGGCGCAGCTGGGATTCCGCCCGCAGCCGCTCATCCATCTCCTGCTTGAGGCGGGTGTTGGCTTCGGCGAGTTCGGCGGTGCGCTCGGCAGCGAGGCGTTCGAGATCCTCATTGCTGCGCGCCAACGCCTCGCGCGCCGACACGATCTCGGAAATGTCGGTGCAGCTGCCGTACCAGCGGTCGACCTGTCCATCGTCGTCGCGCACCGGAACGGCGCGGCACAGGAACCAACGATAGGTGCCGTCTTGGGCCCGGAAGCGACATTCGCGCGAGAAGGGGCTGCCCTTTGCGAGGGACTCTTTCCAGGCGGTAAGCGCGCATTCGCGCTCTTCGGGATGCAGGAAATCGTGCCACTCCCGGACCTCGCCGGGGGGCGGCTCGACGCCGGTATATTCGGACCAGCGGTGGTTGTAATAGTCGCCCGCGCCGTCGGGCTTGGAGGTCCACACCATCTTCGGCAGGGCCTCCGCGAGGAGGCGATAGCGCTGCTCGCTCTCGGAAATGGCGCGCTCGGCTTTCTTGCGCTCGGTGATCTCCACCACGATCATGCCGACGAGACTGATGGACTGGCCGACCGTCCGCACGGGGAAATAGCTCACGAGAAAATGCCGCCACACCCCGGGCGCGGCGGAGGTGGCACTTTCCAGTTCGACGTCGGCGACGACCGCGCCGGTCGCGAGCACCTTCTCCAGCGCCGGCGTCACCGCATCCGCGAGCTGCGGCAGCATGTCGGGCAGGGACCGGCCCACATGCTCCGCGGCCGGGATGCCGACCATCCGGGCGAGCATCTCGTTGACGCGGATGAAGCGCAGATCAGAGTCGAAGAAGGCGAATCCCACCGGCGCATGCTGAAGCAGCGCTTCGAGCGTCGCCAATACGGTGGTTTGCTCGGACACGGCGGCGAGGAGCGCCGCGTGGGCGCGATCAAGCCGCCGCACCGTCTGGCGCATGAGCGTAGCGATGATCCAGACCGCAACCGCGTTCAAAGCGAAGGAAAACAGCGTCACCATGGCAGTGACGCGCGCGGCCCCGTCTCCGTCCGGCAGAAATGCGCCGTTGCCAACGAGAAGAACGGCGATGGCCGCGAGCCCCACCTCGGCACCGCAGACCAGGCCGACCACGATCACGGCCGGAAGCTGGAACAGGAATGGGGGGAAGTGGGGAAACCAGAGGCTCAGCGCATAGCGCAGCAGATAGGCGGCCGCCAGCACTCCCGCCGCGAAGGCAAGCCGCCACCACAATGGGCGCGGTTCAGCAATAATGCGGAAGAAGAGGCCGGCCGGGCCACGGGTGGGCAGGTCCATCGAAGCTCCTGCGGCGATCGGGCCGCCACCATGCCCCCGATGATCCGCAGGGTTCAACCGTCGGGCGCGTGCAATGATTTATGCCGTCCCTTACGCCCGGACCCGACACGCGCGGAGTGCGGGGACCCTAAAGGCCCCCGCACCCGTGCGTAACGATTGTCTGGGCCGACCGCGGATCAGCGGTTGGTGGCAGGCGGGGTGGTGGTGGCCGGGGTGCCGACCGGACGGTTCACGCTGCCGGTGGTGGCCGGGGCGCTCTCATACTCGGCGAAGGTGGGGGCCGCCTTCAGCTCGTCCTTGGACTTGCGCAGCACCATCTTCTGCTTGCCGTCGGAGTTGCGGCTCACCTCGACCGCCTGGAACGGGACGGCCACGTCCTTCTCGCCGATGCCGAGGAAGCCGCCGACGCCGATCACGGCCGCGACCACATTGCCCGACGGATCGACCAGCAGGTCGTTGATCTCGCCGAGGTTCTCGTCGGCGCTGCCGTACACGGTCATGCCGATGAGGTCGGACGCCATGAACTGGTTCGCAGCCTGGGTGCTCACGAACGCGGCATTGGTGGTGCTGGAAGGCGCCATCTGGGCGGTCGGGGCCGGGGTGGCGGGGGTGGCAGGCGTGGTGGCCTGCTGAGCCATCGCGGTGGTGGAAAGAAGAGCCGCAGCGGCGGCAGCGTAGATCGACATCTTCTTCATAACTTCCTCCTGATGGAAACGTGTTCGGGGCGAATGGCTCTGTTCAAGCCTGAAGAAACACCGGCAATCCAGCGGTGTCGCCGAGATCGCAACTGCCTCTTCTGTGAGAAACTGAACGCTCGCACAGTCTTGTTGAGCGAGCAGTGACAAGGTTTCTCTTGTCTCCGCTGTGGAGTAAACTCGCTCCCCTACGCTCGGTTCCCATCAAGTTCGCGCTGCTCCGGCGCTGCAGCGCATCAGCTTTGGCAAGTGCCCGCAGCCCTTGCGCGGTTTGAGCTTGCATGGCACAGGCGAACGAGCCCCGAGCCAGGATCTGAGGCGATGTTCCGTACCCTGTCCGACTTCATCACCGACATCACCGGCGGCCACCGCGAGGCGTCGGCCTTCGACGAGGGCGACTACCGGCTAGCCGCCGCCGCGCTGCTGGTGCACGTGATGTCCATCGACGGGTCGGTGACGGCCGACGAGCACGCCGTGCTCAAGCAGATCCTCGCCAGCCGTTTCGCGCTCGATGCGGCGGCGACGGAGGCGCTGGTGGAGCTCGCCATCGCCAAGGATGCCGAGGCGGTGGACCTCTATGCCTTCACCAGCGTGCTCAACCGCGCGCTGGACGACGAGGGCCGCCGGCGTATCGTGGAGATGATGTTCGAGGTGGCCTATTCCGACGGCGGGCTCACCGAGTTCGAGGACAATCTGGTGTGGCGCGCGGCCGAGCTGCTGAACGTTGGCTCGCGGGACCGCATCCGCATCCGGCGCGAGGTGCGCGAGGAGACGGAAACGGGCAGTGAGCAGGGCGACCAGTGACGCGCCGGCCGGCGCCGGCGACACCCTCCTTGTGGTGCTCCACCAGAAGCGCTCGACCCCCGGCCGCATCGGCGAGCGCCTGATCGCCCGCGGCTATCAGCTCGACATTCGCCGCGCCGCGCTCGGCGACCCGCTCCCCGACAGCTTCCGTGACCACGCGGGCGTCGTGGTGTTCGGCGGGCCGATGAGTGCCAATGACGAGGCCCCCTTCATTGCGGACGAGATCCGCCTGATGGAGCTGGCGCTCGCGGCCGGCGTGCCGAGCCTCGGCATCTGCCTCGGCGCCCAGCTGCTGGCCCGCGCCCTCGGTGCCCGCGTCGCGCCCCACGCTGAGGGGACGTGCGAGATCGGCTATTACCCTCTTGCGCCCACCGAGGTGGGCGCCGCCCTCATGCCGTGGCCGAGCCACGTCTACCACTGGCATTCGGAAGGCTTTGATCTGCCCACGGGTGCCGAGCTGCTCGCCACCGGCGAGGCGTTTCCCAACCAAGCGTTTCGCCATGGCCGCGCTTTCGGGGTGCAGTTCCACCCCGAGGTCACGCGCGAGATGATGTGCCAGTGGACCGAGATCGGTGCCCATCATTTCGGCCGGCCCGGCGCCCAGCCCGGCCTTGCGCACCTGGAAGGCTGGGGGCGCTACGATACGGCGGTGTGCCGCTGGCTCGATGCCTTCCTGGACACGGTCTTCTCTCCCGATGCGCCAGCCGCGCCCACCGGTGGGGCGGATCGGCGCTGACACGTCCCGCCCCCCAAGCGGGGCTGCGTAAGGCTGTCATGGATGAGCTGTACCCTCGCCGGAAAACCGCCGAGGAGATGTCGCCATGGATGCCCGCTCGCCATTGCCGCCGATCCGCGGCGTCGGATACTCCATCCGTTCCGGGTCGCCGGAGTTCGAGGACCTCGTCGCCAAGCTCGACGAGGCGGAGGCGCTGGGCGTCGATTTCGTCGAGCTGCCCGCCTTCGCCTGGACGCTTGTGGTGAACGGGGAGGTTCGTCCCGATCGCCTGGAGCGGTTGGTGCGAATGACCCGGGAACGGCCGTTCGGCTATACGGTGCATGGCCCGCTCGCCATCAACCTGATGGCGCCCAAGGCGCACCTGCCCCGCCACGCGGCGCTGCTCGATGCCATGATCGACGTGGCCGGCGCCCTCGGCGCGCCCACGCTGGTTCTTCATTCCGGCTGCATCCGAGGCGACGACGACGTGGCGGTGGCCTACTCGCGCCAGCGCGAGGCGCTGACCCGCGCCGGGGACCGTGCGGCGGCGCAGGGCGTTACCCTCTGCGTGGAGAACATCTTCCGCTTCGAGCCCATGCGCGAGACGGCGCTGCCCTCGCGCCTCGCCGGCGAGATCGACGCCATCGACCATCCCTTCGTGCGCGCCACCCTCGACGTCAGCCACGCCTGGCTGAGGGCCAGCGATGCGCGGGCGGATTTCGCCGCCGAGATCGCTGCCCTCGCGCCCTACGCCCGGCATGTGCACGTTCATGACAGCTTCGGCCGGCCGGCCGAGAGCTGGATCATGGACGAGAGCGAGCGGCTGGCCCTCGGCGAGGGCGACCTGCACCTCCCGCTCGGCTGGGGCGGAATCGACTGGGACGACGTGGCCCGCCGCTGCCGCCTCGCCGCCGGGACGGTGGTCAATCTTGAGCTTCATCGGCGCTACTGGTCCGAGCTGCCGGCCCAGATCCCGCTACTGCGGGCGCTGGCAGACAAGTTCGCCTTCCACACGCCGGCCGCGACCTGACTCGGTTTGCGCTGCGGCGGGCGGCTCTGCCTCCCACTGTGCAGCGCGAAATTCAGATCTTTGTATTCCCGGACTTTTTCGCGCCGGAGGCTTCGCTCGCACGCCAGATGATCTAGCTTGGCGCCGGAGGAGCCCCACCATGCCCGTCGCCACAGATCCCCACGCCGCCCACAGCCCGCCGCCCGGCAGCGCCGAGCATGCTTTACTTTCTCCCAGCAGCAGCATGCTGCTGAAGCGCTGGAGCGTGTTCCTGGCGCTCATCGCCGGTGCGCTCCTCACCCTCGTCCTGTCCTTCGTGGTGCACCAGGACTGGCTCATCGCCTTCTGCATCCTGTTCCCGCTGGTGCTGGTGGGCGTGTTCGACGTCACCCAGTCCGAGCATTCCTTGCTGCGCAATTATCCGGTGATCGGCTCGGTGCGCTGGATCTTCGAGGCCCTGCGGCCCTACCTGCGCCAGTATCTGATGGAGGACGACCTCTCCGAGCGACCCTACAATCGCGAGGATCGCTCCATCGTGTACGCGCGGGCCAAGAACGAGGAGGACCGCCAGCCCTTCGGCACCGAGCTCGACACCTATGCCGCGGAATACGAGTGGATGACCCATTCGCTCGCCCCCGCGCCCGTGGCGCGCGAGCCGTTCCGGGTCGCCGTCGGCGGGCCGTCCTGTACCAAGCCCTATTCCGCCTCGGTGCTGAATATCTCGGCCATGAGCTTCGGCTCGCTCGGCCGCAATGCGATCGAGGCGCTGAACCTCGGTGCGCGCACCGGCGGATTCTACCATGACACCGGGGAAGGCGGTTTCTCGCGCTACCACGCCATCCATGGCGGCGACATCGTCTGGGAGCTGGGTTCCGGCTATTTCGGCGCCCGCAACCGCGACGGCACCTTCTCGCCCGAGCGCTTCGCCGAGCGCGCCGCCGACGATCAGGTGAAGATGGTGGAGATCAAGCTCTCCCAGGGCGCCAAGCCCGGCCACGGGGGCGTGCTGCCGGCGGCCAAGGTGACCCCGGAGATCGCCGAGACGCGCGGCATCCCCATGGGCGAGGACTGCATCTCGCCGTCGCGCCATTCGGCCTTTTCCACCCCGGCGCAGATGATGGAGTTCGTGGCGCTGCTGCGCGAGCTGTCCGGCGGCAAGCCGGTGGGCATCAAATTGTGCGTCGGCCACCCGAGCGAGGTCTTCGCCTTGGCGAAGGCCATGGTGAAGACCGGCATTCGCCCGGACTTCGTGGTGGTGGACGGTTCGGAGGGCGGCACCGGCGCGGCGCCGCACGAACTCGCCGATCATCTGGGCATGCCGCTGCGCGAGGGGCTCATCCTGATGCGCAATGCCCTCGTGGGCACCGGCCTGAGGCAGGAGGTGCGGCTTGCCGCGTCGGGCAAGGTCACCTCCGGCTTCTCCATGGCGGCAAACATGGCCATCGGCGCCGATTGGTGCAACGCGGCCCGGGCCTTCATGTTCTCGCTGGGCTGCGTGATGTCCATGCGCTGCCACACCGGGGCGTGCCCCACCGGCGTCACCACCAACGACCCGCACCTCCAGCGGGGCCTCGTGGTGCCGGAGAAGGCGGAGCGGGTGGCGAGCTACCATCACCACACCCTGCACGCCCTCGCCGAGCTGGTGGCGGCGGCGGGACTGGAGCATCCGCGCGAGCTGCTGCCGCATCATGTTTGGCACCGGGTGAGCCCCATCGAGGTGAAACCCCTCGACCGCATCTATCCCTTCCTCGCCTCTGGCGCCCTGCTCGATGCGCCGGACGAGACGCCCTATGCCCCGGAATGGGCGGCGGCGGATGCCGACAGCTTCGCCCCGCGGGCGGTCGTCGGACCCCGCCGCGCCGCGTGACGCCCGCGCCTTGCGGGGCGCGAAGGCGATTCCCATATGAGCCTCGTCGGGATGCCGCAAGGGTCCCGGCGGGCACGGCCGGATAGGTGCGTGCCCGGCAATGCAAAGTCGCTTGACGAGGGCTTTGACCGATGTCGCGGATGTCTTCCCTGTCGTCCCCCTTCCTCCTGGGGTTCGACGAGGTCGAGCGTGCGCTCGACCGGGTGGCCAGGAGCGCGGACGGGTATCCTCCCTACAATGTGGAGAGGATCGAAGCCGCCGGAGAGCCGCTGCGCCTCAGGATCACCCTGGCGGTGGCGGGCTTCACGGCGGAGCAGCTCGAGGTCGTGCTGGAAGAAAAGGAGCTGACCATCCGGGGCCGTCAGGTCGACGATGGGCAGGGACGGACCTTCCTTCACAGGGGCATCGCCGCCCGGCAGTTCCAACGCACCTTCGTTTTGGCGGAGGGCATGAACGTGCTGGGAGCCGAACTGACCAACGGTCTGCTTTCGGTGGATCTGGTGAGACCGGAACCTGCGCGCCACGCCAAGCGTATCGACATCGTCTCCCGCGCGTGAGCGGAGGCCTGCCGGCGTTGCCACGAGTGAGGAGTAACGACATGACACACGACACCGAACATCAGGTCACCACCCCCGGAGACATCACCCCCGAGGCCCTCGCTGGGCTCGGCGGCGGCGAGATCGCCTATGTGCGTTCGATCCGCTCGGAAGACGTGGCCTCGCTCTTCCCGCAGGCGCCCCAGCTGGCGCCCGGCATGACGCTGTTCACGCTCCATGCGGCCGACGGCACGCCCATCCTGCTCACGGACAGCCGTGAGGCTGCGCTGGCCAATGCCATGCAGCACGAACTGGTGACCGTCAGCGTCCACTGATGCCTTGGCCCCTCGCCCGCGCGGCGGGGGTCATCTTGCGCGCCTCGCCAGGCGCGGCGCTTGCGGCGTGAGCCGCTTCAGGCCGGCCTCGGCGTGAGTCAGCTCAAGCGGCGTTGGAGGCCGAGGAGGCGGTGAGAAGCGCGTGCATGGCGGATGCATCGCGCGTGGCGCGCAGCTTCTCCACCACCTCGGGATCGCGCAGCATGCGGGCAACCCGCGCCAGGGCCTTGAGGTGGTCGGCGCCGGCGGCTTCGGGCGCGAGCAGCAGGAACACGAGATCCACCGGCGCCCCGTCCAGCGATTCGAAGTCAATGGGCTTTTCCAGCCGCGCGAACAGGCCGAACAGGCGCGTGAGGCCGGAGAGCTTGCCGTGGGGGATGGCGATGCCGTTGCCGACGCCGGTGGAGCCGAGCCGCTCGCGTTGAAGCAGCGTCTCGAAAATCTCCCGCTGGTCGCGGCCCATGAGCAGGCCGGCGTTGTGCGACAATTCCTGGAGAGCCTGTTTCTTGCTGCTCGCCCGCAGCATTGGAAACACTGCTTCGGCGGGAAGAAGGTCGGCGAGCGGCATTGATCGGATCCCTGCGGCGAGCGGCCGAGGCTCGTATTAAGCGGCAGATCAAACTGGCCGAAACGTGAAGGAGGAGGCGACCCGCGCCTCCTGTCGTCCGCTCGTCCCTGGTTCAACGCTGGAAGGTCGCCCTTCCCGGGAGGCCGTGAGCGCGGCCTCCCCAATTCAAGGCCCCATCTAATGGGATCGTGCTCCCGGCTCAAGCCGGAGCTGTCCGTTATGGCGCGGCGGCGGGTCTATCCAGAGGAATTACATTCCGCCGGATCGGCCCGAACCGCCGCGGGAAGGCCGTGGCCTCAGTGCAGTTCTTCCGCCGCCGGGTCGATCCAGCCCACATGACCGTCGGGACGCCGGTAGACGACGCTGACCCGTCCGTGGCCGGCATGGCGGAAGACGACCACCGGCGCGCCGGTGATGTCCAGCTCCACAACGGCGTCGGCCACCGAAAGGGTCCGAAGGCGCGTGACCTGCTCGGCGACGACGGTGGGGCTCCAACCGGCGAGCTCCTCCTCCGTCTCCGCCTCGGGGGCCGGGCTGAGCACGTAGCTCTGGGCGGCGTAGTCCGCGCCATTGCCATTGCCGTGGCCGTGGCGGTCCTTGAGGCGCTGCTTGTAGCGCCGCAGCCGCTTCTCGATCTTCTCCACCGCCACGTCGGCGCACGAGTTCGCATCCTGCGCATTGCCATGCGCCTGGAGGTTCACGCCCGAATCAAGGTGGAGCATGCATTCTGAGCGGTAGCCGGACCCGTCTCTCGTGACGGTCACGTGTCCCGACCATCCGCCGTCGAAATATTTGGCGAGGACGTCCGAGACCCGCTCGGTGAGACGCTGACGAAGGGCTTCGCCCACGTCGATATTCTTTCCGGACACGCGTAGGGCCATGCGATTTGATCCCCTCTGAACGGTCTCCGAAGAGACCATCCTGCATTGCAAACCGGCCGGCCTGATAAGTGGTAGGAGTGCTTCGCCGGCATGTCAACGGAAACAGGGCGCCGGAATCGAGCCAACTCAGGGCCGGCCCCGCCGTTCTCTGCCGGACCGCGGCCAGTGGTCCCCGTGCCCCGCAAGACCCGGGAATCGGCAGACCCACAGGGGGAGGACTTAAGGCGCGGAGGCGCCCCGCGTGCGGGGTTCAGAAATCCGGGAGCGCCGTCCCGGACCACGTGCCGGGCGAGCTCCCATCCGCCGGGGGCTGAAGGCGCCGCCGCCTCAGCGGGACAGCCCGGGCCACATGCGCGACAGCACGCCGTCCCGTCGCAGCACGCCATGAAACAGGCCGGCGCCAATGTGCATGAGGACGAGGGCGGTCATCACGAAGCCGAGGCGGGCGTGCCACTCGCCGAAGAGGTCAGCGAGGGCGTCGTCCTTGCCGACGATGGTGGGCAGGGTGAACAGGCCGAAAACGCTCACCGCGGAACCGAAGGCATTGGAGGCGAGCCAGCCCAGCACGGGCATGACGAAGATGAGGACATAGAGCGCGTAGTGGACGATCTGCGCCACGGTCCACATGAGCTTCGGCATCCCCTCGGGCGGGGGCGGCGGCGGGTTCAGGATGCGCACCACCACGCGCACCACCGCGAGGCACAGGATGGTGAAGCCGATGGAGCGGTGGAGATCGAATAGCCGGTCCTGGGTCGGGCCTGAGTCGATGTTCATCATGGTGAAGCCAGCCGGGATGACCAGAATCACCAGGATCGCCATGATCCAGTGGATCCACCTAGCCGGCGACGCGTAGGGATGAAGATTGGCCGGGGTGTTCATCGCTGAGCTGCGCCTCCCTTTCGTCCGGCGCGCCCGAGGCCGCAGGGGCGGCGCGTCTCAGGTCGCACTGGAACAGCACATCACCGTCGGCGAACAGCTGAACATGCGCGGTCGGGCGAAGCGCCTGAGCCAAAGTGTCGCATGCCTTTCGGCTCAATCCGATGCGCCCGGCACCAAGGATGACCGGGGACACGAAGACGTGAAGCGTATCGACGAGGTCCGCCTCCATGAAGGCCGAAAGCGTCGACGGGCCGCCTTCCACCAGAATGCGGGCCAGCCCCCGCGCGGCGAGCGCCGCCACCACCGCCGCCGGAGCAAAGGGGCCGTCGCCGTCCAGCGCCGCCACCTCCACACCATCCGCGACAGGCGCATCCACGCCAGTCCGGCGCAGGACGATGCGGCGGGTGCCGTCATTGCGGAAGCAGCGCGCGGCCGGATCCGCGCGCCCCGTAGGGTCGATCACCACGCGGGCGGGATGGCGGCCCGCGACGCGCCGCACCGTCAGGAGCGGATCGTCGGCGCAGATGGTGCCGACGCCCACCACCACCGCGTCCACCGAGGCGCGCAGCGCGTGCAGATGATCGAGGGCGTGGGGACCGTTGATGTATTTCGATTCGCCCGAAGGGGTGGCGATCCGCCCGTCCAGCGACTGGCCGAGCTGGGCGATCACCACCGGCGGCGCACCCTTGTTCTGGCGGCCGGCGATCGCCATGTGCGAGCGGGCGGAAGCGTCCTCGTGCGGCCTGGGCCGCGTGGTCCTGTCATCCATCGTTTCTCGCTTGGCGTAGAGAATGGGGGCAGCATCATCAGGAACGCTCGATTGTGAAGGGTGTTACGGGTGTGACGCTGCCGCAGATCGATTTTTTGCCGTGCCGCGCCCCGTTCCACGCCGAAAGGTCCCCTTATGTCACCTGTGATTGATGGTCTCGGCGCCGGTCGCAGTTCGGGCGAGCTCGCAGTCGAGCGGGCGCTCGGCGAGGTCCGCGCCGGCCGCGGCGTGGTGATCGAGGCCGACAGCGCCGCGATCGTGGCATTTCCCGCAGAGGCCTTCGGAGACCGTACCGCAGAGGGATTGGAGGCGGCCGGCGCCGCCGAGACGCGACTCGTGCTGCCGGCGCCCCGGCTCCTGAAGATGGGTGCCCCCCGGGCTCAGGCGGGCGCCATCGCGCTCCAGCCTTTGGATCCCGCGCGGGTGGCCCGCCTCGCTCTGCGCGCCGATGCCAGCGTGGACGGCCCCGTGACACCCGCCGATCCCCTGGAGGCCACGGCGCTCGAACTGCTGGCCCTGGCCCTGCTCCTGCCGGCGGCGGTGGTGTGCGTGCTGCCGGAGGCTGCGGTCGCCGATCTGCTCCACGTGGCCGCATCCGACGTGCGCGCCTATCGCGCGGCGCAGGCCGCCCGTCTCGCCATCGTGGCGCGGGCGCCCGTCCCGCTGGAGGGCGCGCCGGATAGCGAGTTCGTGGTGTTCCGCGGGGGCGAGGGGCTGCGCGACCAGGTGGCCATCATCGTCGGTCGGCCCGACCTGTCGAGGCCGGTGGCGGTGCGGCTGCATTCGGCCTGCCTCACCGGTGACCTCTTCGGCTCGCTCAAGTGCGACTGCGGCGATCAATTGCGCGACACGGTGCGCCGCATGGCCGAGGGCGAAGGCGGCATCCTGCTGTATCTCGATCAGGAGGGCCGGGGCACGGGCATCTCCAACAAGATGCGCGCCTATGCGCTGCAGGCCCAAGGCTACGACACCTACGACGCCGACGCGGCGCTCGGCTTCGAGTTGGATCAGCGCCGGTTCGACTTCGCCGCCGCCATGCTCCGCCAGCTGGGCGTCAGTGCGGTCCGCATCTTCACCAACAATCCGCAGAAGATCGCGGCGCTGAAGGTGGCCGGCCTCGCCGTTGTCGCCGATCAGCGGGTGCATGGGCGGCCGACGGCGGAGAACGTGCGGTATCTCGCCTCCAAGCGCGACCGCGCCGGTCATTACATCGACTTCGACGCCCTCGCCGCCCGCGCGCCCGACTGATCGCGGCGCTTCGCGCTGCGCCGGGTTGTCTCCTTGCTTCAAAACGATTTAATACCGCCCGACCAAATGAACCGGGAGGATAAAGGGCATGGGCAAGGCAGGACGGAACGTCGCCATCGTTACCGGTGCGGGGTCGGGCGTGGGGCGCGCAGTGGCGGTGGCGCTGGCGGCGGCGGACTATGCGGTGACGCTGGCCGGCCGCCGGCTCGAGGCGCTCGAGGAAACCGCTGCCGCCATGCCGGGCGCCGCCACCCTCTGCGTGCCCACCGACGTGACCGATCCCGACTCCGTCCGCGCCCTGTTCGCGGCCACCGTGGAGAAGTTCGGCCGGCTCGACCTGCTGTTCAACAATGCGGGCACCGGGGCGCCTGCCATCCCGCTGGAGGACCTCACCTTCGCCCAGTGGCAGCAGGTGGTGGACACCAACCTCACCGGTCCCTTCCTGTGTACCCAGGAGGCCTTCCGGGTGATGAAGGCGCAGGAGCCGCGCGGCGGGCGCATCATCAACAACGGATCCATCTCCGCCTCGGCGCCGCGCCCCTTCTCGGCGCCCTACACTGCCACCAAGCACGCCATGACGGGCCTCACCAAGTCCACCTCGCTGGACGGGCGCGCCTATGACATCGCCTGCGGCCAGATCGACATCGGCAATGCCGACACGCCCATGGCGCAGAAGATGAAGGCCGGCGTGCCCCAGGCGGACCTCTCCATCAAGGTGGAGCCGGTGATGGACGTCGCCCATGTGGCGAGCGCGGTAGTCTACATGGCGAGCCTGCCGCTCGACGCCAACGTGCAGTTCATGACCATCATGGCCACCAAGATGCCCTTCATCGGCCGCGGCTGAAGGCTGCACCCCGTGGTCGTCACGGGGTGTGCCGCGCTATGCCGTCGGCTGCCGGCGCATCCGGGCCGGCGGCCGGGGAGGCAGGCATGCGGGTGGCGGTGCTGGGCGCGACGGGGCTCATCGGCGCGGCGGTGGTCGCCCGCCTGCTGGCGGATGGCCACCGGGTGACCGGCTTCGCGCGCCGCGTCGACGCGGCCGCCCGGAGCCAGCCGTCGGCCGCATGGGCCTCCCTCGACATGGGCCGGCTGACGCGGCCGCAGGACTGGACGCCCCATCTTCGCGATCTCGACGCCGTCGTGAACTGCGCCGGCATCCTGCAGGACTCGCCCGGCGAGAGCGTCCGGGCGGTGCATGCGGATGCCCTCGCCGCCCTTGCGGCGGCGTGCGAGGGGGCAGGCGTCCGGCGCGTCGTGCAAATCTCGGCCATCGGGCTCGACGGCGCGGCCGCCACCGCCTTCACCCGCACCAAGCAGGCGGGCGACGCGGCGCTGATGGCGCGCGATCTCGATTGGGTGGTGCTGCGGCCATCCGTGGTCGTGGGCCGGCAGGCCTATGGCGGCAGCGCGCTGTTCCGCGGCCTCGCTGCGCTGCCCGTGCTGCCGGTGGTGTCCGGGACTGGGCCGCTCGACGTGGTCCAGCTCGACGATGTCGCCGCGACCGTCGCCTTCTTTCTCCGCCCCGGCGCTCCGGCCCGCCTCGTGCTTGATCTAGCCGGCCCGCAGCACCTCTCCTTTGCCGATGTGATCCGCCTCTATCGCGGCTGGCTCGGCCTGCCGGAGGCGCGGACCGTGACGGTTCCGCCGCTGCTGGCCGCGCTGGCGTTCCGCCTGGGCGATGCGGCGGCGCTGTTCGGCTGGCGCCCGCCCGTGCGCACCACGGCCCTACGGGAGATCCGCCGCGGGGCTCAAGGGGATCCGGCTCGCTGGGGGGCGGTGACCGGCATCGCCCCGCAATCCCTGGCCGGCGCCCTCTCGGCCGAGCCGGCGGGCGTCCAGGAGACATGGTTCGCCGCCCTATATCTGCTGAAGCCGGTGGCTCTCGGCGTGCTGGCGCTGCTGTGGGTCCTGACCGGCCTCATCTCGCTCGGGCCGGCCCTGGCCGGGGGCGCGGATCTTGTGCGGGAGGCCGGCGCCAGCACGATGGCCATACCGCTGGCCGTCGCCGGTGCCCTCGCCGACCTCGCCATCGGCATCGGCATCGCCTGGCGCCGCACGTCTCGCTCCGCCCTGTGGGCGGGTGTGGGGCTTGCCGCGTTCTACACGCTTGCGGCGAGCGTGCTGCTACCGCGTCTCTGGCTGGAGCCGCTCGGACCGCTGGTGAAGATCCTGCCCATTCTGGCGCTTCATGCCGTCGCGCTGGCGACGCTGCGGGACAGGTGATGGCCTACTTCGTGCTGAAATATCTCCACGTCATCGGCGCCACGGTCCTGCTGGGCACCGGGGCCGGCATCGCCTTCTTCATGGTCGCCGCCCACCGCACCGGCGAGGCCGCGACCATCGCCGCAGTGGCGCGGATCGTGGTGCTGGCGGATTTTCTCTTCACCGCCACGGCGGTGGTGGCGCAGCCGGTCACCGGCGTGCTGCTGGCCCTGGACGTCGGCTATCCCCTGGGAGAGGGGTGGATCGTGCTGTCCATCGGGCTGTACCTCGTCGCCGGCCTCTTTTGGCTGCCGGTGGTTTGGATGCAGATGCGCATGCGCGACCTCGCCGTCGCCGCGGCGCGCACCGGCGGGCCCTTGCCCGCGGCGTATCACCGCCTGTTCCGGATCTGGTTCGCCTTCGGCTTTCCCGCGTTCGCCGCGGTGCTGGCCATCATCTGGCTGATGGTGGCGCGGCCGGACATCCCGGTCCTTGCGTTCGGCGGGTGAGCCCTGCGCGGGTACGGCATACAAAAAAGGCCCCGGCGGTGCCGGGGCCTTTCGCATTCAGGCAGTGCTGCCTCAGTCGGGGCTGCCTCAGTCGCTGCTGCGGTTGCCGAAGAGCTGGAGCAGCATCATGAACAGGTTGATGAAGTCCAGGTAGAGCGCCAGGGCGCCCATGATGGCCTTCTTGCCCGCCACGGCCACGTCGTCACCAGCGAAATACATCTCCTTGATGCGCTGGGTGTCGTAGGCGGTGAGGCCCGCGAACACCAGCACGCCCACGACCGACACGATGAACTGCAGCATCGTGGAGCCGAGGAAGATGTTGACCAGCGAGGCGATGATGATGCCGAACAGGCCCATCATCAGGAAGGAGCCCATGCCGGAGAGGTCACGCTGCGTGGTGTAGCCGTAAAGGCTCAGCGCGCCGAACGACGCGGCGGTGATGAAGAACACCCGCACGATGCTCTCGTGGGTGTACACGAGGAAGATCGTGGACAGCGAGATGCCGACCAGCGCCGCATAGACCCAGAATGTGATCTGCGCCGCCGATACGCTCATGCGCTCGATGCGGAAGCTGAGGAAGAATACGGCCGCGAGCGGCGCCAGCATCACCACCCACTTGAGCGGGCTCACGAACAGCGCGTAGCCGAACTGCGTCAGCATGATGCCGCCGCGCACCTGGCCGGCCGCCTGGGACGGGTCGGTGGTCACGGAGAGCAGGTACACGCCGAGCGCGGCAGCGCCGGTGATGGCGAGGCCGAGCGCCATGTAGTTGTACACGCTGAGCATGTACGCCCGCAGCCCCTGGTCGATCGCGGCCTGCGAGCGTGTCACCGACGGGTTGAAACGCCCGGCGACGTTGCGATCATAATCGGACATCGTCGTTCCCCTTTGAGAATTCGTAACGCGCCGTCGGACCGGAGTCGTAGCAGCGCATCCGCCGTCAATATGGTGGGTTCGCCGAGGGGCGGCAAGACGATCCAGGATGAAATTTACGCAAGGTCACTTTACGTCAGGCGTGCCCTCAAGGCTGCGTTGCGATATAGTTGCAACCGGTCGGGGATGTCGGCATGGGAGCGGGGCGAAAGCTCGGGCGGCAGCGTGCGCGCGCGTGGCAGAACTTTGCCGCGGCGAGCCTTGTCGCCTGTTTGAGCGGGGCGCTCGCGGCGCTGCAGGCCGACCCGGCGGCGGCCGGCGCGTGGACGCAGGAAGAGGGCCACGGACAGGTGATCCTGCAGACCACCGCCGCCCACTCCGCCTCCGAATTCGGCCCCTCGTACGACCTCTATGCGAGCCGGCCGTATGACAAGGTCGAGGTGACCCTCGTCTTCGAATATGGCGCCACCGACTGGCTCACCCTCATCGCCGCGCCCCAGTTCCTTTATGTGGGGCTCGGCGCGCCTTCGGCCGACTCCTACGCCGGGCCGGGCTATCAGGATGCGGGCGCCCGGGTGCGGCTGTGGCAAGGCACGGGGGGAGGCACGGCGAGCGTGGTCTCGGCCCAGGTGGTCGGCCGCTTTTCCGGCACCGGAAATTCGCCGAGCGCGGCGGCGGTGGGCTATGAGGATCCCGAGCTCGACCTGCGCCTGCTTTACGGCCTGTCCTTCACCCTGTTCGGCAAGGCCGCCTTCCTCGATGTGGAGGCGGCGCAGCGCCTGCGCTTCGGCGCCCCGCCGGACGAGTTCCGCGTCGACCTGACCCTCGGCCTGCGGGTCGCCGAGCGCTGGCAGCTGCTGGCGCAGTCGTTCAACGTGGTTTCGGAAGGGGCGGGTGAGGGACCCTACTTCGGCGACTCGTATGAATATTACAAGGTCCAGATGGGGGCGGCCTACGATCTCTCGGCGGCGATGACCGTCCAGCTTTCCCTCGTGGGAACGGTTTTCGCCCGCAACGCCCCGCAGGAGAACGGCGTCGTGCTCGCCGCCTATTATCGCTTCTGACGCCTCATCGCCTTGCCTTCTCCGGCGCGGTGGTGACGAGGCGGATGCCGAGGGCGATGGGCACGATGCCGAGGAGATCCATGGGCGGCACCGGCTCGCCCAGGATCAGCCATCCGAACAGCAGGCCCAGGGGAGGCATGAGGAAGTGGAGCGCGCTCGCCCGGGTGGCGGTGGTGCGCCCCAGGATGAAGAACCACAGGCTGAAGCCCCCCACCGAGGCGGCCAGCGTCAGCCAGGCGAAGGCGACGGCGAGGGACAAGGTGGGATGCACCGCGCCGATGTCCTCCCGCGCCAGCGCGACCGGGAGGAGGGCGAGGCCCCCGGACAGGCACTGGATGCCGCTGCCCACGAACAGGGAGGCGGGGGTCCGCACCTTCTTGAACATCAGCGTCGCCGCGGTAAGGGCCAGCAACGCCGCGGTGACATAGGCGACACCCACTGGATCCTCATGGCCGCTGACGATGCGCGAGCGCACCACGAAGGCGACCCCTGCCATGCCGAGCACGAGCCCGATCAGCTTGCGCCCCGACAGCCGCTCGCTGAGCAGCACCGCTGCGCCCAGCGCCGTCAGCAGGGGATTGGCCGAGACGAGCACGGCGGTGAAGCCGGAGGAGACCTGCGTCATCCCGATGTAGCTGAGGCCGAGATAGCCCGCATTGTTGAGGATGCCGATGCCTGCCAGCGCCGCCACGTCCCGCGGCCTCAGGCGGCCGAAATGAGACGCCGGCAGCAGGATCGCGCAGGCGCCGAGAATCAAAACCCCCGCGAGGAGGAAGCGCCCCGACAGCAGCAGCAAGGGCGGGCAGTCCACCAGTGCGATCTTGGCCACCGCAAAGGCCGAGCTCCAGATCAGGCAGAAAAGCGCGATCAGGAAAGGCAGCGCGTCGGGCCGGCGCGGCGCGGCGATGGCAAGGGGCGGGGCGGTCATCAGGTCCTCCTGCGCCCAAGGAACCACACACGCGGGACATTGCAAAATTGAATGATTGGATGTCTGCTAGTGGAAACTCAAATGATGCGAGCGTCGTCATGCTCGACATGGATCTTCTCAAGGCGTTCGTGAGCGTGGTCGATGCGGGCGGCTTCACGCGCGCCGGCGAGCGCGTCCACCGCACCCAGTCCACGGTCAGCCAGCAGGTGCGGCGGCTGGAGGATCAGGTCGGCCACCAGCTGCTGGTTCGCGATGCCCGGGGCGTCACCCCAACGGCGGAGGGTGAGCGGCTGCTCGGCTATGCGCGGCGCATCCTCGCCCTTGGGGCGGAGGCGCAGGCGGCGCTATCGGGTCAGGCGGCGGCCCGAGTGGTGCGCCTCGGCATCCCCGACGACTTTGCCCTCGCCGAACTCACCGCCGTGGTGGCGGCGTTCGCGCGGGCCCGGCCGGACGTGCGGCTCGCGGTGGAATGCGGCCTGAGCTGCGATCTCTCGGCCAACTTCGCCCGCGGCGACCTCGACCTCGTCCTGCTCAAGCGCGAGCCGGGAACCGGGCCGGCGCTGGCGGCCTGGCCGGAGCGGCTGTCGTGGGTCTGCGGGCCGGGATTCGATCCCCATGGGGAGAGCGTCGGGCTCGTCGCCTTCCGGCAGGGCTGCCTCTATCGCAACCGGGCGGTCCATGCGCTTGAGAAGGCCGGCCGGCCGTGGCGCATCGCCTACGAATGCCCGAGCCTCATCGGCATCGAGGCGGCGCTCGCCGGCGGCCTCGGCGTGGCGGTGCTCAACGAGCGGGCGATCAGCCCGCGACTGTCCGTGCTGCCCGCCTCCCAGCTTTGGCCGGCGGTGCCCCCCACCGAGCTCGCCCTGCAACTGGCGGCGGACGCCTGCGCCGCGGGGCGGGACCTTGCGGACCTCATCATGGGCTTCTGCGGGCACGCGGAGCGGGCCGCCGCCTGAGTGGCGGACCCTGCGGTCAGGCGTCCACCAGCAGCCGGCGACCGATCTCGCCGATGCCGACGAGACCGGGCGTCGCGTGCATCACTACGTGGATGGGCACGAGGGCGAGGCGGTCGCGGTAGGGCGGATGCTCCTCGAAGGCGTCGCGCAGGGGGCTTTCGGCGAAAAGGTGCGCCATGGCGCGGCCGACGCCGCCGCCCACGAACACGCCGCCCTTGGCGTCGAACGCCAGGGCGAGATCGCCCAGCACCCGGCCGAGCAGGCGCAGGAAGACGTGGCAGCTTTCCTTTTCCTGCCGCTGCCCGTCCAGCGCCGCCTTGATGATGGCGTGGGACGACAGGCTCTCGCCGGAGAGGATGCGGTGGAGCCGCACCAGCCCCGGCCCGGACAGCACGTGCTCCACCGAGACCGGCCCGAGATCGCGCACCAGATGGGCGACGATGCGGGCCTCGTCCGTGGTCACCGCGCCGAGCCGCATGTGTCCCGCCTCGCTGGGCAGAACCTCGTGGCCATCCTCCCGCGGGATGATGAGGGCGGTGCCGAGCCCGGTGCCAGGCCCACACAGCAGCATGGGCGCGCCGGGCACCGCCCGGCCGGTGCCCACCTCCAGCAAGTCCTCGCGGGTCAGCAGCGGCAGGCCATGGGCGAAGGCCTCGAAATCGTTCAGCACCGAAAGGCGGGCGAACGAAAGGTCCTCTGCCAGCTTGCGGGTGGAGAAGCGCCAGTCGCGGTTGGTCAGGCGCACGTCGTCGCCGTCGATGGGGCCGGCGATGGCGAGCGCCGCGCAGCGCGGCGGCTCCCCGCTCAGAGAGGCGAGATAGGCGTGCAGCAATTCCTCGAGGGAGCCGTAGGAATCGTTGGCTTCGAGACGGATGTCGAACGGCACGCCGTCGGCGCCCGCCCGGGCGATGCGCGTGGTGGTGCCGCCGATGTCCGCGAGCAATACGGTGGAAGTCATTGCCTGATCCGATGGGTCGGAATTTCCTACTGCGCCATGCCGGCGACGGACGCAAGCGCCCGCCGGCCTCCCCCTTCCGATCCCCCGGCCCAGTTTCCTTGCGGGGCCTCCCTGGTGGGTGTCCCTCGCGGTCGCCCCTTGCCGGGCGCTCCGGCTCAAGCCCGGGAGGTCGGCGCGGGTTCCCTGCGCAGGGTGCGGCGCCGGCGCACGCGGCTCAGGCCGCCAGCGAGCGGCGGGCCTTCAGCGCCGTCCACAGGGGCAGGCTGAAGATGAGCAAAGTGAGGATGCCGAGGCCCGCGGCGACCGGCCGCTCGAAGAAGGCGAGGAGGTTGCCGTCGGCCTTGATCATGGAGGTCACGAAATTGTCCTCCAGCATCTTGCCGAGCACGATGCCGAGCACGCAGGGCGCGATGGGGATGTCGTGCTCCTCCATGAGGAAGCCGAGCACGCCGAACACCAGCATCAGCACCACGCCATAAGCCGAATTGTTCACCGCATAGGCGCCGACGATGCAGAACAGAAGGATCAGCGGGATCAGGATGCGCCGCGGGAAGCGCAGGAGCGCCGTGCCGGCCTTCAGGGCCAGCAGCCCGAGCGGGATCATGGCGATGTTGGCAAGGATGAAGATGGTGAAGACCGCATAGATGGATTCGGGATTGTTGAGGAACAGCGTCGGCCCCGGGTTGAGCCCCTTCAGATAGAGCACGCCGATGACGATGGCGGTGATGCTGTCACCGGGGATGCCGAACACCAGCGCCGGCACCCAGGCGCCGGCCAGCGCGGCGTTGTTGGATGACGTGCTCTCGATGATGCCCTCCACATGGCCCGTCCCGAACTTCTCGCGGTTCTTCGAGAACTTCCGGCTCATGGCGTAGGACACCCAGGCCGCGATGTCGGCGCCCGCCCCGGGCAGGATGCCGATGGCGGTGCCGGTGATGTTGCCGCGGATCTGCTGCGGCCAGTATTTCACGAACATCTGCCCCCAGCCCTTCAGCGGATTGCCGAGGGACGTCTGCTTGATGTTCCAGTCCGGCGCGCCGGCGGCCATGGTGCGGATCACCTCCGACATGGCGAACAGGCCGATCATGGCGGGTATGAAGTCCACACCGCCCAGCAGATTGGAATTGCCGAAGGTGAAGCGCGGCACGCCGGCCGGGTTGTCGATGCCGATCTGCGCCACGAACAGGCCGAGGAAGAGGGAGACGAGGCCCTTCACCGGCGAGCCCGAGCCGATGAAGATGGCGCAGGCGAGCCCGAGCAGGGCCAGCCAGAAATATTCGAACGAGGAGAAGCCCAGCGCCACCTCCGCGAGCAGGGGCGCGGAAAGGATGAGGATCAGCGTGCCGAACAGGCCGCCGAGGGCCGAGAACAGCACGTTGGCGCCCAGCGCCACTTCCGCCTGTCCCTTGCGGGTCATGGCGTAGCATTCCTCCGAATAGGCGGCGGAGGCGGGCGTGCCGGGCATGCGCATGAGCGTGGCGGGGATGTCGCCGGCGAAGATCGCCATGGCGGAGCACGAGATCATGGCGCCCACCGCGGGAATGGGGTCCATGAAGAAGGTGATGGGCACGAGCAGCGCGATCGCCATGGTTGCCGTCAGGCCGGGGATGGCGCCCACCACCAGCCCGAAGGCGGAGGCCACGAGGATGGTGAGCAGCACGTCCCAGCGCAGGACGAGATCGATGCCGGCGAGCACGGCGGTCATAGCAGAAGTCCTTCCACGAGGCCGCGCGGCAGGGGCACCCGCAGGAGCAGGTTGAAGGCGAGGTAGGTGGCGACCGACGCCCCGAAGGCGATGGCCAGCGCCTTCACCGGCGAGACCCGCACGAGAAGGAACAGCCCGGTGAGCACCAGCGTCGCGGCGAGGACGAAGCCGATCAGCGGCGCGAGCACGATGTCGGCGACGACGAGGCCGATGGTGGCCGCCGCCCGCAGGCCTGCGCCGGGCTCGCGGATCCACGTGGCCTGCGCCAGGGGAAACGGGCCGGCCCGCACCGATCCCACGGCGAGGATGAAGCCGCAGCCGGCGATGCCCGCCGCGGTCAGCACCGGAAACACCGCCGCGCCGTAGTCCTGCCCCGGCACCGGGGGCAAGTGGGCGGCGGCGGCGAACAGCAGGGCGGCTCCGGCAATGAGCAAGAGGCCGAGGACGAGGTCGCTGAAGCGCATGATGCGGTTCCGGCTGGCGCGAAGGAGGCGGGGGCAGGGGCCGCCCGTCACCGGGCGGCCGCCGCTCGGGTCGGGTCAGCCGGGACTATTTGGCGAGCCCGACCTCCTTCATGACGGCACCCAGCGAGGCGTCCGCCTCGGCCATGAAGGCGGCGAAGCCGGGGCCGTCGGCATAGCGCCCGCCGAAGCCGCGGCCGGAAAGGAATTCCTGGTATTCCTTGCTGTCGTAGACCTTCTTCAGGGCCGCCTGGAGCTTGTCCGACACCGCCTTGTCGATGCCCTTCGGGGCAGCGAAGCCACGCCAGGCGCCGATGGTCCAGCCGCTGCCGGTGGCTTCCTTCAGCGTCGGGATGTTGGGCATCAGCTTCGAGCGGTCGGTGGCCATGATGGCAAGGCTCTTCACCCGGCCAGCGTCGATGAGGGAGCGGGCCTCGGGCAGGGAGCAGGTGACGAGCTGCACGCCGCCCGCCACCAGATCCTGGAGGCCGGGGGCGGCACCGTTGGAGGGTACCCACGGAACGCTCTTGGGATCCATCTTCAGCGAGGAGAGCATGCCGGCGAGCGCGAGGTGCCAGATGCCGCCCTGCCCGGTGCCGGAAGCCTTGAACTTGCCGGGGTTGGCCTTGATGTCGGCGAGGAGGTCGTCCACCGTCTTGTAGGGCGCGTCGGCGCGCACCTGCACGCCGGCCGGATCCTCGTTCATGAGTGCCAGCGGCACGTAGGACGCGCCCGACAGCTGGGTGAGGCCCTGCCAGTGCATCATGGCGATTTCCACCGTGATGATGCCGATGGTGTAGCCGTCCGGAGTGGCGTCGGCGATGGCCTGGTGGCCCACCACGCCCTGTCCGCCCGTCCGATTGACCACCGCCACGGGCTGGCCGAGGTCCTTCTCCAGCAGCGCCGCGACGATGCGCGCCACCGCGTCGGTGCCGCCTCCGGCGCCCCACGGCACGATCAGTGTGATCGGGCGGTCCGGATAGGCCGCGCGGGCGGGAAGTGCGGTGAAGGCGGTGAGAACGGAAGCAGCAAAGGTCGACGCGGCGAGGGCAAGCCCCGCAAGCAAGAGCCGGCGCATGGTGTCTCTCTCCCAATGTTCGGCTTCTGTGGCCGAAATCTAATCGTTTCGATCCACACTAGGGGACGCCTGCCGCCCGGTCAATGAATGTGCGGTGCGGCGCTTGCCGGCGGGTGGTGGTGGCGCGGGGGGCTCGCGTGCCGTAAGCTCGCAGCTGAAAATGTGCGTTCCGCCCACGCGGGGGCTGGCGGGACCGCAGCTTCGACGTACATAGACGGGTGGGGTCGGGCGCGGCGCGCGGGCATTGCCTGAGGCGGGCACCGATCGAGGCAACACGGCGACCCGGCGACCCGGAACGCCCGAAAGGCATGGCGAAGCGCAGTGCTCGACATCTACACGATCATCTTCCTGGCCCTCGCGGTCTTCATCTTCGTGCGGCTGCGCAGCGTCCTCGGGCAGCGGACGGGACGCGAGCGGCCGCCTTATGATCCCTACTCCCGCGACACGGCCCGCCCGCCCCAGCCGGCGCCCGAAGGCAAGGTGGTGAGCCTGCCGGAGCGCAGCGGCAACCTGCCGGGCGCCCCCGTGCCGGCCGACGAGGCCGAGCCGCCGGCCTTCCGCTGGGAGGGCGTGGCCGAGGAGGGCTCCGCCACCGCCTCCGCACTGGACGAGATCGCCCGCGTCGAGCCGGACTTCGACGCGAAGCACTTCCTTACCGGCGCCCGGGCCGCCTACGAGATGATCGTGACGGCGTTTGCCGCCGGCGACCGGCGCCAGCTGAAGGACCTGCTGGCGAAGGACGTCTATGATGGCTTCGTCGCCGCCATCGCCGACCGAGAGAGCCGCAAGGAGACGATGGAATCGCGCTTCGTCTCCATCGAGGCGGCCGATCTCCAGGATGTGACCGTGCGCGGGCGCACCGCCCAGCTCACCGTGCGCTTCGTGTCCAAGCTCATCTCCGTCACCCGCGGCCCCGACGGCACGGTGGTGGACGGCAGCCCCGACACGGTGGCCGACGTGACCGACGTCTGGACTTTCGCCCGCGAGCTCGGCACGCGCGATCCCAACTGGAAGCTGGTCGCGACCGAAGCCGCCCAATAGCGGGGAGGCGGCCATGGGACTTCGGCGCGGCGTTCCGGCCGGCGGGCGGCGCGCCGCAGCGATGCTTGTCCTGTCGGCGCTGACGCTCCTTGCTGCCGCCGGCTCGGCGCCGGCATCGTCCATGGCCATCCAGCTCCCTCCACCCGTCATCGCCGGTGCCCGGCTTGCGCCGGCCGCCTTCGCCGATCTCGACGGCTGGGCGGCGGACGACCATGCCGCCGCCTTTGCCACCTTCCGCGCCAGTTGTGCCGCCTTGCGCACGCCTCCCGCCGAGGTGGGGCCTTCGTCCGTCGCGACGCTGAGGGGCGGCCTCGCCCTTGCCTGCGCCGCGGCGGCCCGGCTCGGCACGTCGGCGCCCTCGAAGCTGGTGGCCCGGCTGTTCTTCGAGGCCAATTTCCGCCCCTGGCGCGTCATTCCGGAGAGCGGCACGGCTTATTTCACGGGCTATTACGAGCCCGAGGTGGAGGGCGCGCTCGCCCCCGGCAACGGCTTCGATGTCCCTGTCTATGGCCGGCCGGCCGATCTCGTCATGTCCGGGTCGGGACCCACCCCCAATTCCGGCGGGGCGATGCGACGGGTGGGCGACGCCCTCGTGCCCTATTTCGACCGCGCCGCCATCGAGGACGGGGCCCTCGCCGGCCGAGGGCTGGAGATTGCGTGGCTGAAGGATCCCATCGACCTCTTCTTCATGCAGATCCAGGGGTCCGCGCGCGTTCGCCTTCTCGACGGGCGGGTCCTGCGGCTGAACTACGACGGCTACAACGGCCAGCCCTATGTGCCCGTGGGCCGGCTCCTCATCGCGCGCGGGCAGGTGCCGCGGGAGGAGATGTCCATGGACCGCATCCGCGCCTTCATGACCGCCGATCCCGAAGCCGCCCGCCTGCTCCGGCGGGAGAACCCCTCCTACGTCTTCTTCAAGGCGCTGGAGCTGGGCGCCGAGGCGGGCGCCATGGGCGCGCAGGGCGTACCCCTCACCGCCGGCCGGTCGCTGGCGGTGGACCGCAAGCTCCACACCTACGGCGCGCCCATCTTCGTCGAAGCCGACCTGCCCTTGGCCGGCCCCGCAACCGCCGATCCGTTCCGCCGGCTGATGGTGGCGCAGGATACGGGATCCGCCATCGTGGGGCCGGCGCGGGCGGATCTCTATTTCGGCACCGGCGCCGCGGCCGGCGCGGTGGCGGGGCGCATCCGCCATCAGGGCCGGTTCACCCTCCTGGTGCCTCGTCTCGCGCCCGCACCGGGAGGCGCGCCATGAGCCGTCGCGGCCGGCGCCGGGTGCTCGATGCGGAGGAGCGCGCCCTGTGGGACCACGTGGTCCGCTCGGTCAAGCGGCTGAGGTCCGCGCCGCCAGTGACAGAGCCCCCGATTGCCCCGGCGAAGGCCGAGGCCGTGCCACCGGCGCCCGATCCGCTTCCCGCCGAA
Organism: Xanthobacter pollutisoli; assembly: GCF_040044995.1. Taxonomy (NCBI): domain Bacteria; kingdom Pseudomonadati; phylum Pseudomonadota; class Alphaproteobacteria; order Hyphomicrobiales; family Xanthobacteraceae; genus Xanthobacter; species Xanthobacter pollutisoli. The sequence goes on from NZ_JBDZDP010000004.1 coordinate 32,471, forward strand.
CCACCCGTTGCTGCCCCGAAACGCCGCACCGCGGTGCGGCCGGCCCCGCCACCCCCCGGTCCGCCGCCACCCCCGCCTCTGGCGACGCTGGAGCCGAAGACGCGCCGCCGGCTGACCCGCGGCGCGGAGGTGGATGCGCGGCTCGACCTGCACGGCCTCACCCAGGCGGCAGCGCACCAGCGGCTGCGGCGCTTCCTCGCGGAGGCGCAGGCGAGCGGACATTCCCTGGTGCTGGTCATCACCGGCAAGGGCGATCCCGAGCGTCTCGTGAGCCATGGCCCCGCCTTCGGCGAGGGCCGGGGCGTGCTGAAGCGCGCGGTGCCCCTGTGGCTCGCCGAGCCCGATCTCAGGGCCTTGGTGGTGGGCTTTGAATCCGCCGGGCGCCGCCACGGCGGCGAAGGCGCGCTCTATGTCCGCATCCGGCGGCGACGCTAAGGCCGTTCAGTCGCCAAGGCAGGCGTGCGCGGGCATCTCATAGGTGCGGCCGGCCCCGAGCAGGTGCGCGGTGAAACCGTGCGGCGCGAACAGGCGAGCGACCGCCGGGTGGCGGACGCTCAGGCCGCCGGCGTAGGCGCCGAAGGCCGGCAGCACCATGCGGCGCCCGTCGGTGACGAAGCAGCGCCTTCGCACCCCGCGCCCGCGCAGCGCCACGCGGGCGGCCGGATGCAGATGGCCGCAGATCTCGCCCGGCGCCGGTCCCTCGACCGGCGCGTGGCGCAGCACCAGCGGGCCGATGGCGACCTCGGCTGCGGCCTCGCCGCCGAGGTCGTTGGGCAGGGGATCGTGGTTTCCGGCGATCCAGATGAAGGTGCGGCCGGACTGGATGGCGCGGACCTCGTCGCGCAGGGGACTGGCCATGCGCTCGCCGGCCCACCGGTCGTGCAGGCTGTCGCCCAGAGCGATGACCATGCGTGGCCGGTGCAGGTCCACCACGGCGGCGAGGCGCCTCAGGGTGTCGAGGGTGTCATAGGGCGGCAGCATCTGGCCGCGCCGGGCGAAAGCGGAGCCCTTCTCCAGATGAAGGTCCGCCACCAGCATCAGCCCCTCGTCCGGCCACAGCACCGCGCCCGACGGATCGAGCAGCAGCTCGGCCCCCGCGATGGCGACGGCGGCGAGGGGCACAGCGGGTGATTCGGCGCGGGCGAGCATGGCGGCAGATCTTGCCGAAAGGCGGTTCGGGAGCAAGCGTAGCGGTGGGACGGCGCTCACCAGATACCGGCCTCCACGAGCATGACGGCGACGTCCTGGGGCCACACCTGCTCGGTGGCCACGGCCAGTGCGGTCCTGCTCCACCATCGATGCCCGACCAGCGCCGCGCGCTCGGCGGCCGACCAACCGGCATCCGACACGACGAGGCCCGGCGCCCGAACCAGAAAATACCGCTCGTCGGAGGAGACCATGCACCCGTCCGGCATCATGAAGGTGACGCGGCGCTCGGCGATCACCGGGCCGGGATGGGCGAGGCGCAGCCCCGTCTCCTCTTCCAGCTCCCGGCAGGCGGCATCCTCGAAGGTCTCGCCCGGCTCCAGCCCGCCGCCCGGCGGCGCCCAATAGATGCTCCCGGCCAGCGGCCCTGACTCATAGACGAAGCGGAACAGCAGCAGCCGGTCCTCGGCGTCGAGCACCAGCAGGCGGGCGGCGGGGCGCGCGATGGGATCGGGCTCGGCGGCGGCGCTCACAGGAAGCTCTGCGGGTCCACGTCGATGGCGACGCGGATGTTGCCGGTGGGCTTGGGCGCCACCTCGCGCCAGGCGCGCAGATAGGCCGAGAGGTCGAAATTGCGCGGCGAGCGCACCAGAAGGCGCCAGCGGTGGCGGCCGCGCAGCACGGCCAGCGGAGCCTCCGCCGGACCGAGGATGCGTACTTCCGCGACGACTGGGGCGGAGGTGGCAAGGCGCCGGGCATGGCCTTCCGCCACATGCCCCTCGCTGGCCGAGATGATGAGCGCCGCCATGCGACCGAAGGGCGGAAGCTGCGCCTCCTCGCGGGCGGCGATCTCCACGTCGTAGAAGGCGTCGCGATCGCCGGTGACGAGGGCGCGCATCACCGGATGCTCGGGCATGTGGGTCTGGATGAAGCCGCGCCCCTCGGCCTTGCCGCGCCCTGCGCGCCCGGCCACCTGGTGCACCAGCTGGAAGGTGCGCTCGGCGGCGCGCGGATCGCCATGGCCGAGGCCCACATCCGCATCCACCACGCCCACCAGCGCGAGGCCGGGGAAATTGTGGCCCTTGGCGACGAGCTGGGTGCCCACCACCACGTCCACATCCCCCTTGGCCACCGCATCGAGCTCCGCCCGCATGCGCTCCACCCCGCCGAGGAGGTCCGAGGAGAGCACGAGGGAGCGGGCGGCCGGAAACAGCGCCTGCACCTCCTCCTGCAGCCGCTCCACGCCCGGCCCCACCGGCACGAGGCTGTCCGGCGCGTCGCAGGCGGGGCATTTCTCCGGCACCGGGGCCTGGTAGCCGCAATGGTGGCAGGTCAGCCGGCGGCGGAAGCGGTGCTCCACCAGCCATGCGGTGCAGGAGGGGCAGCGCATGCGATGGCCGCAGGCCCGGCACAGGGTGAGGGGCGCATAGCCCCGGCGGTTGAGGAAGAGCAGCGCCTGCCCGCCGACCTCCAGCGTGTCGTTGATCTCGGCCTCCAGCCGCGGTGCGATCCAGCGGCCCTTGGGCGGGCCGTCGCGGCGCAGGTCGATGGGGGCGAGGCCGGGCACCTTGGCGCCGCCGAAGCGCACCGGAAGGGCAAGGCGCAGGTAGCGGCCGCGCCGGGCATTCACCTCGGTCTCGATGGACGGCGTTGCGGAGGCCAGCACGATGGGGGCGGAGGCGAGCCGCGCGCGCACCACAGCCATGTCGCGGGCGTGATAGGTGACGCCGTCGTCCTGTTTGTAGGCGGGGTCGTGCTCCTCATCGACGATGATGAGCCCGAGGTCGCGGAACGGCAGGAACAGGGCCGAGCGGGCGCCCGCCACCACCTTCACCGCGCCCGACGCCACCTCGTTCAGCACCTTCGCCCGGCGCCGGGTGGAAACGCCGGAATGCCATTCGGCCGGCTTCACCCCGAAGCGCCCGGTGAAGCGGTCGAGGAAGGCCTGGGTGAGGGCGATCTCGGGCAGCAGGATCAGCGCCTGCCGCCCGGACCGGATGGCCTCGGCCACCGCCTCGAAATAAGCCTCGGTCTTGCCCGAGCCGGTCACGCCGTCGAGGAGATGCACGGCGAAGGCCTTGGCCTTCACCGCAGCGGTGAGCACCGCGGCGGCCTCCGCCTGCGGCTCCGACAAGGCGGGGGCGGCGTGGTCCGGATCGGGCGGATAGGCGGCCGGCTCGGGCGGCAGCACGACCGTCTCCAGTGTGCCGTCGTCCACGAGGCCGTCCACCACCGAGGGCGAGACGCCCGCCTCCCGCGCCGCCTCGGTCTTGCCGCGCACGAAGCCGTCGGCCAGCACGTCCAGCAGGCGGGCGCGGGCGGCGGTCACGCGCGCCGGCTGTTCTCCGGTAAGGCGCACACCGACGCGCTCGCGCGCAGCGCCGGGGCTTTCGCCGTGGCGCAGGGCCATGCGCAGCACCATGCCGCGCGGCGCCAGCGTGTAGTCGGCCATCCAGTCGATGAGCTTCACGAGGTCCGGCGGCAGCGGCACGTAGTCGAGCTTCGCCTTCACCGCCTTGAGCTTGCCGGCGTCCACCGCCTTCGCGGATGCGCCCTGCGCTTTCGGCCAGACCACGCCCACGATGCTTTTCGTGCCGAGGGGCACGTGCACGAGGTCGCCGGGAGCAAGGCTCATGCCCTCCGGCTGAAGATAGGAATAGGGGGTGTCGAGGCCCAGAGGGAGGAGAATATCGACGGTGCGGGGACTCATGTTCCTCTTTTGGTCCGGCCGCGAAGAAAGGTCAAAGGCGCGGTGTGAACCTCGCGCCCCATGAACCGGCGGGAGGGGCAGATTGCCTTTCCGCACGTGCGTTCGCACGCGCAACGTCCAGAACCAGAGATTTAGCTTGAGCTGTAATACAACTTAAGAAAGAACTATATCGCGATACAACCATATGCGTCGCCAACACCCCCATGGCCTCCGGCGCCGGGTGCCCGGCGTCGGCGTGCCAACGCGCCAAGCTCAGGCGCATCGAAGGGGAGGACGCGATGCTCTTGAAGAGGGGCATGATCGACAAGGAGGTCGCCAAGCTCGCACAGGACCTGTCGAAGCTGGGCTTCTACGCCGGTGCGGCCGGAACCAATTACAACGCCGAGATCGAGGCTGCCGTGAAGGCGTTCCAGTCGGAGAACCTCGGTCCCGACCAGCTTCCGCTGGTGGTGGACGGTCAGGTCGGGCCCCTGACGCGCTGGGCTATCGACCTTGCCGCCGGTCGCGTGGCGAAGTCGTCCGGCGCGCCGGGCAAGCCGCCGAGCGCCAAGCCCGCCGGCAGCTCAAGCACCGGGTGGAACGCCCTGAAGATCGCGCAGCGCGAACTCGCAGCCGGAGCCGGGGAAAAGGGCGGCGACAACAGGGGAACGGACGTCATGAAATACCATGCTGTCACCGGGGCTTCCTCGGGCGACAGCTGGTGCGCCTCCTTCGTCAGCTATTGCTTCGATGAGGGAAATCCGGGCGCCATGCCGTTCCAGCCCTCAGCCAGCGCGCGTGAGGTGCTGAAGCGCTTCAAGCAGAAGGGATGGGATTTCAAGGCCGACGTGAACACCCCGCCTGCGCCCGGCGATATCGTCGTCTGGTGGCGCGGCGCACGGGAGGGCTGGATGGGGCATATCGGGATCGTCTCGGCCTACGAGAACGGCCTCGTGCATACGATCGAGGGCAATAGGGGCCCCTATCCCTCCAAGGTCTCGGCCTTCTATTACGTCCTCGGACGGATCGACAATTTGCTCGGCTTCGGCCGCGCGATGCCCTGACCTGTGGCCCTCGGGGACTTCCGCGCGGAACGGCAGCGGGCTTCGACGCTGTTGGAAGCCCGCTTCTCTTGCAGGGTGGCAGAGGGCAAGGACCTTCCGACCTGCCGCATCTGTCCGGGCCCCTTGCGCGGCCGCGGGCCGCTGATAGCCTTGGCCTTCGCCGTAACCGCCGGAGGCCCCCCATGGTTTCATCCCCTGCGGACCCCGGAAGCGGCGGGCTCGGGCGCCGCGCCCTGCTCAAGACGGGAGCTCTCATGGCCGCGGTCTCGCCTGCTCTCGGCAACGTGGCGCAGGCCGCCGGTCCCGTCCGCAAGATCGCGCTTGAGGAACATTTCACAACGCCGGCGCTGGCCAAGACGCTCGTGGCGCGGCCCACCCGCAGCGACAGCCTGTTCGCCGACATCGAGCGGCGGCTGGCCGATTTCGGCAGCCTCCGGCTGGAGACCATGGACAAGGCGGGCATCGACCTGTGCGTCCTCTCCGTCACCACCCCGGGTGTCCAGGCGGAGGCCGACACCGCCGCCGCCATCCGCCTCGCCCGTCAGGCCAACGACATGCTGGCGGAAGAAGTCGCGCGCCAGCCGAAGCGTTATGCCGGCTTCGCCCATCTGCCCCTGCAGGACCCGGCCACGGCCGCGAACGAGCTGGAGCGCTGCGTGCGGCAGCTCGGCTTCAAGGGCGCGCTCATCAATGGGCAGACCGGCGGGCACTATCTCGACGACGACAAGTTCCTGCCGTTCTGGGAGCGCGTGTCCGCCCTCGACGTCCCGATCTATCTGCATCCGGGCGAGATGGCCGACACGCCCGCCATGTTCGCCGGCCGGCCCGAGCTGAACGGCGCGGTCTGGGCCTGGACGGCCGATACCGCCAGCCACGCATTGCGGCTGGTGTTCGCCGGCACCTTCAAGCGTTTTCCCAATGTGCGGGTGATCCTTGGCCACATGGGCGAGACGCTGCCCTATCTGCTGTGGCGCTTCGACAGCCGCTGGCAATGGTGGGAGGGCGGTCCCCTGCCGCAGGATCAGCTGCCCTCGACCATAATCAAACGTCACTTCGCCGTCACCACCTCGGGCGTCTGCGACCCGCACGCCCTTGCCGCCGCCCTCGGCGCCATGGGCGAGGACAACGTGATGTTTTCGGTGGATTATCCTTACGAGGACACCGCCATAGCCGCAGCCTTCATCGAGGCCGCGCCGCTCTCGAGCGCGGTGCGGGCCAAGGTCTGTTACGGCAATGCCGAGCGCATCCTGAAGCTGTGAGGCTGCTGCCCTTGCGTTCCAGCTGCCGCCCGTCTACCTCCAACCCATGAAATTCCTCGATCAGGCCAAGGTCTATGTGCGCTCCGGTGACGGCGGCGCGGGGTGCGTCTCGTTCCGGCGCGAGAAGTTCATCGAGTTCGGCGGTCCCGACGGCGGCGACGGCGGGCGGGGCGGCGACGTGTGGATCGAGTGCGTGGACGGCCTCAACACGCTGATCGACTATCGCTACCAGCAGCACTTCAAGGCCAAGAAGGGCGACCACGGTAAGGGCGCCAACCGCACCGGCGCCCGCGGCGCCGATGTGGTGCTGAAGGTGCCGGCCGGCACCCAGATCCTCGACGAGGAGGAGGAGACCATCCTCGCCGACCTCACCGAGGTGGGCCAGCGCATCAAGCTGCTGGAGGGCGGCAACGGCGGCTTCGGCAACGCCCAGTTCAAGACCTCCACCAACCAGGCGCCGCGCCGCGCCAATCCCGGCCTCGAAGGCCAGGAGCGCTGGATCTGGCTGCGGCTGAAGCTGATCGCCGACGCCGGCCTGGTGGGCCTGCCCAATGCCGGCAAGTCCACCTTCCTGGCCGCCACCACGGCGGCGAAGCCCAAGATCGCCGATTATCCTTTCACCACGCTCCACCCCGGCCTCGGCGTGGTGCGGGTGGACGGGCGTGAGTTCGTGCTCGCCGACATCCCCGGCCTCATCGAGGGGGCCCACGAGGGGGTGGGCATCGGCGACCGCTTCCTCGGCCATGTGGAGCGCTGCCGCGCCCTGCTGCATCTGGTGGACGGCACCAGCGAGCATGCCGGCAAGGCCTACAAGACCGTGCGCGCGGAGCTTGCCGCCTATGGCCACGGCCTCGACGAAAAGCCGGAGATCGTCGCCCTTTCCAAGGTGGACGCCCTGTCTCCCGAGCTGCTGAAGCAGCAGAAGGAGCGTCTCCAGCGGGCGGCGAAGAAGAAGCCGCTGCTGCTCTCGGCCCAGTCCGGCCAGGGCGTGCCCGAGGCGCTGCGGGCCCTGCTCTCGATCGTCGAGGAGACGCGGGTCGAGGAGAAGGCGGAAGAGCCCAGGGAAGCGTGGCGGCCCTGAGGGGCGTCGGCGGACGGGGTGGGGCGGGCCCGTCCAGTCTCGTCGGCGCGCTCGAAGACAGGTTGGAGACAATGTGCTAGCATTGTCTCTGATGGAGCTAGCGCGATGCCGAGACAACTCAACATCCGCAGCGACGAGGCTGTCGAGACGGCCAAGCGCATTGCGGAGCGCCATGGTCTGACCACCACCGAGGTGGTGGTTCGTGCGCTGCGCCGCATGGAAGCAGCCAGCGACGAGGCGGTGCGTCCTGCCGATCTCTCGCCGCGCCAGAAAGACCTGTACGAGCGTCTCGCCGAGTTCGGCCGCAAGGCGCGGGAGGCGTCTCCGGACGCCACATCGGACCATGGCGATTTCTATGGAGACGATGGCGCGCCAAGATGATCGCCGTCGATACCTCGGTTCTGATCGCGACCTTTATCAACGAGCCGGACGCGGATCGCTACCGCGCCCTGCTCGTCGGATCGCGCTGCATCATCGGAGCCCCCACCTTGTTCGAAACCCATCTCGTGCTCCGGGGAAAGAACTATCCCTATACTCTGGAAGCGGTGGACCTTTGGCTGGCGGAAGGCGATGTGACGGTCATTCCCTTCGACAGGCGGCATATGGCGCTCACACGCACCGCCTTCGACCGCTTCGGCAGGGGCCGCCACCCGGCGGGCTTGAACTTCGGCGACTGCATGGCCTATGCCGTGGCCAAGGCGCATGACGTGCCCCTCCTCTTCAAGGGGGATGACTTCTCCCGCACCGACGTGCGCCGCCCGCCCGTCTGAGGTGCCCTGCCGGTTCACAGGTCCATGGCTTCCTCCGAGAGCGCTTCCTTCCAAGCCTCGTCCGACGCGCCGGCGCTGAAGACGCCGGCCTTCGCCGATTTCCGTCGCATCGTCATCAAGGTGGGCTCCGCCTTGCTGGTGGATCGCGCGGAGGGGCGGGTGCGTCTGGCCTGGCTCACCTCGCTGGTGGAGGACATCGCCGCTCTGCATGCGCGCGGCTGCGAGGTGCTGGTGGTCTCCTCCGGCGCCATCGCGCTGGGGCGCACGGTGCTCGGCCTGCCGGCGGGTGCGCTCAAGCTGGAGGACAGCCAGGCCGCCGCCGCCGTGGGCCAGATCGCCCTGTCGCGCACCTGGGCCGAGATCCTCGGCCATTACGGCATCACCGCCGGACAGGTGCTGCTGACGCTCGGCGACACCGAGGAGCGCCGCCGCTATCTCAACGCCCGCTCCACCCTGGGCCGGCTGATGGAATTGCGCGCGGTGCCCATCATCAACGAGAACGACACGGTGGCCACCACCGAGATCCGCTACGGCGACAACGACCGCCTGGCCGCCCGCGTCGCCACCATGGCGAGCGCCGATTTGCTGGTGCTGCTCTCCGACATCGACGGTCTCTACACCGCCCCGCCGGCGCAGGACCCCAACGCCACCCTCATCCCCGTGGTGGCGCGCATCGGGGCGGAGATCGAGGCCATCGCCGGCGATGCCGGCTCGGAACTCTCGCGCGGCGGCATGCGCACCAAGATCGAGGCGGGCAAGATCGCCACCTCCGCCGGCACCCACATGGTCATCGCCTCCGGACACGTGAAGAACCCCCTCAAGCGCATCATGGAGGGCGGCCGCTGCACCTGGTTCCTCACGGCGGCCAATCCCGTGCGCGCCCGCAAGAGCTGGATCGCCGGGGCGCTGGAGCCGCGCGGCACGCTGCATCTGGACGACGGGGCGGTGGCGGCGCTGCGGCGCGGGGCGAGCCTTCTGCCGGCGGGCGTGAAGCGCATCGAGGGCCTGTTCGACCGCGGCGATGCGGTGGTGCTGCGTGGTCCGGACGGGGCGGAGGTGGGGCGCGGGCTGGTGGCCTACGATTCCACCCACGCCAGCCGCATCATGGGCCGCCCCACCTCGGAGATCGAGGCGCTGCTCGGCGTGAAGGGTCGCTCCGAGATGGTGCACCGGGACGATCTGGTGCTGGGAGTGGAGTGAGGGACTGTCCGGCGCCTCGGTCGCCCCGGATGCCGTTACGTGATCGGCAAGTTGCCGCACGCCCCTGCGCTCGACAGGTTGCGCCTCCTCCAATACCGGTTGTGCCCGCGACGGTTGAGGGGGCCGGCTGTCGCATGCCTTGATCAGCCGCCTCTGCGTCGAGAGCGGCCATGCACGATGAAAAGCTTCCGGTTTTCGGGACGGTGAAGCTCGCGCTGCTCTGGGGCGTCTTCGTCGTGAGGCGGCACTGGCTGATCATCCTGATCTTCGCCTTGCCTCTTGTGGCCATATCCTTCGCCGAGAGGGTGGTGGTGGAGCAAGAGCAGGTGGCGAGCTGGCACTTTGGCTTGCTGTCGCTAGCCCAGTGGGTCCTGCTGAGCCTGCTCTCCATCGTGCTTGCGCTGGTGACGCACAACGAGGTCCTGCGCGGGCCGGCCGGCCTGAATGTGCAGACGCTGGGGTGGGGGGCGGGGCGCGTTGTCGGGTATGCCGTCGACTCCCTGGTGCTTATGCTTTTTGGCGCGCTGGTGATTTTTCCCCTGATCTTCGCTGTCATGGGGGTGACCAGTCTGCTCCGGCAATTTGCCCCCCCGCTCGCGCCGGACGCGCTGATCATCCTGCTGATTCTTGGGGCGTGGCTGGCCGCCGTCTTCGTTAGCCTTCGCCTCATGCTTCGCCTGCCCTCCCGCGCGCTGGGGCAGCCCATAAAGTGGCGCGAGGCTTGGCGCCTTGGGCGAGGCAATTCGGTACGCCTTCTCGGCATCCACGCAATTTTGTTTTTCGCGATGGTTGCCACGGCGGTGGTCGTGATGGCGATTCAGTATCTGGCGTCGATGCTGGGGTTTGCGGACCTGGACGGGGAGACCCTAACGGTTCAGTCGCGGGTGCCCATTCAAGGGCAGTGGAGCTTTATCGCGAACGCGACCGTGAGCTTGGCCGGTGGATCCATATTCTCCGTCTGGACCGCTGTGTTTGCGTTGCTTGGAAATGTCCTGATTCTGGCCGAGTTGGTCTTTTTCTTCGCCTTGTGGTCCTTGGTCTATGCGGAGCTGGAGCGGATACAGGATGCGCGCACGCCACAGACGGTCGGTTCGCGCTTCTATTTTGACCCAAACGAGCCACCCGAAGACTTCTGACCCCCCGTGCGCACCTGTCGCACCCGCCGGGCGATGTGCTAGGGAGGAACCGAGCCCCCATATGAGGGCAAGTCCCTGTCGCGCTTTCGAGAGCTATCCTATGTCCACCGCCTCCGCCTTTCGCACCGATGCCGCCGCCACTGCGGGCCGGCCTGTGCCGCCGGCGGAGCTGGAGGGCGTGATGCTGGAGATGGGCAAGCGCGCCCGGGCGGCCTCCCGCAGCCTCGCGCTCGCCTTGCCCGAGGCGAAGACGCAGGCGCTCCAGGCCGCCGCCGCCGCCATCCGCGCCGCGGCGGGCGACATCCTTGCCGCCAATGACGCCGACGTGGCGAAGGCCAAGTCGGAGGGCATGACCGGCTCCTTCCTCGACCGTCTGACGCTCACCCCCGCCCGCATCGAATCCATGGCCGAGGGCGTGGAGCAGGTCGCCGCCTTGCCCGATCCCGTGGGCAAGGTGACTGAGCGCTGGACCCGCCCCAACGGCATGATCATCGAGCGCGTGCGCACGCCCCTCGGCGTCGTCGGCGTGATCTACGAGAGCCGCCCGAACGTGACGGCGGACGCCGCCGCTCTCTGCCTGCGCGCCGGCAATGCCGTGATCCTGCGCGGCGGGTCGGACAGCCTCGCCTCGTCGGGCGCCATCCACCGGGCCTTCGTCGCCGGCCTCAAGGCCGCGGGCCTGCCCGAGGATGCCGTGCAGTTCGTCGCGATGGCCGACCGCGCCGCGGTGGGCCACATGCTGGCCGGGCTCGGCAACACCGTGGACGTGATCGTGCCCCGCGGCGGCAAGAGCCTCGTGGCGCGGGTGCAGAGCGATGCACGGGTGCCGGTCTTCGCCCATCTCGACGGCATCAACCACGTCTATGTGGACAAGGCCGCCGACCTCGACATGGCCAAGACCGTGGTGCTGAACGCCAAGATGCGCCGCACGGGCGTCTGCGGCGCGGCCGAGACCCTGCTGGTGGATCGCGCGGTGGCGCAGAGCCATCTCGGGCCGCTGGTGGAGATGCTCATCGACGCCGGATGCGCGGTGCGCGGCGACGCGGCCGTCCAGGCTGTCGACGGACGGGTGACGCCCGCATCGCCCGAGGACTGGGACACCGAATATCTCGACGCCATCATCGCCGTGAAGCTGGTGGACGGCCTCGATGCGGCCATCGCCCATATCGAGGCCCACGGCTCCCACCACACCGACTGCATCGTCACCGACGATGCGGCGGCGGCGGAGCGGTTCCTCGCCGAGGTGGACAGCGCCATCGTGCTGCACAATGCCTCCACCCAGTTCGCCGATGGCGGGGAGTTCGGCTTCGGCGCGGAGATCGGCATCGCCACCGGGCGGATGCACGCCCGCGGCCCCGTGGGTGCCGAGCAGCTCACTTCCTTCAAGTACCGCATCCACGGATCGGGGCAGACCCGTCCGTGAACGGGCCCGACGGTGGCGCAGGTGCGTCCTGCGGGACGGTAACGGCCCGTGCAGCCCGGCGCCTTCCCTTTGTCACCGACGGGCTGCGCGTCGGCCTGTTCGGCGGCAGCTTCAATCCGGCCCACGGCGCGCACCGCGCGGCGAGCCTGCTGGCGCTGCGGCGGCTGCAGCTCGACCGGGTGTGGTGGCTCGTGACCCCCGGCAATCCGCTGAAGGACAACCGCGCCCTCCCGCCGCTCGAGGAACGCGTGGGCTTCGCCCGCGCGGTGGCGCGCCATCCCCGGATCGACGTGACCGGCTTCGAGGCGGCGCTCGGCGTGCGCTACAGCTACGAGACGCTGGCCTTCCTGGTGCGGCGCATGCCCAGCGTGCGTTTCGTCTGGATCATGGGAGCGGACAATCTGACCCGCTTCGACCGGTGGCAGCATTGGCGCGACATCGCCCGCCTGGTGCCCATCGCCGTGGTGGACCGGATGGGCGACAGCCTCGCCGCCACGTCCTCGCGGGCGGCCCAGGCGCTGGCGCGCTACCGCATCGACGAGAGCGACGCGGCCGTCCTCGCGGACCTTCCGCCGCCCGCCTGGGTATTTCTTCACGGGCTGAAATCCCCATTGTCTTCAACGGGAATCCGCGCCCAGCGAGGCCCCTCGGGGGGTGCCTCGGCGCCCTCCGGCCGTCACACTCCTTGAAAATTCGTTGATTTACCTGCATTCTATTGGGGTGCGACGGTTTGGACCGTTGCCTGAAGCGAGAGGATTTGGACCCCTGTCCACGACGGCACTTATGGCGGCCGCTGAGATGACGGCGCCCGCCACGGTCTCCGAGGCGCTCCCTGACGCGGCGGAGATTCTCGCCCTCGTCCAAGCCCGGCTGGAAGACGACAAGTCCGAGGACATCGTCTCCATCGACCTGCGCGGCAAGACCTCCATCGCCGACTTCATGGTGATCGCCTCCGGCCGCTCGCAGCGGCACGTGGGCGCCATTGCCGAGCACCTCATCGAGGCGCTGAAGGCGGCCGGGATCAAGCAGGTGCGCGTCGAGGGCCAGCCGGCCTGCGACTGGGTGCTCATCGACGCGAACGACGTGATCGTCCACGTCTTCCAGCCCGAGGTCCGCAACTTCTACAATATCGAGAAGATGTGGTCCGGGACGCCCCGCTCCTGAGGCGTTCCCGAAAGACGGGCCGGTAGACGACGTGCGCCTCGTCCTCGCCTGTGTCGGCCGGCTGAAAGCCGGAGCCGAGCGCGACCTCGTCACGCGCTATCTCGATCGCATCCGCCCTGCCGGCCGGCCCCTCGGGCTCAACGCCTGCGACATGATCGAAATCCCGGAATCCGCCGCCCGCCGTGCCGACGACCGCATGGCGGAGGAGGGCGCCGCCTTGCTTGCGGCGTTGCCGTCCGGGGCTGGCCTGATGGTGCTCGATCCGCGCGGCAAGTCCCTGTCGAGCCCGGATTTCGCCCGCCGCATCGCAGTGGAGCGGGACGGCGGACTGGCGGCGCTGGCCTTCGTCATCGGCGGCGCCGACGGGTTGGCGGAGGCGGTGCGAGCCCGGGCATCGGACCTCATCGCCTATGGCAGCGCCACCTTTCCCCACCAGCTGGTGCGGGTGATGCTGGCCGAGCAGATCTACCGCGCCGTCACCATACTGGCGGGCCACCCCTACCACCGGGCGTGAGCGTGCGCGGGGCTTCGGCGCCGCTCGCATTGACATCGGGGCCGCGGCCCCTTATCACCCCGGCTCGATCCATTCAGACGGGTGTCGATGGGCCGCGCGTCCTGCGCGCCGCGGTCGGCCCCGAGATTTGGCACCTAGCGAGTTTGTCATGAAGATCCGCAATTCCCTGAAGTCGCTGCTCGGGCGCCACCGCGACAACCGTCTCGTGCGCCGCAAGGGCCGCGTCTACATCATCAACAAGACGCAGAAGCGCTATAAGGCCCGCCAGGGCTGAGCGCTGCGCGGGCGGCGTCGAACGGCGGGCCCGGCCGTCTTTTTCTCGATCGTGATCGATTGCGCCGGCCCGGACCACGTCCGCGGCCGGCGCATGTGTTGACGGCGTGGGCGTGCGGGCGGACACTTGCCCGATGATCGCCGAGGACACGCCCCCCATTCAGAACCCCGTCACCGCACCGCGCCCCCGCCGGGCCAAGGCTTCGGCCTTGTCCGGCCGTGGGCACCTGGGTGTGGCGCTCCTTGTTTCCGCGTTGTCGCTGGCCGCGCTCCCGGCCGGTGCGCTGGCCCAGACGGCACGCGGCGACAGGGGAACGACCCCGCAGGCCGGCCCCCAGCCGTCGGCCCCGGCGGAGGCGACACCCGCCCGCCCGCGCCTGCCGCGGGACAAGCGCACCCAGCTTGAGGGGCTGTTCGCCGCGCTGAAGGTGGCGCCCGACGAGCGCAGCGCCAAGATGATCGCCGACCGGCTCGACCAGATCTTCTCCGAATCCGGCAGCCCGAGCGCCGATGTGCTCATGGCCCGCGCCAATGCGGCGGCGGAGGCGAAGGAATACGACCTCGCGCTCCGGCTCCTCGACCAGGTGGTGGAAATCGAGCCCGACTATCTCGGGGCGCTGAGCAAGCGGGCCACCATCTTCTATATGCGCGACGATTACGGCGCCGCCCTTGCCGATATCCGCGAGGTGCTGGCCCGCGAGCCGCGGCATTACGCCATGCTCTATGGCCTCGCCCTGATCTTTCGCGAGATCGGCGACGACAAGCGCGCGCTGGTGGCGGTGCGCCAGGCGCTGGCGGTCAATCCGCGCCTTGATGGAGCCGAGGAGATGGAGCGTCAGCTGGCCATCAAGGTGGAGGGACGCGGGATCTGACGCGTGGCGTCAGGGCCGCTTCGGCGCCGCAGGCGGCAGGGGCGCGTTGGCCTGCGAAGGCTTGCTCTGGCTCGATTCGGTGAGCTGCACCGTCCACGCCTTCTGCTCGCGCGTGTCCACCTCGAAGAAGCCGGTGCGGTCGAAGCCGCGGGCCAGGCAGTCCTCCGCGCCCTTGATGGTGAATTCCTTTTCCCGCGTGCACATGTAGGCCTTGCCCGCCCACTCCCCACCCTGGTCGTAATCCACCGCGTAGAGGTAATAAAAGCGGGACATGAGCTCGCCGCGCATCAGCGTCTCGCAGCTGTTGGCAGCGACGTTCCACCAGCCTTCCGTGGACCAGCTCTCGCCGTCCTTGTAGCCGAGCGCGACGCCGATGCGGCTCTGGGTGCGGTTGCACAGGCGGAACTCGGCCGCCGCGATATCCGGGAAGGCTGCAAACGCGAGAGTGAGGACCGAGGCGAACAGCAGCGCGCCGGACACGGCCCGTCGCATGGGCGTGGGCGGCCGTTCGCCAGAAAGGGCGCGGGGTCTGCCGTCGATTCCGTCGAGCGTGGCGGCGAAGGGCATGTCGAAAAGCTGTGTGCCTCCCCGGCGCAGGTCCGTCAATGCCCGCCCCCCGGGGCGGCGGATGCCGGGCGCCCTTGTCGCCCCCGATCGGGGCGGGAGCGCGGCCGGGCAACGGCGAGGCCGGCGAGGATCAGCGCGCCGCCCGCCGCCTGAAGCAGGCTGACCGGCTCCCCCAGCAGCAGCGCGCCAAGGGCGGCGGCCGAAACCACCTCCAGGAAGAAGACCAGTGCGCCGAAGGCCGGCGGAACGGCGGCCATTCCCACCGCCATCAGCCCCTGCCCGCCCACCTGGGATACCAGGGCCAGCGCCACCAGCGCCATCACCCCCTGCGGGCTGGCCGGCCACAAGGTCGGCTCGGTGAAAAGCGCGATCACCAGAAGGATCGCTGCAGTCGCGGCCGTGGACACGAAGGTGACGGCCGCCGCCCCGCGGCTCACCCGCGCCCGGCTGACGGCGAGGAAATAGCCGGCGAAGAACAGGGCGGTGACGAGCCCTGCCGCATCGCCGGCCAACTGCGCCGGCTCGAACTGCCAGGAGCGGCCCACCAGCAGCACCGCCCCGGCGACGCACAGGCCGAGCCCGGCGAGGCCGGCCGGGGACACTTTCTGGCGCAGGACCAGCACCGCGAAGGCGGTGATCCAGACGGGCGATGTGGTGGCGAACACGGTGGCGTTGGCGACGCTGGTGCCAAGGATGGCGAGATGCCAGAACACGAGATCGCCGGCGAAGAAGCCGCCGGCGAGGAGCGAACGGCGGTCCGGCCGAAAGGCGCCGGATCCCTCGGCGAAGCCCGCCCATATGGCCAGCACCGGTAAGGCGAGGGCGGCGCGCCAGAAGGCGCTGGCGAAGGGTCCCACGTCCGCCTGCCGGACGAACAGGACGCTGGCGCCCATGGCGAGCGCCCCAAGGGCGAGGGTCAGGGTACCGGCGGCGAGCTGCGCGGAGGGGGTGCGGCTCAAAGCGAGCCCGCCCGGAGCCCCGCAGCCTCGCGGCAGGGGTGGAAAGCGGGGACGCATCCTTGACGCGGGGCGCCCGGGCCGCCTCTATCAGCGTTCGCTCCGGGGCCGTGGAGGCCCCACCCGTCGCACCGCGCCGAAGCAGGCGCATGACCGGGGCGGCCCGGCTCCGTCCGGGGCGCGCCAGAATTCAAGGAGACCGGCCAGGTGGCTGAGGACGTGTCGGATGCCCCCGCGGGCTTTGCCAAGGAACAGCTGAAGTCCTTCATTGAGCGCATCGAGCGGCTCGAGGAAGAGAAGAAGGCCATCGCCGACGATATCAAGGACGTGTTCGCGGAGGCCAAGGCCAACGGGTTCGACGTGAAGGCGCTGCGCACCATCCTGAAGATCCGCAAGGAGGATGCCGACGAGCGCAAGGAGCACGAGGCCATCGTCGATCTCTATATGCAGGCTTTGGGCATCCACGTCTGAGCGTGGCGGGCGATCGCCCGCCGGCCCCGGTGGCGGGGCTCACATGCGCTGGGTGTAGGCCACCGGCGGAGCGCGGAAGACGTAGGTCGGCAGGTCGGCGACGGCGGTGCCGCCGAACCGCGACTTCAGGCCGAAGGAGCCGTCCCGCGAGAAGGCGGCGGCGACCACCTCGCGCGGCGGGGCCATGAATACCGCCAGCTGGCGCATCTCCGGCACCCGCAGATAAAGCTCGTGGGACAGGCTGGGCGACAGGAACAGCCGGCCGAACGCGATTTCGGACAGCTTGCGCTGGCGCGCGCCGGCGTTGGGTGTGGTGGCTGCCGCCATGTGCGTCTGCACCGGAGCCGGGGCCGCGCCCTGACCCATCAGCCCGCCGGTGAGCGTGCTGCGCTGCTGGGCGAGGGGGCCTTCCGACGCATAGGAGAGGCTCGGCGCGGCGATGCCCGTCTCGGTGCCGGTGGTGATGAGGGACGGCAGCGGCGCGGCGGGCGCCTGGGGCGCGAGGCTGGCAACGCGGGTGCCGACGTCGGCCGGGCGGGGCAGCGGCAGGGGCGCGCCGAGCGGCGGCACAAGGCCGCCGCGCGTGGCCTGGGCGGTGACCATCGCGCCGGCCATCAGCTCGGCCGGCCGCGCGGGCGGGATGGGCATGGCCGCCGCCGACGCGGTGCGCACCGCGCGGGCGGCATCGCCGGAGGCAGGCGCGGCGGGAGTTGAGGCCGCGGTAGCGGGGCTCTCGCTGCCCTCGTCGTCGTCCGCGTCCTTCTTTCCGAAGAGGCCGGCGAAGAAGGTCTTCACGCCCTTGCCGCCGTCGGCCACGGCGACGCCGGGCTTGGAGCCGCGGGCCTGAACCTCGGCGAGCGCGGCGTTGTAGTTGGAGAGGGGGCGCCCGTCGGAGGGCACGTGGACGGTCTTGCCGTCGGGGAAGACGCGGGCCAGCTGGTCGTGGCTCATGCGCGGCCAGTGGCGGATGCTGCCCGTGTCCATGTGGACGAAGGGCGAGCCGGAGGTCGGATAGAAGCCGACGCCGCCGCGCTGGAGCCGCAGGCCGGCGGCGCGCAGGTCGGCCAAGTTTACCCCGGGAATGTAGAAATCCATGGCCTTGCCCAGCATGTGCTGGGAAAACTTCGCGACGCCGCTGGAGCGGGCGCGCAGCATGGAATTGGTCTCGGGCGAACGATAGGACGAGACGATCTGGATCGGCGCGGTGGCGTCGACCTCGCGATACACCTCCCAGACGATGTCGAACAGCTGGGGGTCCATCTCGGTGGACTTCTGGTTGCGCCAGTCGCGCAGGAAATGGTTCAGCTCGGCGAGGCCCTGAGGATCGTAGCGGCCGTTCTTCTTGAAGGTGAAGCTGCCGCTCTCGCCGGAATGGGTGTGGTGCAGGGTGATGGTGCGGGTGTCGCCGTTGGCGACCGCATTCTGCAGCGAAGTGGTGCCGGCTAGGACCAGGGTGGTACCGATGGCGACGGCCCGCAGTGCCGGCAGTTCCGCGCCGCGCCGGCAGAAGCGGCGCAGGGATCGGACGGTTTGAAGCGCGGTGCGGATGGGCAATGTCGCGAACCCGAGGCTCAGATTTCAAGGACCTCGCGACGGTGTTGCCGCGAAGCGATGGAGACGGAGTCTTGTCGGGTTCGGTTAAGGGTGCGTTGACACCCAGCTCCCCCTGATCCCTTGGGCGGGGTTTGTTCCCGCTTTCAGGTCACGGTCCCGTGATTAGCCGGGGAGTGTGGCAAAAACGTGCCGGAGCTTGCTCGTGCCTGTGGCCAAGGTGCATCAGGCAAGGCGCTGCCGGCTGTGGAAAGTGCGCATGGATCGCGGCGTGACGCCGCAGATGACGCGCGGCGCGGATTCTAAGTCATTGAAATTACGGCAGCGCCCTGCTGGGGCGCTGCCGTGTTGCCTCAGCGGGCGCGAGGTGCGCTCTTGGGGGAGCCGTCGGCGATTCGCTGCTTGCCGTCGAGCCCCAGCTGCGCCTTGGTCTCGGCATTGATGCCGTAGATGTCCTCGCGCATCACCAGGCGGCCCGTGGGGTCCACCACGGCGTTGAAATACACGATGTGCACGGGGAAGCGCTGCTTCAGGTTCACATAGCGCTCCGAGCCGCCGAACAGCTTGGAGATGCGCTGCTCGGTCCAGTTGTCGCCCGGCAGGCCCATGTTGAAGATCACCTCGCCGAACTTCAGCGGCTCATAGACTCGCACGCAGCCGTGGCTGTAGGCGCGCCGGTCGTTCTGGAACAGCGCCTTGGACGGCGTGTCATGCAGATAGACCGAGTGGTCGTTGGGGAACATGAACTTGATGCGCCCGAGCGCGTTGCGCTCGCCCGGGTCCTGGCGGAAGGAATATCCGCCCGAGCCATTGGACACGACGCGGATGCCGCGCCGCGCCAGCGCGCCCGGATCGCTGCGCAACAGGGGCATCATCTCGTTGCGGGCGATGCTGGGCGGGATGTTCCAGGCCGGGTTCACCACGATGTAGACCATGTCGCGGGTCAGCAGCGGGGTCGGGGTGTCCGGCTTGCCCACGACCACGCGGGTCTCGTGGATCTGCCGGTCGTCCTGATAGATCCGCACCATGTACTCGGGAATGTTCACGAAGACATGCTTCTCGCCGAGGTCGCGCGGCAGCCAGCGCCAGCGCTCCATATTGGCGATCACGTCGTTCTTCAGGTTGCCGCCGCCCGGCGTGGCGCCGGCGTTCAGGGCGGCGAGGGTGGAGGGCCCGATGATCCCCGTGGCCTTCACCTTGGAAGAGTCCTGGAAGGCCTTCACCGCCTCGACCAGCCGCGGGTCATAGACGAGGTCGCTGTCCGAGGCGCCGGTGATGCCGAGGCGGGCACGCAGGGCGGGGATGCGCGGATCGCTGGCGCCGGGCTTGATCTGGGGACCGGCCGGAATGGCGGCGACGGCAGGCGCCTGGCCGTTGGCGCGGGCGAGCTGCGCTTTCAGGGCCTTGTAGCCGGCGTGGGGCGGGTTAAAGCCGGCGAGCGCCGCGTTGGCGTCCGCCGCATAGCCCACCTTGGCGAGGATGGCGGCCGGATCGGGAATCTCGCGCACCGGGGTCACCAGCGCTGAGATGCGGCCGGGATCGAAACGGCCGGACTGGGCGTGGCGCGCATAGGTCATGGCCGCGAGCGCGATGCGCATTTCGGTGCGGGCGAGGTCGGCAGGGCCGGCGCCGGCCTTCAGCGCGGGCACCGCATAGTCGGTCGGGTCCAGGCCGTCCTCGCCGGCTGCGCCGAGACGGGCGATCACCGCCTTGCCGCGGGCGTCAAGGCCGGTGGCAGAGACGAAGACGGGCAGGTTCTGACGTGCGCCGTAGAAGGCGACCAGCGCCTCCTGCTCCTTCTTGGAATTGGTCAGCGTTTCCGGTGTCGTCAGGAGGGTGGCGATGGCGTCGCCCACGGGCGCCAGCGGATCGGCGGCAACCGCCGCCGGAGCGGAGGTGGGCGGCGTCGAGGCCTGAGCCGGGGCTGGGCTGGAGGCGGGGGCCGCAGGGGCGCCGGCCTGGGACGGGGGAGCGGATGGGGCCGGCGTCTCGGCATGGGCAGGCGCGCCGGGACCATCGCCCGCCGCGTCCACGCCACCACGAATTGGTGCGGGCGCCGCGGCCGGGGCGCGCGGCGCGACGGGCGGCAGGGGGGTGGTGAGGGGAACAGAGGTTGAGCCGGTATCGCCTGTGCCCATGCCCGCATTGCTGGTGACGGGCGCGTCGGCCTGGCCGGCGGCGAGGGCTGGCGCGGCGGCCAGGGAGAAGCCCAGAAGTCCGGCGCCCATCAACCGGCACAGCGTGCCGGCAACCGTATCGTCTCGACGCGCCAACCGCATGGTCCTCTCCTCACCTCAACCCGCCTGTCGTGCCGTGCCGCGGCCGGCGGATCAACTCACAAGCTTGAGCGGAATCAGGCTTTTTGAACCCGAGTTACTCGGCAGCAACAAATTGTGCCGCTGACGGTTCCAACGGATGGTTCCCCTCTACCGCAGCCGATTCCATCTCGGCCAATTTTCGGTAAAGGGTCGAACGGCCGATGCCCAGACGGCGCGCCACCTCGGCCATGCGGCCGCCGTAGAGGTGGCAGGCGAAGCGGATGGCTTCGGCCTCGATCTGGTCGAGCCGCCGGCTGTGGCCGCCGGCGTCGAGCCGCATCACGGTTGCGGCATCGCTTGCCTCCGCCTCCGCCTGCACCTCGCGCTGCGCGGGAGCTGCGGGAAAGGCGACCACATTTCCACCGCCGGACGACGGCGCGAGGGCCGGCCGTATGCGGCCGAGCGCGATCGCATTGGCGAGAGCCACCTGGAGGCGCAGCGCCCCGGCGGGCTTCACCACGAAATCCCGCGCCCCGGCACCGAGCGCGCCGGCGGCGCCATCGAGGCCCGCGGCCGTGACCTGCACCACCACCGGCGTCGCAATGCCCCGCGCCGCCATGGCCGCGAGCACGCCCATGCCGTCCAGCTCGGGCAGGACAAGATCCAAAAGCACCACGTCGAAACGGGTCTGCACCATAAGAGCGAGGGCAGCGTCGCCGTTGGGCGCGCAGACGCAATGGTAGCCGAGGCGGGTAAGGGCGGCATCGAGGCGGCGTGCCTCGTCCGGGTCGTCCTCGACGAGCAGCAGGGAGTGAATCATGAGGGGATGGCGACTCGGTGCGGCAGGAGATTCGCCGCGAGCTTCGCCGGTGATGGTTAAGAAGACCTGATGGCCGTCCCGTTTCGGGTCAGGTGGAAGGCGCCTTCCGTCCGGGTCTGGACGGCGCGATATCCCGGCCGGCTTGCGGCGCGCGGCCATTGGGGTGATTTTGTCCGTCGACATCGGCGCGGAAGGCCAAAGCCCGGCGCCGCCCCGTTTGCGGAGGTTTCATGTTTCATCCTTTCACCGGCTCCACCGGTCACGTCCCGGCCGTCCGTTCGCACGATTTCGAAAGCGCCTTCGCCGCCGCCCGTCATGCTGCCCAGACCGCCGTCGCGGAGGCCACCGCCACGCCCGAGCGCCTGCCCGAATGGAATCTGGCCGACCTCTATTCCGGAATGGATTCGCCCGCGCTCGCCGCCGACCTGGAACGCACCGACGCCGAGTGCAAGGCGTTCGAGGAGACCTACAAGGGCAAGCTCGCAGACATGGTGGCCGCGTCCGGGGCCGGCGCCGCGCTGGCGGCCGCCGTGCAGCGCTACGAGGCGCTGGACGACCTCATCGGCCGCATCGCCTCCTACGGCAGCCTGATCTATGCCGGCGACACCTCCGATCCCGCCCGCGCCAAGTTCTACGGCGACATCCAGGAGCGCCTCACCGACGCCTCCACCCATCTCCTGTTCTTCACGCTGGAGCTGAACCGGCTGGAGGACCGGGCGCTGGAGTCCGCCATGGCCGACCCGGCGCTCGGCTATTACCGCCCGTGGATCGAGGATCTGAGGAAGGACAAGCCCTACCAGCTCGACGACAAGATCGAGCAGCTGTTCCACGAGAAGTCGAGCCCCTCGCGCAGCGCCTGGAGCCGGCTGTTCGACGAGACCATCTCCTCCCTGCGCTTCACCGTGGACGGGCAGGAGCTGGCCATCGAGCCAACGCTGAACCTCATGCAGGACCCGAAGGAGGAGGTGCGCCGCACCGCCGGCCTCGCCCTTGCCGACACCTTCGGCAAGAACCTGCGGCTGTTCACGCTCATCACCAACACGCTGGCGAAGGACAAGGAGATTTCCGACCGCTGGCGCGGCTTCCCGGACGTCGCCTCCGCCCGCCACCTGTCAAACCGGGTGGAGCAGGAGGTGGTGGACGCCATGGTGCAGGCGATCCGCGAGGCCTACCCCCGCCTCTCCCATCGCTATTACGCGCTCAAGGCCCGCTGGTTCGGCAAGGAGCGGCTGGAGTTCTGGGACCGCAACGCCCCGCTGCCCAAGGTGGAGAGCCGCGACATCGGCTGGGGCGAGGCGCGCGAGACCGTGCTCTCCGCCTACGGCGCCTTCTCGCCGCGCATGGCGGACATCGCCCGGACCTTCTTCGACAAGTCGTGGATCGACGCGCCGGTGCGCCCGGGCAAGTCGCCGGGGGCCTTCGCCCATCCCACCGTGCCCTCGGCCCATCCGTACGTGCTGCTCAACTACCAGGGCAAGCCGCGTGACGTGATGACCCTCGCCCACGAGCTCGGGCATGGCGTCCACCAGGTGCTCGCCGCCCGTCAGGGCGCGCTCATGGCGCCGACCCCGCTGACGCTGGCCGAGACCGCATCGGTGTTCGGCGAGATGCTGACCTTCCGCCGCCTCCTCAACGCGGCGGAGAGTCCGCGCGCCCGCCGGATCATGCTCGCCCAGAAGGTGGAGGACATGATCAACACGGTGGTCCGCCAGACCGCCTTCTACACTTTCGAGCGCCACGTCCACACCGAGCGCCGGCAGGGCGAACTGACCGCCGACAAGATCGGCGACATCTGGATGAACGTGCAGAGCGAAAGCCTCGGTCCGGCCATCCACCTGGGCGCGGGCTACGAGACCTTCTGGACCTACATCCCGCACTTCATCCACTCGCCCTTCTACGTCTACGCTTATGCCTTCGGCGATTGCCTCGTGAACTCGCTCTACGCGGTGTATGAGCACGCGGCCGACGGCTTCGCCGAGCGTTATCTCGACATGCTGGCGGCGGGCGGCACCAAGCACCATTCGGAACTGCTCGCCCCGTTCGGCCTCGACGCGCGGGATCCGGCCTTCTGGCAGACCGGCCTCTCGCTCATCGATGGCATGATCACCGAGCTGGAGGGCATGGAAGGCTGAGCGGCGCCAAGCGCGGCTTTACCACTCCTCAACCCTGTTCCTTGAGGATCGGTTCATGTCCCCACGGGCCGCACTGATCCTCGCCTCCCTCGCCGCCGCCCTCGCCTTTGGCGGGGCGGTGCCCATGGGGCGCGTCGCGGCGCAGCCCGCGCCGTCCGCGCCTTTGCCGCCGCCGGCGCCCAACCGCAGCGGCATAGACACCGACGCCCTGAAGTCCGACGTGAAGGGCACCGAGGAGGCCCAGCGCCGCCTGCGCGCCGATCTGGAGGCGGCGAAGGGCGACCGCGCCCGGCTCAACCAGCTGCTGCTGGAGAGCGCCGCCCGCACCCGCGCCGTGGAGCAGCAGCTGATCGACGTGGAGGGCCGTATCGCCGTGCTCGACCGCTCCGCCGCCGACCTGTCCGCCTCGCTCGCCAAGCGCCGCGGGGTTCTCGCCCAGGTTCTGGCCGCGCTGATGCGCATGGGCCGCGAGCCGCCGCCGGCCATCGTCATGCGTCCCGACGATGCCCTCGACGCCGTCCGCTCGGCCATCCTGCTCGGCGCGCTCCTGCCCGAGCTGAGGGTGGAAGCGGAGACGCTGGCCGCCGATCTCGCCGAACAGTCGCGGGTGCGGGCCGAGCTCGGTTCCGCGCGCGACAGCCTCACCGGCCTGCGTACCGCACTGGATGAGGACAGCCGCCGGCTTGCGGCTCTGGTGGGCGAGCGCCAGCGCCGGCAGGCCGAGGAGCATCCGGTGGCGGCCGGGGAGAAGGCGCAGGCCGACAGCGTCGCCCGCTCCACCTCGGACGTGCACGATCTCGTGACGAGGCTGGAGCAGGAGGTGGGTCCCGCTGCCCGCGCCGCCGACGCCGCGCAGGCGGTAACCCGGCCCGCCGAGCCGGGGCGGCCCGACCTCACCGCCCTCAAGGACCCCGCCCGGCTGACCCCGGCCATCGCCTTCGCCCAGGCTAAGGGCTTGCTGCCATTGCCTGTCGCCGGCGTGACGTTGCGGAATTTCGGTGCGTCAGACAGCGTCGGCGGCGCGGAGAAGGGATTGACCATCGCCACCCGCTCCGGCGCCCCGGTCAGCGCCCCAGCCGACGGCTGGGTGGTCTATGCCGGGCCGTTTCGCAGCTACGGACAACTCTTGATCATCAACGCGGGCGGCGGATACCATATCCTGATGGCAGGCATGGAACGGATCACCGTCGACCTCGGCCAGTTCGTCCTGGCGGGCGAGCCGGTGGGGGTGATGGGCGGCCTGTCCCGCACCGCGGCGACGAATGGGGCTCAGGCCCCCGCACGTGGCCCGGCCGCAGTCCCCGTATCGGTTTCGGCCACGGGACAGCCCCAATTGTATGTCGAGTTCCGCAAAGACGGGATCTCCATCGACCCCACGCCATGGTGGGCGGCAACGGACAGTCAGAAGGTACGTGGATAATGCGTCGGACGTCTCTCTTTCTTTTCGGCGTAGCGGCTGGCGCCCTTGTGGCTGTTGCAGCAGTGCAGCCCCGCGCGTTCCTCGGCACCGCGGCTGAAGCCGCGTCGTCGGATACCTATCGTCAGCTCAACCTGTTCGGCGACATCTTCGAGCGCGTGCGCTCGGACTATGTGGAGAAGCCGGACGACGCCAAGCTGATCGAGTCGGCCATCAACGGCATGCTCCAGTCGCTCGACCCGCATTCCTCCTACATGGACGCGAAGAACCACCGCGACATGCAGGTGCAGACCCGCGGCGAGTTCGGCGGCCTCGGCATCGAGGTCATCATGGAGGATGGCCTCGTCAAGGTGGTGACCCCCATGGAGGACACCCCGGCGAGCCGCGCCGGCGTGCTCTCGGGCGACCTCATCACCAAGCTCGACAACGACCAGGTCCAGGGCCTCACCCTGAACGAGGCGGTGGACAAGATGCGCGGGGCGGTGAACACCCCGATCACCCTGACCATCCTGCGCAAGGGCGTCGAGAAGCCCATTGAGATCAAGCTGGTGCGCGACACCATCAAGATCCAGACGGTGCGCTCGCGCATCGAGGCCGACGACATCGCCTATATCCGCCTGAACTCCTTCACCAACGAGCAGACCTACGAGGGCTTGAAGAAGGCCATCGACGATCTGACCGCGAAGATCGGGCCGGACAAGATCAAGGGCTACATTCTCGACCTGCGGAACAACCCCGGCGGCCTGCTCGACCAAGCGGTGGCGGTGTCCGACGCCTTCCTCGACCGCGGCGAGATCGTTTCCACCCGCGGCCGGAACGCCGAGGAAACCCAGCGCTTCAACGCCCGCGGCGGCGACCTCACCAAGGGCCGCCCGGTGATCGTGATGGTCAACGGCGGCTCCGCCTCCGCTTCGGAGATCGTCGCCGGCGCGCTGCAGGACCACAAGCGCGCGACCGTGCTCGGCTCGCGCACCTTCGGCAAGGCCTCGGTGCAGACCATCATCCCGCTCGGCCAGCAGGGCGCCCTGCGGCTCACCACCGCGCGCTACTACACCCCGTCGGGCCGCTCCATCCAGGCCAAGGGCATCGAGCCCGACATCGTCCTGGTGCAGGACCTGCCGGACGAGATGAAGCAGAAGCTCGGCGCCAACGCTGACACCACCCGCGGCGAAGCCTCGCTGAAGGGCCACCTGAAGAACGGCGAGGACGAGGCCACCGGCTCGCCGTCCTACGTCCCGCCGGATCCGAAGGACGACACCCAGCTGAAGCTCGCGGTCGAGCTGATGAAGGGCACCGTGAAGAACGCCGCCTTCCCGGCGACGCCGAACAAGGCCTCCCAGGCCAACTGACGGGCACAGGGCGCCGCCTGATCGCCGCGCTCCTGCCCACGATTTAGGCAAAAAGCCCCGTCCGGATGCCCGGGCGGGGCTTTTGTTTTTGCGCTCCCGCCTTGGCTGTGGCGCCCGGCCCGGTTGCGCCTCAGGTGGCATACGCCTTGCTCCGTCCCAGCCGCGCATCGCGCGTCTTTTCAGGAGCATCCGCCCGCCATGCAGGCCAACCGCAGATCTTTCATCGCCGGCGCTCTTTTCGCCGGCTCCCTGGCCCTGACCCTGTCGGCGGCCCCGGCCGCTGCGGAAGCGCTCGACGACATCATGAAGGCCGGCGTCATCAAGATCGCCGTGCCGCAGGACTTTCCGCCCTTCGGCTCCGTCGGCACCGATCTCACGCCGGTGGGCTATGACATCGACATGGCGAACCTCATCGCCAAGGGCCTCGGCGTGAAGGCCGAGCTGGTGCCCGTAACCAGCGCCAACCGCATCCCCTACCTGCAGACCAAGAAGGTCGACCTCGTCATCTCCAGCCTGGGCAAGAACCCGGACCGCGAGAAGGTCATCGACTTCTCGGTGGCCTATGCGCCCTTCTTCAACGGCATCTTCGGCCCGGCCGACGTGAAGGTGGAGAAGGTGGAGGACATCGCCGGCATGACGGTGGGTGTCACCCGCGGCTCCGTGGAGGATCTGGAGCTCACCAAGGTCGCCCCGCCCAGCGCCGAGATCAAGCGCTACGAGGACAACAATTCCACCATCGCGGCCTTCCTCTCAGGCCAGGTGAAGGTGGTGGCGACCGGGAACGTGGTGGCTGCCGCCATCCTTGCGCGCAACCCGCCGAAGAAGCCGATGGTGAAGGTGCTCATCAAGAACTCGCCCTGCTTCGTCGGCCTCAACAAGGACGAACCGAAGCTTCTGCAGAAGGTCAACGCCATCATCGCCGCGGCGAAGGCCGACGGATCGCTGGAGAAGATCTCCGAGAAGTGGCTCGGCGCGCCGCTGCCGAAGGACCTCTGAGGGCCGGAGGGTCGCGTTTCCCTCTCCCCCGCAGGAGAGGGGCGCCGGTGAAGAAGGCGCGAGCCTTGGGGGGACCAGCGGCACATGGCCTACAGCTTCGACTTCTCGTCCCTCGCCGACTACGGTCCGGTGATCGTGAAAGGCGTCGCCATCACGGTTGAGCTGATCGTCGTCGGCGGGGCGATCGGCACCGGTGTCGGCATCGCCTGCGCCTGGGCCAAGGCGCTGGGGCCGCGCTGGCTCAAGCCGATCGTGTCGGCCTATGTGGAGCTCATCCGCAACACGCCGTTCCTGATCCAGCTGTTCTTCATCTTCTTCGGCCTGCCGGCGATCGGCGTGGGGCTCACCGAGACGCAGGCGGCGATCCTCGCCATGGTGATCAATCTCGGCGCCTACGCCTGCGAGATCATCCGCGCCGGCATCGAGGCGACGCCGCGCGGCCAGTTCGAGGCCGGGGCGAGCCTCGCCATGAGCCCCATCCAGACCTTCCGCCACGTGGTGCTGGTGCCGGCGCTGCAGAAGATCTGGCCGGCGCTGACCTCGCAGATGGTCATCGTCATGTTCGGCTCGGCGGTGTGCTCGCAGATCTCGGTGGAGGAGCTTACCTTCGCCGCCAACTACATCCAGTCGCGCACCTTCCGCGCCTTCGAGGCCTATATCGTCGCGACCGTGCTCTACCTGGTGCTCGCGGTGCTGCTGCGCCAGCTCATGCGCGGCCTCGGGATGATCCTGTTTCCCCGGCGGAGGTCGGCGGCATGACGCAATTTTCCACCTGGGACATCGTCTCCAACCTGCTGCTGGCGGCCCGCTGGACGGTGCTGCTCTCCATCGTCGCCTTCGTCGGCGGTGGCATCGTCGGGCTGCTGGTGCTCTACTGCCGGATCGCCCGCAAGCCCTGGCTCCAGCGCGCGGCGGCGCTCTATATCGAGCTGTTCCAGGGCACGCCGCTGCTGATGCAGCTGTTCCTGATCTTCTTCGGCCTGCCGCTGCTCGGCATCGACGTGTCGCCCTGGGCGGCGGCCTTCGTCTCCCTCACCCTGTGGTCCTCGGCCTTCCTGGCGGAGATCTGGCGCGGCTGCGTGGAGTCGATCCCCAAGGGCCAGTGGGAGGCTTCCACCTCCCTCGCCATGACCTTCGTGGAGCAGTTGCGGTACGTCATCCTGCCCCAGGCCATGCGCATCGCCGTTCCACCGACGGTGGGCTTCTCGGTGCAGGTGGTGAAGGGCACGGCACTCACCTCCATCATCGGCTTCGTGGAGCTCTCCAAGGCCTCCACCATCATCACCAACGCGACGTTCGAGCCGTTCACCGTCTACGGCTTCGCCGCCCTCATCTATTTCGCGCTGTGCTGGCCTCTGTCGAAGAGCAGCCAGCTTCTCGAAAGGAAGCTGAATGTCGCTCATCACCATCACTGAGGTCAGGAAGAGCTTCGGCACCAACGAGGTGCTGAAGGGAATCAACCTCGACGTCGCCCAAGGCGAGGTCATCGCCATCATCGGCAAGTCGGGGTCGGGCAAATCCACCCTGCTGCGCTGCATCAACGGGCTGGAGACCATCAACGACGGCTCCATCACTGTCGCCGGTGCCCAGCTGCTGCCGGACGAGATCCATCTGCGCGCGCTGCGGCTGAAGGTCGGCATGATCTTCCAGGGCTTCAACCTGTTCCCCCACCTCACCGCCGGGCGCAACGTGATGCTCTCGCCCATGGTGGTGAAGAAGGTGTCGCAGAAGGAGGCGGAGGCGGAGGCCCGCGCCCGGCTCGAGCAGGTGGGCCTCGCCCACAAGTTCGACGCCTATCCCGACCAACTCTCCGGCGGCCAGCAGCAGCGCGTCGCCATCGCCCGTGCGCTCGCCATGAAGCCGCTGGCGCTGCTCTGCGACGAGATCACCTCCGCCCTCGACCCCGAGCTGGTGAACGAGGTGCTCGCCGTGGTGAAGTCCCTGGCGGAGCAGGGCATGACGCTGCTCATGGTGACCCATGAGATGCGCTTCGCCCGCGAGGTCTCCGACCGTGTGGTGTTCATGCACCTCGGCCGGGTGCACGAGATCGGCCCGCCGGAAGAAGTTTTCGCCAATCCCCGCACGCCCGAGCTGAAGCAGTTTCTCGGCC
Source organism: Xanthobacter pollutisoli (assembly GCF_040044995.1). NCBI lineage: Bacteria > Pseudomonadati > Pseudomonadota > Alphaproteobacteria > Hyphomicrobiales > Xanthobacteraceae > Xanthobacter > Xanthobacter pollutisoli. Next base: position 61,689 of record NZ_JBDZDP010000004.1, read on the forward strand.
AGGGCTGAACTTTCGCGCTGCGCCGCGGCGGTATTAGATGTGGGCGGTGCGGCAATGCGGCCTAGGCGCCATGCTGCGGTCATGTTGCCGCCTTGATCTCCCTGTGTTAGGCACTCCGGGATTTCAACGGACGGGTTAAGCCCCCTCGCGAAGTCGCACAATAATATTCCCAACAGATCAAGGGCTTGGGGCGAGGTGACGCAAGGAGCGCGCTTCCCCTGGAAGTCCGAGAGAGGTGCGGGGTGGCGGATACGATCGTGTCAGGCATGGCGGGGCGCTATGCGACCGCGCTGTTCGAACTGGCGAACGAGGCCAACGCCGTCGATTCCGTGAAGGCGGAGCTCGACCGGCTGTCGGCCCTCATTGCGGAAAGCGCGGATCTGGCGCGGCTGGTGAAGAGCCCGGTCTTTTCGGCCGAGGAGCAGCTGAAGGCCATCTCCGCCGTTCTTGAGCAGATGGGCATTTCAGGTCTCGCCGGGAATTTCGTGAAGCTGGTGGCGCAGAACCGCCGCCTCTTCGCGCTGCCCGGGATGATTTCGGACTATGCCGCCCTCGTCGCCCACCAGCGCGGCGAGACGTCGGCTGAAGTGACGGTGGCTGCGCCCTTGAGCGACGCCCACTATGCCGCGCTCAAGGAAGCGCTGGCCGAAAAGACCGGCAAGGACGTGAATCTCGACGTCACCGTCGATCCGTCCATCCTCGGTGGTCTCATCGTGAAGCTCGGCTCCCGCATGGTCGACGCCTCGCTCAAGACCAAACTCAATTCTATCCGGCATGCGATGAAAGAGGTCCGCTGATGGACATTCGAGCCGCTGAAATCTCCGCCATCCTCAAGGAGCAGATCCAGAACTTTGGCCAGGAGGCCGAGGTCTCCGAGGTCGGCCAGGTTCTCTCCGTCGGTGACGGCATCGCCCGCGTCTACGGCCTCGACAACGTCCAGGCCGGCGAGATGGTCGAGTTCGAGAACGGCACGCGCGGCATGGCGCTGAACCTCGAAATCGACAACGTCGGTATCGTGATCTTCGGCTCCGACCGCGAGATCAAGGAAGGCCAGACCGTCAAGCGCACCCGCGCCATCGTGGACGCGCCCGTCGGCAAGGGCCTGCTCGGCCGCGTCGTCGACGCCCTCGGCAACCCGATCGACGGCAAGGGCCCGATCGAGTACACCGAGCGCCGCCGCGTCGACGTGAAGGCCCCGGGCATCATCCCGCGCAAGTCCGTGCATGAGCCCATGCAGACCGGCCTCAAGGCCATCGACGCGCTGATCCCCATCGGCCGCGGCCAGCGCGAGCTCATCATCGGCGACCGCCAGACCGGCAAGACCGCCGTGGCGCTCGACGCCATCCTGAACCAGAAACCCATCAACATGGGCGACGACGAGAAGGCCAAGCTCTACTGCGTCTACGTCGCGGTGGGCCAGAAGCGCTCCACTGTCGCGCAGTTCGTGAAGGTGCTCGAGGAGCAGGGCGCGCTGGAATATTCCATCGTCGTCGCCGCCACCGCCTCGGACGCCGCGCCGATGCAGTTCCTGGCGCCGTTCACCGGCACCGCCATGGGCGAGTATTTCCGTGACAACGGCATGCACGCGCTCATCATCCACGACGATCTGTCCAAGCAGGCCGTGGCCTACCGCCAGATGTCGCTGCTGCTGCGCCGCCCGCCGGGCCGCGAGGCGTATCCCGGCGACGTGTTCTACCTGCACTCCCGCCTGCTGGAGCGCGCGGCCAAGCTGAACGACGCCCACGGCGCCGGCTCGCTCACCGCCCTCCCGGTCATCGAGACCCAGGCGAACGACGTGTCGGCCTACATCCCGACCAACGTCATCTCCATCACCGACGGCCAGATCTTCCTTGAGTCCGACCTGTTCTACCAGGGCATCCGCCCGGCGGTGAACGTCGGCCTCTCGGTGTCGCGCGTGGGCTCCTCGGCCCAGATCAAGGCGATGAAGCAGGTGGCCGGCAAGATCAAGGGCGAGCTCGCCCAGTATCGCGAGCTGGCGGCCTTCGCCCAGTTCGGCTCGGACCTCGACGCCGCGACCCAGAAGCTGCTGAACCGCGGCGCCCGCCTGACCGAGCTGCTCAAGCAGAGCCAGTTCGCCCCGCTGAAGGTTGAGGAGCAGGTGGCGGTGATCTACGCCGGCACCAACGGCTATCTCGACCCGCTGCCGGTGGGCAAGGTGCGCGAGTTCGAGCAGGGCCTCCTCCTGGCGCTGCGCTCGCAGCATCCGGAGATCCTGGACGCCATCCGCACCTCCAAGGAACTGTCGAAGGACACCGCCGAGAAGCTGACGAAGGCCATCGACGCCTTCTCCAAGAGCTTCGCCTGAGCGGCGCCCCTGTTCCTCGAACCTGACGGACGGGCGCGATGGCGAGCCTGAAAGACCTGAGAAACCGCATCGCCTCGGTGAAGGCGACGCAGAAGATCACCAAGGCGATGCAGATGGTCGCCGCGGCGAAGCTGCGTCGCGCCCAGATGGCGGCGGAAGCGGCCCGTCCCTATGCCGAGCGCATGGAGACGGTGCTGGGCAATCTGGCGGCCGGCATCGTTGGCGGCGGCCAGGCGCCGGTCCTCATCGCCGGCACCGGCGCGAGCCAGAAGCACTTGCTTCTGGTGGCCACCGGCGAGCGCGGCCTGTGCGGCGCCTTCAACACCTCCATCGTCCGCCTCGCCCGCGAGCGGGCGCAGCAGCTCATCGGCGAAGGGAAGGACGTCAAGTTCTTCTGCATCGGCCGCAAGGGCTACGATCAGCTCCGCCGGATCTACCCGGACCGCATCATCGAGCTCGTGGACCTGCGCGCCGTGCGCACCCTGAGCTTCAAGGATGCCGCGGCCATCGCCGACAAGATCCTGGCGCTGCTGGACAAGGGCGCGTTCGACGTGTGCACGCTGTTCTACGCGCACTTCAAGAGCGTCATCTCCCAGGTCCCGACCGCGCAGCAGATCATCCCCGCCGTCTTCGAGGCGCGCGATGTGGACGCCGGCGGCCCGGTCTATGAATACGAGCCGGCCGAGGAGGACATCCTCGCCGACCTTCTGCCGCGCAACATCGCGGTCCAGATCTTCCGCGCCCTGCTGGAGAATCAGGCGTCCTTCTACGGCGCGCAGATGAGCGCCATGGACAACGCCACCCGCAACGCGGGCGACATGATCAAGAAGCAGACGCTCACCTACAACCGCACCCGCCAGGCCATGATCACGAAGGAACTCATCGAGATCATCTCCGGCGCCGAGGCCCTCTGAGGGCCCGGGCGAGAACACGAGGACGACGAATATGGCGAACAAGGTCGGACGCATCACCCAGGTCATCGGCGCCGTCGTGGACGTGCAGTTCGACGGCCATCTGCCGGAAATCCTCAACGCGATGGAGACCACCAACCAGGGCAACCGCCTGGTGCTCGAGGTGGCCCAGCATCTCGGCGAGAACACCGTGCGCGCCATCGCCATGGACGCCACCGAGGGTCTCGTGCGCGGCCAGGAGGTGTCGGACACCGGCGCGCCGATCCAGGTGCCGGTGGGCGCCGGCACCCTCGGCCGCATCATGAACGTCATCGGCGAGCCGGTGGACGAGGCGGGCCCGATCGAGTCCGAAGGCTCCCGCGCCATCCACCAGCCGGCTCCCTCCTACGCGGAGCAGGCCACCGAGGCCGAGATCCTCGTCACCGGCATCAAGGTGGTGGACCTCCTCGCGCCCTACGCCAAGGGCGGCAAGGTCGGCCTGTTCGGCGGCGCCGGCGTGGGCAAGACCGTGCTCATCATGGAGCTCATCAACAACGTGGCGAAGGCGCACGGCGGCTATTCCGTGTTCGCCGGCGTGGGCGAGCGTACCCGCGAGGGCAACGACCTCTACCACGAGATGATCGAGTCCAACGTCAACAAGAACCCCCACGAGAACAACGGCTCTGCCGCCGGTTCCAAGTGCGCCCTGGTGTACGGCCAGATGAACGAGCCCCCGGGCGCCCGCGCCCGCGTCGCGCTCACCGGCCTCACCGTCGCCGAGCACTTCCGCGACCAGGGCCAGGACGTGCTCTTCTTCGTGGACAACATCTTCCGCTTCACCCAGGCCGGCTCGGAAGTGTCGGCGCTGCTCGGCCGCATTCCCTCGGCGGTGGGCTATCAGCCGACGCTCGCCACCGACATGGGCGCCCTGCAGGAACGCATCACCACCACCACCAAGGGCTCGATCACCTCGGTGCAGGCCATCTACGTGCCGGCCGACGACCTGACCGACCCGGCGCCTGCCGCCTCCTTCGCCCATCTCGACGCGACCACCGTGCTCTCGCGCTCCATCGCCGAGAAGGGCATCTATCCGGCGGTGGACCCGCTGGACTCAACCTCGCGCATGCTCTCCCCCGCCATCCTTGGCGAGGAGCACTACAACGTGGCGCGGCAGGTGCAGCAGACCCTGCAGCGCTACAAGGCGCTCCAGGACATCATCGCCATCCTGGGCATGGACGAGCTCTCCGAAGAGGACAAGCTCACCGTCGCCCGCGCCCGCAAGATCGAGCGCTTCCTGTCCCAGCCCTTCCACGTCGCGGAAGTGTTCACCGGCTCCCCGGGCAAGCTCGTGGACCTGAAGGACACCATCGCCGGCTTCAAGGGCCTGGTGGAAGGCAAGTACGACTATCTGCCGGAACAGGCCTTCTACATGGTGGGTTCCATGGAAGAGGCCATCGAGAAGGGCAAGAAGCTCGCCGCCGAGGCGGCTTGAGCCCTTCAGCAACCGTGATGGGACCGGGGTGACGCGATGAACGTGAAGATCCTCTGTCTCGTCCTGGGCCTCGTGGCCGGTGCGGCCGTCGGCTGGCTCACCCGCCCGCAGGTGGCGGAGATCCGCCTGCCGGGCATCGACATCAAGGTGCAGGGGGAGGGGCCGCGCGGCGGCCTCACCTCCGAGCAGGGCCGCCACATCGGCCTTGCCGCCGTGGTGGGCGCGATCATCGGACTGGGCATCGGCTTCGTCGCCGATCGCCGCCGCTGACCGGCCGAAGGAATTGACGGAGCCGGTCCGGCTCCGACCCATGGCGGAGCCCTTGCGGCCCCCGCATCGCGGCGGGCGGCGAAGGTTTCCAGCGGGGCCCCTTGGGGACGACCCGGAGAACGAAGAGATGGCGACCCTACCCTTTGAGCTGGTCTCCCCCGAGCGGCTGGTGTTTTCCGGCGCCGTGACCGAGGTGATCGTGCCCGGCGCGGAAGGCGAGTTCGGCGTGCTGGCGGGCCATGCGCCCTTCATCAGCATGCTCAAGCCCGGCATCCTCACCATCAAGGCCGACGGCGGCGCCCGGCGCTATTTCGTCCGCGGCGGCTTCGCCGAGGTCAATCCCGCCGGCCTGACCATCCTCGCCGAGGAAGCCAAGCCCCTCGAGGAGCTGGACCTCGGCGCCCTGCGCCAGCAGATCCAGGATGCCCGCGAGGATGTGGCTGACGCCACCAGCGACGACGCCAAGCAGCGCGCCGCGCGCAACCTCGCCGACCTCGAACAGGTGCTCGACGCCCTGGAGAAGGGCGGCACCGCCGCGACGACCCACTGAGGTCGTTTCTGCGTCAGTCCTGTAGAGTTTTGGAACGGCGGCTACGGCCGCCGTTTTCTTTGCAGGCGGCGCGTCGCGACCGGTGCCCGCTCTCGGCGCGCTGGCGGCCAATGACTGGTAGAGCGCGCCCCCGCCATCAAGTCGGGCAACTAACAAATATTTTCGATTAAATGTAGAAATATTATCCGTTAGATTGATCGCTTGTGCGGGACCATCCTGTCGTTCGACAGGAGACCGAGATGACCGCGCCGCCCCCGATCCAGCCTCACCTGGGCCTTTCTACCGACAGCGTGCCCGCGCGCGCCACGGCCGGGACGGAGGGAAGCGGCCGGTCCAGCCTGAGCCCGCATCCCCCATCTTCCAGCGACCGCACGAACCACGTCCTGGCGACCATGTGGGGCGGCAACCTGCCGGGGCTCGCCTACACCGTCATCATCGCGGCCGCGGCCTATGGCCTGCGCCAGCTCCCGGGCCTGAGCCTTGCCAGCCCCCTCATCCTCGCCATCGTCATCGGCATGGCCGCACACAACCTCGTCGGCACGCCCGCGGTGGTCAGGCCGGGGGTGAAGTTCGCGCTGCGGCGGGTGTTGCGCTTCGCCATCGTTCTGCTCGGCCTGCAATTGACCTTCGCCCAGGTGCGCTCGGTGGGGCTCACCGGCTTCACCATCGTCGCCGTGACGCTCTTCGCCACCTTCTTCGTCACGCGCTGGCTCGGCCGCCTGATCGGCGTCGACCGGCAACTGTCCGAGCTGATCGCGGCCGGCACCGCCATCTGCGGCGCCTCGGCGGTGATCGCCACCAACACGGTCACCCGCGGCTCGGACGAGGACGTGGCCTATGGGGTGGCCTGCGTCACCATCTTCGGCACCCTGTCCATGCTGCTGATGCCGGCCCTCCTCCCGTTCACCGGTCTCGACGCCCATGCCTACGGCCTGTGGACCGGCGCCTCGATCCATGAGGTGGCGCAGGTGGTGGCGGCGGCCTTCCAGGGCGGCCAGCAGGCGGGCGAGTTCGGCACGGTGGCGAAGCTGTCGCGGGTGATGCTGCTGGCGCCCCTGGTGATCGGCCTCGGCGCCGCCGCCATCCTGCGCGCCCGGGGCGACGCCTCGGCCGGCCATGCGAGCCCGCCCATGCCGTGGTTCGTCTTCGGGTTCATCGCCATGGTGATGCTGGCCTCGACCGGCTGGGTGCCGGCGGAGGTGAAAGCGCCGGTCGCCACCCTCACCACCTTCCTCCTCGCCGTGGCGCTCGGCGCCATGGGCCTTGAGACCGACCTGCGCAAGCTGCGCCTCAAGGGGCTGAAGCCGCTGCTGCTCGGCGCCGCCGCCTGGCTCTTCGTCTCGGCCTTGAGCTTCGGCCTCATCAAGGTGCTGATGTGATAGCTATGGCCGCGCGGGAGGCTTGACGGGCGCGGCTGACGCCGGCACCCGGGACGAGGCGGGCGATGACGCTGGAGCAGTTGAAGGTGTTTGTCGCCGTTGCCCGGGCGCTGCACATGACGCGGGCGGCCGGCGCGCTCCACATGACCCAGTCGGCCGTGAGCGCATCGGTGGCGGCTCTAGAGGCATCATGCGGGGTCGCCCTGTTCCATCGGGTGGGCCGGCGCATCGAGCTGACCGAGGCGGGCACGGCCTTCGTGCCGGAGGCCGACGCCGTGCTCGCCCGCGCGGCGGCCGCCGAGACCGTGCTGGCCGACCTCTCGGGCCTGAGGCGCGGGCGCCTTGCGCTGCACGCCAGCCAGACCATCGCCAGCTATTGGCTGGGGCCGCGGCTCCACCGCTTCCACCGGCTCTATCCGGACATCGCTCTGTCGGTGGTCATTGGGAACACCGCCCAGGTCGCCGCCGCCGTGCTGGACGGCGTCGCCGATCTCGGCTTCGTCGAAGGCACGGTGGAGGAGCCGCTGCTGGTGCGCACCGCCGTGCCCGGCGACCGACTCGTCCTGGTTGCGGCGGCGGACCATCCCATCGCGGGGACGGCGTCCATCACGCCGGCGGACCTCATGACGCTGCCGTTCGTCCTGCGGGAGCAGGGCTCAGGCACGCGGCAGGTGTTCGAGGATGCGCTGGCCGCCTCGGGTCTGGATCCGGGTGGGCTCAACGTGGTGCTAGAGCTGCCGTCCAACGAGGCGGTCATCAGCACCGTGGCCGCGGGCGCGGGGGCCACGGTGATCTCCGACCTCGTGGCCGCCGCGGGTCTTGCCACCGGTGCCCTCGCACAGCTTCCCGTGACCTTTCCGGTGCGGCGCTTCCAGGTGCTGCGCCATGCCGACCGCTATCATTCCCGCGCCGCGCAGGCCCTGATGGCGCTGATCACGGCGCCCGACGCGCCGCCGGAACATCCGGGCGCGGCCCCGGCCGTCAGCCGCCCGCGGCCTCGAGCTCGGCGCTGACCGACAGCCATTCCTCCTCCGCGGCGGCGAGCTTCTCGGCGTTCTCCATGCGCGTTTTGGCAAAGCGGGCGGCGTCCAGCGGCTTGCGCGCGTGCAGGGAGGGATCGGCGAGCTTTGCGTCCAGCCCCTCGATTTCCCGGGTGAGCCGCTCCACCGCGCTTTCCAGCTCGCGGATGCGCTTCTTTAGAGGGCCGGTGGCGATGCGGCGGGGGGCGGCCTCGCCGCCGGACGCCTTGGTCTCGGCGCGGTCCTTGCGGCCCTGGTCGGTCATCCGGTCGCCGTCCGCGCGGGACAGCACCTCGGCCTTGTACTGGTCGAGGTCGCCCTCATAGGCCTTCACCGTGCCGCCCGAGACGCGCCAGAGCCGCTCGGCGCAGGCCTCCAGCAGGTGGCGGTCGTGCGAGACGAGAATGACGGCGCCGGGAAAGTCGTTGAGGGCCTCGATCAGCGCGGCGCGGGCCTCGATGTCGAGATGGTTGGTGGGCTCGTCGAGGATGAGCAGGTGCGGCCCGTTGAAGGTGGCGAGCCCCAGCAGCAGCCGCGCCTTCTCGCCGCCGGAGAGGGAGGAGACCTTGGTGTCGGCGGCGCCGCCGGAAAAGCCCATCTCCGCCGCCCGCGCGCGCACCCGCGCCTCCGGCGCATCGGGCATCAGGCGGCGCACATGCTGGGCGGGGCTGTCGGCGGGGATCAGCTCGTCGATCTGGTGCTGGGCGAGGTAGGCCACCTCCAGCTTGTCGGCCCGCACCACCCGACCGGAATCGGCCTTCAGCCGGTCGGCCAGCAGCTTGGCGAAGGTGGACTTGCCGTTGCCGTTGGGGCCGAGCAGGGCGATGCGGTCGTCCTCGTCGATCCTCAGGTCGAGATTCTTCAGGATCGGCTGGCCCGGCACATAGCCCACCGCCACCTTCTCCATCACCACAATGGGCGGGGAGAGCAGCTTCTCCGGGTGGCGGATGGAGATGGCGGCCGCCTCCTCGCTCACCTGCGCGGCCAGCGGCTCCATGCGGGCAAGGGCCTTGAGGCGGGACTGGGCCTGCTTCGCCTTGGTGGCCTTGGCGCGGAAGCGGGCGACGAAGGATTCCATGTGGGCGCGCTGCATCTCCTGCTTCTTGCGCGCCTTCTGGTCCAGCAGCAGCCGCTCGCGGCGCTGGCGGTCGAAGGAGGAAAAGCCGCCCTTGTAGAGGGTCAGCTTCTGGCCGGTGAGGTGCAGGATGTGGTCGACGCTCTCGTCCAGCAGGTCGCGGTCGTGGGAGATCAGGATCACCGTGCGCGGATAATGCGCCAGGTAGTCCTGCAGCCACAGGGTGCCTTCGAGGTCGAGATAGTTGGTGGGCTCGTCCAGCAGCAGCAGGTCCGGCTCGGTGAAGAGCAGCGCGGCGAGGGCGACGCGCATGCGCCAGCCGCCGGAGAATTCCGAGCAGGGCCGCTTCTGCGCGCTCTCGTCGAAGCCGAGGCCGGCGAGGATGGTGGCCGCCCGGGCCGGCGCCGCGTGGGCGCCGATGTCGAGGAGGCGCATCTCGATCTCGCCCATGCGCATGGGATCCTGCGTGGTCTCCCGCTCATGCAGCAGCGCGGCGCGCTCGGTGTCGGCGGCCAGCACGCGGTCGATGAGGCTGTCGGGACCGGCCGGCGCTTCCTGCGCCACGCGGCCGATGCGGGTCCGGTTGGGCATGCGGATGGCGCCGGATTCGAGCTCCAGCTCGCCCACCAGCGCCTTGAACAGGGTGGTCTTGCCCGAGCCGTTGCGCCCCACCACGCCGACGCGCGCATTCTCCGGCAAGGCGACGGAGGCATGGTCGATCAGCAGGCGCCCGGCGAGGCGCAGGGAAATGTCGTCGAGAACGATCATCCCGGGCTTTTCGCAGGCGCGCCCCGGCAGGGCAAGATGCCGGGGCGACGCTGCGTCCGTCGCGGCAAGGGGGTCAGAGCGCCTCGCCGCGCAGCAGCTTCGGCACCTGCCCGGTGAGCCCGGCGGCGTCGCGGATGAACAGGCCCTTCAGGCGGGGCAGCCGCTCCACCATGCCGAGGCCCACGTCGCGCAGCGCCCTGAGGGCGTCGGAATGGTTGGAGAACAAGCGGTTCAGCCCGTCCGTGGCCACCCCCATGGCCAGCGTGTCGAACCGCCGCCAGCGCTGGTAGCGCTCCAGCACGGCCGGGGCGGCGAAATCGAGGCCGATGCGGGCGGCGTCGCTCACCACCTCGGCCAGCGCCGCCACGTCACGCAGGCCCATGTTGAGGCCCTGCCCGGCGATGGGGTGGATGACGTGGGCGGCATCGCCCACCAAAGCGAGGCGATCGCCGACGAAGCTGCGCGCCATGGCGAAGCCCAAAGGATAGGCGCGCGGCTCGCTCACCACCTTGACCCAGCCGAGGCGATGGCCGAAGCGCTGCTCCAGCTCCTCCTGGAAGATGACCTTGGGCAGCGCAAGCAGGCGCTCGGCGTCGGCCGTGCGCTCGGTCCAGACGATGGAGCTGCGGTTGCCGGGCAGCGGCAGCACCGCGAAGGGGCCGGCGGGCAGGAAATGCTCCTCGGCGCGGCCCTCGTGCTCCCGCTCGTGCTCCACGATGAAGCTGATGCCGCTCTGGCCGTAGCCCCACGACACGGTGGAGATGCCGGCCATCTCGCGGATGCGCGATCGCGCCCCGTCGCAGGCCACCAGAAGCTGCGCGCGCAGCGGCGCGCCGTCCGCCGCAAGGGCGATCCCGGTGGGCTCGCTGCGAAAGCCGCTCACCGCCTCGGCCCGCAGGTCGATGCCGGCGGCACGGGCGGCGCCCACCAGCGCCTGCTGGAGATCCGCGTTGGGCACCATGTGGGCGAAGGCCTCGCCCGGCTCCAGCGCGCCGTCCTGCAGGGCGCCGTCGAAGGTGAGAAAGGTGGGGCGCGCCACGTCCTTGGTGCGGCTGTCGGTGACCACCATGGTGCGCATGGCTTCGGCGCCGGCCGCCACCTCGCCCCAGACGCCGAGGGTGGTGAGCATGCGCCGCGCTCCGGCGGCGATGGCCGAGCAGCGCCCGTCGTTGAGCCCTGCGCGGGCGATGGTGGGGTCGTAGAGCACGATGTCGGCGTTGGCGCCGAGGCCCTGGCGCAGGGCCAGGGCGAGGCTGAGGCCGGCAAGGCCGCCGCCGACAATGGCGACGTCGGCGCGCGCGGCTGTGTGGGCCGTCGTTCCGGTGGAGGATCCGGCCCCGGCTTCCGGCTGCGGCGCGTTCAGGGAGCCCATGGCCTCACTCCTCATCTGTCTTGCATTCGGGATCGCGTGCGGGCGAAATCGGGGGCGTTGAATCGAACGCCCTTGTACAGGGCGGGCCGGGGCGGCGCAGCCCATCCTATGGGGAAGCGCGATGACGTTTAGGGCTTGACGGCACGCGGGCGCCCATGGCGTCTTCCTGCCTTCCTTCCTGACCGTGGCGCTTCGCGCGACGGCGCCTGCGAGCCCTGCCGCATGACCGCATCCTCGCCTGATGTCGCCAAGCTCCTGGACATCCTCGACCTCGAGCCCCTGGAGATCAACCTGTTCCGGGGTCGCAGCGGCACGCCGGGCGGCGGGCGGGTGTTCGGCGGGCAGGTGATCGCCCAGGCGCTGGTGGCGGCGCGCCGCACGGTGGAAGAGGCGCGCGTCACCCATTCGCTGCACGGCTATTTCCTGCTCGGCGGCGATCCCACCGTGCCCATCATCTATGACGTGGACCGCATCCGCGACGGGCGGTCCTTCACCACCCGGCGGGTGGTCGCCATCCAGCACGGCGAGGCCATCTTCAGCATGGCGGTGTCGTTCCAGAAGGTGGAGGAGGGCATTTTCCACCAGAGCACGATGCCCCAGGTTCCCGCGCCCGAGGACCTGCCGGACGACAGCGTATGGCGCGACAAGCTCCTGTCGCGCTTCCCCAGCGCCTCTGCCCGCGACTGGATGGCGCTGCGCCCGCTGGAGGTGAAGCCCACGAGCCTTGATCCCGCCTATCTCGGCGCGGCCGGCACCCCGCCGAGCATGTGGGTGCGCACCCGCGGTCCGCTGCCCGACGACTTGCCCACGCATCAGGCGGTTCTTGCCTATGCTTCGGACCTGTCGCTGCTGCAGGCCTCGCTTCTGCCCCACGGCCGCTCGGTGTTCGACGCCGACATGCAGGTGGCGAGCCTCGACCATGCCCTGTGGTTCCATCGCCCGTTCCGCGCCGACGAATGGCTGCTCTATGCGCAGGAAAGTCCGGCGGCGTTCGGCGCCCGCGGCTTCTGCCGGGGCGCGCTGTTCACCCGTGACGGGACGCTCGTGGCCTCGGCCGCTCAGGAGGGCCTGGTGCGCGTGGTGGAGCCCCGAAGCTAGGCAGATGGTGCGGCGCGACGGGGCAGCATCCTCACGCGGTTGCGACCGTTGCTTGCTGTAGATTCGGGCAGGACGCCTAATAATTAGACAACAAAAGCGGCAACCCGGCGGCAAAGCCCGGGCCACACGCGGCGTGGTGCAAAAATAAGCACGCGACTTCGCCTCTCGTCATTCTTGGCACGGTAATTGATTCCGCAGTCGGAGGCTTGCCAGCCGCGGCGCGGATCTCCCCGACCCGCTCGGCGAAGCCGCCGCGAGAAAACACCGCATGTGCAGCCGATCGGGCGGCGCAGCGGCATCAGGGGACAGGGACCGATCCATGAAGATCGTCATGGCCATCATCAAGCCATTCAAGCTGGAGGAGGTGCGCGACGCCCTCACCGGTATCGGTGTGCACGGCCTCACCGTGACCGAAGTGAAGGGTTACGGGCGTCAGAAGGGACACACCGAGATCTACCGCGGCGCCGAATATGCCGTGAGCTTCCTGCCGAAGCTGAAGATCGAGGTCGCGGTTTCCGCCGACCAGGTCTCCAAGGTGGTGGAGGCGATCACCGCGTCCGCCAAGACCGGTCAGATCGGTGACGGCAAGATCTTCGTCCTCCCGATCGAGCACGCCGTGCGCATCCGCACCGGCGAGACCGACGCCGACGCGCTTTGAGCCTTCCTCATTCGACGGAGCCATATTCCATGACGTTCAAGACGTGGTCCCGCGCGGGGATTCCCGCGCTCCTCCTGGCGGCGGCCTTCGCCGTGCCGGCGCTGGCCCAGACGGCCACCCCGGCGCCCGAGGCAGTCGCGGCCGCCGCGCCAAGCGTGAACAAGGGCGACGTGGCATGGATGCTCACCGCATCCCTGCTGGTGCTGATGATGTCGGTGCCTGGCCTGTTCCTGTTCTACGGCGGCCTGGTGCGCGCCAAGAACATGCTCTCCGTGCTGATGCAGGTCGCCTATTGCGTCTGCATCGTCGGCCTCATCTGGGTGCTGTACGGCTACTCCCTCGCCTTCACCGGCGGGTCGCCCTTCATCGGCGGCTTCGGCAAGGCATTCCTCAACGGCGTGACGCTGGAGAGCCTTGCCGCCACCTTCTCGGTGGGCGTGGCCATTCCGGAATACGTCTACATCGCGTTCCAGATGACCTTCGCGATGATCACCCCCGCCCTGATTTTCGGCGCCTTCGCTGAGCGCACGAAGTTCTCGGCCGTGGTGCTGTTCGTGCCGCTGTGGGTCACCTTCGTGTACTTCCCCGTGGCGCACATGGTGTGGTACTGGGCCGGCCCGGATGCGATCGACGCCGCTGCCAAGGCCGTGGCCGCTGCCGCCGACGGCACCGCCAAGACCGCCGCCCAGGAAGCCCTGGACGCCGTGCTGGCCGATGCCGGCTACATCTTCTCCCTCGGCGCCATCGACTTTGCGGGCGGCACCGTGGTGCACATCAATGCCGGCATCGCGGGCCTCGTGGCCTGCATCATGGTCGGCAAGCGGCTGGGCTACGGCAAGGAGGCGCTCTCGCCCCACTCGCTGACGCTCACCATGGTCGGCGCCTCCCTGCTGTGGGTCGGCTGGTTCGGCTTCAACGCCGGCTCCAACCTGGAGGCCAACGGCCTCACCGCCCTCGCCATGATGAACACCTTCATCGCCACCTGCGCGGCGGGCGTCTCCTGGATGTTCGTGGAATGGCTGGTGAAGGGTAAGCCCTCCATGCTGGGTCTCGCCTCGGGCATCGTCGCCGGCCTCGTCGCCGTGACGCCGCCCTCGGGCTTCTCCTCCATCATGGGCTCGCTGGTGCTGGGCCTGATCGTATCGCCGATCTGCTTCATCTTCTGCACCGCCATCAAGAACGCGCTCGGCTATGACGACGCGCTCGACGTGTTCGGCGTGCATGGCATCGGCGGCATCGTCGGCGCCATCGCCACCGGCATCCTGGTCAGCCCGGCGCTGGGCGGCACCGGCGTGTACGACTACACCGCCGGCGCGGTCGGCGCCTACGACATGGCCACCCAGGTCATGGCGCAGCTGAAGGCCGTGGCCATCACCGTCGTGTGGTCCGGCGTCGGCACCGCGGTGATCCTGTTCGTGATCTCGGTGGTGGTGGGCCTGCGTCCCACGACCGACGTGGAGCGCGAGGGTCTCGACATCAACGAGCACGGCGAGCGCGCCTACCACTCGTGATCATCGGCCGGGGCGGCCTTGCCGCCGCCCCGGGGTTCTTTCAAAGAGGGGAACCAAGAAGAGCCCCGGTGCCTCGGCGCCGGGGCCTTTTTGTTTGGCGGGGTCAGGGCGTGCGCCCATCTGCGGGCTTTTCGCCGCTGCGGGCGAAGGCTATAAGCCGCAGCATGAGCCCATTTCTGCCCCTGGGCGGGACATTGCCCCGCCGCGCCGCGTCCCGTGCGCGAATTATCGGCCCGGCCCCCCGCCGGCGCGCCTGAGCGCGCGGGGGACGCCGGGTTTTTCGCCTTCTCCGGCACGCCTTTTCCGACACTCCTCCCCCGAGCCGCCCCATGACCGAGACCAAGACGTCCGAGACCAAGACGTCCGACGCCAAGGCGTCTGCCCCCGATTATTCCAAGACCCTGTTCCTGCCCGAGACCGCCTTTCCTATGCGGGGCGGCCTGCCGCAGAAGGAGCCGGAGCTGCTGGAGCGCTGGGCGCGCATCGACCTCTATGGCCGCCTGCGCGAGGCCGGGCGCGGTCGCGACCGCTTCGTGCTGCACGACGGCCCGCCCTATGCCAACGGCAACATCCACATCGGCCACGCGCTGAACAAGATCCTGAAGGACGTGGTGACGCGCTCCCAGCAGATGCTGGGCTATGACTCGAACTACGTGCCCGGCTGGGATTGCCACGGCCTTCCCATCGAGTGGAAGATCGAGGAGGAGAACTACCGCAAGAAGGGCAAGCAGAAGCCCGACTTCTCCGACGCGGCCGCCATGGTCGCCTTCCGCCAGGAATGCCGCGCCTATGCCGAGCATTGGCTGAACGAGCAGCGCAAGGAGTTCAAGCGCCTCGGCGTCGAGGGCGACTGGGACCACCCCTACACCACCATGGCGTTCATGGCCGAGGCGCAGATCGCCCGCGAGATCATGAAGTTCGCCGAGAACGGGCTTTTGTATCGCGGCTCGAAGCCGGTGATGTGGTCGGTGGTGGAGAAGACCGCGCTCGCCGAGGCGGAGGTGGAGTATCAGGACCACACCTCGGACACGGTGTGGGTGAAGTTTCCGGTAGTCGGATCGTCGGACGACGAGAGTGAACCTTTGGATGGATTGCTTCTTGCCAACGGTGAAGGCAAAAGAGGTCCAGTAGCGCAGATCAAGGCCTTCCACTTTAAGACGTTGCGGGGCGCTTCGGTGGTCATCTGGACTACCACGCCCTGGACGCTGCCCGGCAACCGCGCCATCTCCTATTCATCCAAGATCTCCTACGGCCTCTACGAGGTCACGGAAGCCCCCGCCGACAATTGGGCAAAGACCGGCGACAGGCTCATCCTCGCCGACAAGCTGGCGGACGACGTCTTCAAGCAGGCGCGGGTGGGCGCCTTCTCGCGCGTCGCCGACGTTCCGGCGGATGTGCTGGGCGCCCTCATCACCGCCCATCCCCTCGCCGCCCTCGGCTACGACTTCAAGGTCCCGCTGCTCGACGGCGACCATGTGACCGACGATGCCGGAACGGGCTTCGTCCACACCGCCCCCGGCCACGGCCGGGAAGACTTCGAGATCTGGACCCAGCACCGCCGCTGGCTGGAGGAGCGCGGCATCAGCCCCGCGATCCCCTACACGGTGGACGAGGATTCGCTCTATACCGCGCAGGCTCCCGGCTTCGCCGGCCGGCGCGTCATCACCGAGAAGGGCGAGACGGGCGACGCCAACAAGGCGGTCATCGAGGCGCTGATCGCCCAGGGCAACCTGCTCGCCCGCGGCCGCCTCAAGCACCAATATCCCCACTCCTGGCGCTCCAAGAAGCCGGTGATCTTCCGCAACACGCCGCAATGGTTCATCGCCATGGACCAGGACATCCGCGCCGCGGACGGCACCGCGGCGCCGCGTCCGTCGACGCTGGCCGGAAACGATCCCGACACCCTGCGCGCCCGCGCCCTCGCCGGCATCAAGACGGTGGAATGGGTGCCGGCGGCGGGCGAGAACCGCATCACCGGCATGATCGAGAACCGGCCCGACTGGGTGGTCTCGCGCCAGCGCGCCTGGGGCGTGCCCATCGCCGTGTTCGTGAAGGACAAGGGCGACGGCACCGTCGAGATCCTGAAGGATGCCGCGGTCAATGCCCGCATCGCCGAGGCCTTCGCCGCCGAGGGCGCCGACGCCTGGTTCAAGGAGGGCGCCAGCGTTCGCTTCCTGGGCGAGCGCGCCGGCGAGGGCTGGCAGAAGGTGGACGACGTCCTCGACGTGTGGTTCGACTCCGGCTCCACCCATACCTTCACCCTGGAGGTGCGCCCCGACCTCAAGGCGGAGCGTCCGCCGCAGGGCAACGACAAGGTGATGTATCTGGAGGGCTCGGACCAGCACCGCGGCTGGTTCCATTCCTCCCTGCTGGAGAGCTGCGGCACCCGCGGCCGCCCGCCCTACGACGTGGTCCTGACCCACGGCTTCGTCCTCGACGAGGACGGGCGCAAGATGTCCAAGTCCCTGGGCAACGTCACCTCGCCGCAGGACGTCATCAAGCAGTCCGGCGCCGATATCCTGCGCCTGTGGGTGTGCGCCTCCGACTATGCGGACGACCTGCGCATCGGCCCGGAAATCCTCAAGACCACGGCCGACACCTATCGCAAGCTGCGCAACACCATCCGCTGGCTGCTCGGCTCGCTGCACCACTACCGGCCGGAGGAGAAGGTCGGCTTCGACGAGATGCCGCCGCTGGAGCGCTTCATCCTGCATCGGTTGGCCGAGCTGGACGGCGAGATCCGCGCCGCCTACCGCGCCTTCGACTACAAGAAGGTGCATGCGGCGCTTACCGCCTTCATGAACATCGAGCTCTCCGCCTTCTATTTCGACATCCGCAAGGATGCGCTTTATTGCGATCCCATCTCCTCGGTGACGCGGCGGGCCTGCCTCACCGTGCTGGACGAGGTGTTCAACCGGCTCGTCACCTGGCTTGCCCCCATCCTCGCCTTCACCTGCGAGGAGGCCTACATCGCCCGCACGGGGGATGAGGAAGGATCGGTGCATCTCCTCACCTTCCCGGACACGCCGCAGGCGTGGCGCGACGAGGCCCTGGCGGAACAGTGGCGCAAGGTGCGCCTCATCCGCCGCGTGGTGCTCGGCGCGCTGGAGGTGGAGCGCGCCGCCAAGCGCATGGGCTCCTCGCTCGAAGCCGCGCCCGAGGTGTATGTAAGCGACGCGGCCCTGGCCGACGCTCTGGAGGGGTTGGACCTCGCAGAGATCTGCATCACCTCCGATGCGCGCCTGATCCGCGGCGACGGACCGGCCGACGCCTTCCGTCTGCCCGACGTGCCCGGCGTCGCGGTGGTACCGGCACGGGCGCAGGGCACCAAGTGCGCCCGCTCTTGGAAGGTTTCGCCCGAAGTGGGCAGCGATGGCGACTATCCCGACGTGACGCCGCGCGACGCGGCAGCGCTGCGGGAATTCTACGCCGCCCGCGCCGCCGCCCAGTGAGCACTGAGCCTTAGGGTCCCCGGCCCGGTGGCCGGCGCGGCGGGGCGCCGGCCGCCGCGTTGCCCGGCGCGCCGGGCTCCTCTATGAACGCCGCACCCCCGTGTGCTTAGACCTGAGAGGTCCCTTGCAGCGACGCCCCATCGTCTTCGGCCTCCTGATCGCGCTCGTGACCCTGGTGGCGGACCAGGCGTCGAAGGGCCTCGTCTTCGCCTGGTCGGCCAGCTGGCAGCAGCCGCTGCAGGCGATCACGCCGTTCCTCGATTTCACCGCCCTGTGGAATTACGGCATCAGCTACGGCCTGTTTCCCCAAGGGGAGACCGGGCGCTGGGTGCTGGTGGCCATCAAGGTGGCCGCCGCCATCCTGTTCACCATATGGCTGACCCGGGCGCGCAACCGGTTCGAGGCCTTCGCCCTCGGCCTCCTCATCGGCGGCGCCATCGGCAATGCGGTGGACCGGGTGGTCTATGGCGCGGTGTTCGACTTCATCTCGCTGCACGCCTCCGGCTACCGCTGGTACGTGTTCAACGTGGCCGACGTGGCGGTTGTTGTGGGCGTGATGCTGCTTCTCTACGATGCGTTTTTGGGCGGCGCCTCAAAATCGCCGCCCTCCGCCGCGCCAATGGCGGCGAAATCTGAAGCCGAGCGCGAGCTTTGAGGCCACATCGGCCCCCGCGCTCTGCCCAAAGTACCCCAGGACCAGTGCCCCAGGACGAGAAACGATGCGCGTGAGCCCGAAAATTCCCCATGGCGCCGCAAACGGCGGGCCCGTGGCGGAGCCTGTCTCGCCCCGCAACCCCCTTCTGTCCGCGCTGCGCTCGGCCGGCTTGGGCCTTCTCGGCGCCGGCTGCGTCGCCCTCGCCACGCCGGCGGCGGCCCAGGGCCTCGACGGCAGCAACAACCTACTCGACAGCGCCATGGAGCTGTTCGGCCTCAAGGAAGAGCAGGCCAAACCCGAGATCGACTATCGCGAGCGCGCCCCCCTCGTGGTGCCGCCCCGCGTGCCGGATGCGCTGCCGCCGCCGCAGAGCAGTGCCGCCGAGGCCAATCCCAACTGGCCGAAGGACCCGGACATCGCCCGCCGCAAGCGCGAGGCCGAGACCTCCAAGACGCCCATCGTGCGCGACGATCCCGGCAAGCCGCTGTTGCCCTCCGAGCTCAACAAGGGCCGGCGCAAGACTCTCGGCACCGCCTCCGCTGCCCCAACCGAGCCGGTGGGCGCCGGCTCGCAGCGCGACGTGCTGATGCCCGACCAGCTCGGCTTCACCAAGTGGTTCGGCGGTGGCAACAGCGGCAGCGACAAGATGACCTTCAACGGCGAGCCCGAGCGCGACAACCTGATCCAGCCGCCCGCCGGCTATCAGACTCCCGCCCCCAACGCGCCTTACGGGGTGGTGGAGGAGAAGAAGGAACCCTTCAAGCTGCCGACCCTGTTCGACCGCCAGTGACGGCGAGCCCCGGGCGATCCTGGACGGTCGGGCGGCACGCTCGCGGCGTCCGGCCCTTTGACGCGGCCGCGCGCACCCTATCTTTCCTTGACGGACGTGCCGGTAGGCGCGTCGAATACCGGAAGATTTTCTCGTGCAGATGAGCCGTTTCGCCATGGTTGCCATTCTTGCCGCTGGTGCGGCCGCCTTTTCCCCCCGTCTTGCCGACGCCGCCGGGCCGCAGGTCACCGAGTTCAAGCTCGCCAACGGCCTTCAGGTCATGGTCATCCCCGATCACCGGACGCCGGTCGTCACCCACATGGTCTGGTACAAGGTGGGCTCGGCCGATGAGCAGGCGGGCAAGTCCGGCATCGCCCATTTCCTCGAGCATCTGATGTTCAAGGGCACGGAAGCGCACCCGCAGGGCCAGTTCTCGGCCGAAGTGGCGCGCCTCGGCGGCCAGGAGAACGCCTTTACCTCGCAGGACTACACCGCCTATTTCCAGCGCGTGGCCAAGGAGCACCTGGAAAAGGTGATGGGCTTCGAGGCCGACCGCATGACCGGCCTGAAGCTCTCCGATGAGGTGGTCCTCCCCGAGCGGGACGTGGTGCTGGAAGAGCGCCGCATGCGCACCGACAACGATCCCGGTGCCCGTCTCTCCGAGGTGCTGCAGGCCACCACCTACGTCAACCATCCCTACCAGCATCCCATCATCGGCTGGGAACATGAGATCAAGGGCCTCAACCGCGAGGACGCCCTGGCCTTCTACCGGCGCTATTACGCCCCCAACAACGCTCTGCTCGTGGTGGCGGGCGACGTGGACCCGGCGACGGTGAAGGAACTGGCCGAGAAGACCTACGGCAAGGTGGCCCGCGCCGACACCCCGCCGCGCGAGCGGCCGCAGGAGCCGGAGCCGCGCGCCCATCGCCGGGTGTCCCTCGCCGATCCGCGCGTCGCCCAGCCGAGCCTCCAGCGGGCCTATCTGGTGCCGTCGGGCCGCACCGCCCAGCCGGGAGAGTCGGAAGCGCTTGAAGTGCTTTCCCACATCCTCGGCGGCGGGCAGACCAGCCGCATGTACCGCACCCTCGTGGCCGAGAAGGGCCTCGCTGCCGGCGCCGGTGCTTGGTACCAGGGCACGGCCTGGGACGCGACCCGCTTCGTCGCCTATGCCTCGCCGCGTCCGGGCGTCACCCTGGAGGCGCTGGAGGCGGAGGTGGATCAGGTCATCGCCGACCTCCAGGCCAAGGGCGTGGACGAGCTTGAGCTGGCGCGTGCCAAGACCCGGCTCACCGCCGACACCATCTATGCCCAGGACAACCAGGCGACGCTTGCCCGCATCTACGGCGCGTCGTGGGCCACGGGGCTTTCCGTCGAGGACGTGCGCGACTGGCCGGAGCGCATCAAGGCGGTGACCGCCGAGCAGGTGCGCGATGCCGCGCGCCGGTATCTGGTGACGGACCGCGCCGTGACGGGCTATCTGAAGCAATCGGAGCCGGGGAAGGTCGAGCCCAAGAAGGACAGTCGCTCGTGAGGGCGGCCGCCGTCATCTCGGGGTCCGGCGGCTCCGGCCGCATCCTTTCCGGGGGCGCAGGCCGCATCGGCCGCGCCGCCCAGCTCTTGCTTGCGATGGTTACGATGGCTCTTTCCCTCCTGTCCGCCGACGCGGCGCAGTCCCAGTCCAGCCGCATCACCGAGGTGACGAGCCCCGGCGGCATCAAGGCGTGGCTGGTGCATGACACCACCCTCCCGCTCATCGCCATGGAGTTCGCCTTCCTCGGCGGTGCCTCCCAGGATGGCAAGGAACTGCCGGGCCTCGCCAATCTCGCCTCCTCCCTGCTCGACGAGGGCGCCGGCCCGCTGGACGCCGAGGCATTCCAGCATGCTTTGGCCGACCACGCCGTGGAGCTGCATTTCGACGCCGGGCGCGATGAGCTGCGCGGCTCGCTTCGCACGCTGTCGGAAAACCGCGACAAGGCCTTCGACCTGCTGCGCCTGTCGGTGACGGCGCCGCGCTTCGATACCGAGGCGGTGGAGCGCATCCGTGCCTCGCAGATGGCCATGCTGCGCCGACGCTCCACCGAGCCCAACGCCCTCGCCAACGACCGCTGGTTCACTCTCGCCTTCCCCGACCATCCCTATGGCCGGCCGGTGGACGGCACGCTGGACAGCGTCGGCCGCATCACCCGCGAGGACATCGCCGGCTTCATCGCGCGCAATTTCGCCCGCTCCAACCTGCGCGTCGCCGTGGTGGGCGACATCAGCGCCGAGGAGCTGGGCAAGCGGCTCGACGCCGTCTTCGGCGCCCTGCCGGAGAAGGCGACGCTCACCCCCGTGGCCGACGTCGCCCCGCAGAAGGTCGGCACCGTGGACGTCATCGCCCTCGACGTGCCCCAGTCGGTGGTGGTGATGGGCACCGCTGGCCTCGAGCGGCGCGATGCCGACTTCATCCCGGCCTATGTGCTCAATCACATCCTCGGCGGCAGCGCCTTTTCCTCGCGCCTGTTCAAGGAAGTGCGCGAGGCGCGGGGGCTCGCCTATTCGGTCTATTCCTACCAGGTGGCCCTGTCGCACGTGGGGCTCTGGTTCGCCGGCACCGCCACCAAGAACGAGCGGGCGGGGGAATCCATCGGCATCATCACCGACGAGTTCCGCCGCATCCTCAAGGAGGGGCCGAGCGCCACCGAGCTGGAGGAGGCCAAGAGCTTCCTGATGGGCAGCTACGCGCTGCGCTTCGACACCTCCTCGAAGGTGGCGGGACAACTGCTGCAGATCCAGCTCGATGATCTGGGCATCGACTATGTGGACCGGCGCAACGCGCTGATCTCCGCGGTCTCCCTGGACGATCTGAAGCGCGTGGCCGCGCGCCTCGCCACGGCGCGGGATGCGCTCACCGTGGTGGTGGGCAAGCCGGCGGGGCTGGGCGGCTGAGCCGGTCCGGGCCGGCCGGGCGGTAACCTTACTTTCGTCCAATGACCCTTCGGTAGCCCGTAACGGCCGCCGGAGGGTCCTCACGCGCGCCGGGCTTTGCTATAAAGCGCCCCGAACAGGGGCGCCCACGGAGTTGACGACATGGCGGGTGCACTAAGGACGGCAGCGCGAAACCCCAAGACCGGCCCGGCGGGCCCGGGGGCTGGCGTGCCGCTCGGCGGCGGAACCCGGCTCGGAAGACTCCTGCTTCCGGGGCTGATGGCCGCCGCGCTCGCCGGCTGCGCCGCGGGGGAGGGGCTCGACGGCGCCTTCGGCGCGCAGGACGTGGGCGTCGCCGCGCCGACCACGAGCGGCACCTCCGCCGGCATCGTCAACAGCGCCACCACCGGCGCGCTGGTGGTGGGCGCGGGCGGGGATGCCTTGACCTACGACTGCCCGGTCCTCACCGTGCGCACCGGCGCCGCGGCCTGGCAGCAGACCGCCAACGGCGGCCTGCGCTACCAGGGCACGATCGGCCGCCTCGCCCGCGAATGCAGCATCGCCGGCGGGATGATGCTGGTGAAGGTGGGCATCGAGGGCCGCGTGCTTCTGGGCGACAAGGGCACGCCGGGGCAGGTGAAGGTGCCCATTCGCATCGCCGTGGTGAACGAGGGGCCGAATCCCAAGACCATCACCACCAAATTCTTCGCCGTCGCCGTGGATGTGCCGGCCGACCCAGGCCACACCGCCTTCACCGTGGTGGAAGACCAGATTTCCTTTCCGCTGCTGAAGCCGGTGGAGATGGACCGCTACGTGATCTATGTGGGCTTCGATCCGCAGGGCACCGAGACCCGCGAGCGGCCGAAGCCCGCGCCGTCGGCCTCGCGCCCCCGGCCGCGGCCCGCACCCGCTGCCGAGGCTCCGGCGGCATCGGCACCTGCGGCCGCGCCGGCTGCTGCGCCGGCCGCGGCGACCTCCTCGTCCGCCCCCGCCGCCTCCAGCGCGCCGAAGAGCGACGTGTTCGGCCCGCCGCCTTCCAGCGGCGGATCCTCCGGCGGCGGCTTCGCACCGCCCCCGTCGAGCGGCGGCTTCGATCCCCCGCCGTCCACCAGCACCTTCTCGCCCCCGCCGCGCTAGGACTGCCGCTGCGGGCGATGGCCCGCGGCGCTCACCCTGCCCGCCGCGCTCCCCCCTGCCGCCGGCTGGACGCGCCTGTCTGCAGCGTCCGGCGGCCGCGCAGGCCGGTGCGCGGTCGAGGCGCCAGAGGAAGCGAAAATCTGGGAAAAGTTCGGGAAGGTGTGGCTGGAGCGCTGTCCGCCGCCCGGCCTCTCTTCGGGCTGCCGGCGGGAGAGCCCGCACCGACAGCCCCCGGCTCGACACCGGAAGAGAGATACCGGCTCCGCCCACACAGCAAGGCGGAGCCGGTCATCCATGCCCTGTCTGCCCCGAAAAGACATGGACAAGTGGAAGAAAACACACCCCCCGACCCCATTCTCTGAGATGGATCAAATTTTCCGGCGCGGCCGCGAAATTTTGCTATCAGCGTCGGCATAGCTTCGCGGCAACAGCGCCTCAGGCGGGAACGGGATGATGCACGACAAGGAGTCCGAACTGCCAGACGGGCATCCGGTGATCCGGACCATCGCCATGCCGGCGGACACCAATCCCAACGGCGACATCTTCGGCGGCTGGCTCATGTCCCAGATGGACCTTGCCGCCGGCAACGTGGCCGCCCGCCGCTCGCGCGGCCGCGCCGCGACGGTGGCGGTGGAGGCCATGAGCTTCCTGTCGCCGGTGGCGGTGGGCGACGAGGTCAGCCTGTTCGGCACCATCGTCAAGGTCGGCCGCACGTCCATGCGCATCGAGGTGGAGGCCTGGCGCCGGGCGCGCGAGAGCGAGCAGTCCACCAAGGTCACCGAGGCGGTGTTCACCTTCGTCGCCATCGACGAAAACGGCCGGCCCCGCCCGATCCCCGCCGAGGAAGGCTGAGGCCTCAGGTGCCGCGCGGCTTGGCGCGCGTGGTGGGGGGCGCCTCCGCGGGGTCTTCCGGCCAGGGATGGCGCGGATAGCGCCCGCGCATTTCGGCCCGCACGTCGCGCCACGAGCCGCGCCAGAACTGCGGCAGGTCCTTCGTCACCTGGATCGGCCGGTGGGCCGGCGACAGCAGGGCGAGGGTGAGCGGCACCCGCCCGCCGGCGATGGCGGGATGGCGGGTGAGGCCGAACAGCTCCTGGACGCGCACGCTGACCGTCGGCCCGCCCTCGGCCCCGTAGTCGATGGCAAGGCGCGAGCCGGTGGGCGCGGTGAAATGGGTCGGTGCCTCCGTCTCCAGCCGCGACGACAGGGCGTAGGGCACCAGCGCATGGAGCGCGTCCGCCAGCGCGCCCGCCGGAATGTCCCCGAGCGCGCTATAGCCGACAAGGAAGGGCGCCAGCCACGATTCCGCCGTGGCGGCGAGCGCCGCGTCGGTGAGGTCCGGCCATTCTCCGTCCACTCCGGCGCCCTCGGCGGCACGCACGAACATCACCCGCTCGCGCCATTGCCGGGTGCCCGGGGAAAACGGCAGGCGGTCGATGCCCAGATCAGCGATGCCGCGGGCGAGCACCCGGGCCGTCGCCGCGTCGGCCGGCACCGGGCGGGGCTGGGCGGAGAGCACCAGCGCCTTCAGGCGCCGCACCGCGCGGGCACGCACGGCGGCGGCCTCCGAGTCGAAGGCGATCTCGGTGGCGGATGTGATGTCGTCGGCGAACAGCGCCTCCACCTCTTCCGGCGCCAGGGCCGCGGCAAGGGTGATGCGCGCCGCCTCGGCCCGGCCGGTGGCCTCCGCGATGGCGAGAAAGGGAGCCTTGGCGAGGGCAAGCGTGCCGTCCAGCACCGCGCCACGCCCGTTGGCCATGAGGAAGCGCGCGCCGTTGCCCGCGCCCGGGGCGTCGCGTGTCTTCTCCTCGCGGGCCTTGGCCACCCGGTCGGGATAGGCCATGGCCAGCAGCACGGCGGGGGAGGGGGGCGTCCCGGCCGAGGGTTCGGCGCCGGCCTGCGCCATCTGCGCCCAGCGCGCCGCGAGGGCGCGGGCATCGTCGGCGCGCCGCGCGCGGTCGCGGCGGAAGCCGTCGAGGCGGGCCAGAAGGTCGACGCCGTCGCCGCCGAGGCCGCGCTCCCCGAGCAGTGCCGCGATCTCGGCCGCGAGGCGGCCGGCACCCCGGTCGGCCCCCATGGCCACCATGTGGGCGAGGCGCGGTGGCAGTGGCAACCGCGCCATGCGCCTGCCGAGGGCGGTGACCGCCTCCGAGCCATCGAGGGCGCCGAGGAGACGCAGGAGCGCCTTGGCCTCCGTCACCGCCGGCGCGGGCGGGGGATCGAGGAAGGGCAGGGCCGCCGGATCACGCACGCCCACGCGGGCAAGGTCGAGGACGAGGCCGGTGAGGTCGGCGGCGAGGATCTCGGGCGTGGCGAAGGCCGGCAGGCTCAAGGTCTCGCCTTCGCTCCACAGGCGGTAGCACACCCCCGGCCCGGTGCGGCCGGCGCGGCCCCGCCGCTGGTCGGCGGCGGCGCGCGAGACGCGGACGGTCTCGAGCCGCGTCAGTCCCACGTCCGGTTCGAAGCGCGGCACCCGGGCGAGTCCGCTGTCCACCACCACCCGCACGCCCTCGATGGTGAGCGAGGTCTCGGCGATGGAGGTGGCCAGCACCACCTTGCGCCGGCCGGCAGGCGCCGGCAGCACGGCGCGGTCCTGCTCAGCGGCATCGAGCGCGCCGTAGAGCGCCACCACGTCGACTGCAGGGTCGCGGATCTCCTCCAGTAGCAGACCTTCGGTGCGACGGATCTCGGCCGCGCCGGGCAGGAAGGCGAGGACGGAGCCATCCTCCTGCCGCAGTGCCCGGGCGATGGCCGCCGCCATCTGCCGCTCCAGCGGGGCGCGCGGATCGCGCCCGAGATAGTGGGTCTGAACCGGAAAGGCGCGGCCCTCGCTCTCGATGACCGGCGCCGGGTCCTGCGTTCCCATGAGGCCGGCGACGCGGGCGCCGTCGAGGGTCGCCGACATGGCGAGGAGCCGCAGATCCTCGCGCAGGCCGCGCTGGGCATCGAGGGCGAGGGCAAGGCCGAGGTCGGCATCGAGGCTGCGCTCGTGGAACTCGTCGAACAGCACGGCGGCGACGCCTGAGAGCTCGGGGTCGTCCAGCACCATGCGGGTGAAGATGCCCTCCGTGACCACCTCGATGCGGGTGCGCCGGGACACCTCCGAGGCGAGGCGGGTGCGGAAGCCCACCGTGCCGCCCACCGCCTCGCCGAGGGTCTGCGCCATGCGGCGGGCGGCGGCGCGGGCGGCGAGGCGGCGCGGCTCCAGCACCAGGATCTTGCCCGCACCCACCCACGGCGCGTCGAGCAGGGCGAGGGGCACCCGCGTGGTCTTGCCCGCTCCGGGCGGCGCCACCAGCACGGCGCAGGGGCTCGCCGCGAGGGTCGCGCGGATGTCGCCGAGCACGGCGTCGATGGGCAGGGGCGTGTCGAACATGTCCGGGCCGCTCTTAATGCCATGCGCGGCGCGCGGCAAAGGGCGGGCGTGCGGCGGCTGCCGCTCTCCATCGCGGCCCCCGGTTGAAAGGCGGATTTTCCCATAGGCCCGCGACGCGGTGCCCGCCCACCTTGCCAGCGCGGTCCATCGGTGCCTTAAGGAACGCCCCGTCCTCAACCGGGATCAAAGCGCCCCATGTCCTCCGCCCCCTCCAGCCTCACCGCCAAGGTGCGGCCGCTCGTCTTCGATACCGGCATCGTCCATCTCGCCTTTCTCGACGGGAAGGCGGCCTTCGTCGGCGCCGAGGGCGTGGTCCATCTCGTGGGCCTGGAAGCGGATGCGGTGCCCGTGGCGGCGCGCGTCCATGACGGCGCCGTGCTCCATGCCGCCGCCGACGGCCGCCGCCTCGTCACCGGCGGCGACGATGGTCAGGTGATGGAGACGCTGGCGGACGGTTCAACCCGCGCCCTCGCCGCGCACAAGGGCCGCTGGATCGACCGGGTGGCGTTGGGGCCGGACGGTGTCGTCGCCTATTCCGCTGGCAAGACGGCCTATGTGCTGCCGCCCAAGGGCGAGGCCAAGAGCCTCGATGCGCCGTCCACGGTCGGGGGGCTTGCCTTCGCCCCCAAGGGGCTGCGCCTCGCGGTGGCGCATTACGGCGGCGTCACGCTGTGGTTTCCCAACGCGCCCGGCGCCAAGCCCGAGGCCTATGGCTGGAAGGGCTCGCACCTCGGCGTCGCCTTCTCGCCGGACGGGCGCTTCCTCGTCTCCACCATGCAGGAGCCGGCGCTGCACGGCTGGCGGGTGGTGGACGGATCGCACATGCGCATGTCGGGCTACCCCTCGCGGGTGAAGTCCTTCGCCTTCACCGCCGACGGCAAGTGGCTCGCCACCTCGGGCTCGGGCGAGGCGATCCTGTGGCCGTTCCAGGCCAAGGACGGCCCCATGGGCAAGGAGCCTTCCATGCTGGCGCCCTCGCCCACCTCGCGGGTGACGATGGTCGCGCCCCATCCCAAGGATCCGGTGCTCGCCGTCGGCTGGGAGGACGGCATGGTGATGATGGTGCGCATCTCCGATGGCGCGGAGATCCTGCTGCGCGCCCCCGACGCCGATGCCGTCACCGCCATCGCCTGGCATCCCACGGGCGGGGCGGTGGGCTTTGCCACCGCGAAGGGCAGCGGCGGGCTGCTGCTTTTCTAGCGGCGCAAGACCGGTGTCGCGCGCTCCGGCGCGGCGGTGCGGGCTTCCCTCGCAAGCGTGGCCGAACTAACGTTGCGCCGACCCTTCGCAGGTGCGAAACGGGCCCATGCAGCACGAGAGACCCGCCGATGAAGATCGCCGACGTTCGCCGCACTGCCTACTCGATGCCGCTCACCAACCCGTCGTTCCCGCCGGGGCCCTATCGTTTCGTCGACCGCGAATACATGATCGTCACCTACCGCACCGACATGGCGGCGCTGGAGAAGGTGGTGCCGGAGCCGCTCGAGATCATCGAGCCGGTGGTGAAATACGAATTCATCCGCATGCCCGACTCCACCGCCTTCGGCGACTATACGGAGACCGGACAGGTCATTCCCGTCCGCTTCAACGGGCAGGAGGGCGGCTACGTCCACTCCATGTATCTCGATGACGAATCCCCCATCGCCGGCGGGCGTGAATTGTGGGGCTTCCCGAAGAAGTTCGCCACGCCCAAGCTGACGGTGGAGAAGGATACGCTGGTGGGAACGCTGCATTACGGCAGCGTGCTCTGCGCCAGCGCCACCATGGGCTACAAATGGGTGGCCGGCGACAAGGAGAAGGTGCTCGCCTCCCTCCTCACCCCGAGCTTCCTCCTGAAGATCATCCCCGACGTGGACGCCAAGCCGCGCATCTGCGAGCTGGTGCGCTACTATCTGGAGGACGTGACCCTCAAGGAATGCTGGGTCGGCCCCGGCGCGCTCGGCCTGTTTCCCCACGCGCTCTGCAACGTCGCGGCGCTGCCGGTGCTGGAGGTGCTGTCCGCCGTCCACATCAAGGGCGACCTCACCCTCGGCATGGGCGAGGTGGTGTACGACTATATGGCCTCCGACCCGGCCTGACCGCATCGGCGGACGGCGGGACGGGCGGCGGCTGCGCCGCTCCGTCCCCATCATGCGCGGGACCGCGCCGCGGCGCGCGACGATCGTGACGACATGCGAGAGGCTGAGCCGATGACCGGGCGTGCGAACCACCTTCCCGACGATCTGTGCGACATCATCAACGCCTACAAGCGCGTGGCGCTGGTGTTCCAGGGCGGCGGCGCGCTGGGCGCCTACCAGGCCGGGGTCTACGAGGCGCTGCACGAGGTGGGCTGCGATCCCAACTGGATCTCGGGCGTCTCCATCGGCGCCATCAACTCCGCCATCATCGCCGGCAATGCGCCCCAGGACCGGGTGGCGAAGCTGCGCGAGTTCTGGGAGACCATCACCTCCCGCCGCATCATGCCCGTCACCATGGAAGGCGACATCTTCCGCCAGTGGCGCAACCAGCTGAGCGCTGCCCGCACCATCCTGCAGGGACAGCCCGGCTTCTTCACGCCGCGCTTCCCCAATCCGTGGCTGCTGCCGTCGGGCGCCACGGGCGCCACCTCCTTCTATGACACCTCGCCGCTGCGCGAGACGCTGCTGCGCCTCGTGGACTTCGACCGCATCAACTCCGGCGAGAAGCGCTTCTCGGTGGGGGCGGTGAACGTGCGCACCGGCAACTTCATCTATTTCGACAACCAAGAGCACACCATCGGGCCCGAGCACGTGATGGCGTCCGGCGCCCTGCCGCCGGGCTTTCCGGCGGTGAAGATCGACGGCGAGTTCTACTGGGACGGCGGCGTCGTCTCCAACACCCCGCTCCAGTTCCTGCTGGACCAGCCGGACCACCCGAGCGCGCTGGTGTTCCAGGTGGACCTGTTCAGCGCCCGCGGGCCGCTGCCGCGGGACATGTTCGACGTGTCGGAGCGGCAGAAGGACATCGGCTATTCCAGCCGCACCCGCTACACCACCGACGTGTTCCGCCGGGTGCAGGATCTGCGCTCCAAGCTCTATGACGCGCTTCAGCGCATCCCCGAGCAGCTGCGCACCGCGGAGGATATCGCCCTCATCGAGGACTACAGCAGCTCCGGGCCGGTCAACATCTGCCACCTGATCTATCAGGAGAAGGCCTATGAGCGGGAATTCAAGGATTATGAGTTCTCCGCCACCTCCATGCGGGAGCACTGGCAGACCGGCTACGAGGACACGGTGAAGACCCTGCGCCGCGGCGAATGGCTGAAGAAGCCGGACGACAGCATCGGCATCGTGGTCCACGACATCCACCGCCTCGCCGACTGAGCGCCCGCCCGCTGTGCGGCCCGCGACGCCTCAGATGAGGCCGCGGGCCAGCATGTAAGCGCCCAGCACCGCGAGGCCGGCGAAGAAGATGCGCCGGAACACCGTCGGCGACACCGCCCGGCGCACCCATTGGCCGATCTGCATGCCGAGGAAGGCCGGCAGCAGCGCCGCTACCGACGCGATCAGGAGGGCGGGGTTGGCCAGCACCGCGCCGGTGTCGCCGGGCTTCGCCAGCACCACGGCGAGGGCGAAGGTGGCGACGGTGAAGGTCAGGCCCAGCGCCTGCACCAGATCGTCCCGATTGAGTCCGATAGCCTGCAGGTAGGGCGCCGAGGGCATGGCCGAGACGCCCGTCGTTCCGGTGACCAGCCCGGTCAGAAGCCCCATCACCGGCGACAGCCACGGCTCCGTCCGCGCCGGCAGTTGCAGCGGCACGGCGGAGAGGCCGAGGCCGCCGTAGAGCAGCAGCGTCGCGCCCAGCATCGGCTGGGCGGCGGGGGAGGTGAGCCCGCCCAGCGCCAGGCCCCCAAGGAGGGTGCCGGCCACCACGGCCGCCATCATCCAGGAAAACCGGCGGGCGGTGGCCACGACCCGCGGACCGGTGAAATACTGCCAGAGATTGGTGAGGGCGGCAGGCAGGATGAGCACCGCCGCCGCCTCGGCGGGCGAGGTGGCGAGGCTGAGGAGGCCGACGCCCACGGTGGGCAGCCCCATGCCGATGAGGCCCTTGACCACCCCCGCCAGCATCAAGATGGCGAAACCGGCGAGGAGCAGCCCCGGCTCGACCGCGGCGATGGAGGACGTCACGGCGGGACTCAGAATTCGGCGTCCAGCTCTTCCAGCTCCTCGGGCTCGTTCATGGCGCCGGCGATCCACTCCTGCACCAGGGGCAGCGCCATGATGCGGGCGCGGTAGGCCTCGCATTCGGCGTCGAGCTTCACGTCATAGGTGGTGAAGCGCGAGCAGACCGGCGCGTACATGGCGTCCGCCAGCGTCGGCGCGGCGCCCATGAGGAAGGGGCCGCCATGGGCGGTGAGGCAGCCGCGCCAGATGGCGACGATGCGCTCGATGTCCGCCTGCGCGCCGGCCCACACCTTGAAGCCCGGATAGTGGGCCTTGATGTTCATGGGCAGCGCCGAGCGCATGTTGGAGAAGCCCGAATGCATCTCGCCCGAGATGGAGAGGCAGTGCGCGCGCACCGCGCGGTCGGCGGGCAGGAGCCCGGCCTCCGGAAACACCTCGTGCAGGAAGCAGGCGATGGCGAGGGTGTCCCATACGGTGACGTCCTCGTGCACCAGGCGGGGCACCAGGAAGGAGGGCGAGAGCAGCAGCAGCTCGGCCTTGATGTCCGGATCGTCCATCGGCACCCGCTCCTCCTCGAAGGAGAGGCCCGCCATCTTGCACAGCAGCCAGCCGCGCATGGACCAGGAGGAGTAGTTCTTGCTGGAGATGGTGAGTGTCGCCATGCCTGTCCCGCGCCTCGGTTTGCGATGCCGTTCCTGACCGTGTTCCCTCGGGCTTCGTGCCGGCGGTCGACCGCCTGTTGCGGGCGCTGGCAAGCGGCGGAGCCAGGCGACCCGAAGGCGAAGGATGCGTGTTGCATTGCACCACGCGCCGCTCCAATATCAGCTTAACTGGTACAACCGATCAGGCGCGCTGCAAAGCGGAAAGCTGGGCCTGCGACAATAACTTAATGGTTCTGCCGTCCGTGGGACGTCGGGCGCGGGGGCCGCGGAACAGAAGGACCGTTCGGCATCATGCTGCAGACTTCTTCCTGCTTCTTTTCTCCGGCACGGGGACGCCGGACGCTTCGGCGCGCGCAGCCATGATGTATTTCGCCTACCAGGCCCAGGCCGACCTCATGAGCCCCATGAGGTTCTTCGCGAGCCTCGCGCGCCAGACGCTGACCGGCCCCCTAATCAACGGCTACGGCCACGCGGGGCTCAGGCACCTCGCCGCCGCCTACGAGATGGTGGAGCGTGCCGCCCTCAGCCATGGTCGCCCCGAGTTCGGGATCAAAACGGTTGAGGTGGGCAATCGCGAGGTTCAGGTAACCGAGGAGCACACCGCCGTGCTGCCCTTCGGCACGCTGCTGCGCTTCAAGAAGGACGTGGACGTGGCCCAGCCCCGCGTCCTCGTGGTGGCGCCGCTCTCCGGCCATTTCGCGACGCTGCTCGTCAACACCGTGAAGACGATGCTGCCGGACCATGACGTCTACATCACGGATTGGCACAACGCCCGCGAGGTGCCGCTTTCGGCCGGGCCCTTCGGCTTCGACGACTATGTGGAACACGTCGTCAGGTTCCTGGAGGTCATGGGGCCGGGGTCCCATCTGGTGGCGGTGTGTCAGCCGTGCGTCCAGTCGCTGGTGGCGGCGGCGGTGATGGCGCAGGACAAGAACCCCGCGGCGCCGGCCTCCATGACCCTCATGGCCGGCCCCATCGATTGCCGCATCAACCCGACGAAGGTGAACGAGCTCGCCACCTCCAAGCCCATCTCCTGGTTCGAGAAGAATCTCATCGCCACGGTGCCCAAGGGCTTCGCCGGCTCGGGGCGGCGGGTCTATCCCGGCTTCCTGCAGCTCACCGCCTTCGTGAACATGAACCTCTCGCGCCACATCCGCGCGCACCTCGACCTCTTCAATGCGCTGGCCGAGGGCGACGAGGAGAAGGCCGAGACCACGAAGGCCTTCTACGACGAATACTTCGCCGTGCTGGACCTCGCCGCCGAATTCTATCTGGAGACGGTGCGCTACGTGTTCCAGGAATACCGGCTGCCCAAGGGCGAGCTGACCTATCGCGGAAAGCCCATCGACTTCCGTGCGATCCGCAAGACCGCCTTGCTCACGGTGGAAGGCGAGCGCGACGACATCTGCTCCATCGGCCAGACCATGGCGGCGCAGGACATCTGCTCGGGGCTGAGGCCGCACAAGAAGCGCCACCACATGCAGGCGGGTGTCGGCCATTACGGCGTGTTCTCGGGCCGCAAATGGGCGGGCCAAGTCTACCCCATCGTGCGCAATCACATCCTCGCCAGCGACTGAGGCGTCGGGCGCGGACGGCGGGAGGCTTCGCGCGGGCGCGCTCCGGCCGCGCTTGCCCGCGGCGCTGCGGGGGCGTAGGAGCGGACCATCGCCCCCTGCGCGGTCCTGCCCGTGACCTCTTCCCTTCCGTCCGCCCCAAGACTTCGCGACCATCCCGCCTTCGCACTGTTCTGGGTCAGCCGCGTGGCCTCCGCGCTGGGCTTCCAGATGCTCGGCGTCGCGGTGGGCTGGCTGGTCTATGCGCTCACCGGCAGTGCCGTGGCGCTCGGCCTCGTGGGGCTCGCGCAATTCCTGCCCATCCTGTGCCTCACCCTGCTGGTGGGCCACGCCGCCGACACCTTCGACCGGCGGCGCATCGTGGTGGGCTGCCAGGCGTTGTCGGCCGCGACGCTGGCGATGCTCGCCCTCGGCATCGTGGCCGGCCACACCGGGCTCGCGGCCATCTATGCCGCGGTGATGATGATCGGCGCCTGCCGCGCGTTCGAGCATCCCACCATGTCCGCCCTGCTGCCGCGCCTCGTGCCGGGAGAGGTGTTGCCGCGGGCGCTCGCCATGTCCACGTCGGCCATGCAGATGGCCACCATCGCGGGCCCGGCGGTGGGCGGATTTGCCTATGCGCTCGGCCCTGTGGTGCCCATCGCCGGGGCCGCCGCCTGCTACGGCATCGCCGCGGGCGCCATGGCGCTGGTCCGCGACGCCCACGTGCCGGGACCGCGCAACGCCCTCAGCCTGGAGACCCTGCTCTCCGGCCTCGCCTTCATCCGCCGCAGTCCGGTGGTGCTCGGCTCCATCTCCCTCGATCTCTTCGCCGTGCTGCTCGGCGGCGTCACGGCGCTGCTGCCGATCTTCGCCAGCGACATCCTGCATGTGGGCGCGGAAGGCCTCGGCGCGCTGCGCGCGGCGCCCGCCGCCGGCGCCGTGCTCATGTCCCTGCTGCTCGCCCGCGCCCCGCCGAGCCGCCGGGTCGGCTCCATGATGTTCGTGGCGGTGGCGGTGTTCGGCCTCGCCACCATCGTGTTCTCGTTGTCGAGCAGCTTCCTCCTGTCCCTCGGCGCCCTCTTCGTGCTGGGGGCGGCGGACAATGTGAGCGTCGTCATCCGCTCCTCGCTGGTGCAGCTCTCCACCCCGGACGAGATGCGCGGGCGCGTCAGCGCGGTGAACTCGCTGTTCGTCGGCACCTCCAATCAGCTTGGGGAATTTGAATCCGGCATGGCCGCGGCCCTTTTCGGCGCGGTGGGGGCCGGTGTCATCGGCGGCATAGGGACGCTGATCGTGGCCATCGCCTGGACCCGCCTGTTCCCCGCCTTGGTGCGGGTGGACGCCATGCCGGTGAAGGTGACGCGCAAGGCCTGAGGCCGCGCGCGATCCGGCGCCGGTGCTTGGTTTGCCGGCTTCGCGGCGCCTCTTCGGTTGACGCGCGGGCGCGCTTTACCCATGGTGCCGCCGCCTGCGCTTCGGCCGCGGGCGCTTGCCCCCCGCGCCCGGCCGATGCCGCGGTTCTGCCGCGCCCACCGCCATGCGCCATGTGAACCCGCGGCGCCATGCGTTCGGCGCCGGTGCCCGACGAGGAGTGTTGCGCCATGAGCGACTGGCCGGTCCACGCGAAGATCGACGGACCCATCGTGATGATCGGTTTCGGCTCCATCGGCCGGGGCACGCTGCCGCTCATCGAGCGCCATTTCGACTTCGACCTCGCGCGCATGGTGGTGATCGACCCGGTCGATGAGCACAAGAAACTGCTCGACGCCCGCGGCATCCGCTTCATCCAGTCGGAGGTGACGGCCGAGAACTACCGCGAGCTGCTCACCCCCCTCCTCACCAACGGCGCCGGCCAGGGCTTCTGCGTGAACCTGTCGGTGGACGTGTCTTCGGTGGCGGTGATGGAGCTGTGCCGGGAGCTTGGGTCGCTCTACATCGACACGGTGGTGGAGCCCTGGAAGGGCTTCTATTTCGACGAGGCCATGCCCACCGCCGCCCGTACCAATTATGCGCTGCGCGAGAGCCTGCTCGCCGCCCGCCGCCGCAAGCCCGGCGGTCCCACGGCGGTCTCCACCTGCGGCGCCAATCCCGGCATGGTGTCGTGGTTCGTGAAGCAGGCGCTGCTCAACATCGCCGCCGACACCGGCCTCGACCGCCCCGAGCCGGAGAGCCGCGAGGAATGGGCGCAGCTCGCCCGTGCCCTCGGCGTCAAGGGCATCCACATCGCCGAGCGCGACACCCAGCGCGCCCGCGAGCCGAAGGTGATGGGCCAGTTCTGGAACACCTGGTCGGTCGAGGGCTTCGTCTCCGAGGGCCTCCAGCCGGCGGAGCTGGGCTGGGGCACCCACGAAAAGAGCCTGCCGCCGGACGGGCGCACCCACGAGGCCGGCTGCGGCGCCGCCATCTATCTGCTGTCGCCGGGCGCCGCCACCCGGGTGCGCTCCTGGACGCCGACGCCGAAGGCCCAGTACGGCTTCCTCGTCACCCACAATGAGTCGATCTCCATCGCCGACTATCTGACCGTCCGCGATGGCACGAAGGTGCTCTACCGGCCCACCTGCCACTATGCCTATCACCCCTGCAACGACGCGGTGCTGTCGCTGCACGAGATGTTCGGCAACGGCGGGCATTTCCAGGAAACGTGGAAGATCCTGGACGAGCACGAGATCGTCGACGGCATCGACGAGCTGGGCGTGCTCCTCTACGGCCACGCGAAGAATGCCTACTGGTTCGGCTCCCAGCTCTCCATCGAGGAGACGCGCGAGCTCGCCCCCTACCAGAACGCCACCGGCCTGCAGGTGACCTCCGCCGTGCTCGCCGGCATGGTCTGGGCGCTGGAGAATCCGGAGGCCGGCATCGTCGAGGCCGACGAGATGGACTTCCGCCGCTGCCTCGAAGTGCAGATGCCCTATCTCGGCCCGGTGATCGGCACCTACACCGACTGGACGCCCCTGACCGGCCGCCAGAAGCTGTTCCCCGAGGATCTCGACCTGGAAGATCCCTGGCAGTTCAAGAACATCATCGTGCGCTGACCGCGCCATCCCACCCTTGAAACAGAAACGGCCGGGCAGAGGATGCCCGGCCGTTTTCATTTGGGATGCCGCCCCCTCTCCCCCGCCCGCAGCCGCAGCGGCGCGGTGCGCGGGTGGAGAGGGGGGCGCACGCCGCCGCGACGCGGGCGGCCGTCCCGGACGGGACAGCGCTCAGGCCGAGCGGCGCAGCTCGCCGGCCACAAGCTCGGCGAGCGAGGGCACGGCAATGCGGGTGCCGGTGGGGCTGATGAGGCCGCGGGCGCCGTCGAGCGCGCCCGCCTTCAGCTCCAGTGCCAGCAGCCGGTTTCGGTCGTAGGCGCCGGGCATCCACAGCTCCCCGGTCTTCTCCGCGGAGAAGCCGAAGCGCTCGTAATAGGGCGCATCGCCCACCAGCAGGATGGCTCCGTGGCCCTGGGCCTGCGCCGTGGCGATGGACGCGCGCATCATCGCGCCGCCAAGCCCATGGGCGCGGAACCAGGGGTGCACCGCCAGCGGGCCGAGCAGCAGCGCCGGCTTGCCGGGGCCGGCCGTCACGTTCCACAGGCGGACGGTGGCGGCGAGGCGCCCGTCCGGGCCGTGGGCGGCGAAGGCGAGGCCGTCGGCCGGCAGGCGGCCCTCGCGCAGGCGCTCGGAGGACTTGGCCGTGCGCCCCTCGCCGAGGCACAGGTCCAGAAGGGCCTCGCGGGGGGCCACATCTTCCACGGATTCAAGCACGATCTCGGTCATCGGCAGCTCCTGCGCCAACGTGAGAGGTGAAGAAGCCCGCCCCGGCTGCATCACAGCCAGGCTGATGCCTTGTCAGGACGGGTGCGGAAGACGAGGGGACACATCCCCTCCTCATGCCCCGGACGGCGGGCAGCCGATGCCGGGGGACCTTCTGCGGCCGGGTCGCGGATTACGCTCGGGCGCCGCGCGGGCGGATCTCCACGCGGCTCCGCTCGGGTGCCACGGGAGTTTGGATCTTCTGCGGCGGGCGCCGCCTTCAGATCACGTATGACTTCAGCGGCGGGAAACCGTTGAACGCCACCGCCGAATAGGTGGTGGTGTAGGCGCCGCAGGCCTCGATGATGACCTTGTCGCCGATGGAGAGCGACAGGGGCAGCTCGACCGGGGTCTTCTCATACAGCACGTCGGCCGAATCGCAGGTCGGGCCGGCGAGCACGCACGGGGCGGTGTCGTCCCCATCCCGCGGGGTGCGGAACGGATAGCGGATCGCCTCGTCCATGGTCTCGGCGAGGCCGCCGAACTTGCCGATGTCGAGATAGACCCAGCGCATGGTGTCCTGCTCGGACTTCTTCGAGATCAGCACCACCTCGGCCTCGATGAGGCCGGCGTTGCCCACCATGCCGCGGCCCGGCTCCATGATCGTCTCCGGGATCGCGTTGCCGAAGTGCCGGCGCAGCGCGGAGAAGATGGCCTCGCCATAGGAGATGGCGGCCGGCACGTCCTGGAGATACCGGGTGGGGAAGCCGCCGCCCAGGTTCACCATGGACAGCGAGATGCCCCGCTCGGCGCAGGCCCGGAAGATGCCGGCGGCGGACGCGAGCGCGCCGTCCCAGGCATTCACGTTCTTCTGCTGCGAGCCCACGTGGAAGGACACGCCATAGGCGGCGAGGCCGAGGCGATGCGCATGCTCCAGCACGTCCACCGCCATGTCCGGCTCGCAGCCGAACTTGCGCGACAGCGGCCATTCGGCGCCGGCGCCGTCGCACAGGATGCGGCAGAACACCTTGGCGCGCGGGGCGACGCGGGCGATCTTCTCGACTTCCTCGTAGGAATCGACGGCGAACAGGCGCACGCCCAGCTTGAAGGCGCGCTCGATGTCGCGCTCCTTCTTGATGGTGTTGCCGAAGGAGATGCGGTCCGCACCCGCGCCGGTGGCGAGCACCATGTCGATCTCGCCGGTGGAGGCGCAATCGAACGAGGAGCCCATCTCCTCCAGCGCCTTCAGGATGGCGGCATCGGGATTGGCCTTGACGGCATAGAACACGCGGGTGTCGGGCAGCGCGCGGGCAAACGCCTGATAGTTGGTGCGGACCACGTCGAGGTCCACCACCACGCAGGGGCCATCCTCTCGCCGGGTACGCAGGAATTCGCGGATGCGATCGGTCATGGATACCTCCCCGTGACCTGAAGCCAGTGAAGCGCAGGAATCTGCGCGACGACAGGACGGACGCTCCTTCTCGGGAGAGCCCGGGGCACGCGCTCGCATTCGCCCGGCGATGTGGACACGCCGACCGTCTGCGGGCCGTACCCGCTTCGCCGGGCATCTAACCCGGCCGCATCATCGGACCGAACGGCAGCCGAACCTCTCGGCGCGGCACGCGCCGCGCGAGGATGGGACAACTGCGCACGATTGGAGGGGATATCCCGCTCCGCACGGCCGGCAAGATGTAGTGCCTCTTCAGTGCCGCCGACCTTTGGAGGGCCGACCGAGACCAAAAAAGCCCTTACGTCGTTGCTTCAAGTCACGTCCCCCGCATGAGGAGCGGGGTGGGCCGGTTCCCTCCGGCTATCGGTCGTCCTGGCAGCTTTCCGGCCTCTTGTCCGGAGATCCTACCGACCGACACGCGACCACAGGCACGTGCGAATTTGGGCAACGCGGATGTAAGGGATTCGGGCCTGGGTTGCAAGGGATGATTTGATGATTTTTCGCCTGTGCGGGTGACGCAGGAGGAGGCGAAAGTCTCAAAGGCGGCTATGCTTTAGGCCCCTCGCCCCGCCGCGCGTCCGGCCGGGCCTTTCGAAGGGCGGCGTCATGACCGGATGGCGATTTTTGTTCCTGGCCCCGGCGGTGTTGTTTGCCGCCATTGCAGCGCTGTTGCCGGGCGCCCCGGCCCGTGCCCAGGAGGCGGTGGCGCTGGCCTTCGAAGGGTGGGACCGGAGCGAAAGCGCCGACGGGGTCGTCACCTTCCGCTGCAATGACCCGCGCTGCCCGCCCCGCTCCAAGGTGAGCTACAAGCGCCAGCCGCATCGCCCCACGGTGAGCCTCGCCCAGTTCGAGGCCCATCATTCCCGCCTGTCCCGGGAAGCGCCCGCCAATTCCTCCGGGCACATCACCGCCGCGCGCATCACCGGATTCTCCGAGCGGACCGTGGAGGGCGTGCGCGTCCTCTCCGGGAACCGGGAGGTGGCTTGGACCAGCGGCGGCGCCACCGCCGCGGTGGATGCCTTGCTGATCGGCCCCACGGCGTCCTTCAGCGTGGTGAGCGATGCCGCCGACCCGAAGACCGCCGCCGCCGTCTTCGCCCATTTCCTGCCCCGGCTGATCGACCTCGTCCTGGTCACGCGCTGAGCCCTGCTCCGCCCCTGCGCAGGGGGCCCGCGCAGGTCGTGTTTTGGCATGACTAATCGCAAAAGTTGTATTATGGAGTTCTGCAATTCACCCCCGCGCCTCGGCGCGGAAATGGGGGTCCTTGCATGCTCACGCGCGCGCTCCTGCTCAAGCTCTCTAGGGGAGCCAAGCCGGCCTATCTCGATGCCTTCGACCAGGGCGCCGCCCTGCTCAAGCAGCACGACCTGATGACGCCGCTGCGGCTGGCCCACTTTCTGGCGCAGGTGTTTCACGAGACGGACGGGCTCACCGTCACGTTCGAGAACATGAATTATCGGGCCCCGCGGATCCTGACGATCTTCGG
This sequence comes from Xanthobacter pollutisoli, assembly GCF_040044995.1. Taxonomy (NCBI): domain Bacteria; kingdom Pseudomonadati; phylum Pseudomonadota; class Alphaproteobacteria; order Hyphomicrobiales; family Xanthobacteraceae; genus Xanthobacter; species Xanthobacter pollutisoli. The sequence goes on from NZ_JBDZDP010000004.1 coordinate 101,426, forward strand.
CGTGGGTCACCACTCGGCTGCCGTTCGCCCGGCCGAGGCGGAGATGCTGGCGGGGCATCCGGAGGCCCTCGCCGAGCGGGTCTACGGCCTCGGCAATCCGCGCAAGGCGCGAGAGCTGGGCAATACGAAGCCCGGCGACGGTTATCGCTATCGCGGCGGCGGGCTGCTCCAGACCACCGGCCGCGCCGCCTACCGCAAGCGGGGTCAGGAGATCGGCGTCGATCTGGAGAATAAGCCCGAGCGCGTCCTCGATGCCGACGTGGCGCTCCTGCCGGCGCTCGGCGAGTGGGCCGAGGGCCAGCTCAATGATGCGGCGGACGACGGCGACATCGGGCGGATCACCCGGCGCATCAACGGCGGCTTCATCGGCCTTGAGTCGCGCAAGGCGTGGCTGGCGAAGATCTATCCTCTCCTCACCGGGGACGACGGCGCCGAGGCCTGGAAGGATGCCCGCCCCATGGGCGACGTGCGCGAGCTGCAGGAGGCCCTCAACCAGCTCGGCGCGGACCCTGTGCTCCATGTGGACGGCCTCTACGGTCCGGCCACGGAGGCGGCGGTGAGGGTGTTCCAGCGCAGCCAGAAGCTGAAGGTCGACGGGATCGCGGGGCCTGCAACCCGCGCCGTCATCGCCCTGCGGCTCTCGACCCGCGGATAGCGCAGCGCCCCCCAAAAGGCCCTGCTCGTGCTGCGGTGCACGGTATTTTCCGCCCCCGCGCCGGATCGCCGCGCGTCATGCGTGGTACTTGATTGGCATCAATACAAGGAGCAAGGTGCCGGCATATCCTTATAACAATGAGGATCTGCCCCCGTCGCGATCCCGTCTGCCGCCGCAGGGTTCGGAATGACCTACGACTCCTTTTTCGCCGACGCCATCGACGCCCTGCGCAAAGAGCGCCGCTATCGTACCTTCGCCGAGATCGAGCGCGACGCCGCGCACTTCCCGCGCGCGGTATGGCACTCGCCGGGCGGCCCGCGCGACATCGTGGTGTGGTGCTCCAACGACTATCTCGGCATGGGCGCCCACCCCGACGTGGTCGATGCCATGTGCAACGCGGCCAAGGCCCGCGGCGCCGGCGCCGGCGGCACCCGCAACATCTCGGGCAACAGCCACGAGATCGTGATGCTGGAGCGTGAGCTTGCCGACCTGCACGGCAAGGAATCGGGCCTCGTCTTCACCTCGGGCTACATTTCCAACGCCACCGGCATCTCAACCATCGTCAAGCTGATCCCGGACTGCGTGGTGCTCTCCGACGAGCTGAACCACAATTCCATGATCGAGGGCGTGCGCCACGGCGGCCGGCAGAAGGCCATCTTCCGCCACAACGACCTCGGCCATCTGGAAGAGCTGCTGAAGGCCGCTGGCGACCGGCCGAAGCTGGTGGCGTTCGAGAGCGTCTATTCCATGGACGGCGACATCGCCCCCATCGCCGGCATCTGCGACCTCGCCGAGCGCTACGGCGCGATGACCTATCTGGACGAAGTCCATGCGGTGGGCATGTATGGCGAGCGTGGCGGCGGCGTCGCCGAGCGCGACGGCGTCATGCATCGGGTGGACGTGATCGAGGGCACGCTGGGCAAGGCCTTCGGCGTGGTCGGCGGCTACATCACCGGCAAGCGCCTCATCATCGACGCGGTGCGCTCCTACGCGCCGGGCTTCATCTTCACCACCGCTCTGCCGCCGGCCATCGCCGCGGCGGCCACCGCCTCGGTCAAGCATCTGAAGACCTCGCAGGCCGAGCGCATCGGCCAGCGCACCCAGGTGGCCAAGGTGAAGGCGGCGCTCGCCGCCGCCGGCCTGCCGCAGATGGAGACGCCCACCCACATCGTCCCGGTGATGGTGGGCGACGCCAAGGCCTGCAAGATGGCGAGCGATCTGCTGCTCGCCGAGTACGGCATCTACATCCAGCCCATCAACTACCCCACCGTGCCGCGCGGCACCGAGCGCCTGCGCATCACCCCCACGCCCTTCCACGACGATGCGCTGATCGCCCATCTCGCCCGGGCGCTGTCGGACGTGTGGGAGCGGCTGGAGCTGCCCTACGCCGACCGGGTGGCCGAGCGGACCGCCTCGCGCAGCAATGCGCTCGGCCCGGCGCCGATCCCGCTGCCGGTGGCCGGCGGCTGAGCCGCACCCCCTCCAAAACTGAAAAGCCCCGGCTGGTCCGGGGTTTTTTCGTTTCAGGCGGTGTTGCTTCAAGCGGTCTGGCTTCAGGCCGTCCGAGCCGGCGTGCCGATGGCCTTGCCGTCGGGCCCGAAGAAGGGGTGCGGGCCGGAAAAGCTGCCGATGAAGCTGCGGTGGGTCACGAGCCGGCCCTCGGCGAAGCGGTGCAGCGACAGGCTCGGCGGCTCCATGTGGAAGGTGGGCGGCGCGGCGGGATCGAGCGCCAGGCTCACCGAATGGGCCGGCGCCGGGCCGATGGTGGCGGCGATGCCGGCAAAGCTGGTGGTCACCGCCCGATGCACGTGGCCGCAGGTGAAGGCGACGACCTGGGGATGGCGGCGCAGCACCGCCTCCAGCGCCGCGGCATCGAACAGGTTCTGCACGTCCATGTGGCGGATGCCGGTGAGGAACGGCGGGTGGTGCGCGGCGACCAGCGCCGGCCGGTCCGGCGCCGCGGCAAGCGCGGCATCGAGGAAGGCGAGGCCGTCCTCACCCAGCTGGCCATGGGGCCGGCCGAGGACGGTGGAATCCAGCATCACCAGGCGGAGCGGAAAATCCTCCACCACATAGTTCACACGCGCCCCGGCGCAGCGCGCCGCGATCTGCGGGAAGGCCGCGAGCAACCCGGCGGAGCTGTCGTGGTTGCCGGGAATGGGGAAGAGCGCCGCCCCGAGCGGCGCGGTGATGGCGTGGAAGCGATCGTATTCGCGCGGGTCGTCGAAGTCGGTCAGGTCGCCGGTGACGATCACCGCGTCAGGCGCGGGGTCGAGGGCGAGGATGTGGGCGACCGCCGCCTCCAGATAGGCCGCCGTGTCCACCACCCCATAGGCGAGGTCGCCGGGGCGGCGGATGTGCGTGTCGGTCAGTTGGGCGATGAGCATGGGGATCAGACCAGGGTGCAGCGCGCGGGATCGATGACGAGGCCCATGGCCTCGCCGGGCGTGAGGGCGAGGTCGGCGGGGGCTTCGGCGATGAGGCGGACGCCGTCGCCGGCTTCCAGCACCACGCGCTGGCGCGGCCCCTGGAATTCCACCTGTGCCACCCGCGCCACCAGCCCCGCGTCGACCGGGCTCACCAGCCGCACCGCCTCGGGGCGGAACAGAAGGCGGGCGTCGGGGCGGTCGGAAGCCGCCACCGGCACCACGCCCGCGGCGGTCTCGAAGCGGGCGTTGCGCACGCGGCCGGTGAGGCGGTTGGTGATGCCGACGAAATCGGCCACGAAATCGTCCGCCGGGCGGAAATAGACGTCGCGCGGCGTGCCCACCTGGGCGATGGCCCCGTTCCGCATCACCACGATGCGGTCGCCCAGTGCCAGCGCCTCCGCCTGGTCGTGGGTGACGTAGACCGCGGTGATGGAGAGGCGGCGCAGCAGCGCGTCGATCTCGCTGCGCAGATGCTCGCGCAGGGCGGCGTCGAGGGCGGTGAGCGGCTCGTCAAGGAGCAGCACGCGCGGGCGCACCGCCAGCGCCCGGGCGAGGGCCACGCGCTGGCGCTGCCCGCCGGACAATTGGTCGATGCGCCGCGCGGCGAGGGCGTCGATGCGCATCATCTCCAGCACCGCGCCGGCCTGCGCCCGCCGCGCCTCCCGGGCGATGCCGCGCACGCGCAGGCCGTAGGCCACGTTGTCGATGACGCTCATGTTGGGGAACAAAGCGTAGGACTGGAACACCATGCCCACGTTGCGCTTCTCGATGGGCAAATGGGTCACGTCGGCGCCGTCGAACAGGATGCGGCCGCCGGCGTCCGGCGCCTCCAGCCCGGCGATGAGCCGCAACAGCGTGGTCTTGCCGCAGCCCGAAGGGCCGAGCAGCACCAGCGTCTCCCCCGCGGCGACGGTGAGGTCCACCGGCGACAGGGCCCGGGTGCCGTCCGGATAGGTCTTGCCGCAGCCGGCGACGGTGACGGCGGCACCCTTCATCTGCGGATCGGTCATCGGGCACCGGTGGCCGGGCGGCCGAACAGCTGGAGGGCGACGAGGAGGGGAACGATCATGACGAAGAAGACCAGCGTGTAGGCGCTCGCGATCTCGAGGCGCATGGAGGCATAGCTGTCGGCGAGGCCCACCGGCAGCGTCTTGGTCAGGGGCGTGTGCAGCATCCAGGTGAGGTTGAACTCGCCGATGGACAGCGTCACCACCATGAGCGCCCCGGCGAGGATGCCTCCGCGCGCATTGGGCACCACCACATGGAAGAAGCGCTGGAGCGGCGAGGCGCCGAGGGAGGCGGCGCCTTCCTCCAGCGTGCGCACGTCCACCGCCGCCAGAACCGCCATCACCGAGCGCAGCATGAAGGGCAGGGTGTAGAGCACGTGGCCGGTGAGGATGAAGAGCGGGCTCATGCGGAATTCGCGCACCGCGCCATAGGCGAGGATCAGGGCCAGCGCCAGCGCGAGGCCGGGGATGGCCACCGGCAGCGTCACCACCTCTTCCAGCAGCCGCGACAGGCGCGAGGGCCGGCGCGCCAGCGCCCAGGCGGCGGGCACGCCGATCACCAGCGTGGCGCAGAGCGTGCCGAGGGCGATGGCGATGGAGAGAAGGATGGTGTCGGCATAGAGCGCCAGCACCTGCGCCACCCAGTCCAGCGTCAGGCCGGAGGAGACACCGCGGAAGTAATTGACGGTGAAGCCGGCCAAAATGGAAGCGCCGGCCGGCACCATGAGGAAGGCGCAGGCCAGCAGCGTCACGAAGAGCTGGAAGGCGAAGGTGAGGCGGTGGGGGCGCAGCGCGGGTGTCATGGCGTCACCCCGCTGCTGCGACGCCGGAGCCGGCAAGATTGCGCGCCAGCGCCAGAACCGCCCAGGTGATGAGGCCGAGGGCGAGGGAGAGCGCGGCGGCGGTTGGGAAGTTCGCGGCGAGGGTGAACTCGGTGTAGATGGTCATGGCCAGAACGTCGATGCGCGTCGCCAGAGTGAAGGCGGTTCCGAACGCCCCCATGGCGGTGGCGAAGGCGATGGCTCCGGAGGCCATGAGCGCCGGGCCGATGCCCGGCAGGGTCACGTCGCGCAGCACCGCGATCCGTCCGGCGCCAAGGGAGCGGGCGGCCTCTTCCAGCGCCGGATCGAGCTTCTCCACCGCCGCCATGAGGGTGACCAGCACCCGCGGCAGGGAGAAATAGACGTAGCCCGCGAACAGGCCGGCCATGGAATAGGCGAACACCCAGCGGCCCATGCCGAGCCCCATGGAGAGGCTGGCGATGAGCCCCTGCCGACCGGCCAGCAGGATGATCATGAAGCCCACCACCACGCCGGGAAAGGCCAGCGGCAGGGTGAGCAGGGAGACCAGCAGCGCCCGCCCGGGGAAGCGGTTGCGCGCGAGGAAGAGGGCCACCACCGTGCCGATGGCGAGGGTCGCCGCCGTCACCGCCGCCGAGAGGCCCAGCGTCGCGAGCAAGGTGGCGAGGTGGCGGGGATTGGTGAGGATGGCGAGATATTCCGCCATGCCGTTCGGCCCCGAGCCGGCGACGCCCACGAGCCGCACCATGGGCAGAGCGAAGAAGGCCGCCACGAACACGAGGAGCGGCAGTAGGAAGAGGCGGGCGAGGCGATCGGCGCTGGTCATCGGGGTCCGCAACGGGGTTGGAAAGGCCCGGCGAGGGGCCCGGGGGATCGACTCATGCTGGACTGAAGGGCCTTCCCCTTCAGACATACTCTTTTTCGCCGCCACCCTCCGGCTTGACCAGAGCGCAACGTTGGGAACTGCCCTTCGCTCCCCACTCCCCGTCATGCTCCGGCGTGACCGGAGCATCCATGCCGCCGCCAGAGACCGGCGACGGGCGGAGCGATGGGCCCTCCGGTCGAGCCGGAGGGCGACGGCGGGGAAGGGCCCCGCAATCAGAAGCCCCCGTGATGCGTCGGGGCAAGCCCCCGCGCATCCGAAACAACCGTCATGCTCCGGCTTGACCGGAGCATCCATGCCGCCACCGGGGCCGGCGACGGGCGGAGCGATGGGCCCTCCGGTCAAGCCGGAGGGCGACGGCGGGGAAGGGCCCTGCCCATCGGAAGCCACCGTCATGCGTCGGGGCAAGCCCCCGCGCATCCGAAACCACCGTCATGCTCCGGCTTGACCGGAGCATCCATCCCGCCACCGGGAGCCGGCGCCGGGCGGAGCGATGGGCCCTCCGGTCAAGCCGGAGGGCGACGGCGGGGAAGGGCCCTGCCCATCGGAAGCCACCGTCATGCGTCGGCCAAAGCCCCGCGCATCCGAAACAACCGTCATGCTCCGGCGTGACCGGAGCATCCTTGCCGCCGCCGGGAGCCAGCGCCGGGCGGAGCGATGGGCCCTCCGGTCGAGCCGGAGGGCGACGGCGGCCGGTCACTTCACCGTGGCGAGATAGGCCTCGGAGAAGCCCTTCTGGGCGGCTTCCATCTTGGCGTAGTCCACCGGCTTGGCGCGGGCATAGTCGGCGGCGGGCAGGAAGCGGCTCGCCACCTCCTTGGGCAGCTCGATGGCCCGCGCCGGGCGCAGGTAGGCCTTGGCCCACATGGCTTGGCCCTTGTCGGAGAGGACGTAGTCCAGCATCTTCTTCGCCGCCTCGGGGTGGGGTGCGCCCTTCACCATGGTCATCACGTAAGGCACCACCACCGTGCCCTCGCAGGGGATGACGAAGGCGAAATCGCCCTTCTCCGAATATTTGGCGCGATAGGCGTTGAAGTCGTAGTCGAACAGGATCGGGATCTCGCCCGAGACCACGCGGGCGTAGGAGGTCTGCTTCGGCACGATGGGCTGGTTGGCCTGAAGCTTCTTGAAATAGTCGACGGCCGGCTTGAAGTCGTCCAGCGAGCCGCCCATGGCGCCGTTCACCGCCACTGCGCCCACGTAGCCGACGAAGGCGGAGGTGGGATCGAGATAGCCGACGAGGCCCTTGTATTGCGGCTTCAGCAGGTCGGCCCAGCAGGCCGGCACCGGCGCGCCGCCCAGCGCCTCCTTGTTCACGAACAGGCCGAGGGTTCCGGAATGGATGGTGAACCAGTTGCCGTCCTTGTCCTTCAGCCCGTCCGGGATGTCGGCAAAGCCCTTCGGCTCGTAGGGCTGGGTGACGCCGGCGTCCTTCGCCTTGATGCCGAAGGTGACGCCGAGATAGGCGACGTCGGCCACCGGGCTCGCCTTCTCGGCGATGATCTGGCTGAGGGACTGGCCGGAATTCTTGTTGTCCTGCGGAACGTCGATGCCGAGGTCGGCCTTGATGGCCTTCAGCATGGCACCCCAGTCGGCCCATTCGGGCGGGCAATTGTAGCAGATGGCGTCGGCCGCCCGGGCCGGCTGGCCGGCGAAAGCGAGCGCGGCGAGGGCGCCGGCGGCGAGGAGGCGCGCGGCGAAGCGCGGGAGGGCGGGACGCGTCGTGCCGGGTCGGGTCTGAAGGGTGAGCATGGCGTGCCTCACGGGGTTGGAGCGGAAGAGGGGGAAGGGGCGCCGTCGGCCCGTGGCCGGCGATCGGCGGGCGCGGCGGCAAGGGTGCCGCCGGGCCGGATGGCGAAAGGCAGGCGCTCGACCCGCGGGGCGGCGCCGCCCTCGATCATCTCGAACAGCATGTCCACCGCCCGCTCCCCCATGGGGCGGGTGGGGGTGTCCACGGTGGCGAGGGTGGGGCTCATGGCCCGGCCCAGCGCGATGCCGTCGAAGCCGGCGACCGACACGTCCCGCGGCACCTTCAGGCCGAGGTCGCGCAGGGCGCCGATCACCGAGAGGGCGAGCAGATCGTTGGAGCAGAGCGCCGCGGTGGGCGGCGCGCTGGAGGCGAACAGGCCGGCGAGGGCCTCGGCGTGCCCGGGAGCCTCGCCGAGATAGTCGAGCTCCAGCGGGGCGGAGGCCGCGAGCCCGGCGGCGGCCATGGCGGCGCAGTGGCCCTCATAGCGCCGGCGGGAGCGGTCGGAGGTGGCGAAGCGCCCCGCGAGATAGGCGATGCGCCGGTGGCCCGCCGCGATCATCGCTTCGGTGAGGGCGAAGGTCGCGGCCGCATTGTCCACGCAGACGGCCGCCCGGCCTTCGCCCTGCGGCTCGTTATGGACGAGCACGTAGGGAATGTTCTCGGCATCGAGAAGGTCGAGGGTGCCGTTGCGATCCGCATCGGCCACGGTGAGCACGAGGCCCGCCACGTTCTGCGCCACCAGCGTTTCCACCAGTTCCGCCTCGGCCCCCGGATCGTAATCGGTGGCGGTGAGCAGAAGGGTGTGCCGGCGGGCCCGCGCCGCCGCCTGCATGCCGGCCACCGAGGCGGCGAAGACCGGATTGGTGAGGCTCGGGATGAGCACGCCGAGGGTGCGGGTGCGCAGGGTCTTCAGCGCGCGGCCGATCTCGCTCGGGCGAAAGCCCAGCTCGGCGATGGCGGCGTTTACGCGGGCTTCCACATCCGCGCTGGTGGGTGCCGAGCGGTTGATGACCCGGCTCACCGTAGCGATGGAGCAGCCGGCGCGTTCCGCGACGGTCCTGATGGTGACGATGCGCGCCATGATCGGATCCCGGCCGGTCCCCGCCAAAGGGGTGTAACCGTTTTCAGATCTTTAGGCACGGCGCGCGACAGGCGTGTGACGCAGAACGGTAGCGCGCGCCGGGGAGGGGACCCGGCGCGCGTCAATGGCTGCTGATGGAAGGTCGCGAAACGGGACAGCGGGCGTGCCGAGGCACGCCCGCTGCGGGGAAGGGATGATCAAGGGCGGCGAGATCCCTTCCTTCCATGAGCCTTCCGCGCTGTCATGCGGCGGAGGCGATGCGCAGGCTGCGGCCGCGGCGTCTGCGGTGTCCCGCTGGGCCGGGGCGAGCGTCAGCCGTCCCATGCGCTCACCATGGTCCGGCACCTTTGCTCGCCGCGGTCGCTGCATGTCCGAACAAGTCCCGTCCGGACAATTTTGTGTCGCAATGTTGCTCGATGGCCGTGGGCAACGCTTGGAAGCAGGCGGCCGTGCGGGCGAGGCGCCGGCCCGCTAGCATCGCCTGGAAAAGGAGCAACCGGTGCAGCAGGACGGCCCGCATATCCTCGTCGTCGACGACGATCACGAGATCCGCAAGCTTCTCGGCCGCTATCTGGCGGGGCAGGGCTTCCGCGTGACCACGGCGGCAGACGGGCGCGAAATGGAGGAGAAGCTCGCCACCCAGCGCATCGACTTCGTCGTGCTCGACCTGATGCTGCCCGACGCCTCGGGCCTCGATCTGTGCCGCGCCCTGCGGACACGCTCGCGCGTGCCGGTGATCCTGCTGACCGCGCTGAAAGAGGATGTGGACCGCATCATCGGGCTGGAGATCGGCGCCGACGACTATCTCGGCAAGCCGTTCAACCCGCGCGAGCTGGTGGCGCGGATCCGCGCCGTGCTGCGGCGGATCGGGGCGCCTGAGCCCCCCGCCGCGTCCGCCCGCGCCTTCCGCTTCGGCCGCTTCCGCGCCGAGCCGGAGCTGCGCCGCGTCACCGACGACGACGGTAACGAGGTGATGCTCACGGGCGCCGAGTTCGACCTGCTCATGGCGTTCATCGAGCGGCCGGGGCGCATCCTTTCCCGCGACCAGCTGCTGGACATCACCCGCGGCCGGGAGGCCGGGCCGTTCGACCGCTCGGTGGACGTGCTGGTCAGCCGGCTGCGCCGCAAGCTCGGCGACCAGGGCTCGTTCCAGCTTCTGAAGACGCTGCGCAACGGCGGCTATCAGCTCGCCGTGCGCGTCGATACCGAGGAGGTGTCGTGACCACGCTGCGCGCCCAGGTCACCGCCATCCTGGTGGTGGCGGTGCTGGTGGTGATCACCCTGGCCAACGGCGCATCCTTCTTCCTCTCGAATCCCGACTGGCACTCGATCACCGCCGGGCCGGCGCCGGTCGTCGTCGAGGCGGCGGACCTCGCCGCTGCCGTGCCCGTCGGTATCCCCGCGCCGGGGCTCTCGGCCGAGCGGCCGGCGGGCGAGATCGACGAGATGGCGACGCGCCTGCTGGCTGAATCCCTCGAGCGGTTCGGGCGCCCGCTGCGCGCGGTGGTGCTGAGGCCGACCGGCGGCGGGCCGCCCCTGACCGCTGTCCACCTCGCCAACGGCCGCTGGCTCACACTGAACGGCGCCACGCGCCCGCCACCGCCTCCGGGGCCGCCGGGCGGCCCGTTCGGCTTCGCCGTGTGGCTCGCCTTCATGGTGCTCGGCGTGACCGGCGTGGTGTTCCTCGCCGTGCGGCGCCTCACCCGGCCGCTGGCACTGGTGGAGGAGGCGGCGCGCCGCATCGGGCCGGACGGCGAGCCGCCGGTTCTGCCGGAACGCGGCCCGGCAGAGGTGCGCGCGGCGGCCGCCGCCATCAACCGCCTGTCGGCGCGGCTGAAGGCGGCCATGGACAGCCGCATGCGCATCGTCGCCGGTGCGGCGCACGATTTCCGCACCCCTCTCACCCGCATGCGGCTGCGGGCCGAATTCATCCCCGACGACGAGGAGCGGACCGAATGGCTGCGCGACCTCGCCGAGCTCGACCGCATCGCCGACAGCGCCATCCGCCTGGTGCGCGAGGAGGTGGAGGGCGGCCCCGAGGAGGCGGTGCGGATGGATCTGCTGGCGGCGGAAGTGGTGGAGGAAGTGGCCGGCATCGGGCATGCGGCGCGGCTGGTCTCCAGCATGCCCGTCGGCGTGCGGGGCCGGCCGCTGTCGCTCAAGCGGGCGCTGCGCAATCTGGTGGTCAACGCCGCCACCCACGGCGGCGGCGCGCGGGTGAGCGTCGGGACCGAGGGCGAGGCGGGGGTGCTGCTGATCGAGGATGACGGCCCCGGCATTCCCGAGGCGCTCATGGGGCAGGTGTTCGAGCCGTTCTTCCGGGTCGATCCGGCACGGCAGGTGAAGATTCCCGGGGCTGGCCTCGGCCTCGCCATCGCCAACGAGATCGTCGGCCGCCATGGCGGCCGGCTCACCCTCGTCAACCGGCCGGGCGGCGGCCTGCTCCAGCGGGTGGAACTGCCGGCTGCACCGATCGAGGCCTGAAACCGGATCCGGCCGTGCGAAAGACGGCCGGGGAGGTCTCCTGCCCGCGGGATCAGCGCGTGGGGACGGGCTTCTCGCCGCGATAGTCGTAGAAGCCGCGCTGCGTCTTGCGGCCGAGCCAGCCGGCCTCGACGTACTTCACCAGCAGCGGGCAGGGGCGGTACTTGGAATCGGCGAGCCCCTCGTGCAGCACCTGCATCACCGCGAGGCAGGTGTCGAGGCCGATGAAGTCGGCGAGCTGCAGCGGCCCCATGGGGTGGTTGGCGCCGAGCTTCATGGCACGGTCGATGGAATCGACGCTGCCGACGCCCTCATAGAGGGTGTAGATGGCCTCGTTGATCATCGGCAGCAGGATGCGGTTGACGATAAAGGCCGGGAAATCCTCCGCCACCGCATAGGTCTTGTTGAGCCGGGTGACGAACTGCTTGGAGCTCTCGAAGGTGTCGTCGTCGGTGGCGATGCCGCGCACCAGCTCCACCAGCTCCATCAGCGGCACCGGATTCATGAAATGAATGCCGATGAAGCGCTCCGGCCGGTCGGTGGAGGCGGCGAGGCGGGTGATGGAGATGGACGAGGTGTTGGAGGCCAGCATGGCCTCCGGCTTCACCACGGCGCACAGGCCGGAGAAGATCTTGCGCTTCACCTCTTCCCGCTCGGTGGCGGATTCGATTACGAGGTCGCAGTCGGCGAGGTCGTCCACCGCCTCGGCCGCGATGATGCGCGAGAGCGCCGCCTGGCGGTCGGCCTCGGAGACGGTGCCTTTGGACACCTGCTTGGCCATGTTGCCGTTGATCGTGGCGAGGCCGGAGCGGATGCGGTCGGGGTCCGCGTCGTTGAGCACCACGTCATAGCCGGCGAGGGCGCAGACGTGCGCGATGCCGTTGCCCATCTGGCCAGCGCCGATGACCCCGACCTTCTTGATCTCGAGCGGCATGTTTCTCTCGTTTCGCCTTGCTGCCGGGAGGAGAGGGGCCGGCGCCCCTGTGGCGGCGGCCGGGCCGGACCCGGCCGCCTTCCTTTTAGCCTATCCTTTGGCCTTGGCGAGTTCCGCCTTCAATTCCGGGATGACGGTATTGATGTCTCCGACGAGGCCGTAGTCGGCCACCTGGAAGATGGGGGCCTCCTCGTCCTTGTTGACGGCGACGATGACCTTGGAGTCCTTCATGCCGGCGAGATGCTGGATGGCGCCGGAGATGCCCAGCGCGATGTAGAGCTCCGGGGCCACCACCTTGCCGGTCTGGCCCACCTGCCAGTCGTTCGGCGCGTAGCCTGCATCCACCGCGGCGCGCGAGGCGCCCACCGCCGCGCCGAGCACGTCGGCGAGCGGCTCGATCAGTTCCGCGAACTTCTCCCGCGAGCCCACCGCGCGGCCGCCGGAGACGATGATCTTCGCCCCGGTCAGCTCGGGACGGTCCGAGGCGGCGATGCTCTCCTCCAGGAAAGCCGAGAGCGCCGGATCGGCCGCCGCACCCACGCTCTCCACCGCGGCGGAGCCGCCCTCGGGCGTCGCCGCGAAGGACGCGGTGCGCACCGTGACCACCTTCTTCGCGTCGCCGGACTTCACCGTCTGCAGCGCGTTGCCGGCATAGATGGGCCGCTCGAACGTGTCCGGCGCCACCACCTTGGTGATGTCGGACACCTGCATCACGTCCAGCAGAGCGGCGACGCGCGGCAGCACGTTCTTCACCATGGCGGTGGAGGGGCCGACGATGGCGTCGTAGGCCGGCGCCAGCGACACGATCAGCGCCGCCAGCGGCTCGGCGAGCCGGTGGGCATAGAGCGCGTCGTCGGCGAGCAGCACCTTCTCGACGCCGGAGAGCTTCGCCGCGGCATCGGCGACGGCCCTGGCATCCTTGCCAGCCACCAGCACGTGCACCGGCCCGCCGATGGCGGCGGCGGCGGTCAGCGCCTTGGCGGTGACGCCGTTGAGGGCCGAATCGTCGTGTTCGGCAATGAGCAGAACGGCCATCAGATCACCCCCGCCTCGTCCTTGAGCTTCGCCACCAGCTCGGCCACCGAGCCCACCTTCACGCCCGCCTTGCGGCCGGCGGGCTCGGCCGTCGACAGCACCGTGAGGCGCGGCGCCACGTCGACCCCGTAGTCCGCCGCGGTCTTCTCGGCGATGGGCTTCTTCTTGGCCTTCATGATGTTGGGCAGCGAGGCGTAGCGCGGCTCGTTGAGGCGCAGGTCCGTCGTGACGACGGCCGGGCCGGAGAGCTTCACGGTCTGCAGGCCGCCGTCGATCTCGCGGGTGACGGCGACGCCGCCCTCCTCGAGGGCGACCTTGGAGGCGAAGGTGCCCTGCGGCCAGTTGAGCAGCGCGGCGAGCATCTGGCCGGTCTGGTTGCAGTCGTCGTCGATGGCCTGCTTGCCGAGGATGACGAGGCCGGGGGCTTCCTCGCCCACCACGCCCTTGAGGATCTTGGCCACCGCGAGGGGCTCCACCACGCCGTCCACCTTCACCAGGATGCCGCGGTCGGCGCCCATGGCCAGCGCGGTGCGGATGGTCTCGGACGCCTGGGCCGGGCCGATGGACACCGCGATCACCTCGGTGGCCTTGCCCGCTTCCTTCAGCCGCAGGGCCTCCTCGACGGCGATCTCGTCGAACGGGTTCATCGACATCTTCACGTTCGCAAGCTCGACACCCGAGCCGTCCGACTTCACCCGGACCTTAACGTTGTAATCCACCACCCGCTTAACGGGCACCAGGATCTTCATAGAGGCGTGCTCCCCGTTCCCGAAATAACGACCGGCAGTCGAAAAATCCTACCCGCCGTCATGACTTCCGCTTGTTCCCTGCGATGCAGCATTTCTTGCGGGCCGGCAACGTAGGAGGGGGCCGAAAGCGTGTCAACGCTCGGTTCTGCGCTGTGCCGAAACGCTCGGGACGCCGGAGGGATCGCGATCGAACAGCGCGACGCCGGGCCGGCGCATGACCACCACCAGCACGGCTCCGGCGAGAAAGCCGCCCACATGGGCCCACCACGCGGTCTCCTGATCGGCGCTGGTGGCGATCTGCCAGATCTGCAGCGCGAACCATGCGCCGATCACCCAGGCGGCCGGGACCCTCAGGGGAATCTTCATCAGCACCAGCGCCCAGAGCCGGATGTTGGGATGCAGCACCAGATAAGCCGAGATCACCCCCGCCACCGCTCCCGAGGCGCCCACCAGCGGCACCTCCGAGCCGGGGTCGGCCGCCACATGGGCAAGGCCGGCGGCGATGCCGCACAGGAGATAGAAGGCGAGGAAGCGCCAGTGGCCCATGGCGTCCTCCACATTGTCGGCGAACACCCACAGGAAGGCCATGTTGCCGAGGAGGTGCAGCCAGCCGCCGTGCAGGAACATGTAGGTGACGAGGCTGAGTGCCGCCGGCAGCCGCTCGTAGCCCTCGGGCAGCACGGCCTCCCCCGTCACCACCGCCGGAATGGTGCCGTAGGCGAGCACCCCGGCCTCGCTGACCTCGCCGAAGGCGCCATGCTGGAGCGCCACGAAGACGAACAGGTTGAGGAGAAGGAGCCCCCAGGTGACGTAGGGGCGCTCCACATGCTCAAGGGGATTGCTGTCGGCGAGGGGGACGAACATCGGGCGATCCGCGGGTCCCGCCCGGAAGCGGCGCTCTCCGTCCTCGGGTCCCGTATGGAAAGCTTAGTGCGTTTTCGTGCGGCATGGATACCGCTTCGCGCGGGAAATGCGCGTTTACGGCGCAGCCCGCCCGCCGGGCGAGCGCGTCAGACGCGGCTGGCGCCCGGCACCCACAAGACGTCCGCCGCGCCGCGGGCGTTGGCGTAGCGGCCGGCGACGAAGAGCAGGTCCGACAGGCGGTTCACGTAATGCAGCGCCGGCGCGCCGAGGGCGGCTTCCGACTGGTGCGACAATGCGACCATGACGCGCTCGGCCCGGCGGCAGATGGTGCGGGCGAGATGGAGGTGGGCCGAGGCGGCCGTACCGGCCGGCAGCACGAAGGAGGTGAGGGGGCCGAGCTCGGCGTTGAGGCGGTCGATGTCCTCTTCCAGCCGGGTGACCTGCGCCGGCACGATGCGCAGGCTCGCGCCCTCCTCGTTGGCGGCGGGCGGCACGCACAGATCGGCGCCGAGGTCGAAGAGGTCGTTCTGCACCCGGGTGAGGATGGTATCGAGCGCCGCCTCGCCGGAGAGGTGCAGCCGGGCGACGCCGATGGCGGCGTTGGTCTCGTCCACCGCGCCGTAGGCCTCCACGCGCAAATCGTACTTGGGCACCCGCCGGCCGGTGCCGAGCCCCGTGGTGCCGTCGTCGCCGGTCCGGGTATAGATCTTGTTCAGCTTCACCATGGCCCGAACCTACCGCCCCATGGCGAAGATGGTGATCATCACCAGGATGATGGCGAGGAACTGGAACAGCACCCGCATCTGCATCAGCTTCTGCGAGCGCTGCGGCGAGCCGCCCGCCGCGAAGTTGAACAGGCCGAGGAACAGCACCCCGGCCACCACGGCGAGCGCCAGCGGGATGAACAGATAGACGGACCAATGAACCATTTCGGCACCTCGGTATGGCGGGCGTCCGCGCGCACACGAGGGCGCACGCGGGGCGGGACGGCATGGGCCTAGAGGTAGAGCCTTTTCGCCGCCGGACGAAGCGGGAAAATCGCCGGCTCAGTTCAGCGCCGCGATGCCCGCATTCAGCGTGGTGGCGAAGCACACCCAGGCGAGGTAGGGCACCAGGAGCCAGCCCGCGGCGGTATCCACGCGGAAGGCGGCCCGCACGGTAAAGGCCAGGGCCACCACCAGCGCCACGATGATGAACAGCGCCGCATCCATGGCGTGGAGTCCGAAGAAGACCGGCGACCACACGGCGTTGAGCGCCAGCTGGCCGAGGAAGAGGCTGATGGCGAGGGTGCGGCCGGCGGAGGGCGGCACCTTGTCCCACAGCCGCCAGAGGGCGACCGCCATCAGGATGTAGAGCAGCGTCCAGGCGATGGGGAAGGCCATGTTGGGCGGCGTCCAGGCGGGCTTGGCGAGGCCCTCGTACCAGGTCGGGATGGCTGGCGCGGTCACCGCCCCGCCGATGCCGCCCACCACCGCCACCAGCGCGAGGCAGGCGAGAAGCCGCAGGCGCGAGACGGCGCAGGGGGAAAGGGCGCGGGTCGTGGTCGAGGACATGGGTTCAGGCCTTCTTGCGGGCGTATCGACGATCCCTCCGCCGAGGGGGTGACGCCGGCGCAACGCGGCGCCCCCCGGTGCGGGTTCCAGAGCATGGAGTTTCGCCTCAGCTGGCGATGTGCCGGCCGATCTCTTCCAGGGGCAGCTTGACGAGATCTTTGGCGAGCTCGCCGTCCACCAGTGCCTTCACCTTCGCGCTCAGCGCCTCCCGCAGGGTGCCGAGGGCCTTGGGCGGCGCCACGAGGAGGATGCGGCGCGGCGCCCCGCCCGCCACCAGCGCCTCGATGCGCTGGGCGACGCGGCCGATGAAGGCGGCTTCCGCCTCGGCGTGCAGGTCGGTCTCCTCCATGGCGCTGCGCGCGGTAGAGGCGGATTCATGGACGCGGCCGGGCCGGTCGGTGCCCAGCGCCGCGGTGCCCGGGTGAGGTTCGCTGAAGCTCTCGACCACGCTCAGGCGGGGCGCGGGGGCGATGCCGCCATCGGCAAGAAACAGCGCCTTGGCACCGTCACAGACCACCACCAGCCGGTTGGCCTTTTCAAGCTGGGTCATATCTCCCCTCCCTGAGGCGGCGGATGCGCGCCGCACGGACCATTTTTCGGTCTCCTTCTGTCAGATGGGGCCGCCGGCCGCATTGTCCAGCCGCAAGGGAAAGCGGACCGCGGCGAGGCGCTTGCGACCAAATGGCGAAAGGGCCACGCTTGCCCCTGCCGGACGGGCGTGAGACGCTTTCTGGGTTGTACCTGCGCCCCGCGCCGCCGGCGCCCGCGCAGCGATCGCCCTGCGGGGAGACCTCGCCATGCCGTTTCTCGTGCGCTTCCTCCTCCGCCATGCTGTGATCGGCGTCGGCCTCGCGGGCCTGTTCGTGGCCCTGATGGTGGCCTTCGACGTGGCGCGGCTCGGCACGCTCTTCGCCGGCTCGCCGGACGGCTATCTGGCCCTTGCGGTCCTCACCCTCGCGCTGGGCGTCACCTTCGGCAGCGTGCAGATGGGCTTTGCCGTCATGCTCATGAGCGACCGCGCCGAGCCGCCGTCCGGCCGCCGGGCACGGCTGCGCCGCCTCGTGCCGAGCCCGGTGCGGATCGGCGCCCGCCGCTGAAGGCCCGGGCGCCGGGAGGGTCGGAGCGCCCCGTCTCGCGCTACTGCCCCTTGCGCCGCATGGCCTCCGCCAGAGCCGCGCCAAACGCCCCCTGACCGCCCCCATCCGCCGGTTTGCCGCCGCCTTTGCCGGCCGGGGGAGGACCGCGCCGCGCGTCGGTGCCGCGGACATCATTGCCGCGCGGCTGCTCCGGCCGTCCGCTTGAGGGCCGTCCGCCGGCATCGTCCTTGCGCATGGAGAGGGCGATGCGCTTGCGCTTCACGTCCACCTCCACCACGCGCACCTTCACCACGTCGCCGGCCTTCACCACCTCGTGCGGGTCCTTCACGAAGCGGTCGGCCAGCGCCGAGACGTGGACCAGCCCGTCCTGGTGGACGCCGATGTCCACGAAGGCGCCGAAGGCGGCGACGTTTGTCACCGTGCCTTCCAGCACCATGCCCGGCTTGAGGTCGCTCATCTCGTGAACGCCCTCGGCGAAGGTGGCGGTCTTGAAGGCCGGGCGGGGGTCGCGGCCGGGCTTCTCCAGCTCGGTGAGAATGTCGCGCACCGTGGGCAGGCCGAAGCGCTCGTCCACGAAGGCGCGCGGGTCCAGCGCCTTGAGCGCCGCCGTGTCGCCCATGATCTGGCGCACGTCGCGCCCGCAGGCGGCGACGATCTTCTTGGCGACCTCATAGGCCTCCGGATGCACGGCGGACGCATCCAGCGGCTCGGCGCCGTCCGGGATGCGCAGGAAGCCGGCGGCGAGCTCGAAGGTGCGCGGGCCGAGGCGGGCGACCTTGAGCAGTTCCTTGCGGGTCTTGAACGCGCCGACGGAATTCCGATGCGCCACGATGGCCTCCGCCAGCGAGGCGCCGAGGCCCGACACGCGCGCCAGCAGGGACGCGGAGGCCATGTTGAGGTCGACGCCCACGGCGTTCACCGCGTCCTCCACCACGGCGTCCAGGGCTTTCGCAAGGCGCGCCTGGTCCACGTCGTGCTGGTACTGGCCGACGCCGATGGCCTTGGGCTCGATCTTCACCAGTTCCGCCAGCGGGTCCTGCAGGCGGCGGGCGATGGAGACGGCGCCGCGCAGCGACACGTCGATGTCGGGCATCTCGGCGGCGGCGGTGGCCGAGGCGGAATAGACCGAGGCGCCGGCCTCGCTCACCACCACCTTGATGGGCTTCCTGCCGGAGGCGTCCGGCGGCAGCGCGGCGAGGAGGTCGGCGGCGAGCTTGTCGGTCTCGCGGCTGGCGGTGCCGTTGCCGATGGCGATCAGCTCCACATTGTGGCGGCGGATGAGGTGCGCCAGCTCCGCCATGGCGCCCTGCACGTCGTTGCGCGGCTGGAAGGGATAGACGGTGGAGGTGGCGATCAGCTTGCCGGTGCCGTCCACCACCGCCACCTTCACGCCGGTGCGGATGCCGGGGTCGAGCCCCATGGTGGCGCGCGAGCCGGCCGGGGCGGCCAGCAGCAGGTCCTTGAGGTTGCGGGCGAAGACGCGGATGGCCTCCTCCTCCGCCCGCTCGCGCATCTCGCCCATCAGCTCCACGGTGAGGTGGAGCGAGAGCTTCACCCGCCATGCCCAGCGCGCCACCTCCAGCAGGAAACCGTCGGCCGGCGCGCCGTTGGCGAGGGGGATGTCGTAGGCTTCGGCGACGATGCGCTCGGCGGGCTTCACCGGGGTGGTGGCGTCCTCGTCCACCACCAGGTCGAGGGTCAGCATCTCCTCGTTGCGCCCGCGCAGCATGGCGAGCACGCGGTGGCTGGGGGCGGTGGCCCATTTCTCCGAATGGTCGAAATAGTCGCGGAACTTGGCGCCCGCCTCCTCCTTGCCCTCGGCCACCTTGGCCTTGAGCACGGCATGGGCCTTGAGGTGCCCGCGCAGGCGGCCCACCAGCTCGGCATTCTCGGCGAAGGTTTCGACGAGGATGTCGCGGGCGCCGTCCAGCGCCGCCTTGATGTCCGCCACCTGATCGGAGAGGAAGGCGGCCGCGCGCTCCGCCGGGGCGATCGAGCGATCCGCCAGGATCGCCTCCGCCAGCGGCCCGAGGCCCTTCTCGCGGGCGATCTCCGCCTTGGTGCGGCGCTTGGGCTTGTAGGGGAGGTAGAGGTCCTCCAGCTCCGCCTTGGTGGTGGCCGCCTCGATCTTGCCGCGCAGCTCGTCGGAGAGCTTGCCCTGCCCGTCGATGGAGGAGAGCACGGCGGCGCGGCGACTCTCCAGCTCGCGCAGGTAGGACAGGCGCTCTTCCAGCGTGCGCAGTTGGGTGTCGTCGAGACCGCCCGTCACCTCCTTGCGGTAGCGGGCGATGAAGGGAACGGTGGCGCCCTCGTCGATCAGGGAGACCGCGGCCGTGACCTGCGCCGGACGCGCATTGATCTCGGCGGCGATGAGGCGGGCGATGGCGTCGGCATGTCCCTGCGGTGCGGCGGCCATGGGGTCTCCTCGTTTCTCCTCGGTGACGGGGGCACGCCCATAGCCGAGCATTGGGGCGCTGTCACGTTGCGCCTGCGTAGACCAAGGCGCGGCGAGCGACGGGTCCTGCCTGCCACCATCCCTCCCGCCGTCGCCCTCCGGCTTGACCGGAGGGCCCATCCATCCCCTCGCTCCGGCGCCCGACCGCCGGCACAGGCGGCGCCATGGGTCCTCCGGTCAAGCCGGAGGACGACGGCGGTTCGAGGTCCGCAGACTCAGAAAGGCGTCCGCCAGCGCCAGCGTGCCCTCGGTAGGGGCACGCCCATAGCCTGGGCGGTGGGCGCCGCCGCATCCCCCAGCAGCGGGCAAGACGGCGTTACCCGTCGGTCCTGAGCGCCCATCCATCCCTCCCGCCGTCGCCCTCCGGCTTGACCGGAGGGCCATCCATCCCCTCGCTCCGGCGCCCGACTGGCGGCACAGGCGGCGCCATGGGTCCTCCGGTCAAAAGCCGGAGGACGACGTCATCCCCGGCTCAGGAACGCGTCCGCCAGCGCCAGCGTGCCCTGCGTATAGGGCACGCCCATGGCCTGGGCGGTGGGCGTCTCCGCATGGGAGGCGACCCAGGCGGTGAGGAGCATGCGGCGGAGCATGACGAAGACGTCGAGGGCCACCTCCGCGTCCGCCGGCAGGGGGGCAAGGCTGCGGTAGCCGTCCATCCATGCGTCCTTGAGCTCTGGCACCCGCGGCGAATGCTCCATGAAGGAGACGGCGGCGGCGAAGTCGTAGAGAAACCAGGAGAAGCCGCAATCGTCGAAATCGATGAGGGTGAGGCTGTCGCCGTCCGCCAGCAGGTTGGCGAGGCGCAGGTCGGCATGGATCAGGCCGAAGCTCTCCGGACGGCTCAGCGGCGCGAGGCGCTCTTTCAGGGCGAGGGCGGTGCGCTCCAGCAGGCTGCGGCCGGCGGCACCGAGGCCCAGAGCGGCGCGGAAGTCGCCCCACAGGGGCCGCGCACCCAGCATGGCGTCGAAATCCCACACCTTGCGGGAGAAGCCCTCGGGTGGCGTCCAGCGCCGGGCATGGGCGTGGAGGCGGGCATGCAGCGCGCCGAGGCGGCGGAACCAGAAGGGCAAATCGGCGCCTTCCTGCGGCTCCGCGCCGGGCACGAAGGCGAAGGCGGCCATGCGCCGCGGCGTGCCGGAGGCGTCGGTGTCGCGCACCTCCAGCAGCAGGCGGCCGTCGCGCGTGGCGAGCGGGGCCGGTGTCGCCACCATCTCCTCGTCCCGCAGGGCGGTGATCCAGGCGAGCTCCGAGCGGATCTCGGCGGCGTCGTGATAGCCCGGCCTGTAGACCCGCAGCGCCATGTCGCGGCCGCCGCCGGTGATGCGGAAGGTGGCGTTCTCGGAAACGGAGAGCAGCGAGAGCGCCGCGTCCGGCGGCAGCTCCCACTCGGCAAGATGGGCGCGGACCAGGGCCTCGATCCGCGTCAGATACTCGGCGTCGTACAGCACCGCATCACGCCCCGCTGAGGTTGGGCCGGTGCCTATAGCACGGCCGGACGCCGAGGGCGCCCGGCCGCCGACGCCATCAGACGAGGCCGGCGAGGAGGCCGGCGCCGGCCACCGCCACCGCCGCGCCCGCGCCGCGCACGAAGCGCTCGCCGCGCGCCGCGCCCATGCGGGCGATGGCAAGGCCGAGGCCGATGCCGGCGAGGTGCAGGAGCGTCGTGGCGCTCACGAAGCCGAGGCCATAGGCAAGACCAGAGGCATCCGCCGGCATCTCGGTGCCGTGGGCGTGGCCGTGGAACACCGCGAAGAAGCCGACCACCGCCATGGCCGCCGCCAGCGGCGCCTTCACGCCCGAGGCGACGCAAAGGCCCAGCACCACCACCGACAGGGCGATGCCCAGCTCGACGAAGGGCAGCGCCACGCCGGCGACGCCGAGGGCACCGCCCGCGGCCATCAAGGCGACGAAGGTTACCGGCACGGCCCAGGTGGCGCGGCCGCCGAGCTGGCCGGCGAACACGCCGACGGTGACCATGGCCAGCAGGTGGTCGAGGCCGCCGAGGGGGTGGGCGAAGCCGTGGCTGAAGCCGTGGGCATCGCCGACGCCGGTGTGGGCGAAGGCCACCTGCGGCAGCAGGGTGAGGGCGGCGGCGACGGCCCCGAGGCCGGCCGTGCGGGCTGTGCGGTTCATGTTCTTTCTCCCCAATGAAGTGCGTGAAGGGTTCAACAGATGCGGGGCAGTTGATCGCCGACCAGCATGTCGACGATGCGCTCACCCCCGAAGCGCGTTCGCATGACGACCCGTCCGGGCCGTGCCGATGTCACCTCGCCGATGACGGCGGCGCCGCGCCCGAAGGGATGGGCGGCAAGGGCCGCGATGGCGGCATCCGCCTCCTCCGCCGGGACCACGGCGAGGATCTTGCCCTCGTTGGCGAGATAGAGCGGGTCGAGGCCAAGGATCTCGCAGAAGCCCATCACCTCCGGCCGCATGGGAAGGCTCAGCTCGTCGAGCCGCACGCCCACGGCGCTGGCCTCGGCCAGCTCGTTCACCACCGCCGCGATGCCGCCGCGCGTCGCGTCGCGCATCATGCGGATGCCGGGGGCGGCGGCGATGAGGGCGTCGATCAGGCCGTTGAGGGGCGCGCAGTCGCTCTCGATGGTGGTTTCGAGGGCGAGGTCGCCGCGGGCGTTGAGGATTGCGGCGCCATGGTCGCCGAGCAGGCCGTTGACGATCACCTTGTCGCCCGGCCGCGCGCGGGTGATGCCCACCTCAAGCCCGGCGCGCACCACGCCGATGCCGGTGGTGGTGATGAAGAGCTTGTCGCAGGCGCCGCGCGCCACCACCTTGGTGTCGCCCGTGACGATGGCGACGCCGGCCGCCTGCGCGGTCGCGGCCATGGAGGCGGCGACCCGGCGCAGGGTCTCCACCTCCAACCCCTCCTCGATGATGAGGGCGCAGGACAGCGCCACCGGCTTCGCCCCGCCCACCGCGAGGTCGTTCACCGTGCCGCAGACGGCGAGCTTGCCGATGTCGCCGCCGGGGAAGAACAAGGGGTCCACCACGAAGCCGTCGGTGGTGAAGGCGAGGCGGTCGCCGTGGGCCATGAGCGCGGCAAGATCGAAGCGGGCCTGATCCTCCGGTGCGGCACGGCCTTCGCCGGAGAAGGCGGAGAGGAAGACATCATCGATGAGGTCGCGCATGGCGCTGCCGCCGCCGCCGTGGGCGAGCGTCACGGTCTTCTGCGTCATGGGCCGGCGGCGGGAGGGTGCTGCTGCGGCAGGAGTGGTGAATGGCAGGGTCATGCGGCCTCTCCCCTCATACCGCCATATTGATAGTAAGCCGCGCAAGAACCTTCGGAGGAAACCATCAGCGCGCCGAGCGGCGTCTCGGGCGTGCAGCTGGTGCCGAACTCCGGGCATGCCCAGGGCTTCACCGCGCCGGTGAGCACCTCGCCGCAGCGGCAGGAGGAGGGATCGGCCACCTTCACGTCGGGCACGGCGAATTTCTTCTCCGCATCGAACGCCGCATAGGGCGCCGTCAGCCGCACGCCCGACCCGGCGATGGAGCCGAGGCCGCGCCACTCGAAGGTCTCGCGCGGCTCGTACACTTCGCAGACGGCCTTCAGCGCCGCCGGA
Source organism: Xanthobacter pollutisoli (assembly GCF_040044995.1). Classification (NCBI taxonomy): domain Bacteria; kingdom Pseudomonadati; phylum Pseudomonadota; class Alphaproteobacteria; order Hyphomicrobiales; family Xanthobacteraceae; genus Xanthobacter; species Xanthobacter pollutisoli. Next base: position 124,780 of record NZ_JBDZDP010000004.1, read on the forward strand.
TTGCCGTGCTCCGGCACGACGCGGGCATATTGGTTCTCGATGCGGGCGTCTCCCACCTCGATCTGGCGCAGGACCATGAGAAGGGATTGCAGAAGGTCGATGGGCTCGAAACCGGCAACCACCAGCGGCCGGTGGAATTCCTCGGCGATGAAGCGGTAGGGCGCCGTGCCGATGACCATGGAGACGTGGCCCGGCCCGATGAAGCCGTCGATGCCGAAATCCTCCTGCTCCAGCAAGGCGCGCAGCGTCGGGATGATGGTGATGTGGTTGCAGAACAGGGAGAAGTTCGTCATGCCCTCGCGCAGGGCGCGCTGCACGGTCAGCGCCGTGGAGGGCATGGTGGTCTCGAAGCCGAGGCCGAAGAACACCACCTGTCGTTCGGGATTGCGCCGCGCGAGAGCGAGCGCATCAAGAGGCGAATAGACCATGCGCACGTCGGCGCCGTCGGCCTTGGCCTGGAGCAGGCTCTTCTTCGAGCCGGGCACGCGCATGGCGTCGCCGAAGGTGGTGAAGATCACCTCGGGGCGTTCGGCGATGGCGACGCAATCGTCCACCCGCCCCATGGGCAGGACGCAGACCGGGCAGCCCGGCCCGTGCACGAACTCCACGAGGTCCGGCAGCAGGCCTTCGAGCCCGTAGCGGAAGATGGCGTGGGTATGCCCGCCGCACACCTCCATGATGGCAAAGGGCTTGTCGCGTCCGCGCTCGAGGCGGGCGGCGATGGCGCCGATCTCCTTCACCAGGGCCGAGGCGAGGGCGGGGTCGCGGAACTCGTCGACGAAGCGCATGTCCGTCCTCCTCAGCGCGGGGTGGAAAGCAGCTCGACGCTGCCTTGGGTGAGCGCTTCCATCTCGGCCGCCGCCTCGCCGATCTCCGCGAGCACCTTCAGCGTCGCGGAGGCCTCCTCCTCGTCGATGCGGCTCATGGCGAAGCCCACGTGCACCAGCACCCAGGCGCCCACCAGATCCTCCAGCGGCGCGCCGGGCTCGGTGACGCACACCACGTCCACCGTGCGGCGCACGCCCGAGACGTCCACCACGCACAGCATGGCCTCCGCGTCCGCGACGGCGACGATCTGTCCGGGAATGCCGAGGCACATGGCGTTTTCCTTCTCAGTGCACCGTGCTCAATGGGATTGGCCGAAGGCGCCGCCACGGGAGATTCCGTAGCGGTCGAGCTTGGCGCGCAGCCCGACGCGGGAGAGGCCCAGCTCCTCGGCGGCGCGGCTCTTGTTCCAGCGGCAGCGCACCAGCGTCTCGGTGAGGATGGTCGCCTCCATGCGCTCGATGCGGTCCTTCAGCGGGCCGTTGTCGGGCAGGGCGATGGACGAGGCCGCCAGCGTCTCCGGCGCCCGCGTCTCCGCCGCCGCGGCCCGCACCACATGGGGCGAGAGCAGGTCGGCGCTGAGCATGTCGCGCTCGGCCAAAACCAGCATGCGCGTCACCTCGTTCTGCAGTTCGCGCACGTTGCCCGGCCAGTCGTAGGCCCGCATGCAGCCGAGCGCTTCCTCGGTGAAGCCCTTGGCGCGCTTGCCGTGCTGGGCGCTCAGGCTGTCGAGGATGCTCTGGGCCAGAACGGGAATGTCCGCTCGCCGCTCGCGCAGCGCCGGCAGGGTGAGCACCATGGCGCTGAGCCGGTAATAGAGGTCTTCGCGGAACCCGCCGCGGCCGACCTCGCCCTTCAGGTCGCGATGGGTCGCGGCGAGCACGCGCACGTTGACGCGCTTGGATTCGTTGGAGCCCACCGGGCGGATCTCGCCCTCCTGCAGGAAGCGCAGGAGCTTCACCTGGAAGGCGGGCGACACGTCGCCGATCTCGTCGAGGAAGATGGTGCCGCCGTCCGCCTGGTCAAGCAGGCCGATGCGGGTCACGTGGGCGCCGGTGAACGAGCCCTTCTTGTGGCCGAAGAGTTCGGATTCCAGGAGCTCGTCGGGGATCGCGCCGCAATTCACCGCGAAGAAGGGGCGGTCCGAGCGCAGGCTGGAATAATGGATGGCGCGGGCGATGAGCTCCTTGCCGGTGCCGGTCTCGCCGTGGATCAGCACGGGCACGTCGAAGGTCGCCACCTGCGCGGCGCGGGTGCACAGGGCGCTCAGCGGGCTGCCGGGGGCGCGCACCAGCGTGTCGAAGTGGAAATTCTGCTTCACCCGCGCTTCCAGCGCGCCGAGGCGTGCCTCGGCATTGGAGGTGGTGAGCTTCATTTCCAGGTTCAGCCGCTCATGGTCGCGCTGGAGCTGGAAGAGGTGGGCGGCGTTGCGGGCGGCGAGGAGCAATTGGTCGGGGTGCCAGGGCTTGGCGATGAACTGGTAGATGCCGGCGTCGTTGATGGCGCCGATCATGTCCTCCGGCTCGGTGTAGCCGGTGACGATGATGCGCAATATGTCCGGCCAGCGCTCGCGCACCTCGGTGAGCAGCGCGACTCCGGAGGTCTGCGGCATCCGCTGGTCGCAGAAGACCGCCTGGATCCACTCGTTCTCAAGAATGCGCCGTGCCTCCTCCGCATTGAGGGCGGTGAAGACGTCGAACTCCTCGTCGAGCACGCGGGCGATGACCTCCACCGAGCGCGGCTCGTCATCCACCACGAGGATGGCGGGGCGGCGGTTCATCGCGCGCCTCCCACTGCTGTGGGAAAGACTGCGGCGCGCAGGGCCGAGGCCTCGGCCTCGCGGGCGCTCGCCAGGTCATTGAGGCGGGCGGCGCGGGCGGCTTCCAGCCAGTTGAGCCAGCGGGCAAGGCCGATCTCGCCGCGCGAGGAGGTGGTGAGGATGTCCGCCGTCGGGTTGATGCGGCGGATGTTGGCCTCCAGCGTCGCCATGTCCGCATCCACATAAGGCGCAAGGTCCGCCTTGGTGATGAGCACGAGGTCGGCGCCCTCGAAGATGTCGGGATATTTGAGCGGCTTGTCCTCGCCCTCCGCCACCGAGATCAGCGTGACGCGCTTCGTCTCGCCAAGGTCGAAGGCGGCGGGGCAGACGAGGTTGCCCACATTCTCGATGAACAGCACGCCGCCGGGCGGCAAGGGCAGCTTTTCCAGCGCGTGGCCGACCATGTGGGCGTCGAGGTGGCAGCCCTTGCCGGTGTTGATCTGCACCGCCGGCGTGCCCACGGCGCGGATGCGGGCGGCGTCGTTGTCGGTCTGCTGGTCGCCCTCGATGACGGCGCAGGGGATGCGGGCGGCGAGCGCCTTCAGCGTCTCCACGAGAAGCGTCGTCTTGCCGGCGCCGGGACCGGAGAGGAGGTTCAGCGCCAGCACGCCCGCGCCATCGAGGCGGTTGCGGTTGCGGCCGGCGTAATCATCGTTCTTGGCGAGGATGGAGGTTTCGATCTCCACCATGCGCGCCTGCGTCAGCCCCGGCGCATGGGCGCGGGCGGGGCCGGTGCCGTAGTCCAGCGTGCCGGCGTCGGGCGCGGGGGGATGGTGATCGTCGTGGTGATGGTGGTCGTGGTCATGCCCGTGGGCGTGATCGTGCGCATGGCTGTGGGTGGTGCCGTCCGCATGGGTGTGGGTGTGCGGATGGTCGTGACCATGGGCGTTGTCGTGGGAATGGGAATGGGAATGGCCGTGCGCCTCGGAAATGGTGGCGCCGTCGCCGCTGCAGCCGCAGACCGTGCACATCACATCACCTCCAGGTCTTTGATCTTCATCTCGGTGCCGCCATTGGGCACCAGCCGTTCCCCGCCGCATTTCGGGCAGGGGGCGAGGCGGTGATTGAGCGGCACCGTGTCGGAGCAGTCGAAGCACCAGGCGGTGCCCTCCTCCTCCAGAACCACCAGCTCGGCGCCGTCCGCCAGCGAGCCCCGCGTCACCACGTCGAAGCCGAAGCGCAGCGCCTCCACCTCGATGCCGGCGAAGCGGCCGATGGCGAGGCGCACGCGGGTGACGCGCGAGAAATTCTGGGCCTTCGCCGCCTCTTCCATTGCCGAGAGCAGGCTCTCGCACACGGCCATCTCATGCATAAGCGGGCTCCGTGGCGAAGGAGAGGGTGACGGGCACGCAGGGATTGATGGCGCAAACGAGGAGCGGCGCAAGCCAGCGCGTCCGCGCCCCCGGCGAGAGGGCGGCGAACCCCCGCTCCAGGAGGCCGCCGGGGGCAAGGTTCCAGGCGCTGGGCGATAGGATGCGATAGGCGGCGACACGTCCCTCGACCACATCCGCCCGATGCCCAAGCAGCCCGCGTGCCGCAGGGGCGATGCCGGCGGGCAGGGCCGGGGCCGGGCGGGGGGTGAGATGGGCGAGGCAGTCCGCCAGCCGCGCGAGGAGCCGCACGAACAGGCTGGGCCCTTCGGACGCGAGCAGCGCGGAGAGGAGTGGGGTTGCGGCGACGCGGCCGAGCGCCCCCGTCTCGCGGTGGGAGCCGATGGCGGCGGCGGGGCGGGCCAGCGTGGCGGCGAGCGTTTCCGCGCTCAGTTCCGGCAGATCGGCGCGGCCCTCCGCTGGGTCGGCGTCGCGGCGGATGAGGGCGAGGACGCAAGCGGTGGCGGTGGGCGCCTCGGCGAGCCACGCGTCCAGCTCGGCAGGGGTGAAAGCGGCAAGGTCGCTGCCGTCGCCCACGAGGGCGGCATGGAAGGCACCGGTGTCCGCTTGCGCGAGGAGGCCGAGGGCGGCGCGGTCCGGGGCCATGCCCAGCGCGACGGGCAGGGTGTGCAGCAGGGCCAGGGCATGGTCGCGCACGGTTTCCCGCGCCATCTCCCGCCCCTTGGCCTCGGCATCGGCGGCAGCGGGCAGGCCGAGGGCCGAACGGGCGGCGAAGGCGTGCGCAGCACCGCACAGGTTGAACACGAGGGGCGCGAGGCGCGCCGCCGCCTCGGGCGTGAGGCCGATGAGGGCCGCGGCCGGGTCGGGCCCCTCCTCCCGCGCCACGCGCCAGCCGCCCGCCCGCGCATCGGGCGCGAGGGTGAGGCGGCGGAGCATGGTCGCGGGGCGCATCATGCCGCGCCGTCCCGAAGTTGGTCGGCGGCGGACGGGCCGAGGATCAGCGCGCGGCGGGACATTTCGGCGGGCGCTGTCGCGCGCGGGCGGGGGGCGTTTCCGGCCGCCTCGTCGGCTGCTGCCTCCGCGGCGGCGCGGGCGGCGTCCTCCGCCTCCGCCCGGCGGCGGATCTCGCCGGAACGGGTGCCGTCCTCCCGGTTGGCAGGATCGAGCAGGCCGGGGATCACCGCCTCGGCCGTCTCCACCGCCTGCAGCATGGAGGAGAAATCGAACATGGGGGAAAACAGGGAGCAGGCCTTGTAGGGGCCGGTTTCGGGCCGGTTGGCGGCGAGGAACTCGTATGCCCCCGAGGGGAAGTCGATGAGTTCGCGGTCGCCCGTTTTCAGCGTCGACCAGTCGTCGGCGGCGTTGGGCAGGAGCACGATGTTCATGAACCAGGGCGTCACCAGCACGCCCATCACCCGCCCGTCATGGATGCGGAAGCCCACCGCCTTGACGCCGAGGGTGCCGTTGACGAAGGGCACGCCCTTCATCTTCGCGGCGTGGATCTCGCGGAACACCGCCTCGAACGTGCCCGGCGCCTCGGCCAGCTGACGCTCCAGCGCGGGATCGACCGGGGCGGGCCGCATCACGGCGGGCAGATCGGGCGTGCCGCCGTCGAGCACCATGAAGGCGTCGCGGGCGCCGTCGCACACCGGGCAGCGCCAGTGGTCGGGCAGGGCATTGAACGGCGTGCCGGGCGGGATCTGCCACGCCTCGCACCCCTCGGCGGGATCGTAGACGTGCCAGCACACCTTGCACTCAAGGCGCGCCGTGGGGGCAAGGCGCGCCCGGTCGCCGAGATAGGAGCCGTCGAAGAAGCTGTGCTGGGAGAGGGGCTTGGACATGTCGCGCCTCACCGCATGGCCGCCAGCACCTCGGTGAGGCGCTCGGCGGAATCGGCGATGTCCTCGCGGGCGGCGCAGGCGACTTCCGGCACCTCGCTCACCTCGATGGTGTCGAGGATGAGCATGTCCTGCGAATTGTAGAAGCGCACCCGCCAGACGTGCCGCGTGCCCGTGGCGTCGATGCGGCAATTGCCGTAGCCGCGCGAGAGCACGGTGGTCGCGCCGGGGCCGAGCCGCGCGTCCAGCATGGCGAGGTCTTCCGGCGTGTGCGGCAGGAGGGAGAGGTTGATGACGTGCGCCGGGTCTCCCGGCTGGCGGTTGCGGGAGCGGTCGTCGATCTCCACCAGCAGGGCCGGCGCATTGAAGATGCCCGGCGCCGGCGCATCGAGGCCCGTGAGGTCGATGCCCGCACCCGCGCCGAAGGCCCTCACCAGCGCGCCGCGGGGGAAGGCGCCCACCTCGATCCGGTCGGTGCCGGTCGCGCCGCGCAGGCGCCAGACGCCGGCGAAGGTGGCTTCCTGGATCTCCATGGCGCGGGCATCGCCGCGGCCTTCCACCTTCACCGCCACCTCACCCTCGCCCATGGCCTCGTCCACCAAGGCGACATTGGCGGCGTCGAGATGGGCGAGGTCGATGATGCGGCTCTCGCCCGGCTGCCAGCTTTCCAGCGCGGCGATCACCTCTGCCAGAACGGCGAAGGCGGGGGCGTAGCGGTCCTTGTCCTCCACCTCGATGAAGGGGGCCTCGAAGGTGCGCATGCCCGAGGGCATCTGGAGATAGGCGAGGCCCTCATCCTCGGCGGTGGACTGGCTGCCGGGGCCGAAGCCGATGGGGGGCTGTGTGGCGAAGGGGGACGAAGACATTTGGGGCAGCCTTCAGTGGGTGGCAGCGGAGGGGGCGGCGAGCAAGGCGCGGAGCTTGTCGAGATATTCGTCCCAGTCCCGCATGCGGGCGATGGCGCCCACCGGCTGGCCGGCGCGCAGCACCACGATGGCGGGGAGCGCGAGGCTCATGGTGTCGCGCAGGGCCGCCTCCGCCTTGGGGCCGGCGATGGCGATGCCGATGGCTTCGGAGCCGCCCAGTGCCTTCACCAGCTCGGGCAGCACCACGGCGATGTCCGGGCTCTCCAGATGCGCCTTGCCGTGGGACGGCAGGAACAGGAAATGGTCGCGCGCATCGAGGGAGGCGGCATCCTCCAGCGTCTCGACGGAGGGCCAGGCGCCGGCCTCGCTGAGGCGGCGCACGAGGGGATGGAGATCGGGAGCGGCGACCGGGGGCATCAGGCTTCCTTTCGGCCGGCGGCATAGGCCGCGGCGAGATGGGGCGGCAGGACCGGCTCGCGGTCCACGAGATCGGCGAAGGCGCGGTCGATGAGGCCGGCGTCGGCCTCCCCCGCCATGATGGCGGCGACGCCGGCGAGGGCTTCCGCGATGAGGCGCGCCTCCTCCGCATCGAGGCGGCGGCGGGCGGCGCCCTGGAACACCAGCACGTGCTCCCCGGCCTGCGCCTCGGGCACGAGGGAAAGATCGACCTGTTCCACGCGTCCCTCGGCGGAGCACAAGGCATGGGTGTCGCTGCGGCTCTCGATGCGCATGGGAAGGCCGAGGCACATGGGATCAGCCTCCGGCCCGGACGAGGACGCGGGCGTCGCCCACGCGGCAGGCGTCCTCCGCGCTCGGTCGTTCGGTCTCATAGGCGTCGCGGGCGACCGCCGCGGTGACGAGGGAGCCGTCGCCCGCGCGGGGCGTGGGCTCAATGCCGAACTCGTCCTTGAGGATGGCCAGCACCTTGCGCGCGGCGGGCTCGATCTGCGCCGCGACTGTCTCGGTGAGGCCGCCGCCGTAATCGTCCAGCACCTCCGGCTGCACGCCCACCAGCACGATGCGGCCGGGGGTGTGGCCGCGCAGGGCGAGCAGGCCGAGGATTTCCTGGAAGCCGGTCTGGTGCAGGCTCACCTTGCGGGCGGCGAGCACCGCGGGGACATCGGCATCGGCGCGGATGTGGAGGGTGCCGGGTGCGGAGCCGAAATCCACCGCGTCGACGATGATGACGCCTTCGGCTTCTTCAAGGTAGGGCAGGAGATAGAGGCCCTGCGTGCCGCCGTCGAGCAGCGTCACGGGCTCGGGGAAGGCGAAGGCGCGGTCCAGGGCTTCCAGCACCCGCACGCCGAAGCCCTCGTCGGCCCACAGGATGTTGCCGATGCCGAGCACCAGAATGCGCGCACAAATCCGTTCGCCGTCCATGCGACGCACTCCTCCCTGCCATGACCTCCCACGACGGTCTGCCGCCGCCTGATTTCGAGTTCGTCTAAATCAAGGACCGTGCCAAGCCGGCCAGAAGCCGGCCAAGGGGTTGAGTCGGATCATGGCGCGTACCGCCCCCGGAGATGGCGGTAATGTGGATGTTGGAAGGATGATGATCGAAGCATGGTGAAACTGGAATCAAAATATCCAGTTTCCGCATGTCGGAAGGCTTTTCCACACGGCGGCGATGGGCCCGGCTGCGACGATCGTTAGCAGCTGCACGCGTTTGTGGGTGCGGTGCAGCCAGGCATACCGGCAAAGAAAAAGGGCGCGGCCGGAAGCCACGCCCTTCGTTCCATGGTGCTGCCCTCGGGCTCACTCGGGATCGTCGTCCCGGAAGGTGCGGTGGCCGTTGGTGATGGCGGAGATCATGGACTGGCGGGACATGATGTCCTCGCGGATCACCGAATAGACGTGGATGATGATGAACAGGATGATCACCCACATGCCCATGTGGTGCAGCGTATGCACCTGCATGGAGCCGCCCAGCAGGGGGATGACCCAGCCGAACAGCTTCGACTGCCACGAGCCGAGCCCCGTGCCTTCCGAATAGAGGGCGAAGCCGGTGAGGATCATGAAGGCGAGGCCCAGCACCATCACGAAGAACAGGAACACCTGCGCCAGCGGATTGTGCCCCACGAACTTCAGCGGCCGGGGCTTGAGGAAGGCATACCACTGCACCTCGGTGAAGAAGCCCTTCCAGAAGCTCGCCCGCCAGAAGGGGAAGGTGAACAGCTCCCGCGAATACTTGTTGCCGAAGAAGGCCCAGATGATCCGCCCCAGGAACCCCACGGCGAGGATGTAGCCCGCCGCGAAATGCACGAAGCGGATGGTGCCCATCAGGAAGTGGGAGCTCGCCTCCCCCGACAGGGTCGGGAAGGGCGAGCCGATGAAATAGCCGGTGACGCACAGGACCAGGATGGAAAGCGCGTTCACCCAGTGCCACAGGCGCACCGGCGCCTCGTAGACATAGACGGTGGTCAGCTTCTTTCCGGTGGCCGCCACCGGCACCGGGGCGGGCGCCGGCCGGGCGCCCGCGGGCGGGGAGAGGGAGGTGTCCGTCATGGCACGCCCTCCCCTCAGCGCACGGTGACGCGCGCCAGCTCAGCCCCGTCGTCGGACATGACGTGGGTGGAGCAGGCGAGGCACGGGTCGAAGGAGTGGAGGGTGCGCAGGATCTCCACCGGCTCCTCCGGGCGCTGCATGGGGGTGTTCATGAGGGAGGCCTCGAACGCGCCGATGTTGCCCTTGGGATCGCGCGGCCCGCCGTTCCAGGTGGTGGGCACCACGCACTGGTAGTTCTCGATCCGCCCGTCCTTGATCTTGATCCAGTGGCCAAGGCCGCCGCGCGGCGCCGCCACGGTGCCGACGCCCTTGGCTTCCTTCGGCCAGGTGGCGGGGTCCCACTTCTCCATGTTGGCGGTGGCGGTGTCGCCGGCCTTGATGTTGGCGATGAGGTGGTCGAAATCGTCCAGCATCATCTTGGCGCAATAGTGCGCCTCCAGCGCCCGGGCGAGGGTGCGGCCGATGGTGGAGGGCAGCGCCTGCTTGGCGGTGAGCTGCGTGCCGGCCAGAGTGTTGAACATGCCAAGCGACTCGTCCACCTGCCCCTTCACATAGTCGACGCCCTGGGCATAGGCGAGGATGTAGCGGGCGAGGGGGCCCACCTCCACCGCATTGCCCTTCCAGCGCGGCGCCTTGATCCACGAATACTTGGCGTTCTCGTCGATCTGCTCGATGTTGGTGCGCGAGCCCTTGGCGTCGGGGCCGAGCTTGTACTGCGGCTCGGTGATGCCGTCCCACGGATGCAGGCCCTTGTCCTTGTCCGCATCGCCGTAGGTGTACCAGGAGTGCGCCACGAACTCCTGCACCTGCGCCGGGTCGCGCGGGTCGATGGGGTGCACCTCGTTCCAATTGCCGTTGAGGATGACGCCGCCGGGCAGGCGGTCGGTCTTCTTCTGGCCCTGGATGGCTTCATAATCGCCATAGTCCATGACGTTCTGGCCGGAGAGGCCGCCGCCATAGAGCCAGCCTTTATAGAAAGAGGCGATGGCGATCACGTCCGGCACATAGACGTTCTGCGAGAACTCGAAGGCTTCCTGAAGCTTCAGCTTCACGAAGTTCAGCCGCTCCATGTTGAGCGGGGCGCCGGCGGCGAGATCGCCGTTCATGTTGATGGCGCACGGCACGCCGCCCACCAGATAGTTCGGATGCGGGTTCTTGCCGCCGAAGATGGTGTGGACCTTCACGATCTCGCGCTGGAAATCGAGCGCTTCCAGATAGTGCGTCACCGCCATCAGGTCGGCTTCCGGCGGCAGCAGATAGGCCGGGTTGTCCCAATAGCCGTTCTTGAAGATGCCGAGCTGTCCACTCTCCACGAACTTCTTCAGCCGGTTCTGTACGTCGCGGAAATAGCCGGGCGAGGACTTGGAATGCGACGAGATGGACTGCTGCAGCACCGAAGTCGCCTTCGGGTCCGCCTTGAGCGCATTCACCGGGTTTACCCAGTCGAGCGCGTGCAGATGGTAGAAGTGGACCACGTGGTCGTGCCACTGCAGCACCTTGGCCATGATCTCGCGGATCAGGAAGGCGTTGTTGGGGATCTTGATCTGGAGGGCATCCTCCACCGCGCGCACCGAAGTGAGCGCGTGGCAGCCGGTGCACACGCCGCAGATGCGTTCCACGAAGGCCCAGGCGTCGCGCGGGTCGCGGCCCTTGAGGATGACTTCCAGCCCGCGCCACATGGTGCCGGTGGAGACCGCGTTGCGGATGACGTTGTTGGCATCCACATTCACCTCGCAGCGCATGTGGCCTTCGATGCGGGTGACCGGATCGACGACGATGCGCTTGCCGGAGGTGTCGAGGGAAAAGCCGTTCGGCGTCTGGATGGTCACTTCTCGCCTCCCTCGGTCTTCTGGGCACCGTCGGTGTTCTTGTGCTGGGCGCGCTTCAGCGCGCTGATGGCGGCATGGGCCGCGACACCCGCGCCCACGGCGCCGGCGGCAACGAGGCCCACCTGGTCGGCATTGGCTTCAACGCCGAAGCCCGAGCCCTTGAGGTCGGCGAGGCGCGCGTACCACGAGCCCTTGTCCCAGAAGCCGTCTTCCGAGCAGCCGATGCAGCCGTGGCCGGCCTGGATGGGGAAGGAGACGCCATCGTTCCAGCGCACGGTGGAGCAGGCGTTGTAGGTGGTGGGGCCCTTGCAGCCCACCTTGTAGAGACAATAGCCCTTGCGCGCGCCCTCGTCGTCGAAGCTCTCCACATACTGCCCGCTGTCGAAATGCGGCCGGCGATAGCATTTGTCGTGGATGCGCTGGGAATAGAACATCAGCGGCCGGCCCTGGCGGTCCAGCGCCGGGAGCTGGTCGAAGGTGAGCATGTAGGTGATGACGCCGGTCATCACCTCGGCGATGGGCGGGCAGCCCGGCACCTTGATGATGGGCTTGTCGAAGATCACCTCGTGCACGGGCGTGGCGCGGGTGGGGTTGGGGCGCGCCGCCTGCACGCAGCCATAGGAGGCGCAGGAGCCCCAGGAGATGATGGCCTTCGCGTCCTTCGCCACCTTCTTCAGCTGGTCCACGAAGGGCTTGCCGCCGATGATGCAATACATGCCATCCTCGTTCAGCGGCGGGTTGCCCTCCACCGCGAGGATGTAGTTGCCCTTGTACTTCTCCATCACCTCGTCGAGGATCGCTTCCGCCTGATGGCCGGCGGAGGCCATGAGGGTGTCGTCATAGTCGAGCGAGATCATCGACAGCACCACATCCTTCACCAGCGGATGCGCCGAGCGGATGAAGCTCTCCGAGCAGCAGGTGCATTCCAGCCCATGCAGCCACAGCACCGGGGTGCGCGGCTTGGTCTCCATGGCCTGCGCGATCTGCGGCGCGAACTCTGGCCCGAGGCCGAGGGCCGCCGCCGTGAGCGAGCAGTATTTCAGGAACGAACGGCGGGTGATGCCCTGCCGCCGCATGACCTCATAGAACGTCTCGAGGGCCATAAAGGCGTCCCCCCTTGGCTGACCTTGACCACCCCGCCGGCGTCGAGGCCGGGGGATTGGAACCATTTCAGCAAGGCGTGTGCCAGAGGGGGAGTGCGAGGGATTTCAGGGGGTTGGGGGTTAGAGCACTGCCGGTGGGGTGGATGGGGGGTGAGCGGTATGAGGGGGGAGGTGGAAAGGGGGTTATCGGGGACTGGGTGCAACTCTTGGGTGGCTGCGAAAATCGAATCGCCTCATAGTCTACGGCGTTGCCCTACCCACTTGAGCACCTAGCATGAGCTTGTTGCGTGACATTCAAAAATCACTGTTGAGCGGCAGCGATGATCTGGGCCCTGTCCTTCTTCGGCTGCGCTTTCTGGCCGCCCAATTAGGTAGTATTGCGCTTGAAGAATGGGTTAAGCACGAAGCGGAGGGCTACCCGTCAAACGTTGAGGTTCCTTCTTACAGACAGGTTTCTGTTGAGTATGTAGGAGATTTTAGCGGACCATTCGGATCTGGCATTAGGAATGCACCAATACCGAGCTACCTAATAGCTAAATTTGCTGGAGAGCAATGGATAAATTACAGAATTAGGCAAAGTTTATCCTCTATTGAGGCTCTTGTTGGTTCGGCGAAGAATAAGGGCGAAAATTTACACATTAACTCATCAAATTTGATATTGCTTCTTCAGGGTAAAGTCTACGAAGATTATGCATGTAATAATGTGTCGGGTCGCCTGTCGGTTGCCGCGCTGGTCGATATTCAGAATGCGGTAAGAAGTCGCGTTCTCGAACTGACTTTGAAAATTGAAAAAGAAATTCCTGATTCGGTAGAGGTTGATGTTGAGAGCGTAAAAAATAGTAATATTCTGAAGGGGGGTGAAAAAGTGTCTAATATAACAAACCAAGTTGTGTATGGGAATTATACTTCGATAAACAATAGTGGCGATGGGGCTAGCATAAATCTCAATGTCGCTTCGGGCAGCGTGTCGGACGTGGTTCGCGAGCTTTCTGAAAATGGGCTTCCCCATGGCGATGCGGCTGCGTTCGCTCAAGCGCTAGCTGCTGATGGTCAGCCACTGGATAAGGCCGCACCCTTCGGCCCCAAATCAAAAAGTTGGATGAAGGACAATATCTCGAAAGCAATAGACGGAACATGGAAGATCGGGGTCGATGTTGCCTCCAAGATTTTGACGGAAGTGGCGCTAAGATACTACGGCCTTAAATAGCTTGTGAGGGTACCCGTTTGACGGTTGATGCCCTGACGCATCCCCCCTCCCCCTTGCATCCCACCCCTCCCCCTGCCATATAGCGCGTGGGAGGTTGGCGGTGGACGAGCCACTCGCCAACCGGGTCAGGTCCGGAAGGAAGCAGCCCCAACGAGCCCGGTCTCGGGTCTTCGTCCAGCCTCCCACCCCTTTTCCCCACGCACCTCCTGACCGCCGCCCCCGATGGATGATCCGGTCAAGCCGGAGAATGACGGCTGTGTGGGGTTGCGCCCCGCTTTCCTCCGCCCGTCGCCCTCTTCTTCCCGCCGTCTCCTTCCCTCCCGCCGTCTGCTTCCTTCCCGCCGTCGCCCTCCGGCTTGACCGGAGGGCCCATGGTGCCGCCCGGCACCGGCTTCAGGCGGAGGCATGGATGCTCCGGTCAAGCCGGAGCATGACGGCTGATTGGGGTGGAGTGCGTTGGGGCGGGCTGGGGACGCGCGCCTTTGACTGCGCGCTCGCTTCCGCCCGTCACGTCCTCCCCGCCGCCTGCCCTCTTCTCCCGCCGTCTCCTTCCCTCCCACCGTCGCCCTCCGGCTTGACCGGAGGGCCCATGGTGCCGCCCGGTGCCGGCTTCAGGCGGAGGCATGGATGCTCCGGTCGAGCCGGAGCATGACGGTGGTGTGGGGGTGGGGCGGGATGCGGACGGGCGCCTTTGACTGCGCGCTCGCTTGCGCCCGTCTCGTCCTCCCCGCCGCCGGCATTCCTTCTCCCGCCGTCTCCTTACTTCCCGCCGTCGCCCTCCGGCTTGACCGGAGGGCCCAAGGTGCCGCCCGGTGCCGGCCTCAGGCGGAGGCATGGATGCTCCGGTCGAGCCGGAGCATGACGGTGGTGTGGGGTGGAAAGAGCCGCCCCTCAGCCGAGGGCGATCTCGTCGAAGAGATCGCGCCATTCGGGATTGTCCTTTTCCACCAGATCGATCTTCCACTGCCGCAGCCACGCCTTCAGGCGCTTCTCGCGCTGGATGGCGGCCATGGCGGTCGCGTGGATCTCGAACCAGACGAGGCGATGCACCTGGTAGCGGCTGGTGAAGCCCTCCCCGGCGCCCAGCCGATGCTCGAACACCCGGCGCGTCAGGTGGTTCGTCACGCCCACATAGAGCGTTCCGCGCGGCTTGCTGGCGAGGAGATAGACGAAGTAGCGCCGCTCCATGCTCAGGCTCCGCCGTGGTGCGGGTAGATTGCACAGGACGGTGCCCGGTTGCCAGCGCTTCGGGTGTGGCCTTCACTGTCTCCGTCTTCGCGCCCGTCGCCCTCCGGCTTGACCGGAGGGCCCATGGTGCCGCCGTCCGTCAGCTTCAGGTGGAGGGATGGATGCTCCGGTCAAGCCGGAGCATGACGGCGGTGTGAGGCGGGGCGGGGTGGGGTGGGCGCTTTTGTCCGCGCGATCGCTTCCGCCTGTCTCCTTGCCTCCCGCCGTCGCCCTCCGGCTTGACCGGTGGGCCCATGGTCCCGCCGGGCGCCGGCTTCGGGTGGAGGCATGGATGCTCCGGTCAAGCCGGAGCATGACGGTGTTTTGGAATGGGGTGGGCGCTTTTGTCCGCGCGATCGCTTTCGCCTGTCTCCTTGCCTCCCGCCGTCGCCCTCCGGCTTGACCGGAGGGCCCATGGTCCCGCCGGGCGTCGGCTTCGGGTGGAGGCATGGATGCTCCGGTCAAGCCGGAGCATGACGGTGGTTTTGGGGTGGGGTGGGCGCTTTTGTTCGCGCGATCGCTTCCGCCCGTCGCCTTGCCTCCAGCCGTCGCCCTCCGGCTTGACTGGAGGGCCCATGGTGCCGACGGGCGCCTGCCCTCGACGGAGGCATGGATGCTCCGGTCAAGCCGGAGCATGACGGCCGTGTGGGGTGGAGAGGGCGAGCACTGCCGCCGCCTCCTCTGTCCCCCAAACCGCCCCCGCCAGAAAGCGCCGCGGTCCCGTCGCAATCCGGTGCGGATCGCGCGATAGGAGAGCGAGCCCATCCAAGGAGGCCACCATGTGGGTCGTCGTCGTTCTCGTCCTATCCTCCCTCGTCAAGCCGGAAGCGGTGGTGAACCGCGACAGCTCCTATCCCACCGAGGACGCCTGCAAGGCGGCCATCGCCAAGAACGTGCCGGCCAAGCTCGATGCCAAGCACAAGGAGGCAGTGGAGCAGGGCTATCGCCGCTACGTCTGCATCCGCGTGCCGGCCGACGCGGCCAAGCCCAAGACCTGATCCGCGCTCGGCGCGCACACCCGACCGCGCCCGTGAGCGGGCACGCCTGCGCCGGCGCCGGGGGATTTCCCGGCGCGCCCATCGACCTTGCCGCGGGCGATGCTATGTATGGGTGAGGTCCCGCAGGGGTGGGGCCGCAGCAGTCCCGAAGGCGGCACGATGAGCGAGGACCAGCGCACCGAGGAGGACAAGGCGGCGGACGAAGGTCCGGGCCTCGACCTCGGCCTGCCGCCCGCAGCGTCGCCCCCTCCGCCCGAGCCCGCGGCAGAGCCCGCCGCCGCCTATCGCGTGCTGGCGCGCAAATACCGGCCGCAGAATTTCGCGGACCTCATCGGCCAGGAGGCCATGGTCCGCACCCTGAGGAACGCCTTCGCCTCCGGGCGCATCGCGCAGGCCTATATCCTCACCGGCGTGCGCGGGGTGGGCAAGACCACCACCGCCCGCATCCTCGCCCGCGCGCTCAACTACGAACCCGCCGACGGCGCCCCCGGGGGCCCCAGCCTCGACCTGTCGGCGATGGGCAGGCACTGCCGCGACATCATCGAATCCCGCCATGTGGACGTGATGGAGATGGACGCGGCGTCCAACACCTCCATCAACGACATCCGCGAGATCATCGAGAGCGCCCGCTATCGCCCGGTGATGGCGCGCTACAAGGTCTACATCATCGACGAAGTGCACATGCTCTCCACGGCGGCCTTCAACGGCCTCCTGAAGACGCTGGAAGAGCCGCCGGAGCATGTGAAGTTCATCTTCGCCACCACCGAGATCCGCAAGGTGCCCGTCACCGTGCTGTCCCGCTGCCAGCGCTTCGACCTGCGCCGCGTGGAGGCGGGCACGCTGGCCGCCCACCTCTCCGGCATCTGCGCGCGCGAGGGGGTGACCATCGAGGGCGAGGCCCTCTCCATCGTCGCCCGTGCCGCCGAGGGCTCGGTGCGCGACAGCCTCTCCCTCCTCGACCAGGCCATCGCCCACGGCGGCGGCGCGGTGACCGCGGAGGAGGTCCGCCGCCTCCTCGGCCTCGCCGACAAGGGGCGCGTCATCGACCTGTTCGAGGCGGTCATGAAGGGCGAGATCGCCCGCGCCCTGACCGAATTCCGCGATCAGTACGATTCCGGTGCCGAACCGGGGGTGATTCTCACCGACATGGCCGATTTCACCCACCTTGTCACCCGATTGAAGATCGTCCCCGACGCGGCCGAGGACGCCTCCCTGGTGGAGGCCGAGCGGGTGCGCGGACTGGAGTTTGCGCAGGGCCTGTCCATGCGCGTCCTGGCGCGGGCGTGGCAGATGCTGGTGAAGGGAATTACCGAGGTCCAGCAAGCCCCTAAGCCCGCCCAGGCGGCCGAGATGGTGCTGGTGCGCCTCGCTTATGCCGCGGATCTGCCCACCCCCGACGAGGCCCTGCGGCGCCTGAAGGACCAGCCGCCCGCCGCCCCCTCCGCTCCGTCGCCCCCGCCTGCGGCCCCACCTCCCTCCGGCGGCGGCCCCCGCCTCTCCCTCGCCCCCCGCCCGTCCGCGCCGCGGCCGGAAATGGTGAGCGAACCCAAGGCGTTGGCTGCGGTGGATGGGCCGCGCCTCGCGACCCTCGGCGACGTCGCCGCCCTCGCCGCCACCCGCCGCGACCTCGCTCTGAAGCACGGCATCGAGACCCAGCTCCGTCCCGTTCATGTGGAGGAGGGGCGGATCGAGGTGGCGCTGGTGCCCGGCGCCCCCGGCAGCCTCATCCAGGACCTCTCGCGCAAGCTGTCCGACTGGACCGGAAAGCGTTGGCTGGTCTCGGTTTCTTCCCAGTCCGGCGGACCCACGCTGGCGGAGGAGAACGCCGCGGTGAAGGCCGAACGGGAGGAGGGCATCAAGGCCCACCCGTTGGTGGCCGCCGTCCTGGCCCGCTTTCCCGGCGCCGAGGTGGTGGACGTGCGTACCCGCGCCGAAGCCCCCGCCGACGAGGGCCTCGCCCCCTCCGAGGAGGACCTGATGGCCGGCCCGGGTCGTGACGACGAGATCGAGTACTAGGTCAAAGGAGCTGCGCGATGCGCGACCTGATGGGGATGATGAAGCAGGCCAAGGAACTTCAGGAGCGCATGCAGCAGATGCAGGCGGAGCTGGAGACCATCGAGGTCGACGGCGCCGCCGGCGGCGGTCTTGTCAGCGTGCGCGTCACCGCCAAAGGCGAGTGCAAGGCCGTGCGCATCGACCCTTCGCTGATGAAACCGGAGGAGGCCGAGATCGTCGAAGATCTCATCGTCGCCGCCCTCGCAGATGCGCGGTCCAAGGCCGAGCGGGTGATGCAAGACAAGATGAAGTCGCTCACCGGCGGGCTGGCCCTGCCGCCGGGGCTGAACCTCTTCTGAGGGGGCCGCGTGGCGCCCGCCCGCATCAATCGACGGGGAGGCGGCGACCTTCCGTGTGGGCGGCGATCCATTTGTTGATTTCGCGGACGTGCTCGGATTCCTCCTCGAGGAACTCCTTCGCCAGCACCCGGATCTCAGGGTCCTGGGTGCTCTCGAACACGCCGCGATAGTAATTGAGGCTGGCCTCCTCCGCATCGCGGGCGATTTCCAGCGCCTGGCCGCGACCGATCATCGGATCGGCGGCCCAGATGCCCGCGGTTTCCGGGCTTTCGAGGTCGGGCCAGACATATTCCCTCGCCGACATCTGCGGCATGTCGCGAAAGCTCGCGCGGGCGCGCGCATCGGCGAGGTGGAGGCGGGAATAGTCCGACAGGCGGCGGAAAAGTCTGGCGACATCGCCATTGCCGCAGGTCTGCATGACGTCGGCCAATTCACCGAAGCGCAGGGCGGCCTCTTCCTCGAGCTTGACGGCGTAGGCGAGGAACTCTTCGACGGTCTTCACGGTCATGCCCTCCGGCTGCGGAAACGCCGGCGCGACTGTTCCGCGCCGGCCGAATGGATCTGGCGATCCGCGTCAGGCTTCGGCGGGGCAGTGCTCGTAATGGATGATGACTTCTTCCTCGCGGGCGATGAACTGGCAGGCAAGGCGATAGGGCGGGGCGATGTCGTTGACTTCCGCGTCCTTGATCTGCTCCTCGGTGATCTTTCCGAGTTCCTTGAGCTTCATCTTTTCCCGCTCGGTGAGCGAAATGGCCATGCGCGGCTTGCCGTCCACATACTCAACCCGGATCAGGCAGGAGCCGCATTCGCCTTCCTGGCATTCGAACGGGATCTTCACGCCCGCTGCCTGGGCGACCGTCAGAATGGTCGAGGTGTCGCCGGAGGTTGCGTAGGCGCGCTTGTCCCTGGTCGTCGTCGACCGGAAAGTAATGATGGGCATGGATGTGTCCAATCGCCGGAGGTTCAATCGTCGCCAAGAAAATACGGTACCAGGATGACTTGACGGTGGGCTGCAAGAATAGGTCGCGTCAAATTCGGCGCATCGCTGGGATGACGCGCGGCACTTGCTAAAATGCTTGGCGCTGGCCTGCCTTGATGCAGGTCATTTTAATTAGAATCATTCCTGAGCTCTGGCGTGACTGTGCCGATCGCCTGGGCGTGAGGCGATCCACGCGCGGCCGGGATCAGCGCTGCCAGCGCATGCCGGTGAGGCGAGGGTCGGCCGCGAAGGCGTCCTGGCCGAAGGTGAGGGTCAGGCGCGGCGCCTCGCACACTGCGGTGACGCCGGTTTCACCGATCAGGAGGTGGAAGGTGCGCCGCTCCACCGGTGCGGGCGCGGTGAAGGCGGTGCAGGTCAGAACCGCGAGGTTCGCCCCGCCCGAGACGTCGCGCACGGAGCGATAACGGATGATCTCCAGCGCCGCCGCCCGCGCCACGTCGGCGAGCTGCTGGCAGGGCGCATAGTTCACAAGGTCCGTCCAAAGGGCGGCGTCGCGCGACAGGGGCGCCGCGGTGAGATCGAGAAGGCGCTCGCTTGCCACGTCTGCGGCGAAGGCGGTGTATTGCCCGGCGCCGCGCGGCCAGGGGGTGGCAGGGGATTCGGCGAAGAACAGCAGCCGGTAGAAGGCAAGCTCGGCCAGCGCCGTCTCGGGTTGCTCGGAGGCGTAATAGACCCCGGCCGTGCGGCCGGCGCGACGGAAGCGGGAGCCGTGGGGATAGGGCGGCTCGTAGCGGAACGGGGTGAAGAGCAGATAGTCGAGGTGCCGGCACTCCGCGGGCAAGGGTGGCTTGGTGGCCTCGATGAGGTCTTCCAGCAGCGCCTGCTCACCCACGCTGTCCACGAGCTTGAAGGTCGAGGTCAGGTGCTGCGCCTCCACCAGCCGCCAGCAGCGCCCGGCGTAGGGGCGCGCCTCACAGGAGAGCGCGTCGGGCGTCCAGGTAGGCGATGACATCCATCAGTCCCGGAATGGTGCGGATCTTGTCGAGGGGCGTCGCGTCGAGCGCCGTGTTGGGATTGGTGAGCCAGGCGCGGGCGATGCGCTCGTCGCCGCCGGCGATGGCATCAAGCGAACGGAACAGGCGCACGAACAGGATGGCGAGCTCGAACGGCTTGGTGCCGGCCTCCAGCGTAAACTCGCCTTTCTTCATGCGTGTGAGCGAGGCGGGGCTGAGGCCGATGATGGCGGCGAGCGTCGCGGCGCTGACGGCGAGCCGCTCGGCAGCCCGAAGAACCGCCTTTGTGACGACGGCGCCTTGGCTGGCGGCCGATGCGAGAGGCTCGGCCATGCGCATTCTGGTCTCCGATCGTTCCATGAGAAATAATTGCACGAAAAAATTACGATGGAAATCCTCTTGGCAGAAATAAAAAGGGCGGCCGCGAGGCCGCCCTTTCAACTCTAGCCGGGGTGGGAGCGATCACTCCGCCGCACCGGCCTCGCCTTCGGAGCCGCCGGTGCGCAGAGCCTCGCGCTCGGCCTTGGCCTTCGCTTCCAGGTCCTCGCCGGTGGTCTGGTCCACCACCTTCATGGAGAGGCGGGTCTTGCCGCGCTCGTCGAAGCCCATGAGCTTGACCTTGACCTTGTCGCCTTCCTTGACCACATCGGAGGGACGGGCGACGCGCTCGTTGGCCATCTGCGAGACGTGGACGAGGCCGTCCTTGGACCCGAAGAAGTTCACGAAGGCGCCGAAGTCCACCACCTTCACCACCGTGCCCTCATAGATCTGGCCCACTTCCGGCTCGGAAGCGATGGACTTGATCCAGTTGATGGCGGCCTTGATGGCGTCGCCCGAGGCGGAGGCGATCTTGATGGTGCCGTCGTCCTCGATGTTGATCTTGGCGCCGGTCTTCTCGACGATCTCGCGGATCACCTTGCCGCCGGAGCCGATCACTTCGCGGATCTTGTCCACGGCGATCTTCATCACCTCGATGCGCGGAGCATGCTCGCCCAGCTCGGCGCGGGCGGTGGTGATGGCCTTCGCCATCTCGCCAAGGATGTGGACGCGGCCGTCCTTCGCCTGGGTGAGGGCGACCTTCATGATCTCCTCGGTGATGCCGGCGATCTTGATGTCCATCTGGAGCGAGGTCACGCCCTGCTCCGTGCCGGCCACCTTGAAGTCCATGTCGCCGAGATGGTCCTCGTCGCCGAGGATGTCGGAGAGCACGGCGAACTTCTCACCCTCCAGGATGAGGCCCATGGCGATGCCCGCCACCGGGCGGCGCAGCGGCACGCCCGCATCCATCAGCGCCAGCGAGGAGCCGCAGACGGTGGCCATGGAGGACGAGCCGTTGGACTCGAGGATCTCCGACACCACGCGCAGGGTGTAGGGGAACTCGTGCTTGGCCGGCAGCATGGGGTGGATGGCGCGCCAGGCGAGCTTGCCGTGGCCGATCTCGCGGCGGCCGGGGGAGCCCATCCGGCCGGTCTCGCCCACGGAGAAGGGCGGGAAGTTGTAGTGCAGCAGGAAGTGCTCCTTGTAGGTGCCCTCCAGGCTGTCGATGAACTGCTCGTCCTCGCCGGTGCCGAGGGTGGCAACCACCAGGGCCTGCGTCTCGCCGCGGGTGAACAGGGCCGAGCCGTGGGCGCGCGGCAGGATGCCGACCTCGGACACGATGGGGCGCACGGTGCGCACGTCGCGGCCGTCGATGCGGATGCCGTCGTCGAGGATGTTCCAGCGCACGATCTTGGCTTCGAGCGCCTTGAACACCTCGGAGACCACCTGCGGGTTCGGCACGGAGGTGCCGCCGATGGCGAGCTCCTCGTAATACTTCTTCACCTTGGCCTTGGCAGCGCCGACGGCGGCGTAGCGGTCCTGCTTCTGCTTGATCTTGTAGGCCTCGCGCAGATCGTGCTCGGCGATCTCGCGGACTTTGGATTCGATCTCGGAGACGTCGGCCGGCTGGAAGTTGCGCGGCTCCTTGGCGGCCTTCTCGGCCAGCTTGATGATGGCCTCGATCACCGGCTGGAAGTGGCGGTGGCCGAACATCACCGCGCCGAGCATGATCTCCTCGGGCAGCTCCTTGGCTTCCGATTCCACCATGAGCACCGCGTCGCCCGTGCCGGCGACCACGAGGTCGAGCGCGCTCTCCTTCACCTCGTCGACGGTGGGGTTGAGCACATATTCATTGTCGATGAAGCCGACGCGGGCGGCGCCCACCGGGCCCATGAAGGGCACGCCGGAGAGGGTCAAAGCGGCCGAGGCGGCGACCATGGCGACGACGTCGGGATCGTTCTCGAGATCATGCGCCAGGACGGTGACGACGACCTGGGTCTCGCACTTGTAGCCGTCGGGGAAGAGCGGGCGGATGGGGCGGTCGATGAGGCGGGAGACCAGCGTCTCCTTCTCGCTCGGACGGCCTTCGCGCTTGAAGTAGCCGCCGGGGATGCGGCCGGCTGCGTAGGTCTTTTCCTGGTAGTTCACGGTCAGGGGGAAGAAGTCCTGGCCGGGCTTCGCCTCGCGGGCGGAGACGACGGTGGCCAGCACCTTGGTGTCGCCGTAGGTGGCGAGCACGGAGCCGTCGGCCTGGCGGGCCATCTTGCCCGTTTCCAGAGTGAGGGTGGTTCCGCCCCAGTCCAGCTCTTCGCGGTGGATGTCGAACATGTCTTGCTCTTTCAGTTCAGGCGCGAACGAAACGAGCCATGAGCAAGACGGCCGGACGCGCCGCACGGAGCCGATCCCTCATACGGGGGCTCCGACGGTAGCGTCCGGCGATCCTGCCATGGCTCTTTTCCATTCGCCGACCCGCAGCAGGCCCCATGCCCGCTGCGCACTGCGCTTGCCTTAAGCACAAGCGCGCGGCGCCGGCTGTTCCCGAGCCGGCGCCGGAGGGAACGTCACCGGCGGATGCCGAGACGCTCGATGAGGGACTTGTAGCGGCCCTCGTCCTTCTTCTTCAGATAGTCGAGGAGGCTGCGGCGCTGCGAGACGAGCTTGAGCAGCCCGCGGCGCGAGTGGTTGTCCTTGTTGTGGGACTTGAAGTGCTCGGTGAGGTTCACGATCCGCTCGGTGAGGATCGCCACCTGCACCTCGGGCGAGCCCGTGTCGCCGTCCTTGGCACCATAGTCCTTGATGAGCGCCTGCTTGCGCTCCGCAGTGATCGACATCGGTCCATCCTTTCAACGAGAGTGGGTGGAGCCCGTTGCCCGCGTGCCGATGACGGCACAGGACGTTGGGTCTCCCCTCGGCCGGGCCGGGATGTCGTCCAGCACGGTCGAGGTCTTGCGCGGCGCGGCCCGGGGCCGCCATGCCGTTTTCTGCCGTCTCCAGCAGCGAACGCGGCGCCGCAAGGCACCGTCCGCGGCGCGGACTATAGACATTTTTCTGCGTGGAACCAGCGGAATGTTTCGCCGCCTCCGGGGGCGAGGTTCAGTCCGAGCCCGGGTCCGGAACGTAGCCCGCGGCGGTGATGCCGGCGACGGCGCACGCTTCATCATTGTCCGAGGTGTCGCCGGAGACGCCGACGGCGCCGATCACCTGGCCGTCGCCGGTACGGATGAGGACGCCCCCCGGCACCGGGATGAGCGCGCCGCCGACGGTGGATGTGACCGCGGCAATGAAGAAAGGCTGGTCCTTCGCCCGCTTGAACAAGGAGCGCGAGCCCATGCCCAGCGCAAGCGCGCCCTTGGCCTTGCCCATCGCGATATCGGTGCGATTGAGGCTGCTGCCGTCCTCCGCCGCGAGGGCCTTGGGGGCGCCGCGCGAGTCGAGCACGCACACCGCAAGCGGATTCATGCCGGCGGCGTGCGCATGGCCGAGCGCGGCCGCGACGATGGTCTGAGCCTGGTCGAGCTTGAGTTCGGACACGCCTGTTCTCCCCTGGGTCTGCCCGGCGGCGCACGGGCGCCGCATCCCTGCGTCCTCCCTTAGCTCAAGCGCGCGGGATTGCGAACCACCGTCCGCCCAACACCCGCCCACCTGCCGCGCGCGGCCACGCCCGAGCCCGAAATTCCCCCTCCCGCCGCCGGTGCTCCCCGTGCCACCATGGCCCGCCCCGACCTGGAGTGCAGGCCGCATGATTCCCACGCGACAGAGCCGCGAGCCCGGCCATCGCCGCAAGTTCCTGGTGGTGGTGGACGACACGCCCGAATGCGACCGTGCGGTCTATTATGCCGCCCGCCGGGCCGCCGGCACCGAAGGCGGCGTGGTCATGCTCGGCGTGCTGGAGCTGGAGGGCGTGAACCAGCAATGGCTCGGCGTCGCCGACCTGATGCGCGCCGAGGCCCATGAGGAGATGGAGGCGCGGCTCGCCAAATATACCGCCCGCGCCCGGCAGGTGGCGGGTGTGACCCCGGAGTGCGTCATCCGCGAGGGGACCAAGGCCGAGGCCATCGCCGCTTTGATCCATGAGGACCGGGACATCGCCATCCTGGTGCTCGCGGCCGGCACGGGAAAAGAAGGCCCGGGGCCGCTCGTCACGTCCCTCGCCGGGGCCCACGCCGCGCGCTTTCCCATTCCCGTCACCATCGTGCCCGGGGCGCTCACCGACGCTGATCTCGACGCCATGGCGTGATCCGCGGTTCACCGCCGGGACGGAGCTGGTCCGTCCCGGCGGTCGCGCGGCCCGGACGATGAACGCGAGGACATGATCCTCATCCGGGGCGGCGGTTCGAAATGCGAAGGCCACCCTTAGCCCGGCGCGAGGCACTGGGCCCGGCCGGCTGTCCAGCTGTCGCCACCGGCGCGGCAGGGCCTACGAGGATGCCGGTGCGCCGCGCAGGCCCGGCCGCCGCGGGGGGGCGGCCTTGAACACCGCCCGTGCGGCGCAATTGCGGCACGTCGGCGCGCGCGGGGCAGGGCGCGGATCCTTGCCGTCCACATCCAGCGCGATCCCGCGCGCGAGCCGGTGCTTGCGCGGCTGGCATTTCCGTCTATATTAGCGCCGTCCCCCATGGGGATGCCTCAGCGCCATCGCAGTCGAAGGTGATGAGAGTGGGCCCCAGCCGGGACCCGCTCCTTTTCTGCTTACCCGGGTTCTGCTGACCGGGGTTCGCCTCGACCTTCCGGGGGCTGCGCCGCCGATGCGAGGCCAGACGAACATCCGGGCGCCGGTGCCGAACCGCCGCGCCCGGCCGGACAGACGAATTTTGCGGACGAACCGTCCCCGGAGGGACATGACCGAGACCAAAGCCGTGCTCGACGATCCGAACGAGCCGCGCCTCATCACCGAGACCGGGGTGGCCGCCCGCGTGGCCGCCATCGCTTCCGGCGTGCTCGCGGGCCTGGGTTATCGCCTGGTGCGGGTGAAGGTGACGAACCGCGATGGCGGTACGGTGCAGATCATGGCCGAGCGTCCCGACGGCACCATGAGCATCGACGATTGCGAGGCTGCGTCCCGCGCCCTCTCGCCGGTGCTCGACGTGGAAGATCCCATTTCCAGCGCCTATCGCCTCGAAATGTCCTCGCCCGGTATCGACCGGCCGCTGGTGCGGCTGTCCGATTTCGTGCGCTGGGCCGGGCATGAGGTGAAGGTCGAGATGGCCGTGCCCGTGGACGGGCGCAAGCGCTTCCGCGGCCTGCTCGTGGGCGCCGAAGGCGATGAAGCGGTGGTGCGCCGCCTCGATGCCCGCGCCGACGAGGAGCCCACCGTCCGCCTGCCGCTCTCCGACATCCACGATGCCCGCCTCGTCCTGACCGATGCCTTGATCCGCGAAGCCCTGCGCGCCGCCAAGGCTGCGGGCCAAGACGTTGACGACGAGATCGACGAGGCGTTCGGCGCGGACGCCGACGGCGTCATCGATCCGGATGTCGATCCGCTGGAGGCGGACGATACGTTCGAGCCGGGCGATCTGGCCGAGGCGCCCGCAGCGACCAAGTACCGGGGCGTGGCCAACAAGGCCGCGACCGGCAAGGTCGCCGGCAAGAAGGCCAAGAAAAGCAAGGTTGCGGGCAAGAAGCCCGATGCCAAGAAATCCAACGCCAAGAAGAAGGCCGGCCTGGAAACAGCCGGCTTCTCGGCCAACGCCAGCAGCGTGAAGGAGAAGCACTGATGGTTGCCGTCAGCGCAAACCGGCTGGAACTCCTGCAGATCGCCGACGCGGTCGCGCGGGAAAAGTCCATTGATCGCGGCATTGTCATCGCCGCCATGGAAGACGCCATCGCCAAGGCCGCGCGCTCGCGCTACGGCCAGGAGACGGACATCCACGCGGACATCAACCCGCGCACCGGCGAGCTCCGGCTCGCCCGCCACCTGCTGGTGGTGGACGAGGTGGAAAACACCGCCACCGAGATCACGCTGGACGGCGCCCGCCGCCACAATCCTGCGGCGCAGGTGGGCGACACCATCGCCGACACCCTGCCCCCCTTCGACTTCGGCCGCATTGCCGCGCAGTCGGCCAAGCAGGTCATCGTGCAGAAGGTGCGCGAGGCCGAGCGCGACCGGCAGTATGACGAATACAAGGACCGCATCGGCGATGTGGTGAACGGCCTCGTCAAGCGTGTCGAGTACGGCAACGTGGTGGTGGACCTCGGCCGCGGCGAGGGCATCCTGCGTCGCGACGAACTCCTGCCGCGCGAGACGGTGAAGACCGGCGACCGCATCCGCGCCTATATCTACGACGTGCGCCGCGAGCCCCGCGGCCCGCAGATCTTCCTCTCGCGCACCCATCCGCAGTTCATGGCGAAGCTGTTCGCCCAGGAAGTGCCGGAGATCTACGACGGCATCGTCGAGATCAAGGCGGTGGCCCGCGATCCCGGCTCGCGCGCGAAGATCGCGGTCATCTCCCGCGACTCGTCGGTGGATCCGGTCGGCGCCTGCGTCGGCATGCGCGGCTCGCGCGTCCAGGCGGTGGTGAACGAGCTCCAGGGCGAGAAGATCGACATCATCCCCTGGAACCCGGACATCGCGACCTTCATCGTCAATGCCCTGGCCCCCGCCGAGGTGGTGAAGGTGGTGCTCGACGAGGAACGCGAGCGCATCGAGGTGGTTGTTCCCGACGCCCAGCTGTCGCTGGCCATCGGCCGCCGCGGCCAGAACGTGCGCCTCGCCACCCAGCTCACCGGCTGGGACATCGACATCATGACCGAGCAGGAGGAAAGCGAGCGGCGCCAGAAGGAATTCGCCGAGCGCACCAAGATGTTCGCCGAAGCCCTCGATCTCGACGAGATGATGGGCCAGCTGCTCACCTCCGAGGGCTTCACCTCGGTGGAGGAGATCGCCTACGTGCCCATCTCCGAGCTCGCCTCCATCGAAGGGTTCGACGAGGACACCGCCACCGAGCTCCAGGCCCGCGCGCTCAAGCACCTCGCCGAGGTGGAGGAGGCGCTGGACGCCCGCCGCACGGAACTGGGTGTCGAGGACGATCTGAAGGACGTGCCGGGCGTCACCTCCAAGATGCTGGTGGCCTTCGGCGAAAACGACATCAAGAACGTGGAGGACCTCGCCGGCTGCGCCACGGACGACCTCACCGGCTGGACCGAGCGCAAGGACGGCGAGACCATTCGCCATGCCGGCGCGCTGGACGGCTTCGAGTTCTCCCGCGAGGACGCCGAGGCGCTCATCATGCAGGCGCGCGTCGCCGCTGGCTGGATCGAGGCCGATGCGCCCGAGGTGGAGGCCGAAGACGCCCCCGCCGACGAAGCCTGAGACAAGGAGATGACCCGGGGTGCTCGCAACCATGGACGAGGACGAGACGGATGGGGGACCGCGGAGCCTTGGCTCGGCGCGGGCGCCCCTGTCACGCCTTTGCCTCGCCACGCGGCGGGTCACTCCGGTCTCGCAGATGCTGCGCTTCGTGGTGGGGCCGGACGGCCAGATCGTCCCGGACCTCGCTCGTAGGCTGCCCGGCCGCGGCGCCTGGGTCAGCGCCACACGGGCCGATTTCGAGACGGCGCTGAAGAAGAAGGCCTTCGGCCGCGCCTTCAAGGGCAAGGGCGCGACCGCGCCTGGCCTTGCCGATCTCATCGACACGCTCATCTACAAGGACACCCTCGCCGCCCTCTCCCTCGCCAACAAGGCGGGCAAGGTGGTGACGGGCCATACCAAGGTCGAGGCGGCACTTGCCGCCGGAGACGTGCAGGTGCTCCTGCACGCCCAAGACGCGCGCCCGGACGGGGTGCGCAAGCTGAATGCCCTCGCACGTCAGGTGGAGGCCGCCGGTATCCGAGCCGCGGCCGTGGTCGATTGCTTTCCAGGCATCGAATTGGACTTGGCGTTGGGGCGGTCAAATGTGGTACATGCGGCGCTGCTCGCGCATCCGACGGCCCAAGGATTTCTCGGACGCTGCCATAGGCTCTCCCGCTGGCGGACAGGTGTGTCCGAAGGTGAGGGACCCGGGCAGGCCGAAGATCTTGGGCAGGGCAAGGACCTCCCGCATGTCCCCGGCCGGATGCAAGGAACGGATACGGAATGAACGATACGAAGACCCCAGGCGACAAGACGCTGCATCCCGCCCCCGGCAAGACGCTCACGCTGAAGCGCCCGGTGGAGCAGGGGACGGTGCGCCAGAGCTTCAGCCACGGCCGCTCCAAGGCGGTGGTGGTGGAGAAGGTGAAGCGCCGCGTCATCGCCCCAGGTGAAGCAGGCCACGCCGCTGCGGCGCCGGCTGCAGCCCCGGCTGCGCCTGCCGCGCCGCGCCCGGCTGCGCCCGCTCCGGCGGCCGCGCCGGTGCAGGCCAGGGCCCCGGCGGCCCCGGCTGCGGCTCCCGCCGCGCCCGCCCCCGCCGCGCCTGCGCCATCCGCTCCTTCCGCTCCCGCAGCTCCGCCGGCTGCCGCGCCGGCCGAGGTCAAGGCTCCGGCTCCCGTCAAGGCTCCCGAGCCAGCGCCCGTCGAGGCGAAGGCTCCGGTTGAGCCGGCGCCAGCCCCTGCGAGCCCCGCTCCCGCCACGCCGGCCCCGGCCGCCGCTGCGGCCCCGGCAGCGCCCAAGGCTCCGGCGGCGCCCGCCGCGCCTGCGGCATCCTCCCGCCCCGCAGCAGCCGGCCCGCGCCCCGCCGATGGTCCGCGCCCCGGCGCGTCCGCCGCCTCGCGCCCCGGCTCCGCCGGTCAGGCCTCGTCGCGTCCCGGCGCCCCCGCCCGTCCCGGCCAGCCGCCGCGCAGCGGCGGGCCCGGCGCCGAGCGCGATCGCCGTCCCGGTTCGGGCGGTCCGTCCCGTCCCGGCAACCAGCAGCGTCCCGGCGGCTCCGGCGTGGTCCTGCGCACCCTCACCGAGGAAGAGCGCAACGCCCGCGCCAGCGCTCTGGCCGATGCCCGCGTCCGCGAAGTGGAAGAGCGGCGCATGGCCGACGAGCGCCGCGCCGCGGAGGAGGAAGCCCGCCGCCGCGCCGAGCGTGACCGGGTGGAGCGCGCCGAGCGAGAGGCCGCCGAAGCGCGCAAGCGTGAAGAGGAGACCCGCCGCGCCCAGGAGGACGAGAGCAAGCGCCGCGCCGAGCAGGAGGCGCGCAAGCGCTTCGGCGGCGAGGAGCAGGGCTCGCGTCCCGCTGGCACCCCTGCGGGCGCCACCACCGCGCGCCCCCTGACGCCCCGACCCGCCGGCACCGCCGCCGGCGCCGAGGCCGAGGAGGAGGAGCGCCGTGGCGGTGCCGTGCGCCGCACGCCGGGCGCGCGTCCCGTCGCCCCGGTCAAGGTGCCCCGCGCGCCCGCCGGCCAGGAAAAGCAGCGCGGCCGTCTCACCCTCGTCACCGCTTTGTCGGGCGAGGAGGAACGGCAGCGCTCGGTGGCCTCGTTCCGCCGCCGTACCCAGCGCATGACCGGCCACCGGCAGCAGGAGAGCAAGGAAAAGATCGCCCGCGAGGTGATCCTGCCCGAGACCATCACCATCCAGGAACTCGCCAACCGCATGTCGGAGCGGGCCGTGGACGTGATCCGCATGCTGATGAAGCAGGGCCAGATGGTGAAGATCACCGACGTGATCGACGCCGACACGGCCGAGCTGATCGCTGAGGAATTGGGCCACACCGTGCGCCGTGTCTCGGAATCGGACGTGGAAGAGGGCCTGTTCGACACGCCCGACGCCCCCGAGACCCTGCTGCCGCGTCCCGCCGTCGTGACCATCATGGGCCACGTCGACCACGGCAAGACCTCGCTGCTGGACGCCATCCGCAAGGCCAACGTGGTGTCCGGCGAGGCTGGCGGCATCACCCAGCACATCGGCGCCTATCAGGTGACCGCGCCCTCGGGCTCGAAGATCACCTTCATCGACACTCCCGGTCACGCCGCCTTCACCGCCATGCGCGCCCGCGGCGCCAAGGTGACGGACATCGTGGTGCTGGTGGTGGCGGCGGACGACGGCGTGATGCCGCAGACGGTGGAGGCCATCAACCACGCGCGCGCCGCCAAGGTGCCGCTGATCGTGGCGATCAACAAGATCGACAAGCCCGGCGCTAAGCCGGAGCGCGTGCGCTCCGAGCTGCTCCAGCACGAAGTGCAGGTGGAAAGCATGGGCGGCGAGACGCTTGAGGTGGAGGTCTCCGCCAAGGAGCACCTCAACCTCGACAGGCTGCTCGAAGCCATTGCGCTCCAGTCGGAACTGCTCGACCTGCGCGCCAATCCCGACCGTGCCGCGGAAGGCACCGTGGTGGAAGCCAAGCTCGATCGCGGCCGTGGCCCCGTAGCCACCGTCCTCGTCCAGCGCGGCACCATGCACGTGGGTGACATCGTTGTGGCTGGTGCCGAATGGGGCCGCGTGCGCGCCCTCATCTCCGATACCGGCGCCAATGTGGACGCGGCCGGCCCGTCCTTCCCGGTGGAGGTGCTGGGCTTCAACGGCACTCCGGAGGCGGGCGACCGCCTCGCCGTGGTGGAAAACGAGGCCCGCGCCCGCGAGATCACCGACTATCGCCAGCGCCAGAAGCGCGAGAAGGCAGCGGCCCGTTCCGCCACCATCCGCGGCTCTCTGGAGCAGATGATGAGCCAGGTGAAGGCTTCGGGGCGGAAGGAATTCCCCCTCATCATCAAGGGCGACGTGTCGGGCTCGGTGGAAGCGATCATCGGCGCTCTGGAAAAGGTCGGCAACGACGAGGTCCAGGCTCGCATCATCCATTCCGGCGCGGGCGGCATCAACGAGAGCGACGTGACGCTGGCGGAAACCTCCGGCGCCGCGATCATCGCCTTCAACGTGCGCGCCAACAAGGAAGCGCGCGACGCGGCCGAGCGGCAGGGCATCGAGATCCGCTACTACAACATCATCTACGACCTCGTGGATGACGTGAAGAAGGCGATGAGCGGCCTGCTCGCCCCCATCAACCGCGAGACCATGCTGGGCAATGCCCTCATCAAGGAGATCTTCCTGGTCTCCAAGGTGGGCAAGGTGGCCGGCTGCCAGGTCACCGACGGCATCGTGGAACGCGGCCAGCACGTCCGCCTCATCCGCGACAACGTGGTGATCCACGAAGGCAAGCTCGCGACGCTGAACCGCTTCAAGGATGCGGTGAACACCGTCCACGCCGGCCAGGATTGCGGCATGTCCTTCGAGAACTACCAGGACATGCGCGCCGGTGACGTGATCGAGTGCTACCGCGTCGAGGTGATCCAGCGCTCGCTGTGACCTGAGCCGGGACGCCTGTCTCACTCCGCCTTTTAAAAAGGCTTGTGGCTGGGAGAGCGTTCCGGGCGGATGCCGGGGGCCGTCGCAAAACGGCCCCGCGTCCCCATCCGGCCCCGCCCCGTGCGCTTCCGCCCATGTCGGAAGCTCCGGTGGCACGGGGCCCGCGACCCGTCCCACCGGAGCGGCACGGTCCAAGCCCGTCCGCTCCAAATCGAGGAGAAGGCGTCCGCGGCACCGCGGCGACGCCGAGCAAGGCCCAAAAGACCATGAGACCTGATACCCGCACGGGGGGCGGCCCCTCCCAGCGCATGCTGCGCGTGGGCGAACTCGTCCGCCATGCCGTTGCCGATGTTCTCCAGCGCGGCGACGTCAACGATCCGGTGCTCTCGGCGCACATCATCACCGTGCCCGAGGTGCGCATGTCGCCCGATCTGAAGATCGCCACCTGCTACGTTATGCCCCTCGGCGGCAAGGATCTCGCACCCGTGCTCAAGGCGCTGGATGCCAACCGCCGCGCCCTGCGGACCGAGGTGGCCCGCCGGGTGGAGCTGAAGAGCGTGCCCGAGCTGCGCTTCCGCGAAGACACCTCGTTCGACGAGGGGGCCCGCATGGATGCGCTGCTGCGCTCTCCCATCGTCGCGCGCGACCTCGACGCGCCGCCTTCCGACGACATTGCAGAAGAGAACGACCCCGAATGACCGTCCCAGCCGCTTCCGCCGCTCCGCTCGACCCACCGGCCGCCGACGTGAAGGACGGCGCCGCCCCGGCGAACGGCCGCACGCCCCGCGTCACCCGCGAGCAGGACAACCGCCCGCGCCTGCCGAAGCGCGACCTCGACGGCTGGGTGCTGCTGGACAAGCCCACCGGCATGACCTCCACGCAGGCCGTGGCGGTGGTGAAGCGCATTTTCGGGGCGAAGAAGGCCGGCCACGCCGGCACCCTCGATCCGCTGGCATCCGGCTGCCTGCCCATCGCCTTCGGCGAGGCGACGAAGACCGTTCCTTACGTCATGGACGGCCGCAAGACCTATCGCTTCACCGTGCGCTTCGGTATCGAGACCGACACCGACGACGCCGAGGGCAAGCCGGTGGCGACCTCCGACGAGCGCCCATCCGATGCGGAGATCGTGGTGGCGCTAGATGCCTTCCGCGGCGAGATCATGCAGGTTCCGCCGGCCTATTCGGCGCTGAAGATCGGCGGCGAGCGCGCCTACGACCTCGCCCGCGACGGCGAGGAGGTGGTGCTGGAGGCCCGTCCGGTCACCATCTTCCGCATCGACCTGGTCGAGCGGCCGGACGCCGACCATGCGGTGCTGGAGGCCGAGTGCGGCAAGGGCACCTATGTGCGCGCCATCGCGCGCGACCTCGGCCGCATGTTGGGCGCGCGCGGGCACGTCTCCACCCTGCGCCGCGCCTGCGTCGGTCCCTTCCCGGAAGAGGATCTGGTGCCGCTCGACGAACTGCGCGAGCGCGCCGATGCCGGCGAGGAGGCGCTCATGGACGCCCTCGATCCGGTGGCGCTGGCGCTCGAGGAAATCCCGCAGATCACCGTCACGCCCCAGGATGCCCACCGCCTGCGCTGCGGCCAGAGCATCATCCTGCGCGGCCGCGACGCGCCCATTGTGGAGGGCCATGCCGCGGTCTTCTGCCAGGGCGCGCTCATCGCCATCGGCGACGGCGAGGGCGGCGAGGTGTTCCCGCACCGCGTCTTCAATTGGGGCAAGCCGGCTACCAAGCCGCCGCGCCGCGGCGGCCGGTAAACAGGGAGCTCGCCGCGCCGCGGCGGCCGGTAAACAGGGAGCTCGCCGCGCCGCGGCGGCGGGTCTCCGGCACACGCCGCCTCAAACGGCGGCGACAGCTTTCCCGCAAAGCGAAGTATACGGCATATCTCTTGCGTTCCGTCCGTGGGGGCTTTCACGGAAGGACCATTCATGCTGCGTTTCCCGGCGCTACGAACCACGCTTGCCGCCGCTGTTCTCGGTGCCATCGCTGCCACCGCGCCGGCCAGCGCCGAAAGCGTGATCCGCTACGGCATCTCCATGGCCGATATTCCCCAGACCACGGGACAGCCCGATCGGGGAGCAGGTGCCTATCAATTCACCGGCTACACCCTGTATGACCCGCTGGTCGCCTGGGAGATGAACGTGGCCGACCGGCCCGGCAAGCTGGTGCCCGGCCTCGCCACCGAGTGGAAGGTGGATCCCGCTGATCCGAAGAAGTGGCTGTTCACCCTGCGCAAGGGCGTCAAATTCCACGACGGTTCCGACTTCAATGCCGATGCAGTGGTGTGGAACCTCGACAAGGTGCTCGACGAGAAGGCCCCGCACTTCGACAAGCGCCAGTCCGCCCAGGTGAAGACCCGCCTGCCGTCCGTCGCCTCCTGGCGCAAGGTGGACGACATGACGGTGGAGATCACCACCAAGGACGTGGACTCCTTCTTCCCTTACCAGATGCTGTGGTTCCTGGTGTCGAGCCCGGCACAGTACGAGAAGCTTGGCAAGGACTGGGACAAGTTCGCCCAGAGCCCGTCAGGCACTGGTCCCTTCAAGCAGGAGAAGCTGGTGCCGCGCGAGCGGCTGGAGCTGGTGAAGAACTCCGACTACTGGGACAAGTCGCGCCTGCCCAAGACCGACCGGATGATCCTCATCCCCATGCCGGAAGCGCTGACACGCACCAACGCGCTGCTCGCCGGGCAGGTGGACCTGATCGAGACCCCAGCGCCCGACGCCGTGCCGCAGCTGAAGTCGGCCGGTATGAAGCTCGTCACCAACATCACCCCCCACGTCTGGAACTACCACCTCTCGGTGCTGCCCGGCTCGCCCTGGACCGACGTGCGCCTGCGCAAGGCGCTGAACCTCGCGGTGGATCGCGACGGCGTGGTGGAGCTGATGAACGGCCTCGCCCAGCCCGCCAAGGGCCAGGTCGACAAGACCAGCCCGTGGTTCGGCAAGCCCACCTTCGACCTGAAGTATGACCCGGAGGCCGCGAAGAAGCTGGTGCAGGAGGCGGGCTATTCCAAGGAGAAGCCGCTCAAGACCACCTTCATCATCGCCGCCGGCGGCACCGGCCAGATGCTCTCCCTGCCCATGAACGAGTTCCTGCAGGCGAGCTTCAAGGAGATCGGCATCGACGTGGAGTTCAAGGTGGTGGAGCTCGAGGCGCTCTACACCGCCTGGCGCAAGGGTGCGAAGGACCCGATGAACGAGGGCATCACCTCGAACAACATCGCCTATGTCACGTCCGACCCCCTCTACGCCCTCATCCGCTTCTTCGATTCGCGGCAGGTGGCGCCGGTGGGCGTGAACTGGGGCTTCTATTCCAACCCCAAGGTCGACGCCCTGATCGACGAGGCGAAGCGCACCTTCGATACCGCCAAGCAGGACGCGCTTCTCGCCCAGGTGCACCAGCAGGTGGTCGACGACGCCGTGCTGGTGTGGGTGGTGCACGACGTGAACCCGCACGCGCTTTCCCCGAAGGTGAAGAGCTTCGTGCAGGCCCAGCACTGGTTCCAGGACCTGACCACCATCGGCCCCAACTGAGCCGACGCTGCCGACGTGCGAAGGGGCGCCCCGGGGGGCGCCCCTTCTGCTTTTTGGTCGAGGTCTCAGATGATCTGGGCGGCGTCCTCGAAGGCGAG
Source organism: Xanthobacter pollutisoli (assembly GCF_040044995.1). Lineage (NCBI taxonomy): Bacteria > Pseudomonadati > Pseudomonadota > Alphaproteobacteria > Hyphomicrobiales > Xanthobacteraceae > Xanthobacter > Xanthobacter pollutisoli. The sequence continues at coordinate 159,792 of NZ_JBDZDP010000004.1, forward strand.
ACGAGGCAGGCGGGGCATCACCTTGGCGGCGTCGCCATGGCCGATGGCGGCGATGAAATTGGTCTTGGTGGTTCCGCCGGGGAAGAATTCGGCATCCACCTTCGCCGCGTCGAAGCCGGAGATGGGGCCAACGTCGAGGCCCAAAGCGCGGGCAGCGAGGATGAGATAGGCGCCCTGGAGGGAAGAATTGCGGAAGGCGTGAGGCTCGACCATGCCCGGGTTGTTCACGAACAGATCGCGGAACTGCGGGTAGTGCGGGAAGAGCTCGGGGATCTTGTCGTAGAAGTCCAGGGCGTATCCGATGATGGCGACCACCGGGGCGGCCAGGATCTTGTGGTTGCTCTCGGGGAGGGCCGGACGCAGGCGTTCCTTGGCCTCGGGCGTGGTCAGGAAGACGTACCGCGCCGGCTGCGTGTTGGCCGAAGTCGGACCGTATTTCACCAGGTCGTAGAGCGCGTGGATCTCGGCCTCGCTCACCGGCGCGTCGGTCCAGCCGTTCTGCGTGCGCGCGGCGAGAAAGAGGCGATCGACAGCGGCCTGGTCGATGACGGGAAGGTGGGACATTCGGGGCTTCCTGTTGGGAAAAGGGGCACGGGCGTGCGATGAGGACCTGAATAGCTGGGAGGTGGGCCTCCTTGGCAGGGGCGGCAACGCTCCGGCTTCGCAAGCTTCGCTTGCACTGCTGCAATGACCCTCGGGAAGATGTCGGACTCATCAGCAAGCGTGATCGCGCCGCCACCGCATTTGATGTCCCCTCCGCGCGGCCGAGCCTCTATAAGTCGGCGCCACGGGCCCGGCTGCGGTCGGGCGCAGTGTCCATCCGTGGGTCCGCCATGACAGTCTCCGCCCTGCCCCTCGTCCCGCCCGCGGCGGAGGATCCCTATGTCGAGCGGGTGCGCGACCATGTGCGGACGCTGCCGGAGAGCGGCATCGTCGAGGTGATGAATTACGGGCGGTCGCGGCCGGGCATGATTCCGCTATGGGCCGGCGAGGGCGACATCCCGACGCCCGCCTTCATCTGCGAGGCCGCCGCCGCGACGCTCCACGCGGGCGAGACCTTCTACACGTGGCAGCGCGGCCTGCCCGAGCTGCGCGCCGCCATCGCCCGCTACATGGCACGACATTATGGCGTCGCGCCGGATCCCGAGCGCTATTTCGTGACCGGCTCTGGCATGCAGGCCATCCACGTCGCCCTTGCCATGGTGGCCGGGGCGGGCGACGAGGTCATCATCCCCTCGCCGGCCTGGCCCAATGCGGCGGCCGCCGCTCAGAAGACCGGGGCGCGGCCGGTCTATGTGCCGTTCGCCTATGGGCCTCAGGGCTTCGCGCTGGACCACGAGCGCCTCGCCGCCGCGGTGACGCCGGCCACCCGCGCCATCTTCCTCAACACCCCCGCCAATCCGACGGGCTTCGTGGCGACGCTGGATGATCTCAAAGCCGTCCTCGCCCTCGCCCGCCGCCATGGACTGTGGATCATCGCCGACGAGATCTATGGCCGCTTCTATTACGGGCACGCCGATCGCGCTCCCTCCTTCCACGACGTCATGGAGGCGGACGACCACATCCTCTTCGTGCAGACCTTCTCCAAGAACTGGGCCATGACCGGCTGGCGCATCGGCTGGCTGGAGGCGCATCCGCGCCTCGGGCAGATCATCGAGAACCTCATCCAGTATTCCACTTCGGGTGTCGCCGCCTTCATGCAGCGGGGCGCCGTGGCGGCGCTGGACGAGGGCGAGGCGTTCGTCGCCGAGCAGATCGCCCGTGCCCGCCGCGGCCGGGACATCGTGGCGGACGCGCTGATCGGCACCGGCAAAGTGGACCTCGTGAAGCCGCCCGGCGCCTTCTATCTGTTCTTCGGCATCGCCGGCCGGGAGGACGTGCGTAGCCTCGGCTTCACTCTGGTGGACGAGGCCAATGTGGGGCTTGCCCCCGGCACCGCCTTCGGCCCCGGCGGCGAGGGCTTCATGCGTCTGTGCTTCGCCCGGGGCGACGCCCAATTGGCGGAGGTGAGCCGGCGTCTGGTCTCCTGGCTGGAGCGCGACGGCACCGCGGGGGCGCCCACCGCGTGAGCCGCCTTGTCTACCGCCTGACGCATGCCGCGGCCGCGGCAGGGACCCTCGCGGCCTCCGGGCTCGGCGGCCTCGCCTTCGCGGCCATGGGGTTGCCCGCGGCCTGGATTTCCGGTGCGCTGGTGGTGGCGATCGTGCTCGCCGTGGCCGGCGTGCGCGTCGAAGTGCCGGAATGGGTGCGCTTCCTCGCCTTCATCGTGCTCGGCGCCTCCATGGGCACGGTGCTGACCCCGGAAACCTTCGCCAGCGCCGGCACCTGGCCCATCAGCATGGCGTGCCTCGGCCTGAGCGTGCTCGGCACCATGGCCGGCGCCACCCTGTTTCTCCATCTCGTATGCGGCTGGAGCCGCGAGACGGCGTTCTGGTCGTCCGCGCCGGGCGCTTTCGCCACCGTGATCGCCATGGCGGCGGACACCCGGGCCGATCTGAGGCAGGTGGCCTTCGCCCAGGCGCTGCGCCTGTTCCTGCTGGTGGTGGCCCTGCCCAACGTGCTCGGCGGCCTCGGCCTCGCCGGCGGCGGCGTACCCGAGCCGCCCCACGTCTCGTCCGCGATCGATGTCCTCCTGCTCCTCGCGGTCTGCGCCGCCACCGGCCTGCTGGCGACCTGGGTGCGGGTGCCGGGCGGGCTCATCATCGGCGCGCTGGCCGGCAGCGCCGCCCTTCATGCCTCCGGCGTCTCCAATGCGGTGCTGCCGCAGGGCCTCCTGATTCCGGCCTTCGTCGTGCTGGGGGCGAGCGTGGGGGTGCGCTTCATCGGCACGTCGGTTGTGACGATCCGCGCCTTCTTCTTCGCTGCCCTCGGCGCGTTCGTGGTGGCTGTGGTCATATCCACGGGCTTCGCCGTCCTCGCGGCCTATCTCACGGGCGAGGACATGGGCAAGCTCATCACCGCCTTCGCTCCGGGGGCGCTGGAGGCGATGACGGCCCTCGGATTCGCTTTGGGCTACGATCCGGCCTTCATGAGTGCCCACCATCTGTTCCGTTTCGCGGGTCTTTCAGTGGCCCTGCCGGTGGCAGCGCGCCTCCTGTTCGCGGCCGCACGGGAAAAGGACGCCGACAACACGCGATAGTGTCCTGAAACCGCTACGGAATGCCTTGAGCCGTGCCGGACCACCGGACACTCTGCGGCGATTTTCAAGAGCCGAAAGCGCTGTGCGGAGGTTGAACGTGCGTACTTTGGACGATGTGGCCCTTCTGGTGGGCCGGCTGTGCTTCGCGGCCCTGTTCCTGCCCTCGGGCATCGGCAAGCTCGGCAATCTTGCCGGCTTTGCCGGATTCCTCGGCAGCAAGGGTCTTCCCGCGCCTCAGGTGCTGGCCGGCCTCTCCGCGGCGGTGGAGATCATCGGACCGCTGATGCTGATCCTCGGCCTGTTTCCGCGCATCACCGCTGTCGTGCTGGCGGGCTTCACCGTTGTGGCGACGCTGGTGTCCCACCAGTTCTGGGCCATGCCGGACGCCGCCGCCCAGTCGGCCCAGCAGATCCAGTTCCTGAAGAACGTCGCCATCGTCGGCGGCCTGATGCTCTATTTCGCCGCCGGCCCCGGCCCCTTCGCATTGGGGAAGAAAGAGCGCGTCTAATTCTTGCGCGCGCTGCCGCGCCGAAGGCGGTCCGAGCTTCGGATCGCCCGAGGCCGGCTCACTGGCCGCCGTAGCGGTGGAGTTCGGAGCCGTGGCGTCTGAGCCACGCCTCCGCTTCCCGCCGGGCTGGGCAGACCTGCTCCACCAGCCGCCAGAAGCGCGGACCGTGGTTCATCTCCAGACGGTGGGCCACCTCGTGGGCGGCGAGATAATCCAGCACCACCCGCGGCGCCAGGATGAGCCGCCAGGAGAAGGAGAGGTCGCCCCGGGCCGAGCAGGAGCCCCAGCGACTGGCGGTATCGCGCAGAGTGAGGCGACCGACCTCAACCTTGAGCGCTGCGGTATAGTGCTTCACCGCCGCGCCGAGGTCACGCCGCGCCTCCCGCTTCAGGAAGTCGAGCACCCGCCGCGCCACATGGGGCGCATCTCCGGCAACGCACAGGGTCGGCATTCCGCGCACCACCGGGCCGAACCAAACCGTGCCGCGGGCGTCGGGGCAATGGACGATGCGATGGGGATCGCCGCGCACGGGAATGACTGCGCCGTCCTCGAACGGCACAGCCTCCGGCAGCCGCACGAGGCGTACACGAACCCACTCGCGATGGCGCTCCACGAACGCGTGGGCGAAGGACAGCGGGACGTGGGGCGGTGCCGTCAGCGTGACATCGCGGGAAGTGGCGCGCACGCGCAAGGTCAGCCGCCGGGCTTGAGGGTGGCGGCGTACCGCGACACGCAACAGTTCGTCGTCGAGCATCAGCTCGATGGATTCCGCGCTTCTCGGGACGGGCGCAGTGCGGTCCTGACGGCGAAACAGCATGAGGCGACCGGGTCGACGAAAACTACCTCCGGTTATCTTCGCCGGAAACGAACCCGCCCGCCAGTGCTAAGTCGGAGCAAGCCGGGGATAAAACGCCGTGACGTTCTTGTTCATGCTGAACACGTCCGGTTCTTCGGCACCTCCCGCTGCGGGAGCCGGCCGCTCGATCACCGGGCGGCGGCGACCGTCCCGGGGCAGCTCCTGCGTCAGGATGAAGTCGGAGATGCGGGGCGCGATCTCCGAGCGGAAGCGCGAGCCGTTGAACACGCCATAATGGCCGACACCGGGCTGCTCCCAATGGGCGCGCATGTCCTCGGGAATCTTGGGGCACAGCTTGTGCGCGGCCTTGGTCTGCCCAATGCCCGAGATATCGTCCTTCTCGCCTTCCACGGTCATCAGCGCCACGCGGTGTATGGCGTCGGGCTTCACCGGTTGCGAATGGTGCATGATCTCGCCCTTGGGCAAGGCATGGGTGATGAAGACGTTTTCCACCGTCTCGAGGTAGAACTCGGCGGTGAGGTCCATGACGGCGAGATATTCGTCGTAGAAATCGCGGTGCTTCTCGGCCGAATCGCCGTCACCCTCCACCAGGTGGCGGAACAGGTCCCAATGGGCCTGCAGGTGGCGGTCGAGATTCATCGACATGAAGCCGTTCAGCTGCAGGAAGCCTGGATAGACCTCGCGCAGAGCGCCGGGGTGCGGCCACGGCACGGTCGTGATGACGTTGCGGCGGAACCACTCGATGCCGCGATCCTGGGCGAGGGCGTTCACGGCGGTCGGCGCCTCGCGGGTGTCGATCGGTCCGCCCATGAGCACCATCGACTTGGGAACGAACGGATCGTCCTCCGCCTCCATGCGGGCGACGGCCATCATCACCGGCACTGCGGGTTGGCACACGGCCATGACATGGCAATCGCCGCCCAGGCGGTGAAAGATGGAGATCAAATAGTCCACATAGTCGGACAGGCTGAAGCGCCCCTCGGCGAGGGGGATGAGCTTGGCGTCCAGCCAGTCGGTGACATAGACGTCGTGGGTGGGCAGCATGGCTTCAACCGTGCCGCGCAGCAGGGTCGCATGGTGACCGGACACCGGCGCGACGATGAGCAGACGGGGCTGCGGCCGGCGCGGCGGATATTCGAATGCACGCTCGAAGTGCAGCAGGTTGCAGAACGGACGCCGCCAGACGGTATTCACATGCACCGGAACGGTCTGGCCGCCGGCTACCGTGTGGGTGATCCCCCAGTCCGGCTTGCCGTAGCGGCGCGTGGTGCGCTCGAACAGCTCGCACGCCGCCGCCATGGACTTGCCGATGGTGGTATGGGAGACCGGATTGATGGGGTTCTTGAGGAACAGGCGGCTGGCGTCAGCCATCGCCCGCGACGGGTTGAGCGCCGCATATCCCATCTCGTACATCCAGTAGAGCGGGGTCGACATACCCACGTCGCCCTGGCGCGGCAGCCGGGTGGCGCTAGCGAACTCACCGATTGCCATCTGCGCTCCTCACCATTACTGCGCTCACTGAAGGCTGGCGCAATCGAGAAAGCGTGAGCCCACTCGCAGGTTTGGTCAATGCCGACAAAAGACATAGGCGGCTGTTGTGCCGGTGCTATGGCAGTAGCGCCACTATTCCCCTGCGTCAGGTCACGCGCCCCCGAACCGTCGTCCGGGGCGTGATGCGATGATCACTGCCTTTGTAACGCCGCCCACCGGCAGATCGTTCGGTCTGCGCCTCGACACCCTGATCCGCCTGCGCTGGCTCGCGGTGTCGGGTCAGATCGCAGCGCTGGTTGTGGTCAACCTGGGGCTCGGCTTTCCGCTGCCGCTCACCACCTGTCTCGCCGTCGTCGGCCTGTCGGCGGTGGTGAACGTGCTGCTGCGCATCAAATATCCGGTGGCGCGCCGGCTCGGCGACGCGGCGGCCGGGCCGCTGCTCGCCTACGACGTGCTCCAGCTCACCGCGCTGCTCTATCTCACGGGCGGGCTGAAGAATCCCTTCGTGCTGCTCTATCTGGCCCCGGTGATGATCTCGGCGACCGCGCTGGCCTGGAGCACCACCGTGCTGCTCGGCATCCTCGCGGTGGCCTGCGCCGGCGCGGTGGGGCTGTGGGCGCGGCCCCTGCCCTGGGTCGGCACGGACCTGCCGGTGTTGCCCGACCTCTATCTCGCGGGCATCTGGGTCTCGCTCTCGGTCGCGGTGGGGTTCATCGGCCTCCACGCCTGGCGCGTGGCGGAGGAGGCGCGGGAACTGGCCGACGCCCTGGCTGCGACGGAGCTGGTGCTGGCCCGCGAGCAGCACCTCACCGCCATCGACGGCCTCGCTGCCGCCGCCGCCCACGAACTGGGGACGCCCCTCTCCACCATCGCCCTGGTGGTTAAGGAGATGCAGCGCTCCATGGGCGATGCGAGCCCGCACAGCGAGGACGTGGCGCTCCTGCGCGACCAGGTGAACCGCTGCCGCGATATCCTCCAGACTCTCACATCGCTGCGCGCCGGCGACGCGCCGTTCGATCGCATGCCGCTGGCCTTGCTGCTTGAGGAAGTGGTCGAGCCGCACCGCAATTTCGGCATCACAATCGCCGTTTCGGTGAAGGATGATCCGCAGGCCCCGGTCATCGCGCGCAATCCGGGCCTGCTCTACGGGCTCGGCAACCTCGTGGAGAATGCGGTCGATTTCGCCGCCTCCCGGGTCGACATCAGCGCCCAGTGGACGCCGTCCGGCCTTGAGATCGTCGTCTCCGACGACGGCCCTGGCTTCGCGCCGGAGGTCTCCGCCCGCATCGGCCAGCCCTATGTTACGTCCCGCGCCCGGGACCGGCAGGAGCAGGACGAGCTCGACGGGGAAAGCGGCCTCGGTCTCGGCTTTTTCATCGCCAAGACTCTGTTGGAGCGCACGGGCGCCAATCTGACGTTCGAAAACCGCGCCCCGCCGGCTACCGGAGCCGTGATCGGCATTCACTGGCCGCGCAAGGCTCTCGCCATCGAAGCGGACGAACACGCGACAAAGGGACGCGGTTTGGATTAATCTACGGGCGGACAGGCGTAAAGAGCGGCCCGACTCGTGCTTGTTTGCCGGCATTGCCGGATCAGGGATTTGAGGTAAACGCGATGAACGAGATGCCAGAGGTAGGGGAAGAACGGTCGGTTCTGATCGTGGACGACGACCGGTCCTTCCTTCAGCGCCTCGCGCGGGCGATGGAGGCCCGGGGCTTCGAGGTGGCCACGGCCGAGACGGTGGCCGACGGCCTCGCCCGGGTGGAAACCTCGGCGCCCGCATTCGCGGTGGTGGACATGCGCCTCGGCGACGGCACCGGCCTCGACGTGATATCCGCGCTGAAGCGCCACCGCCCCGGCGCGCGCGCCATCGTGCTCACGGGCTACGGCAACATCGCCACCGCCGTCACGGCGGTAAAGCTCGGCGCGGTGGATTATCTCGCGAAGCCCGCCGACGCCGACGACGTGGTCGCCGCTTTGCTCGCCACTGCCGATCACAAGCCCACCCCGCCGGAGAACCCCATGTCGGCGGACCGGGTCCGGTGGGAGCATATCCAGCGGGTCTATGAATTGTGCGGCCGCAACGTCTCCGAGACGGCCCGCCGCCTCTCCATGCACCGCCGCACGCTCCAGCGCATCCTGGCCAAACGCGCCCCGCGGTAGCGGTTCGCTTTTTGGAGGCCTCGCGTCCTTCCGCGCTCCTCAGAGCTCCGCGCGCAGCAGGTCGGGGTCGTAGAGGACGGCGAGGCGGGTTGCCGCGGCGCGGGCGAAGCGCAGGGTCAGCGTCCTGCGGGTGGCCGCCGGCAATGCATGCAGCGGCGCTGGCCTCAGGCACTCTGCGCCGAAGGCGTCGGCCACCAGAAGGCCGGTGTCGTCGGGCAGGATCTCGAGCGGAAAGTCGAGCGGCACGGCGAACATCAGCCGGTCGCAGAAGGCGCGGTACTCCGGCCATTTGAAGTCGGCGCGAAAATCCGCCACCGACGACTTGATCTCGATGATGGTGATCTCGCCCTTGGCGCCCACGGCGAGAATGTCCGCCCGCCGGCCGGTGACGAGCGAGAATTCGGGCAGGCCCGCCATGCCGGCGAGCGCCAGGTGGCGCAACACGCCGCGCTGGACCGCCCGCGCGGTTTCCGACTGGCGGCCGTCCGGACGGGGCTCGGGCAGGAGCGTTCTCACGTGCGCCTCCTCACGTGTTCGCCTCCGCAACCTCCTGTGTCCCCACCGTCTCGGTGGGGGCGTAGGTCCGCTTGATGGCGGCATTCAATTCGCCGCCGAAGACGAAGATGGATGCGGTCAGGTAGAGGAACACCAGCGCGATCATGACCGAGGCGAGCCCCGCATAGGTGCTGACGTAATTGGCCGGGAATTCGGCGAGATAGAAGCCGAAGGCGCTAGCCGCCACCAGCCACAGGACGAGGGTGACCAGGATGCCGGGCGCCACCTCCGACAGGGTGCGCCGCCCCGCCGGCAGCCAGAGATGAGCGACCACCAGCGCCACCACCAACAGCGCCGCCGTCACGCCGAAACGCGCCGCCGTGATGGTGCCGGAAAGCGGCTTCAGCGCCGGAACCTGCGCCACCGCGGTCTGCCACAGAAGCGGGCCGAGCACGACGAGGAAGGACAGCGACAGCATGGAGACGGCCGCGACCAGCACGTAGCCAATGGATTCCAGCCTCAGCCAGTACCAGGAGCGCATTTCCTTCATGCCATAGGCGCGGTTGAGGCCGATCCTGAGGCTCTCCACACCGTTGGAGGAGAAGTACAGGGCCAGCACCACGCCGTAGGTGAGCACGTCGGTCCGCACCTGATTGACCACATTGTAGATCTCGCGGGAGATCGGCCCGGCCACCTGCTCCGGCCATGTTTCCAGGATGAGCTGGATGGTCTCTTGCGCCAGCGGCCGAAGGTCGAGGAAGCCGGCCAGGGCTGTGACGAAGATCAGGAACGGGAACAGGGACATGAGCGCGGAGAGGGCGATATGGCTCGCGATCGCCCAGCCGTCGTCGGCCGAGAAGGTCCAGAACGCGTCGAGCGCGATATGGTAGATGCGGCGCAGCATGAGGGCTCCGTTCCCCCGTGACATCGGGCTTTCCGTCGCGAATGGCAAGCGCGCACCGGCGCGGCGCACGGCCGGCTGGCGGCACCGCGCCCCTTGCGCTACAGCCGGCGCGCAGGACGGTTGACGCCGTGCCCCTGCACGGCTCCTCTTGAACCGCCCTGCCGAAGAGTCGCTCATGCTGTCACAGCCCGAGTCGCCTCCACCCGTTCCGCCGCTTGCGTCCGGGGCGTCTCAATCGCAGTTGCCGCCTGTCGAGGCGCCGCCTGCAGGGGAGCCGCAATCCGGTTCCCGACTCGCTGCCGCGCGGGCACGGCTCGGCGAACTGATCGGGCCCACCCACCTGAAGCTTGCCCTGCGTGCCACGATCGCCGGCCTCGCGGCCTATGGTCTCGCCTACGGGCTGAACCTGCCGAACGGATATTGGTCGGTGCTGACCGCGGTGGTGGTGGTGCAGGCGACCCTTGGTGCCAGTCTCGCCATGGCCATCGACCGCGCCCTCGGAACCGTGGCAGGCGGCATCGTGGGCGTCGCGGGGGCGATGTTCGCCGGGTCCTCGCAGATGCTGACCGTCCTCGCTCTGGCGGTTGCGCTGTTCCTCACCGCCGCCCTGGCGTCCCGCTCCGCCAGTTTCAAGCTTGCGCCCGTGACGGTCGTCATCGTGATGCTGGCGGCGCCCGGCCACGCGGAGCCCTGGGTCGCCGGCCTGCACCGCGTGTTCGAGATCGCCCTCGGTGGCGTGGTGGGCATGGCGTGCGCCATATTGATCCTGCCCGAGCGGGCGCTGTCCCGGCTCTTTCCCTATTGCGCCAAGGCGATGCGCCTGTCGGCGCGGTTGCTGGAACTGGGCCGCGACGGGGTGCTGGGCCGGGGCCTCGACCCGTCGGCGCTCGACCGGCTGAACGGCGGGGTGAGGCTCCTCCTGCGCCAGGCGGACGCCCGCATCGCCGAGGTGCGCACCGAGCAGGCAGGGCGGCTCAGCGGACAGGCGGATCCGGCGCCCGTGGTGCGCAGCAGCCGGCGGCTGTGGCATTCGGTCATCATCCTGCTGCGGCTCGCCGACCGTCCGCTCGACGCTGCGGTGGCAGCGCAGGTCGCGCCCGCGCTGGAGGCGGCGGTCGCCGCGCTCGGGGCGCGCATGCGCATCCTCGCCGACCGGCTCGACGCGCTCCCCGCACCCGACCAGGACACCACGGAGGAAATGGCGCGGGCGGCTGTGGCGGCGCTTGAGGCGCGGGCCGCCCAGCTGAACACCGAGGGCGCGTTCGGCGCCATGAGCCCGGAGACGCTCACGGCGCTGTTCTCGGCGGTGTCTGCCTGTCAGCACGTGCGGGAAAATCTGGACGACCTTGCCGCCCGCCTCGCCGAGGTCGAGGCGGCACGGCAGGCGTGAGCTGGAGCGGCGGCCGGGCCCGCCGTATCACACGGGCACCTCCGGAATCAGGCGTTGCCTTGGACCGGTTCCGAGGCAAGGATAGGCCAATTCCGCATCGCACAATTCAGGGGGAGAATTTATGTCCGCCAGCGCAGCCCTTCAGTCCGCCGCGACCGAGGATTTCGACGCCGTCGGTCTCGGCCGCACCGCGGCGGCGAGCCTGGAGCAGCTGCTGGCGGAGGCCACCTCCCTGGTGCGCGCCAAGGTCACCGAGGGCGGCCGCATCTCCTCCGTGCTGCTGGAGAAGGAGCAGCGCGCGACCCACGGCCTCGCGTGGTTCGCCACCTACGTCTTTTCCATCCGCGAGCTGGTGCATTACGCCGACCGCCTGACCGAGATGGGCAAGTTCGGCGAGACCGAGAAGCTGATCGTCCAGATCGGCCTGGGCGAATTTATCGCCCAGATCCTCGGCGGCATCCCCATGAGCCAGGGCGAGATCGTGCGGCTCGCCGACCTCTACGTGCCCGCCGGCACGGTCGCCGACCTGGCCGGCGAGCCGGCCATCGCAGCGCTGGCGGAGAAGGGCAACACCGCCGCGAGCCGGGCCGCGCTCGCCGACATCGTCCGCGACGCCCACCTCGCAGGCACCATCGGCGAGGCCGGCCTCGACGAGACCATGGAGGCCATGCGCACGGAGATGCACCGCTTCGTTGAAGCCGAGGTCGCCCCCCACGCCCACGAATGGCACCTGAAGAACGAATACATCCCGCTGGAGATCATCGCCCAACTCTCGGAGATGGGCGTTTTCGGCCTGACGATTCCGGAGGAGTTCGGCGGCCTCGGCCTGCCGAAGGAGGCCATGTGCGTCGTTACCGAGGAATTGTCCCGCGGCTATATCGGCGTCGGCTCGCTGGGCACCCGCTCGGAGATCGCCGCGGAGCTGATCCTCGCCGGCGGCACCGATGACCAGAAGGCCCATTACCTGCCCAAGCTCGCCTCCGGCGAGATCCTGCCAACTGCGGTGTTCACCGAGCCCAACACCGGCTCCGACCTTGCGTCGCTGCGCACCCGCGCGGTGAAGGAGGGCGACGTCTACAAGGTCAACGGCAACAAGACCTGGATCACCCATCCGGTGCGCGCCGACGTGATGACCCTGCTGGTGCGCACCAATCCGGCCGAGCCCGGCTACAAGGGCCTTTCGATCCTGCTCGCCGAGAAGCCGCGCGGCTCCGACGAGAACCCGTTCCCTGCCGAAGGCATGACCGGCGGTGAGATCGAGGTGCTCGGCTATCGCGGCATGAAGGAATACGAGATCGGCTTCGACGGCTTCACCGTGCCGGCGAAGAACCTGCTCGGCGGCGAGGAGGGGCAGGGCTTCAAGCAGCTCATGACCACCTTTGAGAGCGCCCGCATCCAGACCGCCGCCCGCGCCGTGGGCGTGGCCCAGGCAGCCATGGAGGTGGGCCTGAAATATGCCGAGGAGCGCATCCAGTTCGGCAAGGCGCTCATCAACTTCCCCCGCGTCGCCGACAAGATCGTGATGATGGCGGTGGAGACCATGATCGCCCGCCAGATCACTTATTTCGCCGCCCGCGCCAAGGACGAGGGGCGCCGCACCGACCTCGAGGCCGGCATGGCCAAGCTGCTCGGAGCCCGCGTCGCCTGGGCGGCGGCCGACAACGCCCTCCAGATCCACGGCGGCAACGGCTTCGCCCTGGAATATCCGGTGTCGCGCATCCTGTGCGACGCGCGCATCCTCAACATCTTCGAGGGCGCCGCGGAGATCCAGGCCCAGGTCATCGCCCGCCGCCTGCTCGACGGCGGCAACTGAGCCCAGCCCGCCGCTTTTGGTCCGCAGCGGCGCTCAGGCCTCGCCGGGGGGAAGATCGAGCAGCAGCGGCGCGTGCCCGGTGAGGGCCAGGAACGCCTCCAGACCCTCGGGCGTAAGCACGGTGGTGCGCGTGTTGGTGAGCGGGTGACAGCCCACCGCCACGGCGCGCATCAGGTCGGCGTCGAGGGCGACCTTCACCGCGCCGCCGGTATCGTTGGCGGCGGCGAGAAGGCTCACCGAACCGGGCAGCACCCCGAGATACTCGTACAGCGCCTCGGGCGAGGCGAAGGAGAGGGAGCCGCGGGCGCCCAGGGGCTCGCGCAGGGCCTTCAGGTTGACCGGCCGGTCCTCGGCGAGCACGACGAGGAAATAGCTCTTCTTGGAATCGCGCAGGAACAGGTTCTTGGTGTGGGCGCCGGGAATATCCCCTCGCAGCGCCTGAGATTCGGCCACGGTGTGCACCGCCGGGTGCTCATGGGTGGTGGCGGCGATGCCGTTGTGGGAGAGGTAGGCGAGGATCGTGTCCGGGGTGAAGGTCATGGCGGCTCTGGGCGGGCGGGCTGCGGAAGGGCGCACGAGAGGCGCGGTAACACCCTTAACGCGATTTCGGCTGGGTGGAAGACCGTCGCGCCGATGGCCGCCAGAACGACCGACGCGGGCGTTCAGAGACAACGACGGGGGCGTGTCGCCACGCCCCCGTGCTGTGCTGTCCCGAACACGCCCCCCCGTGCGGATCAGCGCAGCTGGGTGAGGCAGCTGCCGGCCGATTCGGCGGCGCTACGGGCGTTGGCCATGGGGACGGTTCCCGCCTGGACGAGTGCCTTGGTCTTGTCGGCCACGAGGCCGCGCGGGTCGGTGGCGCCAGCGAAGCCGGGCGCAGCGGCCGCGTAGATGGCCTTGGCGTCGGCGCCGAGCGAGGCGGCGCACTTGTCGGCGGCGGCCTTATCGGCGAGAGCCGGCGCGGCGAAGGCGGCAGTGAGGGCGACGGCGGCGAGGAAGGACTTCATGGATCAGGCCTCTTTCTGCAGGTAAGCTCAGCGCACGCCCACGCGGTTCACCGGGCCGCCGGCGTTCACGCCGACGCCCGGAGCGACGCCCACGCCGGGGGCGCCTACCCCGACACCCGGGGTGACACCCACGCCGGGCGCGCCTGCGCCGGCTACGCAACCTGCGGGATAGCCGGGGCGCGTGCAATAGACCGCGGCGCGGGCGGCCGGCGCCGGCCGGGCGACGCAGCCCTTCGGAATGCCGACGGCGCGGCAATAGACCACCGCCTCGGCGGTGGTGGGGAGTGCCAGCGTGAGCGTGGCCGCCGGCAGCAGGGCCGACAGGATCAGGGAGCGCAGTCGCATGGCGAGCCTCGGTTTTGTTTCGGTGACTGTGGGTTAGCTAGAGGCCATGCTGGCCACCCACAATGGCGAATCTTGACCCGATCGCGGCAGTTGTTGCCGGGGCGGACGATTTGGGAGGGACCTTTGGCGGAAGCGGCGGTAGCACGGCCCGAAGCGGAACATTCGTGGCTTGATACGGCGCGCGACCCGCGCACGCGGGAGGTCCTGCTCGCCCATCCCGACTTTCCCCGCGCCCTCGCCCGCCTCGCCGCCGGCATGACCGGGCTCTACAGCGGCAACCGCCTGCTCAACCGCCTGCTCAGCGACCGGGGCCGCAACGTCTTTGGCCTCCTGCTGCTCTATCTCGACGCGTTGCCGCCGGCGGAGGGCGGCGGCCTCACCGCCGCGCGCCTCGCCGGCCTGTGCACCATGACGGGCCTGTGCAGCCGGGGTCGCGCCAAGGCCATCCTGGCGCTGATGCGCTGGGGCGGCTACGTGGCGCCCGCGGCACCGGGCGACGACCGGCGGATCAAGCCTCTCGTCCCCCAGCCGCGGCTCTACGCCCTGCAGAAGAGCCGATGGACCGTGCTGTTTGGCGCCATCGGCCTCATCGACCCTGACATGGCGCGGGTTCCCGCGCGGCTCGATGACGACGCCTTCGTGCGGGCGCTGGTGATCGTTCTGGCGCAGAGCTATTGCGCCGGCTACCGCGTCATCTCCGCTGCCCCCGTGCTCGACGATCTGGTGGACCACGACAGCGCCCTCATGGTGCTGCTGATGCTGCTCGCCAGCGAGGGGAACGGCACCGCGCCCCCGGCCATCGCCGATCTCGCCCGCCGCTTCCACGTCTCGCGCGCCCATGTGCTGCATCTCCTGCGCCTGTGCGAGGAGCGGGGCCTGGTGGAGCGCGGCGCTCGCGGCGCGGGCCGGCTGTCGCCGGCGGGACGCGACGCGCTGGCGCAGTTCTTCGCCGGCATCTTCGCCCTGATGGCGGGGGCCGCCCGCGCGGCGGAGGCGCGCCTTCTCGCCGCGTGAATTCACCTTCGCCCCCCGCGCCCTTTCGCTCCTGCACAATTTCCTTAAGACTAACGTCGAAGCGTGGTGCAACGCGGCAGGGGGCGGGGATGAGCGGGATGGGCGCGGCAGGGCTGGACGGCGCCGGGGAAACGGCGGTGCGCGACGAGGACGTGAAAGACCAGCCCTTGCGCGACGACATCCGCCTGCTCGGCCGGATCCTCGGCGATACGGTGCGCGAGCAGGAGGGCGAGGAGGTGTTCGACCTGGTGGAGCGCATCCGCCAGCTGTCCATCCGCTTTCACCGCGACGACGATCAGGCCGCGCGGGCCGAGCTGGGCGCGGTGCTGGGCGACCTTCCGGCGGAGCGCGCGCTCGATATCATCCGCGCCTTCAGCTATTTCTCCCACCTCGCCAACATTGCCGAGGACCAGCACCACATCCGCCGCAACCGGGCCCACGCCATCGCTGGCTCGGCACCGCGGGCAGGCAGCCTCGCCTATGCCTTTTCGCGGGCGGAGGCGCTGGGCATCGGGCGGGATGCGCTGGTGGACTTTTTCGCCGGTGCCCGCATCAGCCCCGTGCTCACCGCCCATCCCACCGAGGTCCGGCGCAAGAGCACGCTGAACCGCGAGATGGAGATCGCCGGCGAGCTCGACCGACGCGAGCGGGTGGTGCCGACGCCCACGGAGCTGGAGGAGGGCGAAGACACGCTGCGCCGCGCGGTGCTGACGCTGTGGCAGACGGCGCTGCTCCGCCGCATCAAGCTCACCGTGCTGGACGAGGTGGCCAACGGCCTCTCTTATTACGACTACACCTTCCTCACCGAGCTGCCCCGGCTCTATTGCGCCATTGAGGATCGCCTTGCGGCGGACGGCACCGAGGTGGAGCTGCCCTCCTTCCTGCGCATCGGCAGCTGGATCGGCGGCGACCGCGACGGCAACCCCTTCGTCACCGCGGACGTGCTGAAGGAGACGGTGCGCCTCCACCGCGACCGCATCCTCAACCATTACGAGCAAGAGCTGGTGGAACTCGGCGCCGAGCTGTCGCTGGCGCAACGGCTTGTGGACGTCTCCAACGCACTCACCGACCTCGCGTCGCGCTCGCCCGATCGCTCGCAGGAGCATCGCGAGGAGCCCTATCGCCTCGCCCTTGCCTATGTGCGCGGCCGGCTCCGGGCCACCTCCCGCCGGCTGCGGGGCAAGCAGCTGGAGGCCGATGGCCTTGAGCCCTATCCCACGGCGCGGGATTTCCGCGCCGATCTCGACATCATCCACGACTCGCTCAGCGTCAACGGCTCGAAGGTGTTGGCGCGCGGCCGGCTGCGGCGGCTGCGGCGGGCCGCCGACTGCTTCGGCTTCCACCTCGCCTGTCTCGACCTGAGGCAGAATTCGGACGTGCACGAGCGCGTGGTGGGCGAGCTGTTCGAGAAGGTGAGCCCCGGAACGAACTATGCCGGCCTCGACGAAGAGGCCCGCATCGCCCTGCTGCTCAGGGAGCTCGCCACCGCCCGGCCGCTGGCCTCGTCCTTCATCGCCTATTCCGAGGAGACGCAGTCGGAATTCGCCATCCTGCGCGAGGCAGCGGCGGCACATCGCGCGCTCGGGCCGGTGGTGATCCCCAACTGCATCATCTCGAAGGCCGAGGGCGTCTCCGACCTGCTGGAGGTCGCTCTGCTGCTCAAGGAGGTGGGCCTCGTCACCTGCGACGGCGCGGGCGGGCTCACCGGCGCGGTCAACGTCATTCCCCTGTTCGAGACCATCTCGGATCTCAAGGCCTGCGCCAAGGTGATGGACCGGGCCTTCTCCATTCCCGCCTATCGCCAGCTGGTGGCGAGCCGTGGCGGCGAGCAGGAGGTGATGCTCGGCTACTCGGACTCCAACAAGGACGGCGGCTTCGTCACCTCCGGCTGGGAATTGTACAAGGCGGAGATCGGCCTCATCGAGGTGTTCCGCGCCCACGGCGTGCGCCTGCGCCTGTTCCACGGCCGCGGCGGCTCCGTGGGCCGCGGCGGCGGGCCGAGCTACGACGCCATCCTTGCCCAGCCGGGCGGCGCGGTGAACGGCCAGATCCGCATCACCGAGCAGGGCGAGATCATCGCCTCCAAATATTCCAACCCGGACGTCGGCCGACGCAACCTGGAGATCCTCGTCTCCGCGACGCTGGAGGCGTCTCTCCTCCAGCCCCAATACAATGCGCCACGCACCGAGTTCCTCACCGCCATGGAGGACATCTCGGACACCGCCTTCGCCGCCTACCGCAACCTCGTGTACGAGACCGAGGGCTTCGAGGATTATTTCTGGTCGTCCACCGTCATCAACGAGATCGCGACGCTGAACATCGGCTCGCGTCCGGCCTCCCGCGCCAAGACGCGGTCCATCGAGAAGCTGCGCGCCATTCCCTGGGTGTTCTCCTGGGCCCAATGCCGGCTGATGCTGCCGGCGTGGTACGGCTTCGGCACGGCGGTGGAGGCCTTCGTGGAGCGCCGGCCGGACTACGGCCTCTCCTTCCTGAAGGCGATGCACCGCGAATGGCCGTTCTTCCGCACACTTTTGTCCAACATGGACATGGTGCTGGCGAAGAGCTCCATCGCCATCGCCTCACGCTATGCGGAGCTCGTTCCGGACGAAGAGCTGCGCGCCGCCATCTTCGGCCGTATCCGCGCCGAATATGAGCTGACGCTCAAGCACCTCAACGCCATCATGGACCAGCAGAAGCTGCTGGAGGGCAACCCGCTGCTGGATCGCTCCATCCGCAACCGCTTCCCCTATCTCGATCCGCTCAACCATTTGCAGGTGGAGCTGCTACGCCAGCACCGCGCGAGCCCCGGCGACGACCGGGTGCTGCATGGCATCCAGCTGTCCATCAACGGCATCTCGGCGGGCCTGCGCAACTCGGGATGAGGCGTCGCGCCCCAGCCCCGAGTCGAGTGCCACGGCTCAGGCGCGCAGGGTGGCGCCGGTCTTCTTCGCC
Organism: Xanthobacter pollutisoli; assembly: GCF_040044995.1. NCBI lineage: Bacteria > Pseudomonadati > Pseudomonadota > Alphaproteobacteria > Hyphomicrobiales > Xanthobacteraceae > Xanthobacter > Xanthobacter pollutisoli. Next base: position 177,830 of record NZ_JBDZDP010000004.1, read on the forward strand.
ACCTCGGCGACGATGCGGCCGGCAACGTCCTCGATCTCCTTGTCGGTGAGGGTGCGCTCGCGCGGCTGGAGGGTCACCTCCAGCGCCACCGACTTCTTGTCGGGGTCGATGCCCTTGCCCTCGTAGAGGTCGAACACGCCGACGCCGGAGACGAGCTTCTTGTCCGCTCCCTGCGCCGCCCGAAGGATGTCGGCTGCGGCGACCTCCCGGCCCACCAGGAAGGCGAAGTCGCGCTTCACCGGCTGGAAGGGGGAGAGGTCGAGGGCGGGCTTCACCCGCGTCGCCTTCGCCTTGGGCTCGGGGATGCGGTCGAGCACGATCTCGAACCCCACCAGCGGGCCGGACACGTCCAGCGCCTCCAGTACGGCGGGATGGATCTCGCCGAAATGGGCCATGGCGTTGGAGCCGAGCCGCAGCGTGCCGGACCGGCCGGGGTGATACCAGCCGGGCGCATCGGTGGTGACCTGGAGGTTGGCCACCGGAGCGCCGCAGGCGGCAAGGGCCGCATAGGCGTCGGCCTTGGCGTCGAAGGCGTCCACCGCTGCCGCATTGCCGGCCCAGTGGCGGCCGGCGCCGGCGGGCCGGGCGGTACCGCGGCGGATCCCGGCGGCGACCTGACGCTGGTCGCTCGGCCTGTCGCCGGCGAAGGTCTGGCCCACCTCGAACAGGGCCACGTCCGCAAAGCCACGTGCCGCATTGGCGCCCGATGCCTTGATGAGGCCGGGCAGGAGGCTCGGCCGCATGTCGGAGAGGTCCGCCGCGATGGGATTGGACAGGGCCACCTGGGGCGCGCCGCCGCCGAACAGCACCGCCGCCTCGTGGGAGACGAAGGACCAGGTGACGGCCTCCACCATGCCGCGGGCGGCGAGTGCGCGGCGGGCCTTGCGGCTCCTCATCTGGAGCGGAGTCAGCACGGCCTTGCGCGCATCGGCGCCGCGGGGCAGCTCGGTGGAGGGCACCCGCTCGAGGCCGAGGATGCGCACCACCTCTTCCACGAGGTCGGCCTTGCCCTCGATGTCGCCGCGCCAGGACGGCGGCACCACCTCCAGCACTGGCGCTTCGCCCGAAAGCGCAAAGCCGAGATTTTCCAGCACCGCGCGGACCTCGGTCTCGGAGGCGTCGAGCCCGGACAGGCGCTTCACCTCGGAGAGCGGGAAGGCAATGGTGCGGGTGGTGTCGGGAATTGCGCCGGCCAGCACGAGATCGGACGGGCTGCCGCCGCACAGCTCGGTGACGAGATGGGTGGCAAGGTCCAGCCCCGGCAGGGTGAAGGCCGGATCCACGCCGCGCTCGAAGCGGAAGCGTGCGTCGGAATTGATGGAGAGCTTGCGCCCGGTGTGGGCGATGTTGATGGCGTCCCACAAAGCGGATTCGATCACCACGTCGGTGGTGGTCTCGTCGCAGCCTGAGGCCTCGCCGCCCATGATGCCGGCGAGGCTTTCGACGCCCTTGTCGTCGGCGATGACGCACATGCTCTCGTCGAGCGTGTAGGTCTTGCCGTCGAGGGCCAGCAGCGTCTCTCCACCCTTCGCCCGCCGCACCACGAGGTTGCCCTTCACCTTCTTCAGATCGAAGACGTGAAGCGGCCGGTTGCGGTCGAAGGTCAAGAAATTGGTGATGTCCACCAGAGCGTTGATCGGCCGCAAGCCAATCGCGCGCAGGCGGTCCTGCAGCCACTGGGGCGAGGGGCCGTTCGTCACGCCCTTCACCACCCGCAAGGCAAAGGCAGGGCACAAGGGGGAAGTGGCGCCGAACTCCAGCGTCACGCCGACCGGGGAGGGGAAGGCGCCCTCGATCGGCTTGACCCGCGGCGCCATTAATTCGCCGAGCCCGGCCGCGGCCAGGTCACGGGCGACGCCGGAGACGCCGAGGCAATCAGCGCGGTTGGGCGTCACCGCGATTTCGATCACCGGGTCGTTCAGCCCCAGCACTTCGGCGAACGGTGCGCCCACGGGGGCGTCGGCCGGCAGCTCTATGATGCCCTCATGCTCTTCCGACAGGCCCATCTCGCGGGCCGAGCAGAGCATGCCGCGGCTTTCCACGTCGCGGATCTTGCCGATCTTCAGTTCGGTGCCGGTGGCGGGGATCACCGTGCCGGGCGCCGCGAAGACGGTCTTCAGGCCCGCCCGCGCATTGGGCGCGCCGCACACCACCTGGATGGGCTCGCCCTTGCCGATGGAGACGGTGCAGACGCGCAGCTTGTCCGCGTTCGGATGCTTCTCGGCGGTCAGCACTTCGCCCACCACGAAGGGGGCGAGCTGCTTCGCCTTGTCCTCCACGCCCTCGACCTCCAGGCCGATGAGGGAAAGGCGTTCGACGATCTCGTCGAACGAGGCGGTGGGCTCGAGGTGGTCCTTGAGCCAGGAGTAGGTGAATTTCATCGGTCCTGCTCCTTACGCGCTCAAGCCGCCGGCCAGCGTCGGGAAGTCCAGCGGGCGGAAGCCGTAGTGGGAGAGCCAGCGTACGTCGGCCTCGAAGAAGGCCCGAAGGTCGCTCATGCCGTATTTGAGCATGGCGATCCGATCGATGCCCATGCCCCAGGCAAAGCCCTGGTATTCGTCCGGGTCGATCCCGCAGTTCCTGAGCACGTTGGGATGCACCATCCCGCAGCCGAGGATCTCCAGCCAGTCATTGCCCTCGCCGAACCGGATCTCGCCGGGACGGGAGCGGTCGCACTGGATGTCGACTTCCATGGACGGCTCGGTGAAGGGGAAAAAGGAGGGGCGGAAGCGCATCTTCACGCCCTCCACCTCGAAGAAGGACTTGCAGAACTCCTCCAGCACCCACTTCAGGTGCCCAAGGTGCGCGCCCTTGTCGATCACCAGCCCTTCCACCTGATGGAACATGGGGGTGTGGGTCTGGTCCGAATCGCAGCGATAGGTCCGGCCGGGGCAGATGACGCGGATGGGCGGCGTCTTCGTCTGCATGGTGCGCACCTGCACCGGCGAGGTGTGGGTGCGCAGCACCTTGCGCTCGCCGTCGGGGCCGGGGGGCAGGAAGAAGGTGTCGTGCATCTCCCGCGCCGGATGCCCGGCGGGGAAGTTGAGCGCGGTGAAATTGTGGAAGTCGTCCTCGATGTCGGGCCCCTCCGCCACCGAGAAGCCCATGTCGGCGAAGATGGCGGTGAGCTCTTCCGTCACCTGGGCGATGGGATGCACCCGCCCGAGCTCGGCAGCGGCTTCGCGCACCGGGAGCGTCATGTCCACGCGCTCGGTGGCGAGGCGCGCCTCCAAGGCGGCGGATTTCAGCGCGGCGCGGCGATGGGAGAGCAGGCCCTGCACCCGGTCGCGCAGGCCGTTGATGGCGGGGCCCATCACCTTGCGCTCGTCCGGGCTCATGCCGCCCAGCGACTTCAGCAGCTCGGAGACCGAGCCCTTCTTGCCGAGGGCGGAGATGCGAACCTCCTCCAGGGCGGCTTCGTCGCCGGTGTGGAGGATGGCGCTCTCGATGTCCTCTTCCAGGGCCGAGAGGGTGCTCTGGTCGGTCACGGCAGTGTCGGACATGGGACGTCCCTGAATTTCCCGATCGCGCCGCATGGCGTCACGCGCGAGGTCTGCGAACGGTCGCGCCGCTTATAAACGGGGCGCGCCCAATGGCAAAAGCCCCGGACGGACGATCCGCACGGGGCTCTTGAAGGTCTCGGAAAGACGGGGGGAGAAAGGGGGCGCTCGGACGAGCGCCTGTCGACCTGGGCGGCGCTCAGGCGAGCGCGGCCTTGGCCTTCTCCACCAGGGCCTTGAACGCGTCGGGCTCGTGGATGGCGATATCCGAGAGCACCTTCCGGTCGACCTCGATCCCGGCCTTGCCGAGACCGTCGATAAATCGCGAATAGGTCAGATCGAGATCGAGCGCGCGCACGCCGGCATTGATGCGCTGGATCCAGAGCGCGCGGAAATTGCGCTTCTTAACCTTGCGATCACGGTAGGCATACTGCATCGACCGTTCGACGGCCGACTTCGCAGCGCGGATGGTGTTCTTGCGACGGCCGTAAAAGCCCTTGGCGGCTTTGAAGACCTTCTTGTGCTTGGCGTGTGAGGTAACGCCACGTTTCACGCGGGCCATGGAAAAGCTCCTTCAGATCCTGTGCGGTCTCGGGTGAAACCGGCGTCAGCCGTTCGGCAGGAACGACTTGCGGATGACCCGCCCATCGCTCTCGCAGAGGATGGTGGTGCCGCGCTGGTTGCGGATCTGGTTGTTGGTGCGCTTGATCATGCCGTGGCGCTTGCCCGCCTGGGCGGCGATGACTTTTCCAGTACCCGTCAGGCGGAAGCGCTTTTTCGCTCCCGACTTGGTCTTCATCTTGGGCATTTTGGCTCTCCGTGGCATGGGTCCGCGGCGCCCTTGGGGGGCGGTGGACGCTCAGCCTCTTGTTGCTGTTGAGCGATAGAGCAGGCGCGGCAGCCCTTTTTCGCCGGCCGGCTCGAAGGCGGCAGTCGTTACAGGAGCGGGGCGGGAATGGCAAGAGGCGGCGCGAAAGCCAGCGCGCTCGGGTCGCGATCAGACATGAAAAAGGCCGCCGCGGGAAGCGGCGGCCTTTGGCCGGTCAAAGATGACCCTGGTGCCTCAGGGGCAGGGATGCCTCAGCCCGTCGTAGCCAAGGTATGTGCCCGAGCGCGGGTCATAGGACTGAAAGCGCTGCATGCAGTACGAAACGGCGTCGTTGCCCCCCGAATTTGCGGCGGCTGCACCGGCGGCCGCGCCAAGGGCGAGACCCGCGATGCCGGCCGCGATCCAGGCGCCATTGTTGTTGTTACGGTAGTACCAGCCGCCGTTGCGCCAATAGGGACGGCCCCAGCGCGCATGATAGCGCGGCGCGCCAGGACGGACCCCCGGACGGCCCCAGCCCGGCCCGCGTCGCGGACCATGGCGGTACTGCACCTCGTCGGCGCCCTGCGCCGCGGATGCCATGGGCGCGACACCGGCTCGCAGTCCCTGGGCGGAGGCTGCGGGCGCGAAGGTGAAGCTCGTGGCGATCAGGGCCGCGGTGGTAGCTGCGATGGTGGTGCGCTTGAAGATCGTTCCGTTGGTATTCGGCATGCCGTACTCCTTTTTACGTTACGACAACGCCGTGGCGGGGATAGGGGTCACAGGCTCTCACGCAGCCGTGACCTCCGCTGCGCCGGCGCCCGCTCGCCGCTGCCAGATCGCCGCTTTGTGGCCGCAAGTGACGCTGGGTCCGTGAAAGATTCGACACAAATGTCCTAGACGATAGAAGGCCTTGAGGGAGTAGACATCATGTTCGGCACAAGAAGGGTGGCACTGTTTGCGGCGGCGGCCGTGGCGGGCGGCCTGCTTACGCTTGGAACCCCGGCCGCCAACGCCCAGGCTCTGCGTCTCGGCCTCTCCAACCCCGGCCTCGCCAAGGCGGCGGCGGTCGATACCGTGGCCTATCGCGGCGGCTTTCGTGGCGGCGGCGTGCGCATGGGCGGCGCCCGTATGGGCGGACCGCGCATGATGGGTCCGCGGGTCGGCGGCGCGCGTTTCGTCGGCGCTCGTGCGATGGGACCGCGCTATGTGGGTCCCCGCGCGATTGGTCCCCGCGCAATCGGTCCCCGCGCGGTGGGTCCGCGCTATGCGGCAGCCGGCTTCCGTCCGGGACCCGGGCGTCCGGGTTGGGGTCCGGGCCGTCCCGGTTGGGGCCCGGGTCGTCCCGGCTGGGGGCCCGGTGGTCCCGGCTGGGGACGTCCCGGCTGGCGTCCGCCGCCGGGTGCGTGGGGTCCGGGCCCGTGGCGTCCGGGTTGGGGTTGGTATCGTCCCGGCTGGGGCTGGGGCTATTACAATAACACCGGTGCTTGGGTCGCCCTGGGCGTCGCCAGCGCGGTGGCGGTGGGCGCAGTCGCCGCGGCCAACGCGGCCCCGGTCTATGACGATGCGGTTGCGTACTGCATACAGCGTTTCCGCTCGTACAACATCAATACGGGCACCTACACCGGCTATGACGGGCTGCAGCACGCCTGCCCGTGACCTGGCAGCGCGGGGCGGGGTCGGTTCCACCGGCCCTGCACCTCGGGAAGCGGTCTGAAAGAGAAAAGCCCGGCGCATGCGCCGGGCTTTTTCATTTGGCAGGCGAAACGAAGCGGGCTCAGCGCGGGGCGAGGATCATGATCATCTGGCGGCCCTCGAGCATGGGCTCGGCCTCGACCTTGGCGATGGTCGCGACGTCTTCCTTGAGCTTCTGGAGCAGTTTGAAGCCGATGTCCTGGTGCGCCATCTCGCGGCCGCGGAAGCGCAGGGTGACCTTCACCTTGTCGCCTTCCTCGAAGAAGCGCTGCATGGCGCGCATCTTCACTTCGTAATCGTGGATGTCGATGCCGGGCCGGAGCTTGATCTCCTTGACCTCCACCACCTTCTGCTTCTTGCGGGCCTCGCTCGCCTTCTTCTGGTTCTGGTATTTGAAGCGGCCGTAATCGAGGATCTTGCAGACCGGGGGCGCGGAATTGGGCGCGATCTCCACGAGATCGAGGCCGGCCTCCTGCGCGAGGGCGAGAGCGTCGCGAATGGCCACCACGCCGCGGTTCTGGCCATCCTGGTCGATCAGCTGGACTTCGCGGATGCGGATTTCCTCATTGACGCGCGGTCCATCCTTCTCCGGCGCGACGGGTCTCATGGGGCGGCGAATGGCTTCAGCTCCTTGGCAATTAACACATGCCCCGACAGGGCGAACGGGCCGCGGCGCCGGTCCTCGCCGTCGTCATCGCGAACCCGCCTCTCAGGGTAGGCTGGAAAGATCGTGATAAACGGCCGCAAAGTCAATGACCCATGCGGCTTTCCGTGGTCTCGCCCAGGCCACGGGAGAGGTCGGGGCGCAGGGAGCGTGACCGGTCTCCGACGTTGCGGCGTGCCTGGCGCCCGACTGACGGAAGGCTTGGCGGCGGGCCACAGTTCAGCCGCCTTCCTTGCGCATGCCTGAACACAACCTGATCCGCCGGCACGGGACAGTCCCATCTATGGCGCCTTCCTCGACGACCGCCCGCTCCACTTTCTTCTGCATCTCCGCCGCGCTCGCGGCCCTCGCGTTGCCCGCCCTCGGGGGCGCCGCGCGCGCCGACGGAAAGCTCAACGCCCGCTATACCCTGACCGTGGGCGGGGTGGAGCTCGGCCGCGGCTCCATCACGGTAGAGGCGGGCGATCAGGCCTATGAGATCTCGGGGTCCGCCCGCGTCACCGGCGTGCTCCGGGCGGTGTCGTCCGGCAAGGGCGTTGCCGCCGCGCGCGGGGCGCTCGCCAACGGGCGCATGGTGCCGCGCATCTACGCCATGAACGCCGAAGCCGACGGAAAGGCGGAGACCGCACGCCTCGCAATGACCGGCGGCGCGCTCAAGGAAATGAACGTGGAGCCGCCGCTCAAGCCGGCCCCCGACCGGGTGCCCATCGAGGCCTCCGTCCTGCAGAACATCATGGACCCCATGAGCGGCGCCTTCGTCTATGTCCCGGGCACCGCCGATCTGCTCTCCGCCGCGGCGTGCAGCCGACCCATTCCCGTGTTCGACGGCCGCCAGCGCTACGACCTTTCGCTCTCCTATCTGCGCACCGAGAAGGTGAAGGCAGAGGGCTACGCCGGCCCGGCGGTGGTGTGCGGCGTACGCTATGCCCCGGTGGCGGGCCACCGGCCTAGCCGCTACACCGTCAAATATATGATGGAAAACAAGGACATCTACGTGTGGCTTGTGCCCATCGCCGGAACCCGCCTGATGGCGCCGTTCCGCGTCTCCGTGGCCACCATGATCGGCACTGCCATCCTGGAGGCTTCCGCCTTCGAGACAGAGGCGAAGGCCGGCACCGTCCCGGTGAGCGCGCCGCGTCCTTGAGCCACGGGCGCGGCATCGCGAATCCGCTCTCCGCAGGCCGCCGGCCCCATATCTCGTAGGGGGAGAAGCGCGAACGCAGCCGTCGATGCGATTCGGTCGTGATTCGTTCGAGCCCTGTTCCGCACGCGCCATAAGCGTGTCCGCAGGGGGACGCCGGCCCGCCGGGATGATGCCTGCGACGTGAGCCTTGCCATGCCGCCGCGCGTTGACACTCCCCATCGGGCAGGTGTTCCCTGAGGGGGCGTGAGCGGTTCACGCCCGAGGACATCATGGCGAAACACGGCAAGGGTGCGCAGAAGGTTCCGACGACGGCCCCGCGGGGTGTGACATCGCTGATCGAAGCCAAGGCCTGGATGGCCAGCCGCGGCATCACCGAGATCGAGTGCACCGTGCCGGACCTCGCCGGCGTCGCCCGCGGCAAGATCATGCCGGCGTCGAAATTCTTCTCCTCCCCGGTGATGAACTTGCCGCTTTCGGTGTTCTTCCAGACCATCTCCGGCGAATACCCCGACTATGAGGGGCTGGTGGATTCGGTGGTCGCCGACAGCGATCTGGTGCTGGAGCCGGACCTTGCCACCCTGTGCTCTGTGCCGTGGGCGCAGGATCCCACCGCCCAGGTCATCCACGATGCCTTCCACCGCGACGGCCGGCCGGTGGAGCTGGCGCCGCGTCAGGTGCTGCGCCACATCCTCTCGCTCTATGAGAAGAAGGGCTGGAAGCCGGTGGTGGCGCCGGAGATCGAATTCTATCTCGTCGAGCCCAACACCGATCCCGACTACCCCCTGAAGCCGCCGGTGGGCCGCTCCGGCCGGCCGGAGATCGGCCGCCAGTCCTATTCCATTCAGGCGGTGAACGAGTTCGATGCCCTGTTCGAGGACATCTACGATTATTCCGAGGCACAGGGCCTGGAGATCGACACGCTGATCCACGAGGACGGCGCGGCGCAGATGGAGATCAACCTGCGCCACGGCGATCCGCTGGTGCTGGCGGACCAGGTCTTTCTGTTCAAGCGCACCATCCGCGAGGCGGCGCTTGCGCACAAGATCTACGCCACCTTCATGGCCAAGCCCATCGCCAACGAGCCGGGCAGCGCCATGCACATCCACCAGTCGGTGATTTCCACCAAGACCGGGCGCAACCTGTTCTCCGACGAGGACGGCGATCCGACGCCTGAATTCTTCTCCTTCATCGCCGGCCACCAGAAATACCTGCCGTCGGTCATGTGCATCATGGCGCCCTACGTGAATTCGTACCGGCGCCTCACCCGCGATTCCATGGCGCCCATCAATCTGCAATGGGGCTACGACAACCGGACGGCCGGCCTGCGCGTGCCGCCCTCCACGCCCGAGGCGCGGCGGCTGGAAAACCGGGTGCCGTCCTCCGACGCCAACCCCTATCTCGTCATCGCCGCCTCGCTGGCGTGCGGCTATCTCGGCCTCACCGAGAACCTGCGGGCGACCGATCCTCTGGAAGGCGACGCCAAGGACCTCGACTTCGATCTGCCCCGCGGCCTTCTCGAGGCGGTGGCCGCCTTCCAGGACAACGAGGCACTGGCGGAAGTGCTGGGTCAGCGCTTCGTGGCCGCCTACGCGGCGGTGAAGCAGGCGGAATTCGAGACCTTCATGCGCGTCATCTCCCCGTGGGAGCGCGAATATCTTCTGCTGAACGTCTGAAGCTTCTCCGCGGACGGGCGCCAAGCCCGGCCGGCCAAGAACAACAAGAGGGAAGCGCCATGCACCGGGTCACCGCGCCGCTCAGTCCCGCCGGGCACGCCAGATCGTGGTACGCAGCGACCGCAGTGCCCTTTCCCGCCTTCCCGCCCCTGAAGGGCGAGTTGCGCGCCGACGTGTGCATCATCGGCGCCGGCTACACCGGCCTCTCCGCCGCCCTTCACCTTGCCGAGGCGGGGCTGAAGGTGGTGGTGCTGGAAGCCGCGCGGGTGGGGTCTGGCGCCTCGGGCCGCAACGGCGGACAGCTCCACACCGGGCAGAGGCGGGGCCAGGACTTCCTGGAAAAGGCGGTGGGGCGCGAGGATGCCCGCAAGCTCTGGGATCTGGCCGAGGAGGGCAAGGCGCTGGTGCGGGACCTCATCGCCCGCCATGGCATCGCCTGCGACCTGCGCGAGGGCCTCATCCTCGCCGACCACAAGGCGCGGTATGTCAAGGACAGCCACGACTATGCCCGCAGCCTCGCGCAGGACTACGGCTATGACGCGCTGACCCCCCTGTCGCGCGACGAGATCCGCGCTCTCGTCGGCTCGTCCGCTTATTACGGCGGCCTGCTGGATCGCGGCGCCGGCCACCTCCATCCGCTCAACTTCGCCCTCGGTCTCGGCGCAGCGGCGATCGCCGCCGGAGCGGAGATCCACGAGGGCACCCGCGCGGTTCGGGTGACGGAAGAGGGCGGCGTGACGGTGACCACGGACGGCGGCGGCACCGTGATCGCCGATTTCCTGCTTGAGTGCGGCAACGGCCTGATGGATGGGCTCGACCGGCGGGTGGACGCCCATGTCATGCCCATCTGCAACTATATCGCCGCCACCGAGCCTCTGGGCGAGCGGGCGCGCGAGATCATCGCCAATGACGCGGCGGTGGCGGATAGCCGCTTCGTCATCAATTATTTCCGTCTCAGCGCCGACGGGCGCCTGCTGTTCGGCGGCGGGGAGAGCTATCGGCGCGGGCTCAGGCCCGACGTGGCCGACTTCGTGCGGCCTTTCATGCTGCGGATCTTTCCCCAGCTGGGGGACGTGCGCATCGACTACGCCTGGGGCGGGGTGCTCGCCATCACCATGACGCGGCTGCCCTTCGTGCGGCGTCTCTCGGACCGGGTGCTGGTCTCCGCCGGCTACAGCGGGCAGGGGGTGGCCCTTGCGCCGCTGTTCGGCAAGATCCTCGCCGAGGCGGTCCAGGGCCAGCTTTCCCGCCTCAACGTGCTGTCGCGGCTGCCGGTGCCGCCGTTCCCCGGCGGCCCGCTCATGCGCTACCCGCTGCTGGTGGCCGGGCTCAGCTATTACGCCTTGCGCGACCGGCTCTGAGGGCGGGGCGCGCTCCCCTTTACTTCAGCCCGCCGAGCCGGCGGGCCTCCGCGAGGGCCTTGAGGCAGCCCGCCTCATCGCCGGCGGCCTGCAGATTGATGGCCTGGTTGAGCGCCCCCCATGCTCCGTCGTCAGTGGGCGTGAGGCCGGCGGCGGCGAGCGAGCCCGGGGTGGGCTGGCGGTCGGTCTGCGCCGCGACGGACTGCTCCTGCTCCGGCGGCTTCTTGGGGTGCGGCAGGCGTTCCTTGAGGGCGGTCTGCACCGGCACGATCTGCTCCAGGCAGCTCTGGGCGCTCGCGGGCGAGGCGAGCGCCAGAAGGGCCAGCGCCGGGACAAGCGCGCCGGCAAAACGCGCACCGGAAGAACGCGCACCGGAAGAACGGAAAGCAGGGACGTCAGCCATTCTCGACCTCGATGGCAATCGGCGTTCCGCCGCCCTTCCGCCGCCGCGGCAGGGCTGGAACGGGCCGATCATACCGATGCCGCGCCGTCGGTGGAATGGTGCGGCAAGCCGAAACGGCCCCCGTCCCGAAGCGCGGCCGGCGCACTCCGCCGGCCGCGTCCCGCATCAATGGCTGCCACCGGCCGCCCGCCGGCGGCGGGCGAACATGTTGAGCGCCTCGATGGCGGTGGAGAAGCCCATGGCGGCGTAGACATAGCCCTTGGGCACGTGCGCGCCGAAGCCTTCGGCGATGAGCGTCATGCCGATCATGATGAGGAAGCCCAGCGCCAGCATCACCACGGTCGGGTTCGCCTCGATGAACTTCGCCAGGGGATCGGCGGCCAGCAGCATGCAGGTGACCGCGGCGATGACGGCGATGATCATGATCGGGATGTGATCGGTCATGCCCACGGCGGTGATGATGCTGTCGATGGAGAAGACCAGGTCCAGTATCAGGATCTGCACGATGGCCGCGGTGAAGCCGATGGTGACGCGGCTCTCCTTCATGTCTTCGGCGTGGGTGCGTGGATCCACGTTGTGGTGGATCTCGGTCGTCGCCTTCCACACCAGGAACAGGCCGCCCGCGATGAGGATGAGGTCGCGCCACGAGAAGGGCTGGCCGAGGACCTCGAAGATGGGCGTGGTCAGCTTGACGATGATCGCGATGGTGCCGAGCAGGGCGAGGCGCATGATGAGCGCGAGGCCGATGCCGATGCGCCGGGCGCGCGAGCGGAACTGCTCGGGCAGCTTGTTGGTCAGGATGGAGATGAAGATCAGGTTGTCGATGCCGAGAACGACTTCCATGGCCACCAGCGTCACCAGGGCCACCCAGGCGGCGGGGTCGGCAGCGAGTTGCAGGAGGTAGTCCATTGATCGGGCGCCTTCAGGAAGAGGTTAGGGGTTCGGATTTGGGTGAGGAATTTCCGGCTTTGGCGGCCGGGCCGCCGGCTGGCGGCGCGATCACGCGGATCGCGCCGGGGCGGACGCGGAACACCGCCGGCGTATAGGTGACGAGCTCGCCGTCGGTGTTGACCGGACGGGGGCGGGTGGTTCGGACATGGACCTCGGTGGTGCGGAACGCGCGCACGTCGTCCCACTGGCCCTGGGTGCCGGCCCGCAGCGAGGGCAGGAGCGCCAGCAGCCGCCACCAGTGATCCACTTCCAGGCTGTAGAAATCGAGCCGCCCATCCTCGGCAGTGGCGCTTGCCTCCACCGTCATGCCGCCGCCGTAGTGACGGCCGTTGCCCACCGACACCTGCAGGGTCTTCACCTTCTCCACCGTCCCGTCATGCTCGATGAAGGCGGTGAACAGGCGGGACTGCATGAGGAGGCGCGCGGCGACGATGCCGTAGCCAAGGACGCCAAACCGGCGCTTGGCGTCCTGCGTCAACTCGCGGGCGAGATCGGCGGAAAAGCCCACGCTGGACACGTTGAGGAACGGATGCCCGTTGACGTCGCCGAGGTCGATGGGCCTCGGCGACCCGTCGAGGATCAGCCGCGCGGCAGCCGAGAGATCGGTCGGAATGGAAAGGGTGCGGGCGAAATCGTTCGCCGTGCCCAGCGGCAGCACGCCGAGGGGCAGCTGGGTATCGAACAGGCCGGAGGCCGCGGCATTCAGCGTGCCGTCGCCGCCGCCGATGATGGCGAGGTCCACCGTGTGGGCCTCGTCGCGGAGCAACTGAGACAGCTCGCCGGAGGGCGGCAGCGGGCGTTCGATGAGGTCGAGCCCGGTGGCCAGCAGGTCGCGGACGACGTCGAGCGAAGCCGTGCCCTGGCGGGCGCGCGGATTGACCATCAGCAGCGCGCGCCGCCGGTGCGGGGGGCGGGAAGGGGGCATGGGGGGATCGGTCGTCAATGGCAATGTTGAACCATGGGGCCTGTGGAACGCGTGCTCAGATCACGCTTGATCCGACATCACGCATTGCTGCGCCAGAGGGGCCCGGACCGATGACGCTAAGGTAGGGAACCGCTTCGCCCTGCCAAGGCGACCGTGGCGGAATGTCGCAGTGGGGCCATGGCCGCAACCGGCGCGACGCCGTGAGGGCCATCGTCTTGTTCAGCGGAGAGGAGGAAAATGGCCCCTGGGCGTTGGAACCGAAGGAAGGGAGGAGAGCGGGGGCGTTGCTCTCCTCCCTCGGCCCGGTCAACGTTCAGGTTGCGGCTCTGTTCGTTGACCGAACGGTTTGGTTCGGTGATCATTGACATAGCCCACAGCCCCGGTCATTGCAAGGGCGAACTGAACGGTTCGGTCAGATCTTATCCGGGACGCTTGGCGCGCCACGTGGCGTTGTGGTGGTGTGCAGCGCGGAAAGGGTTCTTCGGACGTTGGAGGAATGGCGCCGCCGCCCGCGTTTTCCAGAGGCCGGACAAGGAGAGAGCCGCAGGATGACGGACGTGGAAGAAGAAACCGACCTGAAGGTCGCCCCCGCCGAACTGCGCGAGACCGGCCACGGCGCCGGCCAGGACCCCGACAAGCGCAACCAGATCCTCGCAGGGGCGCGGCAGGTGTTCTTCGAGCGCGGCTTCGACGCGGCCAGCATGGGTGACATCGCCCGTTCCGCGGGCGTCTCCAAGGGCACGCTCTACGTTTATTTCGAGAACAAGGAAGATCTCTTCGCCGAGCTGCTGTCCAGCGAGTGCAACGAGACCGCAGAGCGCATCTTCGTGCTCGACGCCGAGGAGGAGGACGTGGCGACCGCCCTCACCAAGCTCGGCCATTCTTTCATCGGCGCGGTCCTGCGGCCCAGCAGCATCGCCTTGCTGCGCACGGTCATCGCCATCTCGGGCAAATTCCCCGAAATCGGCCGCCGCTTTTTCGAGGCGGGGCCGTGCGAGGGCATCAGCCGGCTTTCGGTTTTCCTGCGGGCCAAGGTGGACCAGGGGCTCCTGGAGATCGAGGACGTGGAGCAGGCGGCGAGCCAGTTCCTGACCCTGTGCAAGGACGGCGTCACCATCCCGGTTCTCGTCGGCGAGGAACTCGACCCGGCGACGGTGGAAAAGTCCGTGCGCGGCGCAGTCCACGTCTTCCTGCGCGCCTATGGAAAGGCCCGCTGCCCGTCGGCAGGCTAGGCGGCGCCGGGCACCGGCACAGTGAGCCGTCCCTCGGCATCGAACGGGAAGAAGGGGTTGTGGGCGACCTCCCACATGTGCCCATCGGGGTCGGCGAAATAGCCGCTGGTGCCACCCCAGAACACCTTCTGCGCGGGCTTCACCTCCTGCCCTCCGGCGTCGACGGCGCGGGCGATCAAAGCCGCCACTTCCCCTTCGGCCGCAACGTTGCAGGCCAGCGCGAGGCCGGAAAAGGTCTGGCGGGCGTCGTCGGGAAGCGTCGCGTCCTCCGCGAGCAGATGGCGCGGATAGAGGCTCAGCAGCACGTGCCCGCACTGGAAGAAGGCGACGGTCTCCGAGCTCACCGCGCGCCGCTGGAGCCCCATCGCTTCGTAGAAGGCCGACGCGCGGGCGAGATCGGCGACGCCGAGCGTGACGAGATGGAGCCGCAGATCAGGCGCCCCGATCGGATGCACGGCGTCGGGTGTGCTGAGGTCCTGCACGGGCTCGGTCCCTGATGGTGTTCAATCGAACAAATTGAGCTGCTCACCCGCCGGCTTCGGCCGGCGGAAATGGGCGGTGGTGAGCTTCAGCCCGCGGCCAGCGAGGCCCAGCCGGCGCGCGGCGATCTCGAAGCGTCGCCCCACCGTCCAGGCATAGGGCCCTTCCCCGCGCTGGCGCTTGCCGAAGGTGGAATCATAATCCTTCCCGCCGTGCATCTGGCGGACCAGGCTCTGCACGTGCCGCGCCTTGTCCGGGAAATTGGTCACCAGCCATTCCTGAAACAGGTCGGCGATCTCCAGCGGCAGGCGCAGCATCACATAGCCGGCCTCGCTCGCGCCTGCCGCCTTGGCGGCGTCGAGTATGCGCTCGATCTCCATGTCGTTGAGCGCGGGAATGAGCGGCGCGGTGAGCACCGCCGTGGGGATGCCGGCGTCGGCGAGGCTGCGGATGGTGGCGAGCCGCCGGTGCGGGCTCGCCGCCCGCGGCTCCATGGTGCGGGCGAGATGCGGATCGAGGGTGGTGATGGAAATGGCCACCTTCGCGAGT
Organism: Xanthobacter pollutisoli; assembly: GCF_040044995.1. NCBI lineage: Bacteria > Pseudomonadati > Pseudomonadota > Alphaproteobacteria > Hyphomicrobiales > Xanthobacteraceae > Xanthobacter > Xanthobacter pollutisoli. Next base: position 193,212 of record NZ_JBDZDP010000004.1, read on the forward strand.
CCGCGCTTCGCCATGGGGCCGAGGATGTCGATGTCGCGCGCCACCAGCGCCGACTTGGTGACGATGCCCACCGGATGGCCGAAGTCGGCCAGCACCTCGAGTATGCGCCGCGTCACCTGATAGCGCCGCTCGATGGGCTGGTAGGGATCGGTATTGGTGCCCATGGCGATGACGCGGGGCTGATAGGAGGGGTGCGCCAGCTCCCGCGCCAGAAGCTCCGGCGCATCCGGCTTCACGAAAAGCTTGGTCTCGAAGTCCAGCCCGGCGGACAGGCCGTGGTAGGCATGGGTGGGCCGGGCAAAGCAATAAATGCAGCCGTGCTCGCAGCCCCGATAGGCGTTGATGGACCGATCGAAGGCGATGTCGGGGGACTGGTTGCGGGTGATGACGGTTCGGGCCCGCTCCTCCGTCACCTCGGTGCGGAAGGGCGGCAAATCGTCAAGGCTCTGCCAGCCGTCGTCGAACAGGATGCGGGCGGCGGGCTCGTAGCGTCCCGCGGCGTTGGACACCGCCCCCCGGCCGCGTCGGCGCTCGGTTTCCACGGCGCTACCGCTCTCGCCGTGCAGCTCCGCCGGCACGACCGGCACCGGAGCCGCTTTCTCCTGCGCGAGACGACCGAGAATGCGCTCGGATCGCGTGCGTCCACCCGTCCCGGCCGACTTCGCCACAGCCTTCTGGATGGCCCGGCGCGCGCCGTCGGGAGCTGCCTCGGCGGCATCCTTGCGAAGAGGTGCGGAATCGGGTGCGGGGCTCATGATGAAAGAGCTAGCATGCGAGACAGAACAAAACAAGAACTTCGGCTATCGAGGCAAGCCGAGAATGGCCATCCGCGGTACTGGCATATTGTACACCACAAGGCAGTTGCCAGACTTTCGCATCTCCGGTAAAGGCGATGAGAGACGTGAGCAGGGGGATAAGATGGCTGGACACGCCACGATCGAATACGCCACCGCCGACGGGAATGATTATCCCGAGCACGAGCGCACCTACGCTGCCTTCACGGCCCTTACCAAATGGGGCACGATCAGCGCGGCTGTGGTCCTCGTCCTCATGTGGATCTTCCTCCTCTGAGCCCTGACGGGTCGGAGTACCGGAGACATTTCAGATGAAAATCGCTGTTCCCGCCGAGACCGATCTCGGCGAGCCGCGGGTTGCTGCGACCCCGGACACGGTGAAGCGTCTCGTCGGGTTGGGGGCTGAGGTCGCGGTCGAGACCGGCGCGGGCCTCAAGTCCGGCATCCTCGATGCCGACTTCGTCGCCGCCGGCGCGTCCATCGCCCCCTCGGCGTCCGACGCGCTCTATGGCGCGGAAGTGGTATTCAAGGTGCGCCGGCCGACGGAAGCTGAACTTTCGTTGTACAAGCCCGGCGCTCTCGTGCTCGCCATCATGGACCCCTACGGCAACGATCAGGCGCTCGCCGATCTCGCCCGCTTCGGGGTGTCCGCCTTCGCCATGGAGCTGATGCCCCGCATCACCCGCGCGCAGGTGATGGACGTGCTGTCCTCCCAGGCGAACCTCGCCGGCTACCGCGCAGTGATCGACGCCGCGGCCGAGTTCAACCGCGCGCTGCCGCAGATGATGACCGCCGCCGGCACCGTGCCCGCCGCGCGTGTCTTCGTCATGGGAGCGGGCGTCGCCGGCCTCCAGGCCATCGCCACCGCCCGCCGCCTCGGCGCCATCGTGACCGCCACCGACGTGCGTCCCGCCGCCAAGGAGCAGGTCGCCTCGCTCGGCGCCAAGTTCGTCGCGGTCGAGGACGAGGAATTCAAGCAGGCCGAGACCGCAGCCGGCTACGCCAAGCCCATGTCGGCGGAGTATCAGGCCAAGCAGGCCGCGCTCGTCGCCGAGCATGTGAAGAAGCAGGACATCGTCATCACCACCGCCCTTATCCCGGGGCGGCCCGCGCCGCGCCTGATCTCGGCGGAGATGGTGGCCTCCATGAAGCCCGGCTCCGTGCTGGTCGACCTCGCGGTCGAGCGCGGCGGCAACGTCGCGGGCGCGGTGGCGGGCGAGGTGGTCGAGGTCAACGGGGTGAAGATCGTCGGCCATCTCAACGTGCCCGGCCGCATCGCCGCCTCGTCCTCGCCGCTCTACGCCAAGAACCTGTTCAACTTCTTCGAGACGATGGTGGACAAGGCGTCGAAGTCGCTCGCCGTGAAGTGGGACGACGAACTCGTCAAGGCCACCCTGCTGACCCGCGACGGCGCCGTCGTGCATCCGAACTTCGCACCCAAGAATCTCGCAGCGACCAGCGAGGGAGCGGCCTGATGAATCCCGCCACAGCACAGTCCGCGGCGGATGCCGCGATGCAAGCCCGCGCCGCTGCCGAGGTCGCCAGGGACGCGGCCATGGCCGCGCAGGCCTATGCCGACCAGGCCGCCGCCGCCCTCGGCGGGGTCGCCCACGCGGCCACCGGCGGGGCCATCGACCCCTTCGTGTTCCGCCTGTCCATCTTCGTGCTGGCGGTCTTCGTCGGCTATTACGTGGTGTGGTCGGTGACCCCGGCGCTGCACACCCCGCTCATGAGCGTCACCAACGCCATCTCCTCGGTGATCGTGGTGGGCGCGCTCCTCGCTGTGGGCGTCACCACGGTGGGCGATCCCGGACATGCCTGGTGGGCGCGGATCTTCGGGTTCATCGCCCTCGTCTTCGCCTCGGTGAACATCTTCGGCGGGTTCCTCGTGACCAGCCGGATGCTCGCCATGTATTCCAAGAAGAAGTGAGGCGGGGCACATGAACGCGAACCTCGCCGCCCTTCTCTACCTCGTCGCGGGCATCCTCTTCATCCTCGCCCTGCGCGGCCTCAGCCATCCCACCACGTCGCGGCAGGGCAACCTGTTCGGCATGGTCGGCATGGGCATCGCCGTCCTCACCACGCTGGCGCTTTCGCCGCCCGCGGATATCTTCGGCTGGGTGCTGGTTGTGGCCGGCATCGCCATCGGAGGCGGCATCGGTGCCGTGGTGGCGAAGCGGATCGCCATGACGGCGATGCCGCAGCTGGTCGCCGCCTTCCACTCGCTCGTCGGCCTCGCCGCCGTGCTGGTGGCGGCCGCCGCCCTCTACGCGCCGCGCGCCTTCGGCATCGGCGATCCGGGGCACCTGCACGTGTCCAGCCTCATCGAGATGTCGCTGGGCGTGGCGATCGGCGCCATCACCTTCACCGGCTCGATCATCGCCTTCGCCAAGCTCAACGGAAACATGAGCGGCAAGCCGATCATGCTGCCGGCCCGGCACCTCATCAATGCCGGTCTGGCCATCCTGCTGCTGGTGCTCATCATTGCCTTCGTCGTCACCGGCTCGATCCCGCTGTTCTGGATCATCACGGTGCTGTCGCTGGTGCTGGGTGGCCTGCTCATCATCCCCATCGGCGGCGCGGACATGCCCGTCGTGGTGTCGATGCTGAACTCCTACTCGGGCTGGGCGGCGGCCGGCATCGGCTTCACCCTGGGGAATACCGCGCTCATCATCACCGGCGCGCTGGTGGGCTCCTCGGGCGCCATCCTGTCCTACATCATGTGCAAGGGCATGAACCGCTCCTTCATCTCCGTCATCCTCGGCGGCTTCGGCGGCGACGCCGCGGCGTCCGGCGGCGGCGGTCAGGCGGAAGCCCGCCCGGTGAAGCAGGGCTCGGCGGACGACGCGGCCTACATCATGAAGAACGCTGAGAAGGTCATCATCGTGCCGGGGTACGGCATGGCGGTGGCCCAGGCGCAGCATGCCCTGCGCGAGATGGCGGACATGCTGAAGGAGGAAGGCGTCGAGGTGAAGTACGCCATCCACCCGGTGGCGGGCCGCATGCCGGGTCACATGAACGTGCTGCTGGCGGAAGCCCAGGTGCCCTACGACGAGGTGTTCGAGCTTGAGGACATCAACTCGGAGTTCGCTCAGGCGGACGTGGCCTTCGTCATCGGCGCCAACGACGTGACCAACCCGGCCGCCAAGACCGATCCGCAGTCGCCGATCTTCGGCATGCCGATCCTCGACGTGGAGAAGGCCAAGACCGTGCTCTTCATCAAGCGCGGCATGGCGGCGGGCTACGCTGGCGTGGAGAACGAGCTGTTCTTCAAGGACAACACCATGATGCTCTTCGGCGACGCCAAGAAGGTCACCGAAGAGGTGGTCAAGGCGCTCGGCCACTGAGCCTCACCACCGCCTCACCCAGCGGTTGACCTCGAGTTCACATGAGCCGCGTACCTTCGGGTCCGCGGCTCATGTCGTTTTTGGCGTTACGCAGGACGGGCAGGGTGCGCCCCGCAGGACCCGCCGTATCGCCAATCGCTTGACTGCCAACCTCTTCTTAATCAGAAGGCAGGTACGTTGACGCTCGGGATTCGAGCGCGCGTATTGGGATTGGGGCGCGATGACACGTTGGACCCACGGACTCGTCAACCGTCTCGTCCTGGCGTGCGATGTAGTGATGGCGGCGCTGGCGGCCATTTTCGCCCATTTGCGCTGGGATTTCCTCTCCTGGAGCCAGATCGCCATCCTTTGGGTGATCGGCATCTTCGCCTTCGTGCAGATCCTGCAGATCGGCCGCGGCTACCGCGTCGAGCATTATGTGCGGCCGGTGCGCCAGATCGGCCACATCGGCGTCGCCGTGGTCCCGGCGGGCGCGCTCGTCGCCATCTGCTATTACGCTTTGATCCCCATCGGCCAGACCAACCTGTGGGCGCTCCTCGGCTGGGGCTGCGTCACCGCTGTGGCGCTGATCTTCGGTCGCCTCGTGCTGGTGCGCCTTGGCATGTCGCTGGTGCAGACCCACGAGGTCCTGCACCGCAACGTGGTGCTCATCGGCGATCTCGGCCGGGCGCGTGACCTCGTGCGGCGCTATCGTGAGGAGGAGGGCGAGGACGGGCTCCTCACCTTCATCGCCCTGTTCGACGACACCCACGTGGACGGCGCGCCCCTGCCTCCCATGGGACCGGACGGCCTGCCGGTGCTGGGCGGCATGCGCGACCTGCTGGAATTCGTGAAGCACAATCCGGTGGACATCGTGGTGGTCTCCAAGAGCTGGAGTGACCCCAGCGCCATCAGCGCCATAGCCAACCAGATGTTCCAGATCGCGGCCGACGTGCTGGTGGAACTGGACCCCGACCGTTTCACCCTCAATTACGCCAGCCTGACCCGCATCGCCGACGAGCCGGCGCTCCAGGTGCAGCAGCAGCCGCTCAAGGGTTCGCTCGGCCTGCTGAAGGGTGTGGAGGATTATGTGGTGGCCGCCGTCGGCCTGCTCCTCACCGCGCCCGTGCTCATCGCGGCGGCCATCGCCATCAAGCTGGACTCGCCGGGGCCGATCCTCTTCCGCCAGCCGCGCGTGGGCCTGAACAACCGCGTATTCCAGTGCTACAAGCTGCGCACCATGAAGGTGGACCCTGCCGACGACGGCTCGGCTGGGACCACCAAGAACGATCCGCGCATCACCAAGGTGGGCGCCTTCCTGCGCCGCTCCTCCATCGACGAGCTGCCGCAGCTCTTCAACGTGCTGCGGGGCGAGATGAGCGTGGTGGGACCAAGGCCGCACGTGCCCAATATGAAGGTCGCCACCAACGTGCGCTACGAGGCCATCCGCCAATATGTGGCGCGCTACCGGATGAAGCCGGGCATCACCGGCTGGGCGCAGATCAACGGGATGCGGGGCGGCATCAACACCCTGGAGAAGGCCGAGCGCGGCGTCGAGCTCGACCTCTTCTATATCGAGCACTGGTCCATATGGTTCGACATCAGAATCATGCTGCTGACCATCACCAAGGGCATGGCCGGGCCGTCGGTCTTCTGATCGCCGTTCTCGTGCTCATCGCCGGGATGGCGGCGCGGCCGGCCGCGGCGGACGACGGCGGCCGCCCGTTCCTTGCCTATCTCGCCTCCTGGGCAGAGGTGCAGACCGACGATCCCGCACGCACCATGCTGGCGCGCCTGCCCGGCTACATCACCCATGTGGCCCTCGGCTTCGTGAAGCCGGACCTTGCCTACACCGGCAATCTCGACCTCTCCGGCACCGGCCTCGCCTTTCCCTATCCGGGCAGCGTGCTGAAGGGCGCCGTCGCCGAGCTGAAGCGCCGCCAGCCCCGGATCAAGGTGCTGCTGGCGGTGGGTGGATGGGGCTATTTCGGCTGGAACGACCGTGACTTCAAGGCGCTGGCGCAGCTCGTGCGCGATCTTGGGGCCGACGGTGTCGATCTCGACTACGAGACGCCCGATGCCGGCTGCGTGCGGAACGGTGGGCGCATCGCCTGCGCCGACGATGCGCGTTCCATTGCGGTGCTTGCCGATCTGCGGGCGGCGCTGCCCCGGCCGTTCGTGGTGAGCATTGCCGGCTGGAGCGTCGGCGCCTATGGCGAAGGCAGCTTCGCCAATGCCGAGCCGCGCTACGGCCCGTTCGTGGGGATGACGCGGGCCATGCTGCGCGCGCCGGCCGCCGAGGGCATCGACCTCGTCTCGATCATGTCCTACGACGCCGGTCCCGCCTTCAAGCCGGAGGAGGCGTTCCGCGCTTATCGCAGCCTGTGGCGTGGCCCGCTGGCGCTGGGCATCGCCGTCATGCCCTCCACCGCGGGCGATGCGCGCTACAGCGTGGAGCGCACGGTGAAGGTGCTGACCCCCGTCCTCTCGGACCCCAAGGGCGGGGCGATGCTCTACGGCATCGGCCTCGTACCGCCGGGACCGACGGGGCCGCAGAATCCCGATTACCGCGGCCTCTCGCTCGCCATCTGCGTCACACTCGGGCTTGCGGGGTGCGATGCCTCTATGCCGTGAGCCCGGCGGCGGGTGGCGGGTCGAGCGCCTCGACGAAGGCAAGCAGGTCGCCGCCTTCAAACAGGTGCCCGGCGATGCCCGCGGCGGCCGCGGCGGCCATGTCCGAGGGCTGGTCGCCGATGAGCAGGCTGCGGCGTGAATCCACCGGCCAGTGGGCCAGCAGATCGAGGATCATGCCCGGCGCCGGCTTGCGCCAGGGATGGGCCGCCCGGTAGGCCGCGACGGTGGCCTCGGGGTGGAACGGGCAATAGCGCCAGTCGTCCACCCGCGCGCCGTTCTGTGCCAGCTCCTGCGCCATGAAGCGGTGGAGAATCTCCACATCCGCCTCGCCATAGAAGCCGCGCGCGACACCCGACTGGTTGGTGACGACGAAGACGAGATAGCCAAGGTCGTTGAAGCGGCGCACCGCGGCCCGTGCGCCGGGGGTCCAGCGCAGGTCTTCGGGCCGGTGGGGATAGCCGGTGTCCAGGTTGAGCACGCCATCACGATCGAAGAAAACCGCCGGCCGGGCGGAAGGCCGCGCGCTCAAGTCCTATCTCCAGTCATTCCATCCCCTCGGAAGTGGCGCTTCGATACCATCGGTAAACGCGGCCGTGCGACCTGCCGCCACCTGCACCTATGCTGGAGCGCGGCGGGTTGGGCCAAGTTAAAGCCCCGTCTCTACACTGTCCTTGTCTTTCGAACGGCCTCTGATATGAGCACATATAAATCGGCGTTCCAGCCATTGCAGCGCGGGGCGGCCCTGCGGAAGGGGAGCGCGTTCTGACGACGTTCAAGGCCATCCTCGAAAGCCGGATGCCGCGCCTCTTCGCCTTCGTTTGTCCCTGGATCGACGAGCGCGTGGCGCGTGATCCCGCCAGCGAGGTCCGGCTCCTCTCCCTCCTGGTGCAACCCGGCGACACGGTCTGCGACATCGGCGCCAATCGCGGGCTCTTCACCTACTGGCTGCTGAAGGCGGGCGCGCAGGTGCTCGCCTTCGAGCCCAACCCGCGCCTCGCCCGCGTCCTGCGCCTGCGCTTTCCCGCCGAGATCGCCGCCGGCCGGCTGCGCCTGTTCGAGACGGCCCTCGGCAGCGGCAGCGGAGAGGCCCTTCTGCACATTCCACACGACATGTCGCCCCTCGCCACCATCGACGGAAACCTCGCCCACGACATGGGCGGCCCGGTGGAGCGCGTGCGGGTGGCGCTCACGCGGCTCGACGCCGCCGTCGACAGCGCGGTGAGCTTCATCAAGCTCGACGTGGAGGGCTACGAGACCGAGGTGCTGGACGGCGCCGCAAGCATCCTGCGCACCAGCCGTCCGACCCTGCTGGTGGAGGCCGAGGAGCGCCATCGGCCGGGCGCCGTGGCCGCTCTCGTGCGCAGGCTCGAGCCGCTGGGCTACGAGGGCTTCTTTCGCCTCGACGGGGTCATGGCGCCCATGTCCGCGTTTGATCCCGCCGCCCATCAGGCGGTCGAGGCGCTGGTGCCGGACGGGTCGAGGCCGAGGCGTGGGGCGCTCTATGTCAACAATTTCTATTTTGCCAACCGCCCGGAGATCATCGCCCGGCTGAAGCGCTGGACGGCCTGAGGCGCCATCGCCCCAGGTCGCGAGCGGCCTTCGCCGCTTTACGCCGCCTTGCCGCCCAGCACGCGGCCGAGGGGATGCAGCGCCACGTAATTGCCGAAGGCGGTCGGGCATTCGGTCAGCGGCTTCAGCGATCCGTCGTCCTGCAGGTGGAAGAACTGGTAGCCATGGGCCGCCAGCGCGTTCCAGGCGGCGGTGGTGTCGCCGCCGTCCGCCACGAGGGTCGGGCAGTTCATCTCGAAGATGACGCTCGGCCGGTGGGCCTCCAGCGTGCGGGCCGCGCCGCCGATGACGCGGTCCTCCGCCCCTTCCACGTCGATCTTGATGCAGTCGACGCGGGTGATGCCGAGGTCCGCCAGCAGCGTGTCGAGGGTGGTGATCTCCACTTCCTCGCTGTCGGTGCTTGTGCCGTCGTTGATGAGCGAGAAGGCCTGCGGGTCGTCGCCCAGGGGATTGTGGAAGAGCACCGCCTTGCCCACCGAATCCGAGATGGCCTTGGGCACGATGGTGACGTTCTTGAAGCCGTTGAGGGCGAGATTCTGCTGCAATTGCAGGCCCGCATCCGCCCCCGGCTCCGCCGCCACCACGCGACTCGCGATGGTCGCGGCCTTGAGGGTGAAGAGGCCGATGTTGGCGCCGATGTCGACGAAGGTGTCGCCGGGGCGGAGGAATTTGTCGAGGTAGCGCACCTCCGGCTCGACGCTGTCGCGCAGGAGATAGACCGAGGTGGTGGTGAAGCGCAGGTCCGACGGCAGCTTCAGCCGGGCGCCCGGGGTGATCTGCGCGATGGGGCTGCGGCCGAGGGCGACGTGCAGGGCCAGCGAGATGGCGCGGCCCGTAACCGTAAGCGGCGCCTCGCGAAATGCCGGCTCGTTCACGAGCTTCTTCACCCGTCTCAACATCTCGCAACTCCCTCGACCAGCCTGAACGATGGACGCCTTGCCCGGTCACCGCGCGCATCCGGGTCCGGATGCGGGAATAGACAGACACTGCCGGAGTTCGGCAAGGCGCGAAAGGTCACTTCGCCTGAAAAAGGCGTGTGTTTCATGCGCTTCACCCCTGGTTTCCGGCCGTTGCCGGGTCGCGTGCCGCACGCTTTGAGCTCATCAGTCGCAGCAGCGGCCGCTCCACCGTGAGGTGGACGATGATGGAGACCACGAGAGCCGCCCCCACCGCCGCGACGCCGCAGACGAGGTACAGCGCCGTCCCGCTCAGGGGGAGGGCGGGGGCGAGGCGGACGAAGACCTGCCCCATGGCCGAGAGCACCATGCCGTGGACGAGGTAGAGCGCGTAGGACGCATCCCCCAGAAGGGCGAGGATGCCGACCCTGGGCACCGGCCGGGCGCGCTCCAGCACCAGGGCACCGGCCACCACCATGGCCGCCGGCACGCCCCAGCGCAGGAAGCGCACCTCCTGGGGCATCTCGCCCTGCGACAGGAGAGAGACGAAGCCGAGGGCCATCAGCACCAAGCCCCAGCCGCGGCCGATGGCTGGCCCCTTCAGATACCAGAGCCCGAGGGCGAGGCCGAAGACGAACTCCAGCATGATGGAGGAGGTGTAGAAGGCGAAGAAGGCGTTGTCGCTCGGCGCCGCGAAGCCGAGCACCGACAGGCCGGCGATGGCGAGGCCCGCGGCCGGCAGGCGCCGCTCCTGGGGCAGCAGCAGGGCGATGCCCCACAGCAGGTAGAAGAACATCTCGTAGTTCAGCGTCCAGCCCGGCACCACCAGCGGCTCCAGCGTGCCGAGCACGGGATGGCGGGCCGGCAGGAAGAGGTAGGAGGCGATGATGTGCCAGGTGTCGGCCTTGCCGCTCTTCACCACCTGCGGCGCCAGCAGCAGCAAGGCGAGGCTGGCCGTGGTGACGATCCAGTAGAGCGGCGCGATGCGCACCAGGCGCTTGTGATAGAAGCTCGCGGTGTAGCCGGTCCGCCCGTAGGTGGTGACCAGCATGAGGAAGCCCGACAGCACGAAGAAGATGTCGACGCCTGCCGCGCCGGACTGCGGCCACGGCGCCTCCAGCCCAAGCCGCTGGAGCGGCGCGCCGAGATGGAACACCACCACCACCATCAAGGCCGCGACGGCGCGCAGGATCTGAACGGACTAAAGCATGGCGGTCTCCGGCGCGGAGGAGCCCGGACCTAGTCCGGGCGCTTCGGCGCGCTGGCGCGTGCCAACGTGACGCGTCCCAAAGCGATGCCGCCAGGCGCGGCTTGTCCGAGGGCGACTTGGCGGTTGGCATGGCGCGGTCCCAGGGGTCGGCTGATGCGGTGGGTCGGCGGCGCGTCCTGCGGCAGCGGCGGGGGCTCGACGCGCCGCTGCCGGTCGAGATGGACGATGAGGGCCATGACGACGCCGAGCTCTCCGGGCGTGAACACCACCGAATAGACCGCCGAGCTGACGATCAGGAAGAGCACGTAGTCGGCGAGGGCGAGGGTGAAGGCGTCGGTGAGGTCGCGGGTCAGGCGGAAGACGTAGACGAAGCACCAGGCGTAGAGCACCGCGAGCAGTGCCGCGCCGATCACCCCGTATTCGAAGATCACGCCGATCCAGCCGAGGTCGGCGATGAAGAACTGCTCGTTGCCGAAGATGTCGTTGAGCGTGGTGGTGCTGAAGCGGGTGGTGGCGCCTACGCCGAAAGTCCAGCGCATGGGATCGTCGCCGAGGAAGGCGAAGGCGAGGGACGAGGAATTCTGCCGCACCGAGAGCGAGGCGCCGAGGGCGTCCTTGGCGCCCTCCAGCGATCCGCTGGAGAACAAGCCGAGCTTGTATGCGAGGAGGGCGACGCCCGCTGCCCCGCCCAGCAGCGCCCCGCCGATCACCAGCCGGCGCAGCGCCGGCGGCAGCGACATGGTCATGCCGAACACCACCACCACCGCCGCGGCGGCGATGGCGGTCCGCTGCTTGAAGATGAGCAGCATGGGCACGAAGGCCAGCACCACGACGAGGGCGAACAGGATGTTGCGCTGGAGGATGAACGAGCGCGCCAGGAAGAACACCAGGATCATGCCGAAGAACATGGGCATGTAGACCCGGTAGCTGCGCTCGAGGTCGTAGAGCAGCAGCTTGCCGTCGGCCGGATTGTCCGAATACCAGGAGGTGGGTGCCGCAAGATAGATCAGCACCATCAGGATGAAGGTGGCAAGGCCGAGCGCCAGCACGATCTTGCGGATGCTCCGGGCCGGCACGGCCAGCAGGGCGAGGAGCGCCGAGAGGCTGAAGTAATAGGTGAAGGGCCAGGCCTTGATGGTGGTGGTGAGCGCGTCGAGAAAGCCGTTGCCCAGCTGGATCATGGACACCAGCGGCGTGAAGCCGAGGGCGTAGGCGAGCACGGTCAGGAACATGCCGCTGACCGGCAGCTTCAGTCGCGCCATGGCGTAGAAGGCCATGGGCAGGGTGAGGAACGGCCAGGCCTTGGACAGGAGATAGGGCGGGGGATACTCGTTCAGATAATAGAAGACCTGCGCGAACAGCGGCAGGGTGGCGGCGAACACCAGCTTGGCGAACAGGGCCGCACCCTGATCGAGGCTCGCGTCCTCCGGCGAGAAGGCGGAGACGCCGCGCCGCAGGGGCATGACCACGCGTGGCCGCGCACCCATGCCCTCGACCGCAGGCGCGCCCTCCCGGCTCATGGCTCGGCACTCATGGCTCGGCGCTCAGCTTCGCTGCTTGTGGCGCGCCGCTCATGGGTGGCGGTCCGCTGCGGGGGGCGCCATGCCGTAGGCCGCGGGATCGCGCTTCGCTCTGGCGGCGACGCGGAAGATGGGCAGCGAATCCACGAACACGCGCTCGATGTGCGTGCTGGGACTCTGCATGAGCCGGTACAGCCATTCGAGCCCGAGCCGCCGGAAGGCGGGGCTTGCCCGCTGCACGAGGCCAGTGAGGAAATTGAGCGCGCTGCCGACGCACAGGCCGGTGCCCACCGCCTTTCCGCGTTGCTTGATCATGTGGGCGAGATATTCCGAGCGCGGCGCCCCGGCCACCAGGAAGATGTAGCGCGCCGGATGCTCCTCCACGAAGCGGATGGCAGCCTCCACGGCCGCCGGATCGTCGATGAAGCCCATGGGCGGTATGTGCAGATGGAGGGTCTTGAGGCCGAAGCGCTCCACCAGGCGGCGCTTCATTTCCTCGCTGCCGCCGATGATGGTCACCGCATCGTCCGGCGCGATCTCGTGCTCGAACAGATGGGTGGTCAGGTCGCTGCCGGGGCACAGGGGGATGTCGAGGCCGAACAGGTTGCGCGACAGCCAGTGGGGCGCCGAGCCGTCGAGCGTGTGGAGACCGGCCGCCTCAAGCGCCGCGGCGAAGCGCGGGTCGCCACGCTCGTTGAGCCGCACCAGATGGGAGGCGTTGGAGGTGACCACGTAGCCGAAGGGGGCACCGGGCGGGCGGGCCGCGATGGCCGCCGCGGTGCCGGCCACGTCGAGGCACGCGAAGGGCACCTTCAGGAAGGTCTGTGTCCGGGCGGTGGGAGCCAGCTCGGGCTGCGCATTCATCGGTCGTGCGAACCTTTTCGGCTGCGGCGGCCGCGCGCGGCGCAAGGCCGGAGCGGGCGCCGCTCGGCTATTGCAGGAACGAGCTGCTGCCGCCGGTCTGCGTGTAGGATCCGATCGTATAGCTGAACTGCCGCTGGAACGGCACCACCTTGGTGATGAACTGGTCGATCCACAGGTTGACCTCGGCGATAGACGAGCGCGGCACATAGATGATGTCGCCGCTCACCAGCGGCACGTCGCCCGCATCGAAGCCGGTCTGGATCACGTCGCGCACGTTGACGAGGCGCAGCATGGGCTCGTTGTTGGGCCCGCGGCGGATGAGCGCCACCTGGCCGGTGCGCGATTCCTCGGTGAAGCCGCCGGCGAGCAGGATGCCCTGCAGAACGCTGGTACCCATGTCCGTCAGCTTGAAGGCGCCGGGATGGGCCACCATGCCGCCGATGTAGACGCGGGCGGATACCGCCTCCTCCAGGGAGATCACCACCTTCTGGTCGGCGAGTTCCTTGCGGGATTCGCGGCGGATGTATTCCTGCAGGCTCGAGAGCGTGGTGCCCTCCACCCGGATCTGGCCGATGGCGCGCGGCGCCACCGAGCCGTCGGGGCTCACGGTGAGGTCCTCGTCCATGTCGCGGGTAATGAAATACTTGACCTTGATCTTGTCGCCTGGGCCGAGGCGATAGCTCGGCACCTGATCGGTCCACGGCTTGAAGCGGTCGGTGTTCACCTCGGTGAAGCGCAGTTCGTGGCCGGTGGTGAAGGGCTCGGTGCCCGTGCTCTGCGAGGTGGCGATGGCGGCGCAGCCGTTGAGGGCGATGACGAGCCCCGCCAGCGTCACGGCCATGAGCCCCGCCCGGCGGCGCCGGCGGCGGGCAGCACCCTGCGAGGCCGATGCCGGGCCGCGCGGGGTGTCCACCACATCGCACTCTGGCAACCCCATCGATGAACCCCCGCACCGAATCACAAGCAAATGGTAAACGCACCGGCCGCGTTGTCTCAGCGCCAAGTGAGGCGCATCAACAGACGAAGCGGGCCGCGAGAACCGGCGAACATGGTAAAGCGACCCTAAAGGCCTATGGTTAACGAAGGATTATGGCGGTATCCACGCACGGGAGTCGGCGCGGATCTATGGGGATCTTGGACGAAAGAGGGGCGCTCTCGCGCCCCTTCCGCCCGCTCGGCTTCGCGCGGGCCGTGCTCTACGCGCGGCGATAAAGCCACTGGGGCAGGTAATAGCGCCTGCCGAGGAAGATGAAGCCGAACAGGAGGCCCCCGCTCTCCACCACCGAATCGCGCAGGTGGAGCGCTGCCGGCTTGCGGGTGCGCTCGGCCTGGATCGCCATCACGTTGCCGTCCACCATCTGGCAGAAGCGCTGGGTGACCAGCGAGGCACGCGGCAGATTGGAGCACACGACGATGCAGTCGAAGGTCTGCTTCAGCTCCGCCATCATCATCTCGGCCTCGGCGATGGGCAGGCGGATGTCGAGGAGCGGCGAGCGCTCGACCGCCGAGGCGGCCCACAGCAGCGGCACCGGCGTGCCGGTCATGAAGATGCCGCCCTGCTCCGTGCCGCCGCCGGCATCGAGCGGATAGGGCGTCGCCGAGCACAGATCCACCAGCAGCGTGCGCTTCTGCCTCTGTCCGGCGAATTCCTCCGCGAGGCGGCGGGCGAACCAGGGCAGGGTGTCGTCGTCCTCGGGCGAGAGGAAATGCATGGCGCGCAGCAGCTCGTCGTCGATGCGGGTGTCGAGCAGCATGGTGGCGCAGCTGCTGATGGCCCGCTCGGTGGCAAGGCTGCCGGGCTGCTCGGCATTCTCGTCCAGCACGGCGATGGCCGGCATGCCGAGCACGCGCTCCGCCTCGCCCGGCATGATGAATGAGGTGCGCAGCGTGGAGGCGATGGCCCCCGCAGCGCCACCGAACAGCAGGCCGGCGAAGACGCCTGCCGCCAGGAGCGGCAGCGCCAGCGAGCGCTTGGTGACGTCGGATCCCGCATCCTGCACGACCCGCACCGAGGACTGGCGCGACTGGGCGGCGGCCTCCTCGATGGAGGCGGCGACGGCCCGGCGCTGGTATTCGCGGAAGCCCTCGCTCAGCGAATCGCGCCGGCGGTTGAGCTCGATCAGTGGCGTCTCGGCGGCGCGCAAGGCGGCGAGGCGCTCCTCCGCCACCCGCTGCTGCGCCACCAGCTCGTCGCGCTGGCGGCCGAGGGAATCCTGCTCCACCCGCAGGCTCAGGATCATGTTCTGGATGTAGTTGACCTGCGGGTTCCGCACCGCGCGGTCCGTATTGTAGCGCCGGTCGGCGCGGCTCTTGATGCGCGCGCGGATGGTGGCGATCTGCCGGTCGAGGTCGCGCAGCAGCTGGCTGCCGGGGGCATATTGCGAGGCGACGCGGTCGCGCTCCAGCAGCAGCTTGGTCAGCGTGTTGTTGTCCTCGTCGCCGGGCAAGGCGTCGGTCTTCTCGGAGAAGTCGAACACCGAATCGGGCAGAGCGGCGAGCTGGCGCTCGGCCTCGGTGAGCTGGGCGGTGACCGCGACCTCGCGCTCGGCCACCTGACGGCGGCGCTGGAGGATGCCGTCCACCTGGTTGGAGGCGAGGATGGCGTCCTGGCTGAACTCGATGATGCCGGCCTTGGCCTTCAGCTTCTCGATCTCGGCGTCTACGGCGGTGAGGTCCTGGCTGAAGCGCTGCACCTCCAGCTTCAGGATCTTGGCGGTGGGATTTTCCAGCAGGCGCCGGCGCACGGCGAGGTAGTTTTTCACCAGCGCATCGGCCGCCTCCACCGCCACGTCGCGGTCGGGATTGGTGAAGCTGACGCGGATGACGTTGGAATCCGACTGCACCGAGGCCCGAAGGCTGGCGTGGAAGCGCTCCACCGCCTTGTCCATCACGTCGGTGTCGGAGCTGAACAGGCGGGTGATGGCGGAGAAGCGGCCCGGCGGGAACATGCGGTCCACGCCCACCTGCTCCACGGTGGCGCGGGCGACGTCGGCGCTCTCGATGATCTGGACTTCGGATTCCACCTGCTTCAGGCCCTCGATGCTCAGCACGGAGGGGCCGGTGTCGGTGACGTTCTGGGAGTTGGAGACCTCGCGGCTCACGATCACCATGAGCAGGCTCGATGCGGTGTATTCGGTGCGGCTCGTCACCGCCGCGCCGACGGCGATGGCGAACGGCAGCAGCGCCGCCAGAAGCACGATCCGGATGTGGTAGAAGGTGGCGATCAGGAAATCGCGGAGGGTGAACCCAAGTGGCCCGGACCCGGTGACCCGAGCCGTTTCCGTGGCGCCGGGCTGCGCCGCGTGCGGCATCAACATGCTCCCCCCTGACTCGTCCGCGCCGCGGGTCTGCGGTGTCGTCATCGGTCGGCCATTCCTGCTTCGGCGCGGCGCGGGACCTGCGGCGTGTGCGGTCTCGCCCCTGCGGCGCTGCGGCCGGGATGGTCGATGTCGCAACGAGACTGCAGCAGCGCCATTACTTTAACGTTAACCATGGGTTTCCGCTGCCCCCATCCGCATGGCTCCTAGAAGGCACGGGGCATGATGCGCACCACGGCGAGGGCGGAGCCGATGGCGAGCTGCGAGGCGAAGACGGCGGTGGCGATGGCCGCACCGATCATGCCGAACGGCGGGATGAGCAGCACGCACAGGAGGAGGCAGACCGCCGTCTGCGCCACCGTGAGCCAGCGCAGGATGCCGCCGTGGCCGGCCATGGCGAGGACGATCTCCTGGCAGGGCAGGAGCGCATAGACCAATTGGCCCACCGCCAGGACGATCAGGGCGGTGGCCGCGATCTCGAACCCCGGCCCCACCAGGTGCAGGATGGTGGCCGGAAAGAAGAACATGGCGAGGAGCAGCGGCGCGCTGAACAGGCCGACCGCCAGCCGCACCTTGCGGTTCAGCTGGCGCAGCGCGTCCCACTGTCCCTGCCGGTGGCGGGCGGCGAAGGAGGGTGCGGCGACGCTGCCGATGGAGGCGCTGACCACCCACGTGAGCATGGAGATGCGGCAGGCGACGCTGAAGGCGCCCACCTGCGCCGGCAGGCCAAAGGTGGCGAGCAGCAGCACCGGCAGCGACGGCAGGAGGATCTGTACCGTCTCCACCACCGCCAGCGGCATGGCGGTGCGCCACAAGGGCGGCAGGTGCTCCGCCTCCGCCATGTCGGACGGCGTATCGACGAAGCGGTGCCGTTCGCGCCACACCAGCACCAGCCCGACGAGGGTGGCCGCCGCATTGGCGGCGGCGAGGGCGATGAGGATGCCATTGAGGGAGTGCACGCCGGCGAGCAGCGCGGCGAGGGTGAAGCAGGGCCAAAGGCCGTTCTGCACCAATTGCCCCCACGCGCCCTTGTGCAGACCCATGAGCGCGTTGCCGACGAAATAGCACATGGCCTGGGGCAGGATGACGAAGGCCGCGAGGAACAGCGGGCGGGCGGCCTCCGGATCGCGGAACAGATAGGTTGCGATGGGGCCGGAGAGGGCGCCGGTGGCGAGGGAGACGGTGAGCCCGAAGGCCAGCACCGCCATGGTGCCGGTGAGGAAGGCGTGGCGCGCCGCGCGGCCCTTGCCCACGGCGAGCTCGGCGGCCACGTGGCGCACCACGGCGCGCTCGAAGCCGCCGCGCGAGACCGTGGCGAAGACCCCCACCCAGGTGAGGCAGAGGAAGAAATAGCCGGAATCGTGCACCCCGAGGATGCGGGCGCCCACCATGTAGAGGCCGAGCTTGCCCACGAGCTCGAGGCCGCGCGCCATCATGGCGGCGAGATAGACGCCATAGGTGGCGACGAGGCCGGGGAGGGAGCGGGGCAGGGCGGCGCTCACGGGCGGACCGTGTCCCGCAGGTGGCTCGGACGGCATGCTCCGGCGGGCCGCTTCCTGTCCCCGCGCCCGTGCCGCCGCCCCATGCCTGTGATCTCCATTGGCGGCCGCGCCGCATCCTTGTGCTGGCCGCGCGGCGGTCGCAGGGTGATTCCCCCCGGCGCCGACGGGCTCTATGAGGGAGCATTAGTGCGGGCGCGGCGCCGAGGGAAGCGGCAGGGCGCGGCACGCCGCATTTTGCGCAGGCACGGCTTCAGCTCAGTTTCGTGCGCAGTGGGACAGGGGGAGGGCGGCAGGTGGCGGGCGTGAGCGGAGCGGTCGGGGCGGAGATACCGCCAGGTCCCGGCGGGCCACGGCGGCGGAACGCCCGGCTTGCCGGGATGCGGGGATGTGCGCTGGCTCTCCTTCTGCTCGGGCCGGCCGGATCGGCCCTGGCGCAGGCGCCCATGCAGAGCCTCGGCGACCTGCCGGCGCGGCCCTACATCAATCCCGACGTGGATCCCTACCCCTTCGACCCGTTCCTGGCGCTGCGCACCTATCTCAGCCAGCGCCTGCCGGCCGGCTGGTGGGCACGCGACCCCGCCTATGACGCGGGGGCCTTCTCGGTGGTGGTGAACATCGCGGAATCGTGGAAGGGCAACCCCACGTCGGCCATGCTGCAATTGTGCCCGCAGCCGTCCAGCACCCTGTGGGACCGCATCCAGATCATCGAACTGAAGCCGATGTATCACAAGACGCCCTGGCCCTCGGTGACGTGCAGGCGGTGACGTGCAGGCGGTGACGTGAGGGCTATGACGTCTTGGCGATGACGTCGGGGCGATGATGTGCCGGCGCTGAACGCCGCGGATGAAGCTGGCTCAGTTCTGGGAATGTCGTGCCGAAGCGCAGGCGCCCTCAGGCGCCGCGCTGGTCCCGCGCCTGCCGATGGACGTGGACCGGGGCCGCCGGAGCCAGGTGGCGGGCCGAGGTGCTTTCAAGGCCGAACGCCAGGGAGAGCAGCACGAAGGCGAAGAAGATGATGCTGCTGGCGGTGGTCAACGTCAGGATCAGGCCGCCGAGGAACACGAAGGTCTCCGCCGGCTGGGTCACCACGGAAAACAGCAGAGCGAAGGCAAGCAGGGCCGGAAGCACAGCGCGAACGATAGGCATGGTTCCTCCCCCGAAACTCCGGGCGGGCGTCCTGCCGAGCGCGGCAGAGCAACCGAATTCATGCTCTATTTTAGCAGAATGCAACAGGCTTGGAAAGTTGCAGGCTGGGCGGGACACATCCCAGCACCGGCACCGGCGTCCGCTCCCCGCCAGATCGGGGCGCCCGAAAGCAGGCGCGCCCGGACGCGACGCGTCAGATCTGGCGCTCCACCATCATCTTCTTGATCTCGGCGATGGCCTTGGCCGGGTTGAGGCTCTTGGGGCACGCCTGGGCGCAGTTCATGATGGTGTGGCAGCGGTAGAGGCGGAAGGGATCCTCCAGATAGTCGAGCCGCGAGCCGGTGCGCTCGTCGCGGCTGTCCTTCAGCCAGCGGGTGGCCTGCAGCAGCGCGGCGGGGCCAAGATAGCGGTCGCCGTTCCACCAGTAGCTCGGGCAGGAGGTGGAGCAGCAGGCGCACAGGATGCACTCGTAGAGGCCGTCCAGCTTCTCGCGGTCGTCCTTCGACTGGCGCCATTCCTTCTCGGGGGCAGCGGTGTCGGTCTGCAGCCACGGCTCGATGGAGGCGTGCTGGGCATAGAAATTGGTGAGGTCGGGCACGAGGTCCTTCACCACCGGCATGTGCGGCAGCGGGTAGACGTTGACCACGCCCTTCACCAGCACCTCGTCCATGCCCTTGGTGCAGGCCAGCGTGTTGGTGCCGCCGATGTTCATGGCGCAGGAGCCGCACACGCCCTCGCGGCAGGAGCGGCGGAAGGTCAGCGTCGGGTCGACCCTGTTCTTGATCCAGATGAGGCCGTCCAGCACCATCGGGCCGCAATCCTCGCGGTCGACATAATAGGTGTCGATGCGCGGCGTCTTCCCGTCGTCCGGGTTCCAGCGATAGATGCGGAACTCGGTGAGCTTCTTGGCGCTCGCCGGCTTCGGCCACACCTTGCCGGGGGAGATCTGCGAGTTCTTCGGAAGCGTGAGCTCAACCATGGGGTATCCTGGAACGCTGGAGCGGTCGCCGCCCGCAGGAAGTCTGGCCAGGGCCGCGCACGCCAGAGACGCGCGCGGTCGATAGGGATCAGTACACGCGCTTCTTCGGCTCGATGTACTGGATGTCGTTGGACAGCGTGTAGGTGTGCACCGGACGGTCGTCGAGGCGAACGGTGCCGGCCGTGGTGTCGAAATAGGCCAGCGTGTGCTTCATCCAGTTCACGTCGTCGCGGTCCGGGAAGTCCTCGCGGGCGTGGGCGCCGCGGCTCTCCTGCCGGTTGGCCGCGCTCTCCATGGTCACGATGGCCTGGGAGATGAGGTTGTCGAACTCCAGCGTCTCGATGAGATCGGAGTTCCACACCAGCGAGCGGTCGGTGACGCCGATGTCGCTGGTGCCCTTGAACACGTCGTGGATGAGCTTGCGCCCCTCCTCCAGCACCTCGCCGGTGCGGAAGACGGCGCAGTTGTTCTGCATCACCTTCTGCATGTCGAGGCGCAGCTCGGCGGTGGGGGTCGAGCCGGCGGCGTTGCGGAAGTGGTCGAGGCGCGAAAGCGCCAGCTCGGCGCTGTTCTCGGGCAGCGGGCGGTGCTTTTCGCCGGGCTTCACCAGCTCGGCCGCGCGCAGGCCGGCGGCACGGCCGAACACCACGAGGTCGATGAGCGAGTTGGAGCCGAGGCGGTTGGCGCCGTGCACCGAGACGCAGGCGGCCTCGCCGATGGCCATCAGGCCGGGGACCACGGTGTCCGGGTCGCCTTTGCGCTTGTCCAGCACCTCGCCGTAATAGTTCGTGGGGATGCCGCCCATGTTGTAATGCACGGTCGGGATCACCGGGATCGGCTCGCGCGTCACGTCCACGCCGGCGAAGATCTTGGCGCTCTCCGAAATGCCGGGCAGGCGCTCGTGCAGGATCGCCGGATCGAGATGGTCGAGGTGGAGGAAGATGTGGTCCTTCGCCTTGCCGACACCACGGCCCTCGCGGATCTCCATGGTCATGGAGCGCGAGACCACGTCGCGGGAAGCGAGGTCCTTGGCCGAGGGGGCGTAGCGCTCCATGAAGCGCTCGCCCTCGGAATTGGTGAGGTAGCCGCCCTCGCCGCGCGATCCCTCGGTGATGAGGCAGCCCGAGCCGTAGATGCCGGTGGGGTGGAACTGCACGAACTCCATGTCCTGCAGCGGCAGGCCGGCGCGCAGCACCATGCCGCCGCCGTCGCCGGTGCAGGTATGGGCCGAGGTGGCGGAGAAATAGGCGCGGCCGTAGCCGCCGGTGGCGAGCACGGTGAGGTGGGCGCGGAAGCGGTGGAGCGTGCCGTCGTCGAGCTTGATGGCCACCACGCCGCGGCAGCGGCCTTCCTCATCCATGATGAGGTCGATGGCGAAATACTCGATGAAGAACTCGGCCTGGTGCTTCAGCGCCGCGCCGTAGAGCGTGTGCAGCATGGCGTGGCCGGTGCGGTCGGCGGCGGCGCAGGTGCGCTGGGCGGTGCCCTTGCCGAAATGCGTGGTCATGCCGCCGAACGGGCGCTGGTAGATCTTGCCGCCCTCGGTGCGGGAGAAGGGCACGCCCCAATGCTCCAGCTCGTAGACGGCGGCCGGCGCGTTGCGCACCAGATATTCGATGGCGTCCTGGTCGCCCAGCCAGTCCGACCCCTTCACGGTGTCGTACATGTGCCATTCCCACCTGTCCTCGCCCATGTTGCCGAGCGAGGCGGCGACGCCGCCCTGGGCGGCCACCGTGTGGGAGCGGGTGGGGAACACCTTAGTGATGCAGGCGGTGCGCAGGCCCGCCTCCGAGCAGCCCACCACCGCGCGCAGGCCCGCGCCACCGGCGCCGACCACCAGCACGTCGTAGGTGTGGTCCTCGATGGGATAGGCGGCGCCGTTGATGCCGGGCGCGGCGGCCCCGTTGGTTGCGGTATCGGCCATCTCAGCCTCCCAGGCTGATCTTGAGCACGGCGAAGGCGCCGGCGAGGGCAACGGCGATGGAGAAGAAGGTGTTGGCCACGATGAGCAGCACCTTCAGGCCTTCCGTGTGCACGTAGTCCTCGATCACCACCTGCATGCCGATGCGCATGTGGGTGGTTACGGACAGCAGCGTCAGAAGGATGACGACCGCCACGAAGGGATGGCCGAGCGTCGCATGGGCCCGGGCGTAGTCGGCGCCGGCGAGCGAGATGACGATGCCGATGAAGAACACCATCAGGATCAGGTTGGCGAGGCCGGTCACCCGCTGCTTGAAGAAGTCGGTGGTGCCGGACTTGGCGGCGCCGAGCCCGCGCACCTTGCCGAGGGGCGTGCGCATGGGCGAGTGCCCGTGGGAGGGGGTGCTGCTCATGTCGCTCTCCTCAGCCCTTCATCGCCAGGCCGACAATCCACAGGATCACCGTGAGCGCCACCGATCCCACAAGGGTGGCCTTGGCAAGGAGCACGCGCTCCTGCGGGCCGAAGCCGTGGATGAAGTCCCAGATGAAATGACGCACACCACCCAGCGCATGGTGGAGGAGCGCCCAGGTGTAGCCGAACAGGACGAGGAGCCCGAGGGGCGAGCCCGCCACCGACTGGAAGGTGGCGTAGGCCGAGGGCGAGGACGCGGCGGCGAGCAGCCACCAGACCAGGATCGCGGTTCCGAAATACAGGCCCACGCCGGTGATGCGATGCACAATGGACATCATCATCGTGAACAGCGGACGGTAGATCTGTAGGTGGGGCGAAAGGGGGCGATCAATGCGCTGAGGGCTGTCGGCCATGGGGCCTCCTCCAAAAAATCGACCGATCAGGTATCTCAATCGTCGTCTCTTCGCAACGATTCCAAAGCACCTTGGCGGCTTTAAATCCCGATATGGCGTCGCCCGCAATTGGATGAACGTTGCATGTTCATTGCGCCCCTTACGCGGATGCTGCAATGCCAACGCGCAAGGGGCGCCCCGGCTTGGCGCCGCCAAAAAACAAACGGCGCCGGAGGACTGGCGCCGTTGCTCAGTTCGTGACCTGCGGGGGCAGTCGCGTCAGGGTCGAAGCGTTCGGATCAGAAGCGGTAGGTGACGCCCGTGCCGAAGATCCAGGGGTTCAGGTCGGCGCCGCCCTGGAGGTAGGTGCCGCCCACCGTCTGGAGGGTGAAGCTCGGCTCGAGGAAGATCTTCTTCACGTCGACGTTGAAGCCCCAGTGGCGGTCGATCATCCAGTCGAAGCCGGCCTGGAGGGCGAGGCCCCAGGAATCGTGCACGTCGACGGAGGAGAACAGCGGGTTCGACGCTTCCTGGCTGAAGAAGACGGTGTAGTTCACGCCGGCGCCGATATAGGGCTTGAACGGCCCGAAGTCGGTGAAGTGGTACTGCAGGGTGAGGGTCGGGGGCAGCAGCCACACCTTGCCCACCTGGCCGAGGCCGGCGATGGAGCCCGCGCCGTTGATGTCGTGGGGCGTCACGCCGAGAATGAGCTCGGCCGCGATGTTCTTGGTGAAGTAGTAGGTGATGTCGAGCTCGGGCACCACCGCGTCGGAATAGGTGAGGTCGGAGAAGGGGACGCCCGTCACCGAGCCGCCGTTCTCCGGCATCACGTACAGAGCGCGCACGCGGATCTGCCAGGGGCTGAGGGGCTCTTCCACCGGCGCCGCCTTGTAGACGGGGGTGGAAAGGTCGGCGGCGGTGGCGACGCCGGCCGTAAGGGCGCTGAGGCCCGCCGCAAGAATTAGACCCAGACCGAACTGACGCATGCCCCGCTCCCGATACCTGACAAAACCGTGATGTTAGGTGTCGCGCCGACCGGCCTGCTGGAATTTGATCTGCATCAAATCCAAATCGCGAGCGCCACGAGTGTGGCAGCCACGACACAGCTCCGCCGCGCCGGCGCCGCATTCGTTGGGCATGCCTTTATACCGTCTCAGCGGGCGCGGCTGATTGGAATAATTCATAGTTTCAAAGGCGTAGTTCAATCATGGGTGGTTTGGGCGCGGCTCTGGGCGTGCGGCTGGGGGCGGCATGGGATACTTTGGGCCTGCGGCAATCTTGCCACCCCTGGATGCCGTCGGCGCTCGGGGTTGCAAAGGCTATTCTCGTTCTGTTCGTGATTTGGACCGGCGGCGGAGCGGCTTACGCCGAGACGGTGCGCGACCTTCGGCTCAACGCCAATGGTGAAACCCGCCGCTATCTCGTGGTGACGCCCGATGGGGTCAGCGGACCTGCCCCGGTGGTGATCGCGCTGCACGGCGCGGCCCAGTCGCCGGAGAGCTTCCGCGCCTATTTCGGCCTCGACGCCGCGGCCGCCAAGCACGGCTTCGTCGCGGTGTACCCGCAGGGCGAAGGACGGGTGTGGAACGACGGCCGCCCCGCCGCCATGCGGCTGAAGCTGGTGCTTCGCCCCGGCGACGACGTGGCCTTCCTCGTCGCCCTCGCCCGGCGCCTCGTGGCGGACGGAATCGCCGATCCGGCGCGGATCTATCTCACCGGTATCTCCAACGGCGGATTCATGGTGCAGCGCATGGCTTGCGAGCATGCCGACCTGTTCGCCGCCTATTCCGCCATCATGTCGACGGCGCCCGCCAATTATCGCGAGGAATGCCAGCCGGCGCGGGCGGTGCCGATCCTGTTCATCCACGGCACGGCGGATTCGGTGATCGGCTACGGCGGTTTCTGGACGCCGGTGGGGGCGACCCTGTCGGCGCCGGACAGCGCCCGCCTGTTCGCCGGGATCGACGGCTGCGAGGCCGCCAACGCCCGCGACCTGCCGGACCTCGCCCCCGGCGACGGCACGCGGGCGGTGCTGCGCCGGTGGGACGGCTGCCGCGACGGGGCGGCGGTGGAGCTCATCACCATCGAGCGCGGCGGCCACCAGTCGCCCGCCATGGTGGAGACGAAGCCGGATCTCGCGACGCCCTTTCTCGGCCTGCGCAGCCAGGACATCGATTCGGGCGAGGAGATCTGGCGCTTCATGTCGGCCTATGGGGCGCCGCTCCCGCCGACCGTCATGCCCCTGCCGCCCGCGACGCCCGCGCGCCCGGCGAAGCCCGCCGCGCCTCGCAGAAGCGATCCCGCCGCGGGGCGCGCCGATCCGGCCAAGGGCAGCGCCGCCCCCGCCCCCGCTGCCGCCCGCCCCGCCGCCGCGGCCGGTCCTGTGCCGAACCCTGCGCCCAAGCCCGCGGGTGCCGCCGCGGGTGCCGCCGCGGGCGCCAACGCGGCCGGTCCCGCGCCCGCCGATCAGCGCGGGATCAGCGCCCAGTAGTCGAGATCGAGGATGACGCTCGGGTCGTAGTCGTCGCCGGTCTTGTAGGGGAAGTCGGCCGTCAGCCGGTCCTTGGTCGCCACCGTGCGCAGGCGCAGGGCGGCCACGTCGTCCCGGCCGGGTAGCTCCTGCGCGTCCAGCACCTCGCTCCACGCATGGACGGTGAGGCCCGCGAACAGCGGCGCCACATGGCGGCCGCCATTGATGGCGGCGATGTGGAAGGCGTTGGCGAGGCCATTGAACGACAGGGCGCGGGCCAGGGAAATGACGTGGCCGCCATAGATCAGCCGGCGGCCGAACCGGCCCTGGCCTTCGGTGAACTGGTTGAAATGCACCTTGGCCGTGTTCTGGTAGAGGCGGGTGGCGATCATGTGCTCCGCCTCCTCCACCGTCATGCCGTCCACATGGTCGATGCGCTCGCCCACCGCATAGTCGGCGAAGCGGGCGGTGGAGCCGGAGAGGTCGTCGCGCCAGCCCTCGATGTCGAGAACGGGCACGGCGCTGCCCAGGGCATCGGCGGCGAGGGCTGCGGGCAGGGTGGGCACCACCGGCTCCGGCGCGGGCAGGGAGGGGTCTGCCTTGCGCACCATCACCCAGCGCACATAGTCCAGCACCTCGGTGCCGTCCTGGTTGAAGCCCACCGAGCGCACGTAGACCACGCCGCTCTGGCCGTTGGAATTTTCCCTGAGGCCGATGACCTCGGAGACGGCGGTGAGCGTGTCGCCGGGATAGACCGGGGCGAGGAAGCGGCCGCCGGCATAGCCGAGATTCGCCACCGCGTTGAGGGAGATGTCGGGCACGGTCTTGCCGAACACCACGTGGAACACCAGCAGGTCGTCCACCGGGGCGGCGGGGTAGCCGATGTCCTGGGCGAAGGTGTCGGCCGACTGCACGGCGAAGCGCGTGCCGTAGAGCGCGCTATAGAGGCTGACGTCGCCGTCCGTGATGGTGCGGGGCGTCGCGTGCCGGATGACCTGGCCGACGCTGAAATCCTCGAAGAAGTTGCCCCGGTTGGTCTTGCTCATCATGGTCCCCCAGTTCTGCGGCGCATGTTGCAGAGCGTCCGCGTGCGACGCAACAGGCAGCGCCGGCACGCGCTTCGCCCGCGCGGGCGTCGGATCGCGCGGCGATCGGCGCCACCAATGGCTTGACGCATCCCCCCTCCATGGTCCTCATGGGGGCGACGGGGGTGGGGCGACGGGGCGCGACGCGCCGGCTCCGTGTGAGGGGGGCTTCAGGTGTCGGGTTCGGCGAGCCAGAATTTGTCGTTTCAGGCCATGGTCTTCACGGCCTGCCTCTTTCCGTTCTACATCCTCGCCGCGACGCTCACCAATTCGGCGGCGATCCTCACCGACCTCCTCGCCACCTCGTTCGACCTCACGGCGCTCACCGCCTGCTGGCTGGTGCTGAAGCTCGCCCACAAGGCGCATGCCGGCAAATACGCCTACGGCCTCGGCAAGCTGGAGAATCTTGCCGAGTTGATGATCGCGCTGCTGCAGACCATCCTGGTGGTGATCGCCGGCACCCGCGCGGTGATGCGCGTGCTGCACCCGGAAGGCGTGGACGGCGCGGAGCTGGGCCTGTTTGTGGCGGCCATGGCGGTGATCGGCAACGTGGTGCTCAACCGCAAGGCCAAGCGCCTCGCCCACGAGACCCGCTCGCCGGTGCTGGCGGCGCAGGCGCGGGTGCATCTCGTCTCCGCCATCGCCTCGGGCTCGGTGTTCACCGTTACGGTGATCCTGTCGATCTTCAACGACATCCCGGTGCTGTACTATCTCGACCCGCTGGGCTCGTTCGTCGTCATCGGCTTCATGATCTACAACATCTTCGCCATGCTCTCGAACTCGGTGGGCTCGCTGCTCGACCAGGCCATCGGCGAGGCGGGGCAGCTGCGCATCCTCAAGGTGCTCACCACCCATTTCGACGATTTCGACGAACTGGGCGACATCCGCACCCGCCAGCTCGGTGGCAAGATGTTCGTGGAGCTGCACCTCGGCTTCGAGAGCGACTGGAGCGTGGCGCGGGCGCGCGCCGTGGTGGCCAAGCTCACCGAGGCGGTGAAGGCCGAGTTCCGCGCCGCCGGCGACGACGTGGATGTCGCCATCGTGCTGATGCCGGGCCACCATCCCGCCACCGCTACCCCGGCCTGACACGAGGACAGCGCCAGGGGCGCGCGAGGGGAGAGCCGCGGGCGCCCGGTGCTCAGTGCTCGGACAGCACCACGTCGTCGGACCACTCGCCCTCCACCTCCTTCACGATGGCCTGCCCGCAGATCACGCGGCCCTGCACGGCATCGAAGGTGAGGGTGGGCGCGCCGTGCAATTGCCAGCCGCGATTCAGCGCCGCCGACACGCGCTTGCAGAAGGCGGCGTCGTCCGGTCCGGTAAGATAGCGGTAGAGCTTCATAAGGCGAGATCCTGCAAAAGGCCGGCAAGGCCGGCGGCTCAGAGCTTGGCGCCGACCCGGCGGGCGGCGGCGTCGCGCTTGTCCTGGAAGGGGCGGGTGCGCGCCTCCACCTCGGCCACCAGATGGGGGTCTTCCTTGTCGCGCGGCGGGAACGGCGCCTCGGGCTGGTACTCGATGGCGAGGGCGATGCGGCGCGCCTCATCCGCCCCCGCGATCTCGGCCGCGAGCGTCAGCGCGAGATCGATGCCCGAGGATACGCCGGCTCCGGTGAAGCGGTTGCGGTCCACCACCACCCGCTCGGCCACCGGGATCGCCCCGAGGTGGGCGAGCTGGGGCAGCGATAGCCAGTGGCAGGTGGCGCGGTAGCCCTTCAGCAGCCCCGCCGCGCCGAGGATCAGCGAGCCGGTGCAGACCGAGGTGACATAACGGGCGCCTGCCGCCATCTCCTGCAGGAAGCCGAGGGTCGCCTTGTCCTCCATCAGCGCGAGCTGGCCCGGCCCGCCGGGCACGAACAGCACCTCGCATCCGTCGAGCTCGCGGAACGCGGCGGTGGGCATGAGCGCGAGGCCGGAGGCATCCACCACCGGCTTGCCCGCCTTCTTCCACGCGATGTCGATCTTGGCGCCCGGCAGGCGGGCGAGCACCTCGAACGGCCCGGTCAGGTCGAGCTGCGTCATGTCGGGATAGGCGAGCATGACGATGCGCAAGGGACCGGCCACCGGTGGGTCTCCTCAGGCGCGCGCGGCGATGGCGTCGGCGAGGGCCACCGTGCGCTTCGCCATCTCGGCATGGAGCAGCTCCACCATCCGGCCGTCGAGGGTGATGACGCCCTTGCCGGCGTTCTCCGGCAGCGCGAAGGCGGCGATGATGGCGCGGGCGCGCGCGACCTCCGCCTCGGGCGGCGAGAAGGCGGTGTTGCAGGGCTCGATCTGGCTCGGATGGATCAGCGTCTTGCCGTCCATGCCCATCTCCACCCCCTGGGTGCATTCGGCCTTGAAGCCGTCGAGGTCCTGGAACTGGTTCCACACGCCGTCGAGCACGTCGACGCCGTAGACCCGCGCGGCGGCCACCACCAGAGCCAGCCAGCCCACCATGGGGGCCCGGCCGGGCACCAGGGCGGCGCGGGTCTCCTTGGCGATGTCGTTGGTGCCGAGCACGAACACCGACAGGCGCGTCAGTGGATCGCGGGCGGCGCCGGCGATGGCCTTGATGTCAAGGATGGCGAGGGGCGTCTCGATCATCGCCCAGACCCGCGTCGTGGCCGGAACGCCCAGCGCCTCCAGCCGGCGGCCGACGGTGACGAGCTGCTCCACCGACTGCACCTTGGGCACCAGGATGGCGTCCGGGCCGGCGCCGGCCGCAGCCTCCAGATCGTCCGAGCCCCAGGGCGTGTCGAGGCCGTTGATGCGGATGACCACTTCGCGCGGGCCGAAGCCGCCGGCCTTCACCGTCTCCACGATGCGCCCGCGGGCCTCGGCCTTGGCGTCCGGGGCGACCGCGTCCTCGAGGTCGAGGATGACGCCGTCGGCGGGGAGGGTGCGGGCCTTTTCCAGGGCGCGGGCATTGGAGCCGGGCATGTAGAGGACGCTGCGGCGGGGGCGGAGGGTGGCGGCGTCCGGGCTCGCATCGGCCATGGGGGCTCCTTGGGGAATTTTGAGCAGGCGCGCGCCTGCGGGGCATCACCCAAATCGGTAAAGCGCCGCTCCGGCTTTGAAAAGGGGGTGCTGCATCGCGGCGCAACCGCCGTGCCGCGCTGCGGTGGCCTGAGGAGAAGGGGAGAGGGGGCTGGCGTCAGCGCGCCGGCGGTGCGGCCGAGGCCTCGGCGCCGGGCGGGGGCCAGGTGAAATCGTCGGCGCGGCCGCGCACGGGGGCGGGGGCGACGCCGTCCTTCAGCACCTTGGAGGCCGCCTTGGCGCTGGCCGAGACTGCCACCGGATCGGCCCGCTGTGCCTCGCGCGCCTGCGCCGCGGCGGGGGCGCCTGCGAGGGCCGCGGGGCGGTCGGCGCCGGGCGTCGCCTCGGGCGCCGGCTGGCCGCGCGGGGTCTCGTCCAGCATGCGGTTGATGTCCTTCTGGACGAAGAAGGCGAGCTTGCGCCCGCCGGCGCGGGTGAAGCGCACGCCGTCGTTGAACCTGAGGCGCCGGCGCTGGCCGTCCACGGCGGGGCCGTTGGCCATGTACTTGCCGTCCTCGTCGACGAAGCCGTCCCAGACATTGGCGAAGGTGAGCCCGGCGCGGGCGACGCGGGCACGCAGCAGCTCGTTGAGCTTGGTGTAGTCGTCGGAGAGGGAGCCGCTCGCCACCGGCGCCAGCCCCACCACGATGACCCGCCCGGCCTTCTCGCGCACCGCCGCCAGCACCTCGTCCACCCGCTTGCCGTAGAGCTCGTTCCAGCGCTCGGTCAGGGGCTGGGCGAAGGTCTCGCCGTCCTTGATGGGCTGAAGGTCGTCGGAGCCGAGGGCGACGACGGTGACCGCCGGCCGCGCCGCGGCGACCGCGTCGGGCACGCGGGTGATCCAGTCCACCGGGGCCGGCAGGAAGCCGCTCTCGTCCACGGTGTTCTCGATGATGGCGATGCGCTGGCGCTCCGGCGCATAGGTGTCGGCGAGGCCCTGGGCGAGCTGGGCGGCGAGGCGGTCACCCATCACCAGCACGAACTGGTTCGGCGCGGCGCGCTTGCCCTGGGTGGCCGCATCGGCCGAGCCGTAGACCACGCCTTCCGGCTCGGCGGGGGCCTGACGCTTCTGCTGCTGGGCCGGCGGCGCAAGAACTTCCGGTTGGGGCTGGAACGGCCACCAGCCGGAATTCTGCCCCGGCCGCTGCTGCGGCCGCGGCTGGGCGCGCGGCACGTCGGCCGGCGGACGCAGGAAGAAGAAGAAATCGTTCTGGGCGAAGGCCGGCCGGGATGCATCGCCCGCCAAAGCGGCGAGGCCGGTGAGGAGCGCCAGCATCGCGAGGAGCGCGCAGCGCAGGCCGTCACCGGCACCGCCCGAGGCCGCACGTCGTCGGCGCGGCGGGCGGGCGCCCACCGGGGAGCGGGAGGAAGGGAGGGGTGCGGCGCGCCACATGTCCCTAGCAATGGACCAGCGCGGCGGCCGATTCAAGGCATCCAGGCCGGATGGCGCCGGTGCCCCGCGCGGCGCCGCAAGCGCCAAGGGCACGCGCCGCCAGGCGGTTGCTCCCGCGATGTGGCCGGCGATTCTGCCGGTGCGTGCCCGTCCGGACCCGCCGCGTGCGCGCACGCGAAGAGGGCCTCCCCAACGAAAAAGCCGCCCCGGAGGGCGGCTCTAAAACGCTGCAGGAGACGGCGCCGGAGAGACGGCGCGAGGGCCTCAGTTCAGCTTGCTCTTCACGTCGCCGATCGCGCCGGAGATGAGGCGGTCGGCGACGGCACCATGGGCGGCGTGGCCGAGGAGGGTCTCCGCGGCCTTGGCGGCGACATCGGCGGCGATGGCCTTCACGTCGGCGATGGCCTGGTGCTCGGCCTGGGTGATCTTGTCTTCCGCCATCTTGGTGCGGCGGGTGACGAAATCCTCCAGCTTCGCCTTCGCCTCGGCGGCGAGGCGCTCGGCCTCCGCCTTGGCGGCGGTGACGATGGATTCGGCCTCGGCCTCGGCCTCGCGCTGCTTGCGCTTGAACTCGGCCACCAGCTTCTGGGCCTCTTCCTTCAGCCGGCGGGCCTCCTCCAGCTCGGCGGCGATGCGCTGGCCGCGGCTGTCGAGGGCGGCGGCGAGCGCCCGGTGGACGCCGGCATAGAGCAGGATGCCGACGAAGACCAGGAAGGCGACGGCGACCCAAATCTCGGCCAGTGACATCTCGTTCATCGCAGGGTCCTCAGATCCGTCGGCGGCCGCGGGGCCGGGGATGGCGCGAATGCGCCCGTCCTGTTGGTGTCTCGGGCAGCGGCCCGGCCGCGCCGTCGTTCGTCAGTGCGGGTCCCGGGGTCGCCGGGACCAATCTTGCGCGGCCGCCCGAAGGGACAGCCGGGGTGCTCAGGCCGCGTCCTTGCGGGTCAGGGCGGTGTCGACCGCCTGCTCCAGCTCGCCCTGGGCCGGCGCGGTGCCGATCAGGGTGGAGACGATGGTACCAGTGGCGTCCACGGCGATGCCGCGCACATGGGTCAGCGCCTCGGACTTGGTGGAGGCGATGCGGCCTTCGGCGTCGGCGAGCTTGGCCGACAGCTGGGCCTCGAGGGCCTTGCGGTTGGCGTCCGAATCGGCGGCGAGGCGGTTGCGGGTCTCGCCGGCGATAGAATTCGCCTTGGCGCGGGCCTCGTTCAGGGCCTTCTCATAGGCGACCTGGGCGGCCTCGCTCTCGGCCTTGTGCTTGGCCGCTTCCTCGAGGTCGTCGGCGATGCGGTCGTGGCGCTCTTCCAGGATGCGGCCGATGCGCGGCAGCGCGATGCGGCTCATCAGCATGTAGAGGAGGCCGAAGCTGAGGGCGAGCCACAGCAGCTGGGAGGCGAAGGTGGTGGCGTCGAAGGGCGGGAAGTGGGCCTTCTCGCCATGACCGGCCTCGGCGGCGGCATGAGCAGCCCCGGTGGCCGGCGTGGGGTGGGCAGCCTCGTGGGTGCCCTGGCCGGCGGTGCCGGTGGGCGGAGCGGCCTGCGCGACCACCACCGCCTGCGCGGCGGGATCGCTCGCTGCCGACACGGGAGCGCCCATCAGGACGGCACCCGCGAACGCCAGCGCGACAGTCATTTTCCACGACTTCATCATGGCTTGCCCGCCTTCGCACCTGTCATTTCCGCACCCGGGCGCCGCGCGCCCGGGGAACCTTGTCCGTTAAGGCCGATCAGGCCACGAACAGGAGCACGAGCGCGACGACGAGCGCGAAGATGCCGAGACCTTCCGCGAGCGCCGCGCCGATGAACGCGCGGGCGAACTGGCCATCGGCCGCCGACGGATTGCGCAGGGCGCCCGCCAGGAAGTTGCCGAAGATGTTGCCGACGCCGATGGCGGCGAGGCCCATGCCGAGCGAGGCGAGACCGGCACCGATGAACTTACCAGCTGCGGGATCCATAGGACTGCTCCTTGAGAACGCGTTGTGTTGGTGGGACCTTGGATGCGATCCCGGGTGAGACCGGTGTCAGTGACCCGGGTGGATCGCGTCGTTGAGGTAGATCGAGGTGAGAACCGCGAAGACGTAGGCCTGCAGCACCGCCACCAGAAGCTCCAGCGCGGTGAGCGCCACGATCATGGCGAAGGGCAGGGTCGCGCCGAACCAGCCCACCACGCCGGCCGAGGCCAGGCCCACCACGAAGAAGGCGAACACCTTCAGCGCGATATGGCCGGCCAGCATGTTGGCGAACAGACGCAGCGACAGGCTGATGGGGCGGGAGAGGAAGGACACCACCTCGATCACCACCAGGAAGGGCAGGAGGAAGCCCGGCACGCCCGACGGCACGAACAGGTGCAGGAAGTGGGTGCCGTGCTTGACGAAGCCGTAGACGATGACCGTGCCGATCACCAGCAGCGCCAGCGCCGCGGTGACGACGAGGTGGGCGGTCACCGTGAAGGTGTAGGGGATGAGGCCGACCACGTTGGCCACGAGCACGAACATGAACAGCGAGAACACCAGGGGGAAGAACACCATGCCCTGGTTGCCGGCGCTGTCGCGCACCATCTTGGCGATGAACTCGTAGCTCATCTCCGCCGCCGACTGCGCCCGGCCCGGCACCAGGGTGCGGCCGCGGGTGGCATAGGTGAGGAAGAAGAAGATGATCGCCACGATGCCGAACATGAACATGGCGGCATTCGTGAACGAGAACTGGACGCTGCTGAAGTTCAGCAGATCCACGTAGCGCTTGATCTCGAACTGGTGGATCGGATCGACGGTCATCCGAACACGCCCCCTGCCATCGCGGCCTCGGCCGCTGAACCCCAGAACACGGCCGAAGCCGCCAAATGTCTCAACCGGCGAACCAGACGGCCCGCCCGCAAATCGGCGGCAGCCGGGAAGGGCTGCCGGAAAACCTTGCGCTCCCGCCGCGCCGCCGGCCTTGGCCGGCCGCAGCGCCCGTCAGGAGCCGTGCGGGGTTTTCTTCCGGCCTTCGCCGGAGGCCCGCAGCATGTTCAGCACGCCTGCGGCGAAGCCGAGCAGCGTGAAGACGATCAGCCCGAAAGGCGTGATCGAGAAGAGATAGTCGACGCCGTAGCCGATGAGGGAGCCCACCAGAACGCCCGACACGAATTCTGCACCCAGCCGGAAGGCAAGCGCGACGCCCGACTTCGACGAGGTGTCCGGTCCCTTCGGGGCCGCCACCTCGGCCTTCGCGCGCACCTGGCCCAACGAGGAGTCGAGCCGCTCAAGCCTTGCGGAGAGCTCGGTATCGCTGGGCCTGGCGCCTTCCGCCCCGCCCGGTCCGTGCGAGCCCCCCGTGGAGGTATCTTCAGGTCCGGGCATGGCGCAAGTTCCTGGCTCTGGTGAAGGACGGCAGTCCTCCCCCTCGAACCGCGGCGCACCATAGTTGCGTCAAAATTGGGTGTCAAGGCAGGGCGAGTGCATAGTAAATAATTGAAAATAAAGCGGAAAAATAAGGCTGCGACATCGTGCTTCGCCGTCTTTGCACGCCGCCTTCCCGAACGACGCCCCCCACCCCTCGCACCCGCCCTGTTCGCCGGTGCCCGGATGGGGTCGCGCGCCGCCTCTAGACCGCTTCGCGCAGCCGCTCGGCGCTCTGCAGATCCACCGAGACGAGGCGGGAGATGCCACGCTCCGCCATGGTCACACCGAACAGGCGGTCCTGGTGCGCCATGGTGATGGGATTGTGGGTGATGGTGAGGAAGCGCGTGTCGGTGAGGCGCGTCATTTCCTCGAGCAGGGTGCAGAAGCGCTCCACATTGGCGTCGTCGAGGGGCGCGTCCACCTCGTCCAGCACGCAGATGGGCGCGGGGTTGGTGAGGAAGACGGCGAAGATCAGCGCCATGGCGGTCAGCGCCTGCTCGCCGCCGGAGAGCAGGGAGAGGGTCTGCGGCTTCTTGCCCGGCGGCTTGGCGATGATGTCGAGGCCGGCCTCCAGCGGGTCGTCCGCATCGGTCAGCACCAGTTGCGCCTCGCCGCCGCCGAATAGCGTGTCGAACAGCTTGCGGAAATGCCCGTCCACCACGACGAAGGACGCCTGGAGGCGCTCGCGCGCCTCGCGGTTGAGGCTCTGGATGGCGGCGCGCAGGCGCCGGATCGCCTCGTTGAGGTCGTCGCGCTCGGTGGTCAGGCGGGTGTGCTGGGCTTCCGCCTCCTCCAGCTCCACGTCGGCGCGCAGGTTCACCGCGCCAAGTCGCTCGCGGTCGCGCTTCGCCCGCTCCAGCGTCGCCTCGATGGCGGCGACGTCGGGCGGCGGCGCGCCCGCCACGAGGCCCGCCTGCTCGCGGGCGAGGTCGGGCGGGCCGTCGAGACTGTCGGCGATCTCGCGCTGGAGGTCGTCGCGGCGCTGGCGGGCGGCGTCCAGCCGGGCCTCGGCGCGGGCGGCCTCGGCGCGGGCGCCGGACATGGCTTCCAGCGCGTCGCGGGCGGCCCGGTCGGCGCTGGCGAGGGCCTCCTCCCCCTCCGCGAGGCGATCGGCGGCGGCACGGCGGGCGGCCTCCGCCTCCTCCAGCGCATTCATCAGCGCGCGGCGGCGGCGGATGAATTCGGAGGGCGCGTCCTCGATGTCGGCGAGCTCGGTGCGGGCCTCCCCGGCGCGGGCGGCGATGGCGGCGAGCCGGTCTCCGGCACCGCCGGCGCGCAGCCGCCACGAGCGCTCCTCGGCGGCGATGGCCTCCAGCCGGCGCAGGCGCTGGCCGGCGTCGCGGCGCAGGGCATCGAGGCGGGCGCGGGCCTCGGCGGACGCGGCGCGGCGTTCCGCAGTTTCGGCGCGGGCGCGGGCGAGGTCGGCTTCCAGCACCTGCGGCGTGTCGAGGGCGGCGAGCTGGCGCTGGGCCTCGGCCTGGGCGGCCTCGGTCTCCTCGCGCACGGCGGCGAGGCGCGCGCGCGCCTCCGCCAGGGCCGAGAGGCGGGCGAGATGCTGGGCGGCGCGGCGCTCGGCGGCTTCCAGGGTGGCACGGCTCGCCTCGGCGGTGCGCTGGGCGGTGCGGCGGGCCTCGCGGGCGGCGTTCTCCGCCTCGCCCGCCTGGCGCAGCGCGCTTTCGCGCTCGGCGAGACTGGCGCGCACCTCGTCGAGATGGGCTTCCGCCAGCGCGGCCTCGGCCTCGATGTCGGCGAGGCGGTTGCGCTCGGCGAGGCGGCGGGCGGCGGCGGTGGGCGCGTCGGCGGCGGCGACGACGCCGTCCCAGCGCCACAGGTCGCCCTCGGCGGACACCAGCCGCTGCCCCGCCTTCAGCCGCGTCGCGAGGCGCTGTCCCGCCTCCCGTGCCACGATGCCCACCTGGGCGAGGCGGCGCGCCAGGGCCGGCGCGCCGGAGACAAAGCGCGACAGGGGCTCGGCGCCCTCGGGCAGGGCTGGATCGGAGGGGTCGGGGGCAGCGCCCGCCCAGCGGGCGGGGGCGGCGCCATCCACCGGAAGGTCGAGATCGTCCCCCAGGGCGGCGCCCAGCGCCGTCTCGTAGCCCTTGGCGACGGTGACGAGGTCCGCCACCGGGGGAAAGCGCGTGTCGCTGGATTGCAGCACCTTGGCGAGGGTGCGCGCCTCGGTGTCGAGCCGGCCGAAGCGGCCCTGAGCCTCGGCGAGGGCGGGGCGCAACTCCTCGATGGCGCGGCGAGCGAGGGTGTGGGCGACCTCGGCGTCGATGCTCGCCTCCTCGGCCTCGGCGAGCGCCTCGCGGGCGGCCTCCGCCTCCAGTCGCAGGCTTTCCAGCGCGTCGGTGCCGGCCTGCTGCTTCAGGCGATGCTCCTCCGCCTCCACCGAGGCCCGCTCGGCCGCGTTGCGCACCAGCCGGTCGCGGGTTTCGCGCAGAAGCTGCTCCAGCGAGGCGCGCCGGGCGCCGAGATCGGCAAATTGCGCGGTCTTCTCTTCCAGTGCCCGTTCGGCCTCCTCCAGATGGGCCGCGGCCTCCTCCAGCCGGTCGGCGGCCATGGCCTCGCGTTCGGCCGCCTCCTCCTGCTCGAAGCGCAGGTTTTCCGCCTCGCCCGCGAGGCGCTCCAGCACCCCCTCGGCATCGGCGGAGAGCGCCTGCTCGCGCTCGGTGTCCTGCGCCAGCTGGGCGAGGCGGCGCTCCAGCTCCTCCTTGCGGGCGGCAAGGCGCGCTTCTTCGGCGTCGAGCTCGGTGCGGGCGTGGGCGAGGCGCTGGAGGGCGGCGGCGGCCTCCGCCTCGCCCTGCCGCAGCGGCGGCAGCGCGTGGGCGGCGAGCGCCTGGAGGCGGGCGGCCTCGGCCTGGAGGCGGGTGTGCTCGGCGCCCTCGCGCTTGGAGGCCTCCACCGCCTGCTCGGCTTCCGCCAGTGCCCGCACCACCTCTTCCCAGCGCAGCCACAGCAGGGTGGCCTCGCACTGGCGGATCTCGGCGGCCAGCGACTTGTAGCGCACGGTCTGGCGCGACTGGCGGCGCAGCCCGTCCACCTGGGTGCCCAGCTGGGTGATGACGTCTTCCAGCCGCAACAGGTTCTGCTCGGCCGCCTTCAGCCGCGTCTCCGCCTCGTGCCGGCGGGCGTGCAGGCCGGCGACGCCGGCGGCTTCCTCAAGGATGCGGCGGCGGGCGTTGGGCTTGGCGCCGACGATCTCGCCGATCTGCCCCTGCCGCACCAGAGCAGGGGAGCGGGCGCCGGTGGAGGCGTCGGCGAAGATGAGCTGCACGTCGCGGGCGCGCACGTCCTTGCCGTTGATGCGGTAGCTCGATCCCGAGCCGCGCTCGATGCGGCGGACGATCTCCAGCTGGTCCCACTCGTTGAAGGCGGCAGGGGCGGTGCGGTCGGAATTGTCGAGATGCAGCACCACCTCGGCGGAGTTGCGCGCCGGCCGGCCGGTGGTGCCGGAGAAGATCACGTCCTCCATGTCGTTGGCGCGCATGGCCTTGTACGAGCTTTCGCCCATCACCCAGCGCAGCGCCTCGACGAGGTTGGACTTGCCGCACCCGTTCGGCCCGACGACGCCGGTTAGCCCCGGCTCGATCAGAAGATCGGTCGGCTCGACGAAGGTCTTGAAGCCCACGAGCCGCAGGCGGTCGAACTTCATGCCGGTGGTGCGATCGTTGCGGTCGGTGCGGTGGAACGCGTCATCACATGAGCGTGCATGCCCGTGCGCCCCGGCGCAAGCCATTCCCGCGCAACGATCCACAGGGGGTTCCGACCGGCGCGGGCGGGAGCGGCGATTCGTCTGCGCCCTCAGGTTGCAGAGGGACTGGCTGGCGCCGGAGATGCAGGGTCGGCGGGGGCTTCGGGCCCCCGCCCTGCCTTACCTTCGCGGCGCGAAAGGAGTAGAAGGCGGGCGATACCGATTGCATGCGCGCGGCGACGACCCATCTTAGAGGCTGCCCGGCCCGGGAGGGGCGCCCGCACGGCGCGACACGCGGCGGGGCCGGGGCGGAATTTTCGGGGATTGCGACAGATGCTGCTGAATCAGGGCGGGGCCAAAACTGCGGGGGCCAACGGCGCGGGGGCGAATGCCGGCACCGGCGCGCCCGGCGGCGACATCATCGAGACCACCACCCAGACCTTCATGGCCGACGTGATGGAGGAATCGAAGCGCCGGCCGGTGCTCGTGGACTTCTGGGCGCCCTGGTGCGGCCCCTGCAAGACCCTCACGCCGGTGATCGAGAAGGCGGTGAAGGCGGCCAAGGGCAAGGTGCGCCTCGCCAAGCTGAACATCGACGACCACCCGGTCATCCCCGGCAAGCTCGGCATCCAGTCGGTGCCCACCGTCTACGCCTTCGTCAACGGCCAGCCGGTGGACGGCTTCATGGGCGCGCTGCCGGAAGGCCAGGTGAAGGCCTTCATCGACCGTCTGGTGGGACCCGGCGGCGATGGGCTGGAAGAAGCCCTGGCGGCCGCCGAGGGCGCGCTGGCGCAGGGCGACCTCGTGACCGCGGGGGAGATCTTCGCCGGCGTGCTCGGCGAGGAGCAGGACAATCTCAAGGCCCTCTCCGGCCTCGTGCGCACCCAGGTCGCGGCCGGCGCGCTGGAGCAGGCGAAGGCGACCCTCGCCCTCGCCCCGGCCGACAAGGCCAACGACCCGGCGGTGGCGGCCGCGCGTGCGGCGCTGGACGTAGCGGAGCAGGCGGCGGCGCTGGGCGACCTCGCGACGCTGCAGGCGCGGCTCGACCTCGACCCCGCGGATCATCAGGCCCGCTTCGATTTCGCCCTCGGGCTGAATGCGCGCGGCAAGCGCGAGGACGCGCTCATCCACCTGCTCGACATCGTCAAGCGCGACCGCGCCTGGAACGAGGACGCGGCGCGCAAGCAGCTCGTGCAATTGTTCGAGGCGTGGGGTCCCACCGATCCGCTCACCATTTCAGGCCGTAAGAAATTGTCCGCAATCATGTTCGCCTGAGGGGCGCATCCCGCCTCCGCCGCGGAGCTGCGACCCGAAGGTTTCAGGACGTTATGCGTCCCGCTCGCGAAGGCTTCCTTCGCCGGGACGCGCGAAGAGGATTGACCCGTGGCCGCCAACCGCACCTATTTGTCGCCGACGGAAGTTCCGCCGGTGGTCCCCGTGTTCCCGCTGGCGGGCGCGCTCCTGCTGCCCCGCGCCGAGCTGCCGCTGAACATCTTCGAGCCGCGCTACCTCGCCATGGTGGACGACGCCATCGGCGGCGCGCGGCTGATCGGCATGGTCCAGCCCGACGAGGCCGCGGGCGACTCCTCCCGCGGGCCGGCGGTCTATCAGGTGGGCTGCCTCGGCCGCCTCACCCAGTTCGGCGAGACCGGGGACGGCCGCTATCTCATCACCCTCAGCGGCATCTGCCGCTTCCGCATCATCGAGGAGATGTCGGTCACCACGCCGTACCGCCAGTTCCGCATCGACGTGTCGGAATTCACCGAGGATTTCGAGGCGGCGGCCGGGGAGGGCGAGGTGGACCGCGAGGCGGTGCTCTCGGCGCTCGCCGCCTTCCTCGACGCCAACAAGCTGGAGGCGGACTGGGACGGAATTCGCCAGGCCGGCACCGAGACGCTGGTGAATGCCCTCTCGGTGATGTCGCCTTATGGCGCGCTGGAGAAGCAGGCGCTGCTGGAGGCGGAGAATCTCAAGGCCCGCGCCGACATGCTGGTGGCCATCACCCAGATGATGCTGGCCCGCATGCCGGGAGACGGCGAGGGCTCGCTGCAGTAGGATCGCCGCGGTTCAGGGCTCGATGGCGAAGCGCAGGCGGCCCGCCGGCGCGAGCGTGCGGGCGTCGAAGGTGCGCAGCTCCGTGGCGCCATTGACCTCCAGCGTGACCACCACCACCTCTCCGGAGACCGCCGTCGAGAGAATGCGGGCGCCCTTGGGCAGAAGGGCGGTCATCTCGCCGGTGGCCAGCGGCTTCGCCCGCAGCATGCGGTAGCCGATGACGCCGAACACGGCGGCCATGCCCAGCACCATCACCAGGATGGAAACGCTGGAGAACTGGCGGAACTTGCGGATGATGCGTTCCTGCTCCGGCGTCAGCGCCTCGTCCGGGGCATCGGTGGGGGGCGGGCGAAGGAACATCGGGGCCTTTAGCTCCTGACAGGACGGGTATGAACGCAACGACGACCGCTGCTGCCGACGGGACCGGACAAGACGTTTCCGATATCGACCCTGCCGGCCTCGACGACATCGAGGACGACGCCTCGGGCGCGGTCCTCACCCTTGCCGTCGCGCCGGAGGACGCCGGCGCGCGGCTTGACCGCGTGCTCGCCCGCCTCGCCCCGGACCTGAGCCGCACCCGCATCCAGCGTCTCGTTGCGGAAGGCCGGGTGTCCGGCAGCGCCGGTGTGGTAGGGGACGCGGCCAGCCGGGTCAATGCCGGAGACGTCTACACTTTGGTGCTGCCGGCGCCGGAGCCCGCCGCGCCGGTGCCGCAGGACCTGCCGCTCCACGTGGTCTTCGAGGACGCCCACCTCATCGTCATCGACAAGCCGGCCGGGCTGGTGGTGCACCCGGCGCCCGGGCACGCCTCGGGGACGCTGGTGAATGCGCTGCTGCACCATTGCGGCGACACCCTCTCGGGCATCGGCGGGGTGCGCCGGCCGGGCATCGTCCATCGCCTCGACAAGGACACGTCGGGCCTGCTGGTGGTGGCCAAGTCCGACGCCGCCCACAAGGGCCTCGCCGCCCAGTTCGCCGACCACGGCCGCACCGGCCCGCTGGAGCGCGCCTATCTGGCCTTCGTCTGGGGCGTGCCGGAGGTGCGGGGCAAGGTGGATGCGCCCATCGACCGCCACGCCACCCACCGCCAGAAGATGGCGGTGCGCGCCTCGGGCCGCGCCGCCGTGACCCATTGGGAGGTGCAGGAGACCTTCACCGGCCACACCGGGAGCGAGGTGGCGAGCCTCGTGGAGTGTCGCCTGGAGACCGGGCGGACCCACCAGATCCGCGTCCACATGGCCCATGCGGGCCATCCGCTGCTGGGCGACGAGGTCTATGGCCAGGGGTTCCGGACCAAGGTCTCGCTGCTGCCGGAAGCCGCCCGGGTGCGGCTGGCCAAGCTCGGCCGGCAGGCGCTGCACGCCGCGCGCCTTGGCTTCGCCCATCCGGTGACGGGGGATACGCTTTCGTTTGAAAGCGAGCTGCCGCAAGACCTTGCGACCCTCGCGGCGGCGCTCGGCGGGCGTGCATAGATGCAAACGCCTCTCGCGTCGACGTGAGAGGATGAAACCTATCCGCGTTCCGTTCGTATCTATATCATCATGCGTCGCGGTCGGCGTCATGCGGCCGCGAGGCGGCTGCCCGGATGGGGGCCGCGGGAGAAGGAGGCCTCGTCATGGCCCAGCATAAGTCCATGCCCATTCCCTCCGCCGAGGGCGGGCTGTCGCGGTATCTGGAAGAGATCCGGCGGTTTCCCATGCTGGAGCCGCAAGAGGAATATATGCTCGCCAAGAGCTGGCGCGAGCACGGCGACCGCGATGCCGCTCACAAGCTGGTGACGAGCCATCTGCGTCTCGTGGCGAAGATCGCCATGGGATACCGCGGTTATGGCCTGCCGATTTCCGAGGTGATCTCCGAAGGCAACGTGGGCCTCATGCAGGCGGTGAAGCGGTTCGAGCCCGAGAAGGGCTTCCGCCTCGCCACCTATGCCATGTGGTGGATCCGCGCCTCCATCCAGGAATACATCCTGCGCTCGTGGAGCCTCGTGAAGATGGGCACCACGGCGGCGCAGAAGAAGCTGTTCTTCAACCTGCGCAAGGCCAAGAGCCAGATCTCCGCGCTGGAGGACGGCGACCTGCGCCCCGACCAGGTGCAGCAGATCGCCACCAAGCTCGGCGTCACCGAGCAGGACGTGGTGGACATGAACCGCCGCCTGTCGGGCGACGCCTCCCTCAACGCCCCGATCCGCGAGGAGTCGGAGGGCGGCGAGTGGCAGGACTGGCTGGTGGACGAGCGCCTCGACCAGGAGGAGCAGCTCGCCGAGAGCGAGGAGCTGGACAACCGCCGCTCGGCCCTGTCCGGAGCCCTCTCTGTGCTGAACGACCGCGAGCGCCGCATCTTCGAGGCGCGCCGTCTGTCCGACGACCCCATGACTCTGGAGGACCTCGCCGCCGAATTCGGCGTCTCCCGCGAGCGCGTGCGCCAGATCGAGGTGCGCGCCTTCGAGAAGGTGCAGAAGGCGGTGATGGACAAGGTGCGCCAGATCGAGGCGCCGAAGCCCGAGGCGGTGTCCGCCTGAGGTAGCCCGGTCGGCGACGGTTCCGCCGCCGTCAAGACCGCGCGAAAAGCCCCGCCGGACAGGGTGTTGGCCGGCTTCCAAAAGCCGTCGTTCCGGCTGTAGCATGCCCCTCGCCTGCGTCGAGTCGACGCGGCCGGCACGGTGATTCCTCCCCGCGTGGACCTCTCCGCTGCTGAAGATCCCGCATCCGCCGAGCCGGCGGGTTGCGGGCGCCGGCTGTCCGCCGGCGGGTCGTGCGGTGGGGGTTCGGCGTATGACGGTCGAGTCGCAGCAACGCCCCGTCTCCGTGCGCGCGCCGGTGGTGTCGCTTTCGCTTTTGACCGCCGCGACGGTGGTCGCCTCCATGGCCCTGCTGGCGGCCGTGCTCATGTGGCAAGGCTGGCAGGCGGCGCGCACCGCCCTGCTGCATTCCGCCCGCGAGACCACCTTGGCCATGGGGCGGCTGATCGACGAGAAGGTCCAGCGCCTCCTCGCCCCGGCCACCGTGACGCTGCGCTATCTCGCCCGCGACCCGCTGGTGAGCCAGCCCGACCTCGTGGACCCCAGCCAGCGCCTTCCGGTGATGGCGGACGTGCTCTCGGCCATTCCCGTGCTGTCCGCCGTCTACGTGGGCTATCCCAACGGCGACTTCCTGCTCATGCGCGCGCTGCGGACACCGGCGGCGCGCAGCACCCTGGATGCCCCCGATGGCTCGGCCTTTCTGGTGCAGAGCATCGACCGGGCGGGGGCCGGCGCCGACCGCGGCGCGGCGTGGCGCTTCTACGATGGCGACCTCAAGCTCCTCGGCGAGCGCGCGCTGCCGGGCTACGACTTCGATGCACGGAGCCGGTCCTGGTATCGCGACGCGCTGGCGAACTCCGGCGTGCAGCTCACCGCCCCCTACGTCTTCTACACCACCCGCCAGACCGGCGTGACGCTGAGCGCGCGGGCGGTGGAGAACGACGCGGTCATCGGCCTCGACGTGGATCTCTCCGATCTCGGCGGCCAGCTCGACGGTCTGAAGCTCACGCCCGGCTCGGAACTCGCCATCGTCGGTGCCGACGGCTACGCTTATGCCTATACCGATCTGGCGCGCACCTACCGGCGCATCGGCAACGAGATCGCCTTGACCAAGCTCGCCGATCTGGGCGTGCCCGCGCTCACGGCGCTGGAGCGCAGCGGGGCCCCATTGGGCGACGCCACCGGTCTCGACGTGAACGGCCAGACCTGGTTCGGGGTCGCCATTCCCCTCAAGTCGTTTCCCGGCCGGGACCTGCGGCTGCTCATGGCGGCGCCGGACAGCGACCTGCTCGCCGCCATCCGCTCCGGCATCGCCCGACAGGTGTGGTGGACGCTGGGCCTGGTGGCGCTGCTGCTGTTCGCCGGCTGGTTCGGCGGCCATCGCCTCGGGCTCAGCCTCGCCAAGCTGACCGCGCAGGCGGAGCGGCTGACACGGTTCGATTTCGGCCTGCCCACCCAGGGCCGCTCGCCCATCCGCGAGATTCGCCGGCTGGAGGAGGTGCTCGGCGAAGTCTGCGTGACCATCGAGAATTTCCTCACCACGGCCCAGACCATCGGCAGCGAACCGGGCCTCGACCGCATGCTGGAGAAGGTGCTCCAGCAGACCGTGGCGGCCACCGGCTGCAGCCGCGGCGCGGTCTATCTGATGGAGGCCGGCGGCGGGGCGCTCCACCGCGCCGCCGTGGCGACCGGCGGGCGCGCAGGCGCGGTGGAGGCGGCAGGAGGCTTCCCCGAGACGCTGACGCCCGCTGCCTTCGGCCCCGGTCATGCCGGCATCCATGGCCCGGCCGAGGGGACAGGCCAGCTGGTGCTGGCGCTCACCAGCCGCCAGCAGATGCCCATCGGCCTTCTGATCCTCGAACATCCGCAGGACGATTCCCATCGCGGCGACGAATTCCGCGCCTTTGCCGAGAAGCTGTCGGGCGCGCTGTCCTCCTCCATCGAGACGCGGACCCTGATCGAGGGACAGAAGAAGCTGCTCGACAGCTTCATCCTGCTGCTCGCCGATGCCATCGACGCCAAGAGCCCCTACACCGGCGGCCACTGCCGGCGCGTGCCCCAGCTCGCCACGATGATCGTCGACCGCATGGCGCAGGAGACCGACGGGCCCTACCGCGACTTCCGCCTGCGCGAGGAGGAGCGCTACGCCTTCCACCTCGGCGCCTGGCTGCACGATTGCGGCAAGGTCACGAGCCCGGAGCACGTCATCGACAAGGCGACGAAGCTCGAGGCCATCCACAATCGCATCCACGAGGTGCGCACGCGCTTCGAGGTCCTGTGGCGCGACGCCGAGATCGCCCATCTCAAGCGCGTCGCCGACGGCGCGGAGCTGGAGGCCTCGCAGGC
The DNA here is from genome assembly GCF_040044995.1 of Xanthobacter pollutisoli. NCBI lineage: Bacteria > Pseudomonadati > Pseudomonadota > Alphaproteobacteria > Hyphomicrobiales > Xanthobacteraceae > Xanthobacter > Xanthobacter pollutisoli. The sequence goes on from NZ_JBDZDP010000004.1 coordinate 237,648, forward strand.
CCGCATGGCGGCCGAGCGGGCCGAGCTCTTCGACGACTTCGCCTTCGTCGCCGCCTGCAACATCGGCGGCGAGTTCATGACGGACGAGGCCATCGCCCGCCTGAAGGCCGTGGCCGGGCGCACGTGGCAGCGCCATTTCGACGACCGGATCGGCCTCTCGCTGGACGAGGAGCGCCGCCTCGCCGGCCTGCCCCGCGATCCGCTGCCGGTGGAGGAGAAGCTTCTGGCCGACCGGCCCGAGCATGTGGCGCCGTGGTTCGGCCGCCGCCCGCCGGTGGAGCCCGGCGACCCGGACAACGTCTTCGGCTTCGACATGAAGCTGCCGGCGCATCAGGCGAATCTGGGCGAGATCTACAACCTCTCCATCCGCCGCGGCACGCTGAGCGACGAGGAGCGCTTCAAGATCAACGAGCACGTGGTGGAGACCTACGTGATGCTCAAGAGCCTGCCGTGGCCGGCGCATCTGGCACGGGTGCCGGAGATCGCGGCGACCCATCACGAGCGGATGGACGGGGCGGGCTATCCACGCCGCCTGCCGGGGGCGAGCCTCAGCATCGAGGAGCGGGTGATGGCGCTGGCCGACGTGTTCGAGGCGCTGACCGCGGCGGACAGGCCCTACAAGCCGGCCAAGACCCTGTCGCAGTCGCTGAAGATCATGGCCTTCATGTGCCGCGAGGGGCATCTCGACCCGGAGGTGTTCCGCTATTTCCTCACCAGCGGGCTGTGGGACACCTATGCCGAGGGCTTCCTGAAGGACGAGCAGCGCGACGACGTGGACGTCGCCGCCCTCCTCGCCCTTCTGCCCGATGCGCAGCGGGCCGCCCCCGCCGCCTGAGGCGGCGCGAGGGGGCGGTGCGCGCGGCTCAGCCGGCGAGGCCGGTCTTGGGCTTCTCGCGGGCGCCGCGCGCCACGTGGACCATCATCAGCTCGCCCACATTTTCCGGCGTCAGCAGGCCCACGAGGCGCCCTGTGCCATCGGTGACGCCGACGGCGGGGGCGCCGGCACTGGTGATGAGCTTCAGCGCCGCATCGAGCTTGGAACGCGCCTCGACGGTGGGGATGTCGGCCTGCATGGCCTCGATCACCGGCGTCTGCGGTCCCTGGTCCTTCAGCGCGCGGATCATGGCGTCGCGGGTCAGCACCCCGCGCAGGCGGCCGGCGCCGTCGACCACGGGGAATTCCTTCTGGGTGGAGCGGATCAGGGCGTCGGCGGCGTCGTCCACGGTGGCCTGCGGCCCCAGGGTCTCGAAATGGGTGATCATGGCGTCGGCCACGATGTGCCCGCGCGAGGCCTCCTTCAGCTGCACCTGGCCGGCCTCGCCCGAGGCGGCGAGGAACACGAAGACGCCTATGATCATCAGCATGGGGTTGGTGAAGATGCCGAGCAGCCCGAGGCCGATGGCGATGCCCTGGCCGATGGAGGCGGCGACGGCGGTGGCGCGGGCAAAGCCCATGTTCATGGCAAGCAGCGCCCGCAGGACGCGTCCGCCGTCCATGGGAAAGGCCGGGATGAGGTTGAACAGCACCAGGAAGATGTTGGCGCCGGCGAGCTTCACCAGCAGCGACTTGCCGGGGTCCTCGATCTTGGCGAGGTCCTCGGTGTTGATGCCCGAGGCGCCGAGGGTGAAACTCAGGACCACCAGCAGGATGAGGGCGATCACCACGTTCACCGCCGGCCCCGCCACCGCCACCACCAGCTCCTCCGATGGCTTTTCGGGAATGCGCTCCAGATTGGCGATGCCGCCGAACGGCCACAGGGTGATGTCCGGGGTCTTCACGCCGTAGTGCCGCGCCGCGAAGACGTGGCCGAGCTCGTGCAGCAGAACGCAGGCGAACAGCAGCGCCACGAACAGCACGCCTTCCCACGCCGCCTGGGCGCCGCCGGAGCGGTAATAGGCCGCCCAGATCCACACCAGGAACAGCAGGAAGGTGACGTGGATGCGGATCGCCGTTTCGCCGAGCCGGCCGATGGTGACGGACCAGGGCATCAATGATCTCCCGAGAATGCCCGGCCAGTCATAGCCCGTCGCGGCGCCGGTGCAATGACGGCTTGATAGTAAGGTAGGCTTATTATATTGTCGCCTTATGATATCCCCCCAAGCCCCGCCCCTGCCGCAGCTCGGCTTCATCCTGGTGGACACCGCCCGGCTCTACCGCACCCGCATCGACCGGGCGTTCGAGCACGCCGGCCTCGGCCTCACCTCCGGCGAGGCGCGGGCGCTGGCGCACATCAATCTGCATCGCGGGCTGCGCCAGTCGGCGCTGGCCGAGAAGATGAGCGTCGAGCCCATGACCCTCGTCGGCTTCCTCGATCGGCTGGAGGCGCTGGGCCTCGTCACCCGCGAGACCGACCCGAGCGACCGCCGCGCCAAGATCGTGGTGCTGACGCCCGCCGCCAGCCCCTATCTCGACGGCATTGAGATCGCCGCCGGCCGGGCGCGCGAAGAGGCCACCTCCGGCTTCTCGGAGGACGAGCGCCGGCTGCTGCGCGACCTGCTGGAGCGGATGCGCGCCAATCTCGCCCGCGACTGCGGACCCAAGGAGCCCGCGAGCCGCGACGGGGCGCTTCAGGAGGCGAACGCGTGAAGATCCCGGACCACGAGGCGCCGCCGGCTGCGTCTGCGTCTTCCCGTGCCGCGGCGTCCCCGTCCACGCCCGCCGCCGCGGTGCCGACCCCGCTCATGACGGAGCGGGAAGTTTCGGTGCTGGGCGGCATGATGGTGATGCTCGGGCCCATCAGCCTCTCGCTCTACACGCCGGCCCTGCCGACGCTGGTGGAGGCGTTCGGCACCAGCATCGCCACCGTGAAGCTGACGCTGACCGTCTTCTTCCTGGGCTTCGCCCTGTCGCAGCTGATCTGCGGGCCGCTGTCGGATGCCTATGGCCGCCGGCCCGTGGCGCTTGGATTCTTCGGCATCTATCTCTGCGGCAGCCTCGTCGCCATGTTCGCGCCGACCATCACGTGGCTGGTGGCCGGGCGCATCCTGCAGGGAATCGGCTGTGCCGCGGGCATCGCGCTGTCGCGCGCGCTGGTGCGCGACCAGTATACGGGGCAGGCCTCGGCGCGGGTGATGAACCTCATCGGCACCATGCTGGCCATCGGTCCCGCCATCTCGCCCACCCTCGGCGGCCTGCTGCTGGGCGCGGTGGGCTGGCACGCCATCTTCATCGCCATGACCGTCTACGGCCTCGTCCTCGTCGCGCTGCTGGCGCTGCGGGTGCCCGAGACCAACCGCAATCCGGACCGCAGCCTCGCCTCGCCCAAGGGCGTCGCCACGAGCTACCTCCGTCTGCTGCGCGACCGCGGCTTCATGCGGGCCGCCCTCACCGCCGGCCTCGGCCTCGGCGGCATCTACACGCTGGCGGCGCTCCTGCCCTTCATCCTCATCGAGAGGGTGGGGCTGTCGCCCACCGGCTTCGGCCTCGCCATGGTGATGCAGACCGGCGCCTTCATGACCGGCACCATCATCGCCCGCCCGCTGCTCAACCGCTACAGCGCGCACAGCCTCATCTTGCCGGGCCTCTGCCTCGTGCTGACCGGGGCGGCCGGCCTCGCCTTCGGGCCGCTGGTGCTGCCACTGTCCACGGCGAGCGTGATGGTGCCCATCTCCTTCTGGGCCTGCGGCATCGCCTTGCTGCTGCCCGGCTGCACGACAGCGGCACTGGCCGGCTTCGGCCCCATCGCGGGGGCGGCCTCCGCCCTCACCGGCTTCTTCCAGATCGGCAGCGGCTTCATCGGCACCTCCCTGTCGGTCCTGTTCCCCTCGCCGCTCATGGCGATGATGATGCTGGTGCCCTGCATGGCGCTGCTGTCGCTCTCGGCCCATCTCCTGCTCGCCCCCCGCGGCGGGGCGGTGCCGGAAACCGACGCCCGGCAGACCGACGCGCTCGATGCGGCCGATCTGGAACTGGCGGCGGACCCGCTCGGCGTGGTCGGCGCGTCCGGCGACGAGATCGAGGCCGGGACCTATCGCCGGGCCTCCTGAGGCGCGGCCGTGGCGCGCCCTCCGCCGTGCCGGTTGACCCGACGGCAGCGGCGATGGTCAATTCCCCCGCCCGACCCTTCGGGCAATGGGGGACAACATGAAACGTGTCGGATTCGTCCTGGCGGCGCTGCTCGCGCTCGCCGGTGGACAGGCTGAGGCCCAGACGGTGAGCTACGCTCAGGCCGCCGGCCTCCTGGCGCAGCATTGCGGCGATGACATCATGAAGCTCTGCCGCGGGCTCAACCTCGGCAACGGCGCCATCCACGCCTGCCTCGCCCAGAATGCCGGCCATCTCTCGCCGGCCTGCGCCGCCAACCACGAGGGCATCCGCCAGATGACCGAGGCGCGCGCCGCCGCGCAGAAGGAAGTCTACAAGGTCTGCGACCGCGACCGGGCGCAATACTGCCCCGGGCTCGTTCCCGGCGACGGCAACATCGTCTCCTGCCTGCTGGAGGCTTCCAAGGTGGTGAGCGGCGCCTGCACGGCCTCGCTCGTCAACGCCGGCTACACCCAGCAGTGAAGGGGGACGCGATCATGAGCCTTCATCTCTCGACCGTCGCCTTGCGCGCGGCTCTCGTCGCCGGCATTGCGGCCGCGCCCGTCCTGTTTGGAACCAGCCCCGCGGCGGCACAGGCGTTCACGCCCGACAGCGCCATCGTCCAGGGCCTGCAGGCGTCCGTGAGCAACGTGCCGACGGTGTCGGCCGAAGCCCTCAAGGGCCTGGCGCTGGCGCACATGCAGTATTCCGGCCCGCCGCAGAGCCGGCCGCCGCTCGCCATCCAGCTGGACCAGCTGGCTCAGATCAACGTGGAGATCGAGTTCGACCTCAATTCCGCGATGGTGAAGCCGGCGTCCTACCGCACCCTCGGTGCCATCGCGGACGCCATGCACAATCCGGTTCTGCTCGGCTACAAGTTCCTCGTGGTGGGCAACACCGACGCCACCGGCACCCGCGAGTACAATATGAAGCTCAGCCAGGAGCGCTCGGACGCGGTGGTCCAGGCCCTGGCCACCACCTTCCGGGTCGATCCCCGGCGGCTGGAATCCGTCGGCCTCGGCCAGGAGGCCCTCCAGGACACCCGCAACCCGGACGCGGCCATCAATCGCCGCGTCCAGATCTTCAACATCGGCAGCACCGGCGTACTGGCGCCCTGAGCCGACATGGGCCATCGCCGCAGCCGGGCGGGGGGAGCCCGGCTGCGGCCTTGGAGGACCCGATCAGGAGGTCTTCTTGGTCCGCGCCGGCTTGGTGGCGGCCTTCGGGGACGACTTCGCGGCGGACTTGGCCGGCATCTTGGCGGGCGCCGGCGCCGTCTTCACGGCGGAGACCTTCGCCACGGCCGCCTTGGGCGCCATGCTCTTGGCCTTCGGGCTGGCCTTGGCGGCCGGCTTTGCAGGCGCGGTCTTCGGGGCGGCCATCTTCGGAGCGGCCGTCTTGGCGACGGCGGGCTTCGCGGCAGCAGGCTTCGCAGCGGCGGTCTTGGCGGGCGCCTTGGCCGCGGCCTTCGGGGCCTTGGCGGCCGGCTTTGCGGGCTCGGCCTTCGGCGCGGCGCTCTTGGCGGCCTTGGCGGGAGCCGCCGCCTTGGGCGCCGGGCCCTTGGCTGCGGTCGCCTTCGGCGCCTTGGCGACGGGGGCCTTGGCCGCCGGCTTGGCGGGCTTCGCAGCTGCCTTCGGCGCGGTCTTGGCCGGGGCGGGCTTGGCCGGGGCGGGCTTGGCGGGTGCGGCCTTGGGCTTGTCGGCAGACTGCGTCAGGGCCGAGGCGGCCAGTGACTTGATCTCGGCGTGGGTGAGGCTACCGGGGTCCCGCAGGGCCTTCGCGGCAATGCTGCTCACCTCGTCACTCGTCACTTCCGGCTTCTTGGCCATGACTCTTCTCCGAATTCTACGCGCCGGCGCCGAATTCATTGTCGAATCACGACATTCGCCAGCATGTGATGCATCACCCGGAAAATTTGCGGATTGGTTAACGGCAAATTTTTGTCGCAGTATCAATGGCATGACGATTCTACCGGCGTCCCTGCGGAAGGCGGAACACGTCGCTGTCTGTCACACCTGCGTCCAACCTTGCACCTAAGGTGCCGAATCAACGGAAGCGCCAGACCGTCCGGCGGCGGCTCCGCCGCGGTCCATTCCGCTTCAATCGTCTCTACGGGGGTTCACGATGCCCGGCCGTCCGACCGTGCTGTTCCTGTGCCCTGACAACGGCGCACTCAGCCTTCTCGCCGAGGCCGTCGCGCTGCACCGGCATCCCGGTCTCCGCCCGTTCAGCGCCGCCGCCTCGGCGCCGGGTGCGGTGGATCCGGCGCTGATCGAGAGCCTCGGAGAGGCGGGCATTCCCGCTGACGGGCTCTCCGCCAAGCCCGCGGGTGTCTTCGTGCTGTCCGGCGCGCCGCGGCTCGACGTGGTGGTGGCGCTCGGCGAGGCGACGCGCAAGGCGCTCCGCCACCAGCCGTTCCTCGGCCTGCTGCGGTTCGAGACCTGGCGCCTCGCCGAAGTGGTGCGCAGCCTGCCGGCGCCGGCGCGCCGGTCCGTCTATGCCCGCCTTCTGCCGGAGATCGGGGCGGCCATCCGGCGTCTCGAGGACCGCATTGCCATGCGCCGCGCAGCGGCGTGACGCAGTAAGCAGCCGCGCAGCGGCATGACGCAGTAAGCAGCCGCGCAGCGGCGTGACGCAGTAAGCAGCCGCGCAGCGGCGTGACGAAATAGGCAGCCGCGCAGTGGCGCGAGCTTGGGCTCCGCGCCGCCGGATGGCCCGGCGGCGCCGTTACAGCCTCAGTCGGCGATCTTCCCGCCCAGCTCATCCTCGATATGGATGCGGATGATCTCCTCGAAGGAGCTCTCCGCCTTGAAGCCCAGCTCGGTCGCCCGGGCGGGATCGAACTTGCGCGGCCAGCCGGAGACGATCTTCTCGATCACCGGGTCAGGGGCCTTCCTGATGCGCGCCACCGCCTTGTCGCCGGCCACTTTGCGCAGCGCCTCGATCTGCTCGCCCACCGTCACCGCAAGGCCGGGCATGGTGAGGTTGCGGCGGGTGCCCACCTTCTCCCCGTCAATGGTGGCGGCGTGGAGGAGGAAGCCCACCGCCGCCCGCGGCGAGGCGTGCCAGTGCATCACTTCTTCCGACACCGGCAGGATCGCTTCCTGCCCGGCGAGGGGCTCGCGGATGATGCCGGAGAAGAAGCCGGAGGCCGCCTTGTTGGGCGCGCCCGGCCGCACGCAGATGGTGGGCAGGCGGATGCCGATGCCGTCGAACAGCCCGCGCCGCGTGTAGTCCGCCAGCAGCAGCTCGCCGATGGCCTTCTGCGTGCCGTAGGAGGTGAGGGGCGTGTGGAAATACTCGTCCGGGATCGCCTCCGGGAAGGGCGCGCCGAACACCGCGATGGACGAGGTGAACACGAGGCGCGGCGCATAGCCCTCGATCACCCGCACCGCATCGAACAGGTGGCGGGTGCCGTCGAGATTGATGCGGTAGCCCTTGTCGAAATCCGCCTCGGCCTCGCCGGAAACGATGGCGGCGAGGTGGAAGATCACGTCCGGCCGGTCCGCCACCAGCGCCGCCGCCTCGCCGGGCACCGAGAGGTCGGAGACCCGGGTGTCGATGGGAAAGGGCGCCTGCGGCGCCTTGGGCGTCACCACGTCATGCGCTGTGATGCGGGTGATGGGCTTGTCGCCGAGGCGGCCGTCGCGGGCGAGGCGCTCGATGAGCTTGCGGCCGACCATGCCGGCGCCGCCGATGACGAGGATGTTCATCTTGAAATGTCCCTTCGCGCTAGAGCACGCGCCGATCTGACTGCATCGCAATCAGATCGGATAACGCGTTCTCTAATTTGGAGTCAGAGCGCCCAGCCGCCGTCGATGATGTGGATCTGCCCCGTGGTGAAGGCGCTCTCGTCGCAGGCGAGATAGAGCGCCAGCGCCGCGATCTCTTCCGGCGTGCCGAGCCGGCCCATGGGCTGGCGGCCGACGAAATCCGCCCGCACGGCATCGAGGGAGCGCCCGGTCTGGGCCGAGACGGCGGCGATGCGCTCGTCCAGCGAGGGCGACTGGATGGTGCCGGGGCAGATGGCGTTGGCGCGCACGCCCTTCAGGATGAAGTCCGCCGCCACCGCCTTGGTGAGGCCGATCACCGCCGCCTTGGTGGTGCCGTAGGCGTAGCGGTTGGGCACGCCGCGGATGGAGGACGCCGCCGAGGCGATGTTGACGATGGAGCCCTTGCCCTTCTCCAGCATGCCCGGCAGGAAGGCCGAGATGGTGCGGTGCATGGACTTCACGTTGAGGTCGAAGGAGAAATCCCAGTCCTTCTCCGAAGTGTCGAAGATGGTGCCCTGGTGCACGTAGCCGGCGGCGTTCACCAGCACGTCCACCGGGCCCACGTCCTTCGCCAGCGCGGTCACGGCCTCGGTGGAGAGCACGTCGAGCGCGCGCGTCTCGGCGCCCTCGAGCCCCTGGAGCTTGCCGGCGTCCAGATCGGTGGCGATGACCTTCGCCCCCTCGCGAACGAAGGCCTCGGCGATGGCCCGGCCGATGCCCTGTCCGGCCGCTGTCACCAGCGCGGCCTTGCCCTGAAGTCGTCCACCCATTGGCGTTTCCTCTTGCTTCCCGAATGGTGGTCCCGCGCTCACAGCGCGGCGCGGATATCCTCGAGCCGCCGGATCTGGCGGCCCTGTGCATCGAAATTCTCCGGAGCGAGCCACGCCTCGAAGGCCGCCCTGGCGCGCGGCCATTCATGGTCGAGCAGAGAGAACCAGGCGGTGTCCCGGTTCAGCCCCTTGACGATCATGTGCTGGCGGAAAAGCCCCTCATAGGTGAAGCCCAGCCGCGCCGCTGCCTGCCGGGACGGGGCGTTGAGTGCGTTGCATTTCCACTCATAGCGGCGATAGCCGAGATCCTCGAAGGCGTGGCGGGCCATCAGGTACATGGCCTCCGTCGCACCGCGCGTGCGCTGGAGCGCCGGGGTGTAGAGGATGTTGCCCACCTCGATCACCCGCTGCGCCGGCTCGATGCGCATGTAGGTGGCATGGCCCACCGCGCGACCGGTGGCCGTCTCCTCGATGGCGAAGAGCAGCGGGTCCGCTTTCTGGGCGGCGGCGCCGTAGAAGGCGGCGAAGGCGGCTTCGTTGGGGAAGGGCGCGGGCGAGAGATAGGCCCACAGCGCGTCCTTCTCCGGCCCGTGGGAGAGCATGAAGAGGGAGGCGGCATGCCGCTCCGCCTCGAACGGCACGAGCCGCACGTGCAGCCCTTCCAGCGTCGTCGGCTCGGGGCGGCGGGCGGGGGCGGTATCGACGGGTGCGCCGAGGGGGATGGACGGATCGCTGGCCATCACTTGTCGCCCCCGGCGCGGAAGAAGCCGTTGATCTCGGCGAAGGGCACCGCGTCCGCGAACCTATGGAAGGTGCCGGCGTCGCGGATCTCCTCCACCGAGGCGGTGAAGGCGCCCCAGGCGACGCGGCTCAAGGTGCTGCCGACGCTGATGCGGCGCACGCCGAGCCCGGCGAGGTCGGCGACGGAAAGCCCGGTCGATGCGGGCATGAGAACATTCACGGGGCGCGGTGCTACCGCCTCGACCACGGCGGCGATGTCCTCCCGCGTCCGGATGCCGGGCGCATAGAGGCAGTCCGCCCCCGCCGCCGCATAGGCCTTCAGGCGGGTGATGACCTCGGCAACGTCCGGCCGTCCCACCAGGAAGCATTCGGCGCGGGCGGTGAGGATCACGTCGGCGCCGGTGGCATCGATGGCCGTGCGCGCCGCGCGCACCCGCGCCGCCGCGTCGTCGAGATCATAGAGCGGGTGCGCCGCATCCCCCGTGGCATCCTCGATGGAGAGGCCGGCGACGCCGGTCCCGACACACAAGGTGACGCTCTGCGCGACACCGGCGGGATCGGGCGCATAGCCCGCCTCGAAGTCCGCATTCATGGGCAGGGCGGTGGCCGCGACGAGGTCGGCGATGTGGGCCAGCATTTCGTCGCGGTCGATCGCGCCGTCCGGGCGGCCGGTGGAGAAGGCATAGCCCGCGCTGGTGGTGGCCAGCGCCTTGAAGCCGGCGGCCTCCAGATAGCGCGTCGTGCCCACGTCCCAGGGGTTCGGCAGCACGAAGCAGCCGCTCTCGTGGAGCGTGCGGAAGGCACGGCGCTTTTCGGCGGGCGATGTCATGATTGGGTCCCGTGCGCCGCCGGGGCGTGGCGGCGGGGTGGGAGATTAGGACCGCGGCGGGCGGACGGGAATGCTCCGTCCACCCGTCCGCATCGCGATCAGTGGTTGTCGCGGGGAACGCCCATGGACTGGGCCACGCGCTGGTACTTCACCGCGGGCTTCAGCACCATGCCCTCGTCGAACTGCGCCACCATGGAGCGCTGGATCTCCTGCCAGGGGGTCTGGCTCGCCGGCGCGTGGTAGCCGCCGTGGCCCTGAAGGTCCGCCCGGCGCTGGTTGAGCTCCTCCGGCGAGATCAGGATGTCGGCGGTGCATTTGTTGAGGTCGATGCGCACCCGGTCGCCGGTCTTCAGCAGAGCGAGCCCGCCGCCCGCCGCAGCTTCCGGCGAGGCGTTGAGGATGGAGGGCGAGCCCGAGGTGCCGGACTGGCGGCCGTCGCCGATGCACGGCAGGGCATGGACGCCCTTCTTCAGCAGCGCCGCCGGCGGCTGCATGTTCACCACCTCGGCGCCGCCGGGATAGCCCAGGGGACCGGTGCCGCGGATGAAGAGCAGCGTGTGCTCGTCGATGCCGAGCGAGGGATCGTCGATGCGGTGGTGGTAGTCCTCCGGCCCGTCGAACACCACGGCACGGCCCTCGAAGGCCTCCGGGTCATTGGGGTTGGAGAGGAAGCGCGCGCGGAACTCCGGCGAGATCACCGAGGTCTTCATCACCGCATTGTCGAACAGGTTGCCGCGCAGCACGATGAAGCCGGCATCCTCTTTCATGGGCGCGTCATAGGCCTTGATGACCTCGCGGTCCCAGGAGAGCTTGCCCTTGCAGTTCTCGCCCATGGTGCGCCCGTTCACGGTGAGCGCGCCCTCGTGGATCTTGCCCTGCTCGATCAGCTCCGCCACCACCGCCGGAACGCCGCCGGCGCGGTGGAATTCCTCGCCGAGATATTCGCCGGCCGGCTGGAGGTTCACCAGCAGCGGGATCTTGTGGCCGACGCTCTGCCAGTCCTCGACGGTGAGGGGCACGCCCACGTGGCGGGCGATGGCGTTGAGGTGGATGGGGGCGTTGGTGGAGCCGCCGATGGCGCTGTTGACGCGGATGGCGTTCTCGAACGCCTCGCGGGTGAGGATGTCGGAGGGTTTCAGGTCCTCCCACACCATGTCCACGATGCGCTTGCCGGTGTCGTAGGCGATCTGCCCGCGCTCGCGATAGGGCGCCGGGATGGCGGCGCAGCCGGGCAGGGACATGCCGAGCGCTTCCGCCAGCGCATTCATGGTGGAGGCGGTGCCCATGGTGTTGCAGTGGCCGACCGACGGAGCGGAGGAGGCGACCACGTCCATGAACTCGTCATAGTCGATCTCGCCGGCGGCGAAGCGCTCGCGGTTCTTCCACACCACGGTGCCGGAGCCGGTGCGCTCGCCCTTCCACCAGCCGTTGAGCATGGGCCCGCCGGACAGGACGATGGCCGGGATGTTCACGGTGGCGGCGGCCATGATGCAGGCCGGGGTGGTCTTGTCGCAGCCGGTGGTCAGCACCACGCCGTCCAGCGGGTAGCCGTAGAGGATCTCCACGAGGCCGAGATAGGCAAGGTTGCGGTCGAGCGCGGCCGTGGGGCGCTTGCCGGTCTCCTGGATGGGATGCACTGGAAATTCGAACGGCACGCCGCCCATGGCCTCGATGCCGGCGCGCACCCGGTGGGCGAGGTCCAGATGGTGGCGATTGCAGGGGGAGAGGTCCGAGCCGGTCTGGGCGATGCCGATGATGGGCTTGCCGGACTGCAATTCCTCGCGGGTGAGGCCGAAGTTGAGGTAGCGCTCCAGATAGAGCGCGGTCATGCCGGGATTGTCGGGATTGTCGAACCAGAGCTGGGACCTGAGCTTCAGGCCGTGCTTCTCGGGCTGATCGCCTTTGCGTTCGGACTGGTCTCCGTTTCCGGTCATGGGCATCTCCGTACTCCGGCGTTCGAGCGCGCCGGATTTTAATCGATTTGATCGGCGGGATTTATGCGCCCGGCCGCGGCGGAAATCAATCCGGGATCGAAGGGGTTCGCCGCCCGCCCCCGGCTCACTCGGCCGGCTTCTCCAGCAGGCGCAGCGCCACGGTCTCCCACGCGGCCACCACCAGAAGCACGAGGGTGGCGGCCGCGGCGAGGCCGATCGGGTTGAAGAAGGAGGTGAAGGGAACCAGCAGCAGGAGCAGCGCCAGCCCCGCCATGTGGGAGAGGGGAAAGCGGCTCAGAACGGGATATTTGAACAGGCCGCAGCCGAGCACGTAGAACGCCGGCCCGCCGATGATGACGGCCGCGGCGGCGGCGGAGACGTCGCCGCCGGGGTGGGCGAGGACCAGTTCGTCGGACACCGCGTAGCCGATGATGCCGATGACGATCACCTGATGGACGTAGGTATAGCCGAGGCGGGCCATGGCGCCGGTACGGCTGGTCTGCGCGAACCGCGCCGCGGCGCGGTCCGATCCGGTATCGAAATAGATCCACCACATGGCGAGCGAGCTGGTGAACGCGACCAGGAAGGACGCCCAGCCAGTCGCGGTCCAGCTCTGCCCGCGCCACGCGAGGCCGGAGAAGGTCGCCCCCGTCACCAGGATGGATTCGCCCAGCGCGATGATGATGAACAGGCCGCAGCGCTCCGCCAGATGCCCCGACTCCAGCTTCCAGTCGGTGGCCTTGGACCGGCCGAGGCCGGGGACGGGGAAGCCGAGGGTGGGGCCGATGCTCTCCACCGTGACGGCCGCCGCCCAGAGGCCGAGCCGCAGCCCGTCGTGGCCGAGAGCGCCGGCGATCCACAGGGCGAACGCCACCCCCTGCCAGCTCAGGATGCGCACGAAGTTCATCGCCTGCGGCGGATCGTGGCGCGCCACCGCCCAGATGGTGAAGGCCGACCGCCCCGTCTGGAACGCGCCGTAGGCGAGGGCGAAGGTCATCGCGCCCTCGTGGAAAGCCTTGGTCAGGCTGGCGGAAAGGATCAGCCCGATGAGCATCAGCGCCAGCAGCATCAGCCGCACCGGCTTGCGCTCGGGGTCGAGCCAGTTGGTGACCCAGGCGGTGTCGATCCACGCCCACCACAGGGCGACGAAGAGAATCAGCGTCTGCACCAGCCCCACCACCGACAGGTCGTGCAGAAGGTGGCGGGAGAGCTGGGTGATGGCGAAGACGAAGACCAGGTCGAAGAACAGCTCGACGAAGGTCACCGGATGCTGGCCGTCCTCCGACGGCTGGCGCAGCAGGTATTGTCGTGCACCACGGAGCATCGGGCCTTCGAGCCTCGTCTTTCGGGACGCCCATGCCCCCCGCCGGGCGACAATGCGTCGCCAGGTGCCGCACAGGCAAGCCGCCCGGGTCGCCGCGAGGGTTTGCGGCCGGCGCAAAACCGGCTAATCGAGACGGTGCGGCCCGGCCCGTTCCGGCCCCAGCGGCGGAGCGTGCGCCGCCGGGCCCGCGCGGCGCGGCAAGGGTCGTCCGCATTCCGCTGCCAGGCCGTTGCACCGATCATGACGCTCTTCCGCCCCGCCCCGCAGCAGCCCGTCCGGCAGGCGGACCCGGTGCGGCTGTCCGGGGTGGAGGTGACGCGCGGCGCCCGCACCGTGTTCTCGGGCCTGTCGCTGACGCTGGGGGAGCGGCGCATCGGCCTCGTGGGCGACAACGGCTCGGGCAAGTCCACCCTGCTGCGCCTCCTCAATGGCCTGATCCTGCCCGATGCGGGCACGGTCTCGGTGGGCGGCCTCGACACCCGGCGCGAGCGGCGGCGCCTGCCGGCGCTGGTGGGTTTCGTGTTCCAGAACGTCGATCACCAGATCATCTTCCCCTCGGTGCGCGAGGAGATCGCCTTCGGCCCGATCCAGCAGGGCCTGCCCAAGGCCGAGGCCAACGCGGCCGCGGAGCGCCTGCTTGCCGCCCACGGCTGCGCCGGCTGGGGCGACCGGGCGGTGTCCGACCTGTCAGAAGGGCAGAAGCAGCTGGTGTGCATCCTTGCGGCGCTCGCCGGCGGTCCGCAGCTCCTGCTCCTCGACGAGCCATTCTCCAGCCTCGACCTCACCACCCGCATCGCCTTTGGCGCGCGGCTCGCGGCGCTGGACGTGCAGGTGGTGATGGCAAGCCACGACCTCGACCTTCTGGCCGGCTTCGACCGGGTCCTCTGGCTGAAGGGCGGCCTGGTGGTGGCGGATGGCCCGCCGGGCGCCGTCATCCCGCTCTATCGCGAGGACGCGCTGGCGCGCGCCGGCCTCGCCGTGGCGCGGGCGGGGGCGGAGGGGACGCCATGATCGCCGGCTATCTCTCGGGGCGCAGCCTGCTGCACCGTCTGCCGGCGGGGGTGAAGCTCGCCGGCCTCGCGGTGCTCTCGGTGGTGATCGTGCCCATCACCGATCCCGTGCTGCTCGCCATGGTGCTGGCGGCCGTCCTGCTGGTCTATACGGCGTTCGGCCGGCCGGGGCTGGCGCGCATCCTGCAGTGGCGCAGCCTGCTGCCGCTGCTCGCCATCATCTTCCTGCTCCAGCTGTGGGCCGCCGCGCTGGACGTCGCGGCGGCGAGCGTGCTGCGCATCGCGGTCATGGTGCTGCTGGCCGATCTCGTCACCCTCTCCACCCGCCTCCAGGACATGATGGACGCCCTCGCCGTGCCGATGCGCCCTCTGGCGCGCTTCGGCGTGGACCCCGAGAAGCTTTCCCTCGCGGTGGCGCTGGTGCTGCGCTTCGTGCCCGTGCTGCTCGACACCTGGCGCGCCCGCGAGGAGGCGTGGCGCGCGCGCAGTCCGCACCGCCCGGGCCTCGTGCTCGTCGGCACCTTCTTTTCCGGCGCCCTCGCCACCGCCGATCAGGTGGCGGAGGCCCTCGACGCCCGCGGCTTCGGCGCGCCCCGCCGCCCGCCGCCGTCCCGATCCCAGGAGTGAGCATGGATACCCGGACCCTCGTGCGCATCGCCCTCGTCGCCGCCCTGATCGGCGCGCTGGGCTTCGTGCCGCCGCTCTATCTGCCCATCGCCGCCGGTGTGCCGATCACCGCCCAGAGCCTCGGCGTCATGCTCGCCGGCCTGCTGCTCGGCGCGCGCGGCGGCGCGGCGGCGACGGCGCTGTTCTGCTTCGTGGTGCTGCTGGGCGCGCCCTTGCTCTCCGGCGGGCGCGGCGGCCTGGGAATCCTGGGCACCCCCACCGCCGGCTTCTTCCTCGGCTTCATCGCCGGCGCCTATGTCACCGGTCTCATCGCCGAGCGCCTCGGCGCGCGCGGCAGCCTGCCGGCCTTCCTGACGGCGGTGGTGGCGGCGGTGGTCGGCGGGATCGGCGTGGTCTATCTGTTCGGCGTCCCGGTGCTGGCGCTGGCGGCGGGCATCGGCCTGCCCAAGGCGCTGCTGGGCTCGGCGGTCTTCCTGCCCGGCGACGTCATCAAGGCGGTGGGGGCGGCGCTCCTCGCCACCACGGTCCTGCGCAGCTGGTCGGTGGCGGTCCAGCCCCGCCCGTGAGCATCACGCGGCACCTCGCCCGCCACGCCGCGGAACGCCCCGGGGCGCCGGCCCTGACCTGCGGCAGCGACCATTTCGACTACGCACGCCTTTACGCCCTGGTGGAGGATTGCGCCGCGCGGCTCGCGGCGGCGCCGCCGGGCGGCATCGCCCTGAACCTGCCCAACGGCGCGGCGCTGGCGGTGCTGTTTCTCGCCGCCGCCCGCGCCGGGCGGGAGGGGCAGGTGCTCGATCCCGGCTGGCCGCCGGCCCAGCGCGAGCAGGTGCTCGCCCGCATCCGCCCGGCCCGCCTGCTGTCCGCAGACGCCGGGAGCGACTTTCATCTGCCGGCCGGCGACCTCGGCGAACTTCCCGCCGCCCTCGGCCTGGCGGGTCCGGTGCCGCCGCAGCCCGACGGCGAGGCCCCCTTCTATGTGGGCTTCACCTCGGGCTCCACCGGCCTGCCCAAGGGCTATCGCCGCAGCCACCGCTCCTGGACCGCGAGCTTCGACGCGGACACGCAGGAATTCGGCATCGGCGCCGGCGACGTGATCCTCGCCCCCGGGGCCCTCACCCATTCCCTGTTCCTCTACGCGCTGGCGCGCGGCCTCGATGCCGGCGCGCATGTGGTGCTCAGCCCCAGCTTCCGCCCCCGCGCCGTGGCGGAGCTCGCCCGCCGCCACACGGCGAGCGTGCTGTATGGCGTGCCGACCCAGCTCGGCCTCCTCTTCGACCACCTGGCGGCGGAGGGGGAGCGCCTCGGCGGCATCCGTCTCGTGCTGTGCTCGGGCGCCAAATGGCCGCCGGGGCGCCGGGCGCTCCTCGACCTGCATCTGCCGGGGGCGGCCTTCGCGGAATTCTACGGCGCCTCGGAGCTCTCCTTCGTCACCGTGGCGAAGGATGCCGAGAAGGTGCCGGAGGGATCGGTGGGGCGCGCCTTCGCCGGCGTGCGCATCACCATCCGCGACCGCGCGGGGCGGCGCCTGCCGGCCGGGCGCACCGGCCTCGTGTTCGTGGAGAGCCCGTTCCTGTTTTCCGGCTACGCCACCGGCGACAGCCCCGATCTCCTCGCCCACGACGGTGCGCTGAGCGTCGGCGACATGGGGCGGCTCGATCGGGACGGCTTCCTCTTTCTCGCCGGCCGCGCCCGGCGGATGATCGTGACGTCGGGCAAGAATCTCTATCCCGAGGAGGTGGAGCGCGTGCTGGAGACCCACCCCGCCGTTGCCGCGGCGGCGGTGCTCGGGGTGCCGGACGGCAAGCGCGGGGAGCGGCTGGTGGCCTTCCTCGCCCTCGCCGGGGAAAAGGTGCCGGCCCGCGCCGAGCTGACTTCTTTCCTGCGCGGGCGCCTCTCCCTGTTCAAGGTGCCGCGCATCTATGCGCGGCTCGCCGACTGGCCGCTGACGGGCTCGGGCAAGACGGATTTCGCCGCCGTCGCCCGGCGCTGGCCGCTCCGGTGCGAGGTGCTGGCGTGAGCCCTGTCGCCATCCTCGCCGCCCGCCGCACGGCGGTGGTGCCGCGCGGCGGCGCCTTCCGCGACATTGCGGTGCACGACCTCGCCGCCGCCCTTGTGGGTCCGCTTCTGGCCGATGCCGGCCTTGCCCCGGACGCCGTGGACGAGGTCATTCTCGGCAATGCCTTGTCGGGTGGGGGCAATGTGGCGCGGGTGGCGGCGCTGGCCGCCGGCCTTCCCGAAGCGGTTCCCGCCCTCACCCTCGACACCCAGTGCTGCTCCGGCCTCGACGCCATCCGCATCGGCGCCGCGCGCATCGCGGCCGGGGAGGCGCGCTATGTGATCGCCGGCGGGGCGGAGAGCTTCAGCCGCGCTCCGCTGCGCGCCCACCGCCCCGCAACACGCGAAGGGGCGCTGCGCTTCTATCGCCAGCCGGCCTTCACCCCCTGGCCCGAGCGGGAGATCGCGCTCGCCGCCTCGGCCGCCGCGATCGCGCAGGACGAAGGCATCACCCGCGCTGCGCAGGAGGCCTTCGCGATGGAGAGCCACCGCCGCGCCCTGGCGGCTCCTCCGAGCGCCGCGGAACTGGTGCCGGTCGCCGGCCTCGGCGCCGACCCCTTCGCTCGCCAGCTGTCGCCGGCGCTGCTCGCCCGCCTGCCGGTGCTCGCCGGCGCTGCCGTCCACGGCGTCACCGCGGCCACCACGGCGGTGGAGGCGGACGCCGCCGCCCTCGTCCTTCTTGGACCCGCGGGGGAGGGACCCGTCGGCATCACGGCGGCTCTCGCCCGGGGCGGCGATCCGCTGGTCCCGGCGCTCGCCCCCGTGGCGGCGGTGGCGGTGCTGTGCGCGCGGTGTGCCGTCGTGCCGGACGAGATCGAGCATGTGGAGCTGATGGAGGCCTATGCGGTGCAGGCCCTCGCCACCCTCCGGCGGCTCGGTCTCGATGCGGCGCGGGTCAATGCCGGGGGCGGGGCGCTGGCGCGGGGCCATCCCATCGGCGCATCGGGGGCGGTGCTGGCGGTGCGCGCCTTCCACCGGCTCCTTGCGGGGGAGGGCCGGGCGCTGGTCGCCATCGCCGGTGCGGGCGGCATCGCCTCCGCCATGCTACTGACGGCAGGCGGAACCCGCGGTTCCGTGGCAGACTTGAGCCGTCGATCCTCCAGCCGGACGAAGCCGTTGATGGATGCCGCGATCGAAGACCCCGCCCGTTCCGTGCCCCCGCCGCCTGCCGCCGGCGCCGCCTTGGCGCAGGCTCTCTCCGCGACGCTGGACCGGGTGGAGGCCGCCGCCACCGATCCCGACCCGGTGGAGATGGTGCACGACGCCCGCAAGGCCATGAAGCAGTATCGCGCCCTGCTGCGGCTCATTCCGGACGAGCTCGCCACCGTCACCCGCCACCGCACCGCCGCTGTCGCGCGGGAGATGTCGAGCGCGCGCGACCAGGCCGCCGCGCTGGAGGCGCTGGGCCTGCTCGACGCGGAAGGCCTCATCCTCGCCGGCGATCATGAAGAGGCGCGTGCGGCGCTGGGCGGCCCGGCGGACGACGGCGGCGCGGCGGAGCCGCATCGCGCGGCGCTGGCGCATTTTCTCGCCGAGGCCCGGGCGGAGCTGGACGGCGCCCTGGGCGAGGCCGCGCGCGCCGCCGACGTGGGCGCCGCCCTCGCCAAGGGCTACCGGCAGGCCCGGCGCGCGCATTTCGACACGCCCGAGGCCATGCACGAGGCACGCAAGAGGGTGGTGACCCATCGCTACCAGATGAGCTTCATCGCCGAGGCATTCGGCGGGCGCGGCGGCAAGCGGGCGCGGCGGACCCAGAAGCTGCGCGACCTGTTCGGCGCCTATCAGGACATCGAGACCCTGCGCCCCATGCTGGCCGCGGCCGGCGACGCGCTGGCCGAAGGCACACGCGAGCGGCTGGGCTTCGCCCTCGCCCGGGCGCAGAAGCGCCTGCGCAAGCAGGCCATGAAGCAGCACGCTGCCCTGTTCCGGCGCGGCACGCGGGCGTTCATCGCCCGCTATGGCGACATCCTCTGACGTCGCGCGCCGTCGCGGGCGCGGCGCGAATTGATGCGCGTCATTGTCGCGTTGTCGGTCAGGGGCACCTTGTTTGCCATCAAAGCGCCCCGAGAAGCGGCGAGGACGGGCGGGCCCCCGACGCCGCGCGCTCCCCGCTGCGTCCCGCAATTCCGCTGCCCCGCAAGCGCGCCCTGCCCGAAGAGAGCGTCCGATGGTGACGACCAGCCCCCGCCTCCTGTCCCAGCCCGCCGCCGACACCGCGGCCGCGACGTCCCCCGCCGCGCAGTCCTCGGGCGCGACGACCCCCACGATCGACGGGGCGGGCCAGCCGGCGCGCCTCGGCATGGATTTCTCGACCCTGCCGGAAGCCGGCCGGCTGATGGCGCAGGCGTGGGCACGCATGGCGTTTCACGACGAGGAGGATTTCGAGCGCGGGTCCGGCCCGGAGGCGCTGCGCGCGGTGGACCGCGCGGCGGCGGCGCTCGCCGCCCGCACCACCTCGGGCCTGTCGCCTGCGGCGCTCACCCTTGCCTGCCTCGACTGGTGGATGCATCTCGCCGCCGCCCCCGGCAAGCAGGCGGAGCTGGCGCTGAAGGCATGGCGCAAGGCCGCCCGGCTCGGCGCCTATGCGGTGGCCTCCAGCTTCGACCGCAGCTTCCCCAATTGCATCGAGCCTTTGCCCGGCGACGAGCGCTTCAGCGCGCCGGTGTGGCAGGACTGGCCCTATCGCTTCTGGTACCAGGCCTTCCTGCTGAACCAGCAATGGTGGCACAACGCCACCCACGGCGTGCCCGGCACGGCGCCCCACAACGAGGCGGTGGTGGCCTTCGCCGCGCGGCAATTGCTCGACATGGCCTCGCCCTCGAACTTTCCGCTGACCAACCCGGAGGTGATCCGGCGGGCGCGGGAGACTCTCGGCATGAATTTCGTCGCCGGCGCCCGCAATGCGCTGGAAGACATGGCGCGCAAGGCCACGGGCCGGCCCCCGGCGGGGGCGGAGGCGTTCGAGCCCGGCCGCAACGTGGCGGTGACGGACGGCGAGGTGATCTTCCGCAACCACCTCATCGAACTGATCCAGTATCGCGCCGCCACCGATGCCGTGGCCGCCGAGCCGATCCTGATCGTGCCGGCCTGGATCATGAAATACTACATCCTCGACCTGTCGCCGCAGAACTCGCTGGTGCGCTATCTGGTGTCCAAGGGGCACACGGTGTTCTGCATCTCCTGGCGCAACGTGGTGGCGGAGGACCGCGACCTCGGCTTCGAGGACTACCGCACCCAGGGCGTCATGGCCGCCCTCGACGCCGTCAACGCGGTGGTGCCGGGCGCCAAGGTGCATGCGGCGGGCTATTGCCTCGGCGGCACGCTGCTCGCCATCGCCGCGGCCGCCATGGCGCGGGCGGGGGATGCGCGGCTCGCCTCCGTCACCTTGTTCGCGGCCCAGACCGACTTCTCCGAGCCCGGCGAACTGCAGCTCTTCGTCGACCCCGGCGAGCTCTACACGCTGGAAAGCATGATGTGGGACCAGGGCTATCTCTCCGCCGGGCAGATGGCCGGGGCGTTCGAGATGCTGCGCTCCAATGACCTCGTGTGGTCGCGCCTCGTGCACGAATACCTCATGGGCGAGCGCGCGCCCATGAACGACCTGATGGCCTGGAACGCCGACGCGACGCGCATGCCCTACCGCATGCATTCGCAATATCTGCGGCAGCTCTTCCTCGACAACGACCTCGCCGCCGGCCGCTACCGGGTGGACGGGCGGCCGGTGTCGCTGCTCGACATCCGCGTGCCGCTGTTCGTCGTGGGGACCGAGCGCGACCACGTGGCGCCGTGGCGCTCGGTCTACAAGATCCACCAGCTCACCGACACCGACGTCACCTTCGTCCTCGCCTCGGGCGGGCACAATGCGGGCATCGTCAGCGAGCCCGGCCACAAGCACCGCCACTATCGCATCCGCGAGGCGAAGCTCGGCGACCTGCACCTCGGCCCCGACCAGTGGATGGAAGCGACGCCGCCGGAAGACGGCTCGTGGTGGCCGGCCTGGGAGAGCTGGCTCGCCGCCCGCTCCGGCCCTCCCGGTCCCCTCCCGCGCATCGGTGCGGTCGGCTATCCGGTGCTCGGTCCGGCGCCGGGGACATATGTGAAGCAGCGCTGAGAGGGTGCGCCGCCGTCGTGCTCCGGCTTGATCGGAGCACCCATCTCGCCGCCGCGGCGCTTTCCCCGGTCGGAGCATGGGCCCTCCGGTCAAGCCGGAGGGCGCCGGGGGTGAGGGGGCCCGGCGCCGTCTCAGGGGCTGATGACGGGGCAGGCCCGTCGCGGCCGGAGCACACGGGCGAAACCCGTCCCGCCGTCGTGCTCCGGCTTGACCGGAGCACCCATCTTCCCGCTGCAGCCCGCCCCCGGTCGGAGCACCCATCTCGCCGCCATAGCGCGGTCCCCGGTCGGAGCGCCCATCTCGTCACCCGCAGCGCCGTCTCCGGTCAAGCCGGAGGGCGACGAGGGTGAGGGGTAAGGGCGACGGGATGGAAAAGGCCCCTACGGCACAAGCACCGCGGCGCCGTCCAGGCGGCCGGCGCGCAGATCGTCGAGGGCGGTGTTGGCCTCAGCCAGGGGGTAGGGGGTGACGTGGGTGGTGACGCCGGCCTTCGGTGCCAGCGCGAGGAATTCGCGGGCGTCGGCGCGGGTCAGGTTGGCCACCGACAGGATCTTCCGTTCCTCCCACAGCCAGCGATAGGGAAAGGACGGGATGTCGCTCATATGGATGCCGCCGCACACCACGCGGCCGCCCTTGCGCACGGCGCGCAGCGCCTGCGGCACCAGTGCGCCGGTCGGGGCGAAGATGAGGGCGGCGTCCAGCGGCTCCGGCGCGGGAGCGTCCGAAGGGCCGGCATAGACGGCGCCGAGGCTCCGGGCGAAGGCCTGCGCCTTCGCGTCCCCCGGGCGGGTGAAGGCGAACACCTCGCGGCCCTGGTGGCGCGCCACCTGGGCGATGATGTGCGCCGCCGCGCCGAAGCCGTAGAGGCCGATGCGGCGGCCGTCCCCCGCCATCTTCAGCGTCCGCCAGCCGATGAGGCCGGCGCAGAGCAGGGGCGCGAGGGCGACGTCATCCCCCGCTTCTCCCAAGGGATAGACGAAGGCCGCGTCGGCCACCGCGTGGCTGGCGAAGCCGCCGTCGCGGGTGCAGCCGGTGAAGGCGGGGGCGTCGCAGAGGTTTTCCTCCCCGCCCGCGCAATAGGGGCAGGTGCCGCAGGCGTGGCCGAGCCAGCCCACCCCCACCCGCTCGCCCACCTTCAGGTGAGCCACCCCCGCGCCGAGCTTCGCCACCCGCCCGACGATCTCGTGGCCCGGCACCACGGGCCGCACCGCCTGGGGCAGTTCCCCGTCAACCAGGTGAAGATCGGTGCGGCAGACACCGCAGGCGGTGACCGCGATCACCACCTCGCCCGGCCCCGGCTCGGGATCGGGCCGGGTTTCGGGCACGAGCGGATCGCCCGCGCGCCTCAGGACCATGGCGTGCATCCGCCGCCTCCCTTTTCCACCCGGCCAGGGTGCAGGGCCTTCGGCCCGGCGGCCATGACGTGCCGCAAGGCCGGCCGGCGTCAGCTGCCGCCGATGAAGATGCCTGCCGCCAGCACCAGCGCGCCGCCGAGAACCACCTGCATCACCGAACGCCAGAAGGGGGTTTCCATGTACCGGTTCTGGATGAAGGCGATGGCCCACAATTCCACGAAGACCACGACGATGGCGATGGCGGTGGCGGTCCAGAACTGCGGGATGAGATAGGGCAGGGCGTGGCCGAGGCCGCCCACCGCCGTCATCACGCCTGAGGCGATGCCGCGCTTGATCGGCGAGCCGCGGCCGGAGATGACGCCGTCGTCGTGCACCGCCTCGGTGAAGCCCATGGAGATGCCGGCGCCCACCGCCGCGGCGAGGCCGACGAGCAGGGTGGTGTGGGAATTCTGCGTGGCGAAGGCGGTGGCGAAGATGGGGGCGAGGGTGGAGACCGAGCCATCCATCAGGCCCGCAAGGCCCGGCTGGACCCAGGTGAGCACGAACTGGCGACGGGCCTTCTCGTCCTCCTCCCCCTTCTTGTCCACCGGCAGGTAGCGCTCGGCGAGGTTACCGGCGATCTCCTCGTGCTGGAGCTCGGTGCGGTAGAGGCTCTCCAGGAGCTTGCGGGTGCCGGGATCGGTCGCCTTCTTCTGGGCCTGCAGATAGAAATTGGCCGATTCGTCCTCCATCCGCCCGACCTCGGCGCGGATGCGGTCGATGCCGAGATTGACCACGTACCAGACCGGCCGGCGATGGTAGTAGCCGGCGATGCTCTCGCGCCGGATGAGGGGCACGTGCGGGCCGAAGCGGCGCTCGTACTCGCGGGTCAGGTTGGCGTTGTGGCCGCGCTCCTGGCCGGCCATGGATTCGAACACCTTCGCCGTATCGGGAAAATCGTTGCGCAGCGCCTCGGCATAATCGGCATAGACGCGGGCGTCGTCCTCCTCCGATGAGATGGCGAGGGCCAGCACTTCGCTCTCCGAAAGGTCGGCGAAGCGGCGGCGGCCGGGGAAAAACGACTTCATCCCGGAAAACTCCATTTAGAGAAATTCTAATATGATATGAAGCGCGCGGGCGGCTTCAGCAATGTGACGCGATGGCCGCAGACGGGGGAAAAATGCCGGAGGCGGTCGAGGGGCGCATGGAAGCCACCGGCGGCAGCGCGCGCAACCGTTATCTGCTGCTTCTCGCCGCCGTGCTGCCGCTCGCGGTCGGGCTCGCCCTTCTGGGGCTCGGCCGGCCGGCTGCCGCGGCCATCGCGTTTGCGGCCGGGACCGTGCCGGTGCTGGCGGTGCTGGTGTTCGACATCGCCCGCGCGCTGCGCGACGGGCGGATCGGCCTCGATGTGCTGGCGCTCCTGTCCATGGCGACGGCCCTCGGCTTCGGCGAGCCCCTCGCCGGCAACGTGGTGGCGCTGATGTATGCGGGCGGCCAGCAGCTGGAGCGGTTCGCCGCCGGGCGGGCGCGGCGCGAGATGTCGGCCCTCGTGGCCCGCGCCCCGCGGGATGCGGTGCGCCACGAGGACGGCGCGCTGCGGATCGTTCCGGTGGACTGCCTGATGCCGGGCGACCGCGTTCTGGTGCGGCAGGGGGACACCGTCCCTGCCGACGGCCGTATCGCGGACCGCGCCGCCGTGCTCGACGTGTCGTCCCTCACCGGGGAGGCGCGCCCGGCGCGGGTCGAGATCGGCGCGGAGGCGGCCTCCGGCGCGGTCAATGTGGGCGAGGCCTTCGACCTCGTCGTCCTGCGCAGCGCGGCCGAGAGCACCTATGCCGGCATCGTGCGGATGGTGGAGGCGGCCGCGGCGAGCCGCGCGCCCATGGTGCGCCTGGCCGACCGCTACGCGCTCGGCTTCCTCGTGGCCGCCGTGGGACTTGCGGTCGGGGCGGCGCTGGTGAGCGGCGATCCGCGCCGGGCGCTCGCGGTCCTGGTGGTGGCGACGCCGTGCCCCCTCATCCTCGCCGTCCCGGTGGCTCTCATGTCGGGGCTGTCGCGCGCGGCCCGACGCGGCGTTCTGGTGAAGAACGGCGGCGCGCTGGAAAAGCTCGCCTCGGTCAGCGCCCTGGTCATCGACAAGACCGGCACCCTCACCCATGGCCGGGCCGGGCTCGAGGAGGTGCGGGCCGCCCCGGGCATGGATTCGGACGAGGTGCTGCGCCTCGCGGCCTCCCTCGACCAGGCGTCGAGCCACGTCATCGCGCAGGCGCTGGTCCAGGCCGCCGGGCGACGGGGGCTCGTCCTGTCGCCGCCGCGCGATGTGGTGGAGGAGGGTGGCGTCGGCCTGCGCGGAACCGTGGATGGGCGCGCGGTGGCCATCGGCGGCGCGCGCTATGTCTCGGCCCTGGCGGGCGGGGACTTCGCCGAACTGCGCACCGCCTTGCCGCCGGCGAGCGCGGTGGTCGCGGTGGCGGTGGACGGCCGGCCCGCCGGCCTGCTGGTGTTCACCGACCGGCTGCGCGACGACGCCGCCGACATGCTCGGCGCCCTGCGCCGGGGCGGCGTCACCCACATCGCCCTCGCCTCCGGCGACCGGGCCGAGGCTGTGGACGCGGTCGGGCGGCAGCTCGCGCTCGACGACTGGGCGGGCGAGCTGTCGCCCCAGGGCAAGGTGGAGCGGATCCTGCGCGCCCGCGCCGGAGCGCCGGGCGGCGTCATGATGGTGGGGGATGGGGTGAACGATGCCCCGGCCCTCGCCGCGGCGGACGTGGGCGTGGCGCTGGGAGCGCGGGGCGCGGCGGCCTCGGCGGAGGTGGCCGACGTGGTGCTGCTGGTGGACCGGCTCGATCGGCTTGCCGAGGCCATGGCCATCGCGCGCCGCGCCCTGGCCATCGCCCGCCAGAGCGTGGGTTGGGGCATCGGCCTGTCCATGGCCGGCATGCTGGCCGCCGCCTTCGGCCTGCTGGAGCCGGTGGAGGGCGCCCTGCTGCAGGAGGCCATCGACGTGGTGGTGATCCTCAACGCCTTGCGCGTGCTGATGCCCGGCCCCGGTGAGCGCTGATCCCCGAACACGAAGCGGCCGCCCGTGGGGGCGGCCGGGAATTATCTTCAGGGGAGGGGGCGGGGGGCGCCTAGTCGGAGATCTTGCGGGCGCGGCTGCCGAGGGTCCGCAGGCGCAAGGCGTTGAGCTTGATGAAGCCCGCCGCGTCGCGGTGGTCGTAGGCGACGGCGCCTTCCTCGAAGGTCACCAGCTCCTGATTGTAGAGCGAATAGGGGCTCTTTCGGCCGATGACGGTAGCGTTGCCCTTGTAGAGCTTCACCGTCACCTCGCCGGTCACATAGGCCTGCGAGTGGTCGATGGCGGCCTGCAGCATCTCGCGCTCGGGGGAGAACCAGAAGCCGTTGTAGATGAGCTCCGCATAGCGCGGCATCAGCTCGTCCTTCAGGTGCGCCGCGCCGCGGTCCAGCGTGATGCTCTCGATGCCGCGGTGGGCCGCGATCAGGATGGTGCCGCCGGGGGTCTCGTAGATGCCGCGGCTCTTCATGCCGACGAAGCGGTTTTCCACGAGGTCCAGGCGGCCGATGCCGTTGGCCTTGCCCAGTTCGTTGAGCCTGGTGAGGAGGCTGGCCGGGGAGAGGGCCTCGCCGTTGATGGCCACCGCGTCGCCCTTGTCGAAGGCGATGGTGATGATCGTCGCCTCGTCGGGGGCCTCCTCGGGCGAGATGGTGCGCTGGTAGACATAGTCGGGCGCGTCCTCGGCCGGGTCCTCCAGCACCTTGCCCTCGGAGGAGGAGTGAAGCAGGTTCGCGTCCACCGAGAAGGGCGCCTCGCCGCGCTTGTCCTTGGCGATGGGGATCTGGTGCGCCTCGGCGAACTCCAGCAGGCGGGTGCGGGAGGTGAGGTCCCACTCGCGCCAGGGGGCGATGACGGTGATGTCCGGCTCCAGCGCGTAATAGGCGAGCTCGAAGCGCACCTGGTCGTTGCCCTTGCCGGTGGCGCCGTGGGCGACGGCGTCGGCGCCCATCTTCCGGGCGATCTCGATCTGCTTCTTGGCGATCAGCGGCCGGGCGATGGAGGTGCCGAGCAGATACAGCCCCTCATAGAGGGCATTGGCGCGGAACATGGGGAAGACGTAGTCGGCGACGAATTCCTCGCGCACGTCCTCGATGAAGATGTTCTCGCTCTTGATGCCGAGCAGTTCCGCCTTCTTGCGCGCGGGCTCCAGCTCCTCGCCCTGGCCGAGGTCCGCGGTGAAGGTGATGACCTCGCAATTGTAGGTCGTCTGGAGCCACTTCAGGATGACCGAGGTGTCGAGCCCGCCGGAATAGGCCAGCACCACCTTCTTCACGTCACGCGCCATAACATCTCTCGGCAGTTGGGAGAAATTTGGCGCGGACTATAGGCGCGCGCCGGGCG
Source organism: Xanthobacter pollutisoli (assembly GCF_040044995.1). Lineage (NCBI taxonomy): Bacteria > Pseudomonadati > Pseudomonadota > Alphaproteobacteria > Hyphomicrobiales > Xanthobacteraceae > Xanthobacter > Xanthobacter pollutisoli. The sequence continues at coordinate 264,599 of NZ_JBDZDP010000004.1, forward strand.
CTGGCAAGGGGAAGCGGGCCCGCCGCCCCGCCGCGCCCATCACCGTCAGGCGCCGCCGCGCCGCCCGGCAAGGCCCCGCAGGCCCGCCCAGGCCCGGCGGACGAGGGCGTGAAGCGCCGTGCCGGCGCGGCCGATGGCATTCTCCACCGCCGCGTCGGTGGGGGCACGGGCGCGGTCGTAGAGCCACAGCCGCGTCGCCACGATGAGCAGGATCACCAGCACGCCGGAAAACACCACGTCGGTGAAGAAGTGCCCGCCGAAGGCGATGCGCAGCCCGCCCGCAAGGGCGGCAAAGCCCACCGCCGCGCCCATGGCCACCACGCCGGCCGCGCCGGGAACGAGGCTCGCCGGCGCGGTGAGCCAGAAGCCGAGGGCGCCTTCGCCCGAGACGAAGGAGCAGTTGGTGGGGCAGGTGCCGTCGGGTGAGAACCAGGGGCGGAAGGTGTCCTTGCCGCCGAAGCTGTCCACGTGCACCGGGCGCGGGCGGCCCCAATGCTCCTTGAGCAGGCCGTTGACCATGAGGCCGGGACCCATCGCCATGGTGAAGGCGAGCAGCACCGCCGCCCGCGCCGGCATGAACATCTGTCCCGTGGGAAAGATCAGCTTCAGCACGATGGCGGCAAAGGCCGGGCCGGCGAACAGCCAGGGAATCCAGTTGGCCAAAGTGCGGATGGTGCCGGCCCAGGACATGCCGGCGACGCCGAAGTTGCGCCGGCTGGCATTCCAGAACAGGCCGGAGATGGCCAGGTCCCATTGCGGGAAGACCGTGAACAGGATCGCCACCGCGGCGCCGGTCACCAGCGCGAAGAACAGGACCCACTTCACCTTTTCACCCGAACGGCTCCCGGATTGATCCATCACCTTGCACAGCGGGGCCGCCCCGCCGCAGAGTGACGCCGCGATGTACAGGCAGGAGGCGCCCATGGCCAGCGGCACCCTCGATTTCTATTTCGAGTTCGCCTCGCCCTATTCCTATCTCTCGGCCGTCCGCATCACCGCTCTGGCGGAGCTGGCGGGCGTCCAGGTGGCGTGGAAGCCCTTCCTCCTCGGCCCCATCTTCGCGGCGCAGGGCTATACCACCTCGCCGTTCAACACCTATCCGCTCAAGGGGGCGCACATGTGGCGCGACCTTGCCCGGATGGCCGCCGCCATGCGCCTCCCGCCGGTGACGCGGCCCGAGCCCTTCCCCGCCAACGGGCTGCTCGCCGCCCGCGTGGCCGTGCATCTCAACGATGCCTGCCGGCCGTCCTTCACCCGCGCGGTGTTCTCCGCCGAGTTCGCCCAGGGGCGCGACATTTCCGACCGGGAGGTCATCCGCCAGGTGCTGGCGGGGCTCGGCCATTTCTACGACGACGTGGTGGCCGAGGCGGAAACGCCGCAGAACAAGGAGCGCCTGCGCGTCCTGACGTCCGAGGCGGCGGCCCGCGGGGTGTTCGGCGCGCCGAGCTTCGTCACCGCCGACGGTGAGCTGTTCTGGGGTAACGACCGGCTGGAAATGGCCCTGGACCACGCCCGCGGCCTCGCCAAGGCCGCCTGAAAGCGGGAGCTTGCGCCGCCGGCACGGCCGCCGGGGCTGTCGCATTCCGGTGCCGCTCTGATATATGCGCCTCACACACACGCAACGATTCCTGCGACGAAGGCCCCCTCCATGGCGAATGTCACTGCTTTTCCGGACAAGGCCACCATCGCTGAGCAGACCGCGCGGATGCTGCTCGAGGTCGAGGCGGTGCGCTTTTCCTCCGGCGAGCCGTTCATCTTCACGTCGGGCTGGGCGAGCCCGGTCTATATCGACTGCCGGCGGCTGATCTCCTTCCCGCGGGTGCGCCAGACGCTGGTGGATTTCGGCATCTCCACCATCTACCGCGAGATCGGCTACGAGCAGTTCGATACCGTCGCCGGCGGCGAGACCGCGGGCATTCCGTTCGCCGCCTGGGTGGCCGACCGGATGATGCTGCCCATGCAGTACGTGCGCAAGAAGCCCAAGGGCTTCGGCCGCAACGCCCAGATCGAGGGTCACCTCGCGCCCGGCGAGCGGGTGCTGCTGGTGGAGGACCTGACCACCGACGGCAAGAGCAAGGTCAATTTCGTCAATGCCTTGCGCGACGCCGGGGCGGAGTGCTCCCACTGCTTCGTGTTCTTCTATTACGACATCTTCTCCGAATCGGCCGCCATCCTGGAGGGCGCCGGCCTCAGCCTGCATCGCCTCGCCACCTGGTGGGACGTGCTGGCGCAGGTGAAGAAGATGAACCGCTTCGAGAGCGCGCAGATCGCCGAGATCGAATCCTTCCTCCACGATCCCCACGGCTGGTCCAAGGCCCACGGCGGCACCGCCACCACCGGCGAGTGACGCGCGGATGGAACTCTACGCCCTGGTGCGCCCCTTCCTCGGGCTGGTGAGCCCGGAGCGGGCCCACGGCCTCGCCGTCCGCGCCCTCGCACGGGGCCTGATGCCGGACCTGTCCGGCCACGACGACCCGGTGCTCGCGACTCGGGTGTGGGGCATCGACTTCCCCAATCCGGTGGGGCTCGCGGCGGGCTTCGACAAGCATTGCGAGGTGGCCGCCCCGCTGTTCCGCCTCGGCTTTGGCTTCGTCGAGGCCGGCACGGTGACGCCCCGCCCGCAGCCGGGCAATCCCCTGCCGCGGCTGTTCCGGCTGGAGGAGGATGAGGCGGTGATCAACCGCTTCGGCTTCAACAGCGAGGGGCTCGCCCCCTTCGTCTACCGCCTCGGCAAGCGCCGGGCGGCCGGGGCGCGCGGCATCGTCGGCGCCAACGTGGGGAAGAACAAGGAGAGCGAGGACACGCTGGAGGATTACGCCGCCGGCGTCTCCGCCACCTGCCGCCTCGCCGACTACATCGTCTGCAACATCTCCTCGCCCAATACGCCGGGCCTGCGCGCCCTGCAGGCCAGGGTGGAGATGGAGACTCTGCTCGCCCATCTCGTCGCGGTGCGCGACGCCTCCATCCCCGATCCCGCCGCCCGCCCGCCGCTGCTGGTGAAGGTGGCGCCGGACCTCGACGAGGCGGGCCTCGCCGATGTCGCCCAGGTGGCGCTGGAGACCCGCGTCGACGGCATCATCATGGGCAACACCACCCTGTCGCGGCCGGCCAGCCTGAAGAGCGCGCACAAGGCCGAGGCCGGCGGCCTGTCCGGCAGGCCGCTGATGACCCTGTCCACCGAGCGCCTCGCCGCGCTCTACCGGCTCGTGGGCGGACGCCTGCCGCTGGTGGGAGCGGGCGGCATCGCCTCGGGCGCCGACGCTTATGCCAAGGTCAGGGCCGGGGCGAGCCTGGTGCAGCTCTATTCCGCTTTGGTCTTCCACGGCCCGGGCCTGGTCAGCCGGATCAAGAGCGACCTTGCCGCCCGCCTGAAGGCCGACGGCTTCACCTCCATCGCCGATGCGGTGGGCGCCGACCTGCGCTGACCCACCTTCGGATTTTCCGGGGCAGGACCGCGCCGGCCCGCTTGACGCTGCGTGCTACTATTCTACCTTGAGCGCGAGCGGAGGCGGATATGGCGTCAGATTTTCCACGGCGGACGGTCCTGTCCATGCTGGGCGGCATGATGCTCGCACCGGCGGCGCTGGCGCGGCCGGCCGTGTATCCCGAGGCCGAGCGCGAATTGATGGTGCCCGCCGAGGGCGGGCGCCTCTACGTTCGCACCAACGGCGCCGCCAAGGGCGAGGCCCTGCCGCTGCTGCTGATCCACGGCGGGCCGGGCGGGATGCATTCCACCTTCCTCGACGCGCTCGAGCTCTCCGACGAGCGCATGGTGGTGCTCTACGACCAGCTGGACAGCGGCCGCTCCGACCGCCCGGGCGACCCGGCCAACTGGACGGTGGAGCGCTTCGCGCGGGAGATCGACGCCATCCGGACCGCCCTCGGCATTGCGCGCTGGCATGTGCTCGGCCACAGCTGGGGGGCGACCGTCGCCCTCGACTATGCGGCGCGCCAGCCATCGGCCCTTGCCGGGCTCATCCTCGCCAGCCCCTTCATCTCCGGCCGCAGCTGGCGCGCCGACGTGGCGGCGCGGCTGGGCGAGCTGCCCGCGGCGGCACAGGACGACATCCGCCGCTGCGCCGGCGCCACGCCGCCGCCCGAGGCGGTGTGCGATGCCGCCTCGGAGGTGTTCTACGCCGCCTTTAACCACCGCGATCCGATTCCCCAGGCGCGGCGCACCTACGAGGCGGCCCACGGCCTGAAGCTGAACGAGAAGCTCTATACCACCATGAATGGCTCGAGCGAGTTCTCCACCACCGGGACCCTAGCGGACTATGACGGCGAGCCGCTGCTGGCGCGCCTCGACGGCGCGCGCACCCTGTTCGTGATCGGCCAGCATGACGAGACGCGCATGGAGACCGTGGCGGCCTTCGCCCGGCGGGCGGGCGGGGCCGAGCTTGCGGTGATCCCCGGTGCTGCCCATGGCATCTTCAACGACCGGCCCGACGAGACCAACGCCGTGCTGCGCGGCTTCCTGCGCCGGCAGGACGCCGGCGCAGCCAAGGCGCAGCGCTGACGCCCCTCACGCCGGCGGCGTGGGCGGGGCGGCCGGCGGCGTCGCCGGCTTGGCGGCCACGGGCGCGCCGGCCGCGAGGATGTCGCGGATCTCGGTGAGCAGCACCTCGCTGCGGTTCGGCGCCGCCGGGGGCTTGCCCGACTCGGCCCGGCGCATGGCGTTCAGCGTGCGCACCACCAGGAAGAGCACGGCCGCCACGATGATGAAATTGATGGCGATGGTGATGAACGACCCATACGCCAATACCGCGCCCTGTTTCTTGGCGTCGGCGAGATTTTCGGCCGTGACCGACTTGGACAGCGGAATGAAATAGTTGGAGAAGTCGAGGCCTCCGGTGACGGCGCCGATCACCGGCATGAACACGTCGCCCACCAGCGAGCTGACGATGTTGCCGAAAGCCGCGCCGATGATGACGCCGACGGCGAGGTCCACCACATTGCCGCGAACCGCGAACTCCCTGAACTCCTTCAAGATCGCCATGCTTGTCTCCGCCGTCTGCCGGACGCGCCATACCCCGTTCCTGCAAGGGTGCGCCGCTCCGGCCGCCACGAAAGGGGCACGCCAACGACCCGGCCCTGATGCGGTCGTGCCGGCGCGTGTCCCGGCCAAGGGGGTGAGTGTGCACCGGCCAGCGCCGGCAAAGCCACCGCCGGGGCAACGCGCGCGAGGGCGGCGTGGTTCGCCACCGGCGCCCGGGATCGTAGGCGCGGATCGGCACGCCGTGACGCTTTCATGACTTTGAGCGCGCCCGTCCCTATGTTAGGGAGTGCCGCCGCCGATGACGGGGGCGGGCCTTCGGGCTCTTCGAAATCGACCCGCGGCGGGCCTTCTTCGTAAGGGGCGCGCGGCCGGGCAGAATGGCGACACAAGCGAGAATGGCGGACCGGCAGACCAGCTTCGGGTATGAGGATCTCCTCGCGTGCGGACGTGGCGAGCTGTTCGGGGCCGGAAACGCGCAATTGCCGCTGCCGCCCATGCTGATGTTCGACCGGATCACCGAGATCTCGGAGACGGGCGGCGAGTTCGGCAAGGGCATGGTGCGCGCCGAGCTCGACGTGAACCCGGATCTCTGGTTCTTCGCCTGCCACTTCAAGGGCGACCCGGTGATGCCCGGCTGCCTCGGCCTTGACGCCCTGTGGCAGCTCGTGGGCTTCCATCTCGGCTGGCTCGGCTCCTCGGGCCGCGGCCGTGCGCTCGGCCTCGGCGAGCTCAAATTCTCCGGCCAGGTGCTGCCCGACGTGAAGAAGGTGGTCTACGGCATCGAGTTCAAGCGCGTCATGCGCTCCAAGCTGGTGCTCGGCATCGCCGACGGCTGGCTGGCCGCCGACGGCGCGGTGATCTACCGGGCCAAGGATCTGAAGGTGGGCCTGTTCCAGGCCGAGGCGGCACCTCAGCCCGCGAGCGCCGCGAGCGCCTGACAACGCCTCGCCACGTTCCGCGGCGACACTGGTGCTTTCCAATGGGGATTTGACATGCGTCGCGTCGTCGTCACCGGGATGGGCATCGTCTCGTCCATCGGCAACACCACGCAGGAGGTGCTCGCCAGCCTGCGCGAGGCCAAGAGCGGCATCTCCTTCGCCGAGGACTATGCCAAGCTCGGATTCCGTTCCCAGGTGCACGGTGCGCCGACCCTGAATGCGGAAGAGGTCGTCGACCGCCGCGCCATGCGCTTCCACGGCGGTGGCACCGCGTGGAACCACGTGGCCATGGAGCAGGCCATCCGCGATTCGGGCCTTGAGCCGAACGAGGTGTCCAACATCCGCACCGGCCTGGTGATGGGCTCCGGCGGCTCCTCCACCAAGACCATCGTGGATTCGGCCGACATCACCCGCGAGAAGGGGCCGAAGCGCGTCGGCCCGTTCGCGGTGCCAAAGGCCATGGGCTCCACCGCCTCGGCGACGCTCTCCACCTGGTTCAAGATCAAGGGGCTGAGCTATTCCATCTCGGCCGCCTGCGCCACCACCAACATCTGCATCGGCAACGCCTACGAGCTGATCCAGTACGGCAAGCAGGACATCATCTTCGCCGGCGGCTGCGAGGACCTGCACTGGACCCTGTCCGTGCTGTTCGACGGCATGGGCGCCATGTCCTCCACCTACAACGACCGCCCGGCGGTGGCCTCCCGCGCCTATGACAAGAACCGGGACGGCTTCGTCATCGCCGGCGGCGCCGGCGTCCTCGTGCTGGAGGAGCTGGAGCACGCCAAGGCGCGCGGCGCCCGCATCTATGCCGAGATCGCCGGCTATGGCGCGACCTCCGACGGCGTCGACATGGTCGCCCCCTCGGGCGAGGGCGCGGAGCGGGCGATGAAGCTCGCCCTCTCGGGCATCAAGGCGCCGATCGACTACATCAACCCGCACGCCACCTCGACCCCCATCGGCGACCTGAAGGAGATCGAGGCCATCCGCGCGGTGTTCGGCGACACGTGCCCGCCCATCTCGGCCACCAAGTCGCTGACCGGCCATTCCCAGGGCGCCACCGGCGTGCACGAGGCGATCTATTCCATCCTGATGATGCAGAACGGCTTCATCTGCGAGAGCGCCAACATCGAGGAACTGGACCCCGCCTTCGCCGACATGCCCATCGTGCGCCAGCGGGTGGACAACGTGACCCTCGGCCATGTGCTGTCCAACGGCTTCGGCTTCGGCGGCACCAACGCCAGCCTCGTCATCAAGCATGTGGACGCCTGAGCGCGGCGACGGCTGAGCAAGGCGGCGTTCAGGATTGGTCATCAATGGTGAAGGCGCCGCGGCGCGCCTTCGTGGCGCCTCCCGGCGCGGTCTGCTATCGGCGTTTCAGGCGCGAGAGGGTGGGTGATGCAGGACCTGATGAAAGGCAAGCGCGGCCTGGTGATGGGCGTCGCCAACGACCATTCCATCGCCTGGGGCATCGCCAAGGGCCTCGCGGCGCAGGGCGCCGAGCTCGCCTTCACCTACCAGGGCGAGCAGGTGGCCAAGCGCGTCAAGCCGCTGGCCCAGAGCCTCGGCTCCTCCATCCTGCTGCCATGCGACGTGGAGGACCTCGCCAGCGTTGACGCGGTTTTCGCCGCGCTGAAGGAGACCTGGGGCAGCATCGACTTCCTCGTGCACGCGGTGGCCTTCTCCGACAAGTCGGAGCTGAAGGGCCGCTATGCCGACACCAGCCGGGAGAATTTCTCCCGCACCATGGTCATCTCCTGCTTCTCCTTCACCGAGGTCGCCCGCCGCGCCGCGGCGCTGATGCCCAACGGCGGCTCGCTCATCACGCTGACCTACGGCGGTTCCACCCGCGTCATGCCCAATTACAACGTCATGGGCGTCGCCAAGGCGGCGCTGGAGGCGTCGGTGCGCTATCTCGCGGCCGATTACGGCCCGGCGGGCATCCGGGTGAACGCCATCTCGGCCGGACCGGTGCGCACCCTCGCCGGCGCGGGCATCGCCGACGCGCGGGTGATGTTCAACTACCAGAAGCGCCACGCCCCCCTGCGCCGCACCGTCACCATCGAGGAAGTGGGCGGCTCCGCCCTCTATCTGCTGTCCGATCTGTCGGCCGGGGTGACGGGCGAGGTCCATTTCGTGGACTCCGGCTACAACATCATTTCCATGCCCCACCCTGATGTCCTCAAGGCCCAGGAAGACGCCGAGGCGAAGATCGCCGCCGAGGCGCCCGTCGAGGCCGCCGAATAGTGCGCCGGCGCGGCGCCGAGGCGCTCACCCGCCGCGCGCTGCTTCAAACTGGCGCGGGCCTTGCCGCCGCCGCATCCGTCTCCGCCGGCTCCTTCCCGGCCCGCGCGGCCGAAAGCCCCGTTCCGATCTCGGCCGAGGCCCGCAAGCTGCTGGATGCCATGCCGGGCAAGGCCGTGCTCGGGGCGCCCAACGCTGTGCGCGCCGTCACCGAGCTGGTGGATTTCAACGCCCCGGACTGGCGCCGCTCGGCCTCCGACATGCGCGATCTTCTCGCCGGCGCGCCGCGCCTCGCCTATGCCGTCGTGCAGACGCCGCGGCTCGACGTGGGCTCGGTGGAGGCGGCGCGCATCGCCCTCGCCGTGCTGGCGCTGCATGCCGGTCAGTTCCAGGACTTCTATCTCGCCCTCGCCGCCACCACCGGGCCGATCGACGGGCTGAAGGCGATCAACGTGGTGCGGGCGCAGGGCCTCGACCATTACAAGGTGTTCCGCGCCGCCAACCAGCCGGACGTCACCGACGCGCTCAACCGTGGCGTGGAGCTGTCCGGCGCCCTCAGGGTGCTCGATCCCCCGGCCTATGTGATCGGCAACGGCCTCGTCACCGGCTATGCCGATCTCGCCCGCAAGCGCGCCCTGATCGCCGCCTGCACCACCTGCTGAGGCGCCCCCGCAGCCGGCGCGGACCGGCGGCGGGTCGCGTGTTTTCGCCCTTTACGCTACCCGGCGGCCGTCGTATCCGGCAGGGTGGCGGTTTGGGGGATATCGCATGCAGGCGTGGCTGGTGGCCGTCCTGGTGTTCATGGCCTTGCAGGGCGGGGCTCTGTGGGGCATGTGGTCGGCGCGCTGGCTGAAGGCGCATCACCTCTCCAAGGAGACGCAGGAGGCGGTGAAGCTCGGCGTCGGCATGGTGGCGGCCATGGCCTCGCTCATCCTCGGCCTGATGACGGCCTCGGTGAAGGGAAATTTCGACACCACCGGCAAGGACATCCAGCAGTACGCCACCTATCTGACGACCCTCGACGCCTCGCTGCGCCACTTTGGCCCGGGCGCGGAGCCCGCCCGAAGCGCTCTGCTCGCCTATACGGTCCACGCCATCAACGAGACCTGGCCGGAAACGCCCGGGGCGCCGAAGGTGGTGAGCAGCCGCGGCTCGGAGCAACTGCTCCAGCAGGTGGGCCACGAGATCCGCATCCTCTCCCCCCTCGATCCCGAGCAGACGGACCTGCGGGCCGAGGCCCTCGACCGCTTCAAGTCCCTCGCCGCCTTGCGCTGGACCCTGATCGCCGAGAGCGTCACCGAAGTGCCGCCCATTTTTGTGCTGGTGCTGATCATCTGGCTGACGCTGATCTTCATCAGCTTCGGCCTGTTTTCGCCGGTGAATGCGGTGGCGCTCACCGCCTTTCCCCTGTGCGCCCTGTCGCTGGCGGGGGCGATCTTCCTCATCCTGGAGATGAGTTCGCCCTTCGACGGTATCATCATGGTCGGGCCGAACGCTTTGCAGCAGTCCCTGAGCCATATGCAGGCGCCCTGAGGCCGGCTGCGACAGAGGCGCGGTTGCGCCACGGGTGAGGACTTTGTAGAGCCTCCAACCAAGCGAGGCGGCGCCGGCGTGGGCGTCGCCCTGCGCCGCGCGATGCCTGCCGGCGCGGTCGCATCACGGCCGCTGCGCGAGGCGATCTGGGAGGGCGGACATGAGCCGCAAGGCGCTCTGGGTGGCGGCGGCGAGCGTGCTGGTCGGCGCCGTCGTCCTCGGTCTCAAGACATTGGCGTGGTGGGTCACCGGCTCGGTGGCGCTCTTGTCCGATGCGCTGGAGAGCATCATCAACGTCGCGGCCTCGGCGGCGGCGCTGGTTGCCATCACCGTTTCCGCCCGCCCCGCCGACGACAATCACCAGTTCGGCCACCACAAGGCGGAATACCTCTCCGCGGTGCTGGAAGGCGTGCTGGTGGTGGTGGCAGCCATCACCATCATGCGCGAGGCCTACCAGGGCTTCCTCGATCCGCGCCTGCCGGACCAGCCGTTCACCGGCATGATGATCAACGGCGCCGCCACGCTCATCAACGTGGTCTGGTGCGTGGTGCTGCTGCGCGTGGGGCGGGCCATGCGCTCGCCCGCTTTGGTGGCTGACGGCAAGCACGTGCTGACCGACGTGGTCACCTCGGCCGGCGTGCTGATCGGCTTCGTGCTGGTGCCGGTCACCGGCTGGCCGGTGCTTGATCCGTTGATCGCAGGGCTCGTGGCGCTCAACGTGCTGTGGACCGGCTGGGTGCTGATGAAGGAATCCGTCGGCGGCCTGATGGACGCGGCGCCGCCGCCCGAGGTGGTGGCGCGCATCCGCGAGCTGGTCTCCATCCACGCCGCCGGCGCCATTGAGGCGCACGATCTGCGCACCCGCCACGCCGGGCGCATCACCTTCGTGGAATTCCACCTCGTGGTGCCGGGCAGCATGACGGTGGCCGCCGCCCACGACATCTGCGACCGCATCGAAAACGCCTTCGAGCGCGACATGGACGATGCGGTCATCACCATCCATGTGGAGCCCGAGGGCGAGGCCAAGCACCGCGGCGTCGTGGTGATCTGACCCGCCAGCGCGTCCGGTTGCGGCGGCGGGCCTACGCCCCTTTGGGGCGGAAGGCGGCGCACACCGCCGGATCGGTCTCGATGCGACCCGCCCCGATGAGGTCGAGGCAATAGGGAATGGCCGGGAACACCGCGGCGAGGCAGACCGCGATGGAGGCCGGCTTGCCCGGCAGGTTCACGATCAGCGTGCGGCCGCGCACTCCGGCCTCCTGCCGCGAGAGGATGGCGGTGGGCACCTCGTTGAGGCTGATGCGCCGCATCTGCTCGCCGAAGCCGGGGAGCGGCTTCTCGATCACCGCCGCCATGGCCTCGGGGGTGAGGTCGCGCGGGGCCGGGCCGGTGCCGCCGGTGGTGCAGACGAGGTCCAGGCCCTCGCTGTCGCAGAGCGCGACGAGCGTGTCGCGCACGCTCTCGAACCCGTCGGGGATGATCCGGTAGTCGGCGGTCCAGGGGCTGGTGATGGCGCGCCGCAGCCAGGCCTCGATGGCCGGGCCGCTCAGATCCTCGTAGGCGCCCGAGCTGGCGCGGTCCGAAATGGTGACGATGCCGATGCGGGCGGGTGTCATGCCGTGGGTCCGGAACAAGAGAAACGCCAGCCTGTGCTGGCGCCTTCGGCCACCGAAAGCAAGCGCCTTGCCGCGCGTCCCTCATGTCGCAGGCGCCAGAAACCGGTTGCAGCGCGGCCGCTAAACCGTATTCATTTGGATATAGGAGAGCGGCGGCATGTGGGGATCGGGATCTGGCGATCGGGCTGGCATGTCGGAATATCTCACCACCCGCGAGCTGGCGGCTCTGCTGAGGGTGCGCGAGCGCAAGGTCTATGATCTGGTGGCCTCGGGCAGCCTTCCGGTGCGCCGCGTGACCGGCAAGCTCCTCTTCCCCCGCAGCGAGATCGAACGCTGGATCGGCGGATCGGCCAGGGCCCGCGCCGCCGACATGATCGGCGCCGCGGAGCTTGCCCCGCCGCTGGTGGTGGCGGGTGGGCACGATCCGCTGCTGGAATGGGCGCTGCGCGAATCCCGTTCCGGCATCGCCTGCTTCCTCGACGGCGCCCTCGACGGTCTCGACCGGGCGGAGCGGGGAGAATGCGTGGCCGTGGGCCTGCACGTGCCGGATGGCGACGGCTGGAACACCAGCGTGGTGGAGGCGCGGTTCGGGCGCGAGCCCTGGGTGCTTCTGGAGTGGGCGCGCCGGGTGCGCGGCCTCGTCTGCCGTCCCGGCCTTGCCCGCCCGCCCCGCCGCCTGCGCGACGTGCGCGGCCTCAGATTCCAGATGCGTCAGGCCGAGGCGGCGAGCGGGCTGGTGCTGGATCGCCTTCTGGCGGCCGAGCAGATGAGCCGGGCGGACCTCGCGCCGGTGGCGACGGTGGAGCGCTCGGAGACGGATCTCGCCCGCGCCATCGCCGCCGGCCGGGCCGACGTGGGGCTCGGCATCGCCGCGGCAGCCCAGCTCTACAATCTCGACTTCGTGCCGCTGCTGGAGGAGCGCTTCGACCTCATGGTCTGGCGCCGGGCCTATTTCGACCTGCCGTTCCAGAAGCTGGTGAGCTTCTGCCGCGGACCCGCCTTCGAGGCCCGGGCGGCCGAGCTCGGCGGCTACGACGTCTCCGGCTGCGGCACGGTGCGCTTCAACGGCCGCTGAGACCGGCATCCGTTGCGCGAACGAAAAAGGACCCGCCCGAGGGACCGGGCGGGTCAGGACACGGGCCGGGGCAGGGCGGGCGCGGGCTCTGGCCGTTCGGGCTCAGGCCAGCGGCGGCACGTCCAGCGCCCGGAAGATGGCGCAGCGGCGGAAGGCGTCGATGTTGGCCGGCTCGTTCTTCTGCGAGCAATATTTCGCCACCAGCTTGGCAAGGCCCTTGATGTCGCGGCCCGAGGTTTCCGGGAACATGAGGACGAGTGTGCCGATGAGCTCGTCCGAGAGCGGCAGGCCGAACTGGTCGGCCATGACGCGCCAGATCTTCCGCCGGTCGTCCGGGCCGGGGGAGTGATACTTGATGAGGGCGATGCAGCGCGAGACGATGGCCTCGTCGATGTCGTCCACCCGGTTGGTGGTGAGGAAGAGCAGGCCGTTGAAATATTCGAGCACGCGCAGGAACACGCCCACCACCGCGTTCATGGTGAGGTTGTCCTGCCGGCGCTTGATGTAGACGTCGGCCTCGTCGATCAGCATCACCGCGCCCCAGCGCTGGGCGCGGGTGAGGGCATCCTTCAGCGCCTGCTCCATGTGGGCCACGTCGAGGCCCAGCTGGCCCGAATGCACCCGGTAGAGCGGGCGCTGGATGATCTCGGAATAGACCTCGGCGGTGAGCGTCTTGCCGACGCCGGGCGGGCCGGCGCAGAGCACGGTGGTGCCGCCGGACTTGCCGGCCACCACGTCGTCCATCAGCGTGTTCATCTCGGCGGTGAGGATGTCGATGAGGTCGGTCTGCTCCGGGGGCAGGACCAGCTTCTGCTTCAGCTCGGGGTGGTATTCATAAGGCCGGATGTCGTCCACATGCACCCACACATGGTGGTGCAGCTCCAGATGAAACATCAGGATCAGCGGGTGGATGGGCATGTCGGTGAAGGCACCCTTGGGGATATTGTCCTTCGCCTCCCGCAGCGCCTCGTCCACCGCCATATGGAAGAGGTTCTGCTTGTCCGCCTTCTTCACGATCTTGTCGAGGAAGAAGCCGGAGGTCTCGTTGCCCAAAGTGCGCTCGCCCAGCAGTTCCTCGTCGTTCACCAGTCGGGTGTCGCTGCCCGAGGAGGAGAGCACCACCACTGACTTGCGCGCCCAGTCGGTGTCGCGGCGGTTGGCGGTGGGGTCCTCGGCGAACAGGCCGGTGCCGCGGCCGGAGAACTGGTGGCCGTAGAGGGCGCGCCATTCGAAGTAGCGCACCATCTGGTCGTCGAACGACTGCAGCAGGCCCGGATCCTCCATCAGCCAGCCCTTGGCGGCGAGCGTGCCGGGGATGGTGAGGCCGCGCAGGTCCTTGGAGCGGATGAGCAAATTCTCGACGTGGGTCTTGCCGCGGTTGTTGGCCTTGAGCTCCACGATCAGCCGCCCGGCCTCCTCCTCGCCGGGGGGCGTGTAGTCGAGGCGGGTGATGAGATAGGGCTCGGGCTTGCCCGAGGGGTTCATGCGGAACAGCCAGCCGCGGATGCAGCTCTTGACGAAATAGAGCGCGAGGGCGCCGGCGAGGTCTTCCAGCTCGTCGGGTCCGAAGCGGCGGCCCTCGTCGCGGAAGACCCCGACGAGATTGGCGAGCTGCTCCTCCTGCCCGCGGATGGCGGTGCCGCCGGTCTTGATGACGAGATCATGCAGGTGGGCGAGCTCGTCCGGCTTCAGGGCGTCGAGCCCCAGCTCCATGCGGCTTGAAAGGCGCGGCTGGGCGAGCAGGTGCGCCTGATCGGGAAAGGCCTCCACCAGGGATTCGACCACCAGGCGTTCGACGATGAGTTTCATGGGGCAGCCTCATGTCTCGAACGATGTCGGGGCTTCGACAAAATTGGCCGACCTGTGACGCGCCCGCGCATCGGAAAATGGATCGCCAAGGGCCGGAGCAAGATCGGGGCCGCAGCCCCCGCGAGGGGGTCCGCGCCCCGTGCCGCTGCCGCCGCGCTGGGCAATCCGGCGCCGTCGCGGGCGCCAGAATGGAGCAGAGAAGGGGGTGGCGAGTGGGCGCAAAGCCCTGTCGTGCAAGGCATCCGTCCCGGCACGCCGGGGTGGGAGGGTTTGTGAAATCCGCCTGAAATTTCAGCTTGAAGCTCCAAGCAAAATAGCTTTGTATCAAACCTAATTCCGCCGCCGAGGGCGTGCCGGGGACTTCCCTTGAGGGGCCCGGCGTCATCCGGCGGGGCGGACCTCGTGCCACGCGTTACCCTGAAGGTTGGCTCGCCGCTCATGCTCGCGCAGCAGATCGTCAACGGCCTCATGCTCGGGGCCATCTACATGCTTGTGGCGGTGGCCTTCACCCTCGCCATCGGCGTGCTGAACTTCCTCAATTTCTCGCTCCCCGGCCTGTTCATGGTGGGTGGCATGCTGGCCTTCGGGCTGATGAAGGCGGGCTGGCCTTTCCTCCTCGCCGCGGCCGGCGCGCTGGCGGCGGCGGCCTTCGTGTCGCTCCTGGTGGAGCGCTTCGCCTACCGGCCCATGCAGGGCGGCGACCCCGAGGTGCCGCTCGTGTCCTCCCTCGGCTTTCTGGTGCTGCTCGAAAACCTGATGCTGATCCAGTTCGGCTCGGACCAGCAGGCCTTCCCGGCCCTCCTGCCGGACCTCAACATCCGCCTCGGCGGCCTCGTCATCGGCATCGCGCAGCTCATCTCGCTGGCGCTCTCCCTCGGCCTCGTCGCTTTCCTCTCCTGGTATCTCGGCGCCACGGCGGCGGGGCGGCGCATCCGCACCGTGGCGGAAAATCCCGAGACGGCGCGGCTCATGGGCATCGATATCGCCCGCCTCGTGCCGCAGCTCTTCGTCGCCTCGGCGCTGCTGGCGGCGCTGGCCGGCATCCTGTTCGCGGTGAACTACCAGCAGGTCTCGCCCTTCATGGGCGAGGGCGTCGGCTTCAAGGGCGTCGCCGCCATGATCGTCGGCGGCATGGGCTCCATCTGGGGCGCGGTGCTGGGCGGACTGCTCATCGGCCTCGCCGAGGTGCTCTCCATCTCCTTCATCGGCGCGGACGTGGTGAACATCTCCGTCTACGGTCTTCTGCTCCTCATCCTCATCGTGCGGCCGCAGGGCCTCGTCGGCCGCGCCCCCAGCCGGGAGAAGCTGTGATGAGCGGCTATCTCACCGGCGTCCTCGTCGTCCTCGCCTTCAACGTCATCGCCGCTTATGCGGTGTACCTGCCGCTGGCGGCGGGGCAATTGAACCTCGGCATCGCCGGCTTCATGGCCATCGGCGCCTATGCCGCGGCGTTCCTCACCAACGAATATATGTGGCCCATGTGGGCGGCCATCCCCGTCGGCGCGGCGCTCGCCGGGCTGGTGGGCATCCTTATCGGCATTCCGGTGCTGCGCACCCACG
Organism: Xanthobacter pollutisoli; assembly: GCF_040044995.1. NCBI lineage: Bacteria > Pseudomonadati > Pseudomonadota > Alphaproteobacteria > Hyphomicrobiales > Xanthobacteraceae > Xanthobacter > Xanthobacter pollutisoli. The sequence continues at coordinate 280,370 of NZ_JBDZDP010000004.1, forward strand.
GCATCTATCTCGCCATGGCCACCTTCGCCCTCGGTCAGGTGATCGCCGCCGTCTTCCTCAATCTGGAGGTGGTGGGCGGCGCCGCCGGCTATCCCGTCACCGATTATGCCGGCCCCTATGTGGTCTATGCGGCGGCGGCGGGCGTGGTGGTGCTGATGCTCCTCATCTCGCGCACCCGCTTCGCCCTCTGCCTCACGGCGGTGAAGAGCGACGCGACGGTGGCGGACCTGCTCGGCGTCTCCGTGCGCGGGGTCAAGGTCGCGGCCTTCGCGCTGGGGGCGGCGGTGGCCGGCTTCGGCGGAGCGCTTTATGCGCACCATTACAGCTTCGTCGAAGCGCAGCACTTCAACGTGCTGCTGTCGGTCTTCACCGTGCTCTACGTGCTGTTCGGCGGCACGCAGACGGTGTGGGGGCCGCTGGTGGGCGCCGCCTTCTTTACGCTGGTGCCGGAGCTGCTGCGCGCCTCCGACCAGTGGCGTTATGCGTTGTTCGCGGTCTTCATCATCGTCTTCATGGCGGTGCGCCCGCAGGGGCTGGTGACGGCCTCGCTCTTCCGCCTCTTCCGGCGCAAGGCGGAGGCCGCATGATGACCGCTGCCTCCGCGCCCGCCCTCGCCATCTCCGGCCTCTCCAAGTCGTTCGCCGGCGTCAAGGCCATCCGCGACCTCTCCTTCACCGTGCCGAGGGGCGTCACCACCGCCCTCATAGGGCCGAACGGCGCGGGCAAGACCACGGTGTTCAACCTGGTCAGCGGCGTCTATGGCGTCGATGCGGGGCGCATCGAGGTCCATGGCGCGGACGTGACGCGCATGCCCTCGCGCAAGCGCATCTCCACCGGCGTCGCCCGCTCGTTCCAGAACATCCGCCTCATGCCGCACCTGTCGGTGCTGGAGAATCTGCTGGTGGGCCAGCACGTGCGGGCCTCCTCCCTCGCCGATCTCGTCACGCCCTACCGCCTGTTCCCCAACCACCGCTGGAAGCGCGAGGCGCGCGCGGCGCTGGAGGAGAGCGGCCTCGGCCGCTGGGCGGACGAGACCGTCTCCGCGCTGCCCTACGGGGTGCGCAAGCGCATCGACCTCGTGCGCGCCACGCTCGCCGGCGCCAGCCTGCTCATGCTCGACGAGCCCGCCGCCGGCCTCAATCCCAGCGAGACCAACGCGCTGCGCGATCATCTCAAGGCGCTGATGGCCAAGGGCGTCACCCTCCTCGTGGTGGAGCACGACATGCACTTCGTGGAGTCCATCTGCGAGAACGTGGTGGTGCTGAACTTCGGCGAGAAGATCGCCGAGGGCCCGCTCTCCCGCGTGCGGCAGGAGAAGTTGGTGCGCGAGGCCTATATCGGCACGGACGAGGAGGCCTGAAGAATGGCGCTGCTCGAAGTCTCCGGCCTTTCCGTCGCCTACGGCCGCGTCGCGGCGCTCACGGACGTGTCGCTCACCGTCCGGGAGGGCGAGGTGGTCACCGTGCTCGGCGCCAACGGCGCGGGCAAGTCTACCTTGCTCAAGGCCATCCTCGGCGCGGTGCCGGCGAAGGCGGGCGGCATCACATTTGCGAACGCCGACGTCACCCGCCTGCCGCCGCACCGGCGCATGGGCGCGGGGCTGGTGCTGGTGCCGGAAGGCCGGCGCATCCTCATCACCCTCACCGTCGAAGAGAACCTCAGGCTCGGCGCCCACATGCGCCGCGACACGGCGGCGGTGGAGCGGGAGATGGCGGCCATCTACGACCGCTTCCCCAACCTCGCAGAGCGCCGCCACATGGCCGCCTCCTGCCTTTCGGGCGGCGAGCAGCAGATGCTGGCCATCGGCCGCGCCATGATGGCCAAGCCCCGCCTGATGATGCTGGACGAGCCCTCGCTCGGCCTTTCGCCCTTGTTCGTCTCCAAGCTGTTCGACCTCATCCGCGAGCTCAACGGCGACGGCCTGTCGGTGCTGCTGGTGGAGCAGAACACCGGCAAGGCGCTGAAGGTGGCCCACGCCGCCACCGTGCTGGAGCTGGGACGGGTGACGCTTGCCGGATCGCCCGCGGTGCTCGCGGCCGATCCGCGCCTTCAGGATGCCTATCTCGGCGGCGGAGCGGCCGCGCACTGATCCAAGGAAAACCAGAGAGGAGATCGGGACATGAAGAAGAGCGTTCTGTTCGGCGCCGGCCTGCTGGCGGCGCTGGTTGCTTCCGGCGCGGCGCGGGCCGAGGGCGAACTGGTCCTCGGCTACATGATGGCCAAGAGCGGCCCCTATGTGAGCCTCGCCAACACCAATGAGGTGGCCGTCGACATGGCGGTGGAGGAGATCAACGCCAAGGGCGGTATCAACGGCAAGAAGATCAAGGTCGTTAAGTTCGACACCGCCGGCGATCCCAAGCAGGCGACGACGGCGCTGCGCTCCTTCGCGCAGGATGCCGGTGCGCTGGCCGTCATCGGCCCGTTCTCGTCCTCGGAAGTGCGCACCACCTTCCCGGTGGGCGAGCGCGAGGGCCTCGCACAGATGTCCATGGCCTCCTCGGCCCCCGGCCTCACCAAGGGCTTCACCTACGGCTTCCGCAACACCACCGACGAGGGCAAGGTCATCGACCAGGTGCTCGCCGCGGTGAAGGACAAGAAGCTGCCCATGGCCTCGGGCGCCGCCGCCTACGCCACCGACGACGTGGTCTCCAAGTCCATCGGCACCGCCGTGGTGCCCAAGATGTTCGAGAAGTATTCCATCCCCTCCAAGGGATCGGTGGACTTCCAGCTCGCCGCCTTCGACCTGTCGCCCCAGGTGGCGCAGCTGAAGCAGATGGCCCCGGACATCGTCGGCCTCGGCTCGCCGCCCGAGGGCGCGGTGAACCTCGCCAAGGAGCTGAAGCGCCAGGGCGTCGCCACCCGCATCGTCGGCGGCACCACCATTGCCGATCCCGAGCTGCCCAAGCGCATGGACGGCGCCGGCGAGACGCTGACCATCGGCACCACCTTCTTCCCCGAGGTGAACGACAAGACGAAGGCCTTCACCAGCGAGTTCGGCAAGCGCACCAAGGCCGCCGGCCTGACCCGGACCGACCCGAACCAGATGGATGCCTCGGTGTACGACATCGTCTACCTCTATTCGGAGGCGATGAAGCGGGCGGGCGTCACCGGCGACAAGGCGAAGCTCGCCGAGGAGCGCACCGCCATCCGCGACCAGCTCGCCAAGCTGAAGGACTATCACGCCCTCGAGGGCTCCATCTCCTTCACCGACGGCGACGCGGTGAAGCCCGTCTATGTTCTTGAGGTGAAGGGCGGCAAGTGGACCCTTCTCGACACCCGGACGCCGAACTGAGTTCGGCGCTCGCGTGCGGCCGGCGCCTCCTGTCCTCCCCCCTGCGGAGGCGCCGGTCATTGTCCACCGACTGAACGAGAGACCAAGATGCCGGGCACCGCGCTTACCTTCACCCTTCATTCCGACGGCGCCTCCCGCACGGAGACGCTGACCCTCCAGCGCGCCGTGATCGCCGGCTGGACCGGCCGCGACAAGGTCGCGCTGGAGAAGCACATCGTGGAGCTTGAGGAACTGGGCGTGGCGCGCCCCGCCTCCACGCCCATCTACTACCGCGTGGCCGCCGCCCGCCTGACCACGGCGGACGAGATCGAATGCACCGGCCCGGACTCCTCCGGCGAGGTGGAGTTCGTGGTGGTCGAGGCCGGCGGCCGGCGCTGGCTGGGGATCGGCTCCGACCATACCGACCGCAAGGTGGAGACCTACGGCATCACCGTGTCGAAGCAGATGTGCGACAAGCCGGTGGCGCCGGTCCTGTGGGCGCTCGACGAGGTGCTGCCCCACTGGGACAGCCTGATCCTGCGTGCCTTCGCCGTCATCGGCGGGTCGCGGGTCCTGTATCAGGAGGGCTCGGTCGCCGCCATGCTGCCGCCGGCGGAGATCGTGGCCGGCTGCCCCGGCGGCTTTTCCGACGGCACCGCCATGTTCTGCGGCACGCTCGCGGCCATCGGCGGCATCCGCCCGGCGGAGCGGTTCGAGTTCGAGATCGAGGACAAGGTGCTGGGGCGGACCATCCGCCACGGCTATGACGTCAAGGTGCTGCCCGTCGCCGGCTGAGCGGCGGGCACGGCGCCACAGGGAGGCGGCGATGCAGCTCGATGCCCACGAGACGGGCGAGGCGGTGCCGGTGGACGGCCCGGCCCCGGCGCGCTCGCTCCGGGAGGAGGCCTACGAGCTCATCAAGGAGCGCATCATCATGTGCGCCTTCCGGCCGGGCGAGGCGCTGAGCGAGGCCCAGGTGGCGGCCACGCTCGCCCTCGGCCGCACGCCGGTGCGCCAGGCCTTCGACCGCCTCATGCGTGACGGGCTGGTGGAGGTGCTCCCGCGCAAGGGCATCATCGTGCGCCCCATCAGCGAGGACGAGGTGCGCGACATGGTGGACGTGCGCCTGCTCAACGAATGCTTCTGCGCCCGCCTCGCCGCCGAGCGGGCCGACGGCGCGGCGCTGTCCGCCCTGAAGGAGAACGTCCGGCGCGGCGCGCAGGCGGCGACGGATCGCGACATCAAGGCCCTCATGGCCCTCGACCGGGAGTTTCACGCCACCGTCTCCGGCGGCGCGCGCAACCCGGTGCTGGGGGAGATCCTGAAGAATTTGCACGAGCGGGCGCAACGGGTGTGGTTCGTCTCCCTGCGCGATGCGTCCCACCACCGCCGGGTGATGGACGAGCACGCCGCCATCGTCGACGCCCTCGCCGCCCGCGACGCCGACGCTGCCGAGCAGGCGACGCGCGCGCACATCCTCTCCTTCGCAGCCAACCTCACCCGGCAATTGTAGGGACTCGGGCGGGGTCCGCCCGGCGCTGCCCCTCACCCCCACCCTCTCCCCTCGGGGAGAGGGCCAGGGGGAGGGGTCATGCCCTCCCCCAAGCCCTATGCCTCGCAGCGCCCGCGAAGTGGACGGCGAGCCGACGCCGGAACGGCGGGGTCAGGACGGCGGGGTCAGGAAGCGCCTGCGGCGGACGTGTGCGCTGGACCCCGGCTTTCCTCCCGCTCAGGCTTCAGTCGGCCGGGGAACGGGCGCGCCTCATCCCAGCCAGATGCCGACCAGCGCCGCCGCGATCACCCACAGGGCGAGATTGCCCCAGAAGGCGCGCCGCGCCTCGGCCTTGCCGATGCCCTCCAGCGAGCCGGGCGAGAGGCGGATGCCGTCGCGGGTGGCCTCGTCCAATTGCTCCACCACGCGGGCGGTGCGGGTGAGGAGGCCCGGCAGGGTGGCACCGAAATGGCCGATCTCGCCCAGCCCGGCGCCGGCGCGCTTCAACTGGCCTACCGGCCCGAGATTGCCGGCGATCCAGTCCTCCACCACCGGGGCGGCGGTGCGCCACATGTCGAGCTGCGGGTCGAGCGAGCGGGCGACGCCCTCCACCACCACCATGGTCTTCTGCAGGAGGAGAAGCTCGGGCCGGGTCTGCATGTCGAACAGGGCCGTCACCTCCAGCAGCAGCGCGAGGAGGCGCGCCATGGAGATCTGGTCGGCGGTGCGCGAGTGGATCGGCTCGCCGATGGCGCGGATAGCGAGGGCGAAGTCGTCCACCGAATGGTGGAACGGCACATAGCCCGCCTCGAAATGCACTTCCGCCGTGCGCCGCCAGTTGCGGGTGATGAAGCCGTAGAGGATCTCCGCGAGGAAGCGCCGCTCCTTCACGCCGAGCCGGCCCATGATGCCGCAATCCACCACCACGAGGCGGCCCTGCGCATCCACGAACAGATTGCCGGGGTGCATGTCGGCATGGAAGAAGCCGTCGCGCATGGCCTGCCTGAGGAAGGTCTGCATGACGATGCGGGCGATCTCCTTGGGATCGTGCCCGGCGGCGATGATGGCAGCCTTGTCGGAGAGCTTGATGCCGTCGATCCACTCGGTGGTCAAAACCTCGCGGCCGGAGCGGTCCCAGTCCACCCGCGGGACATGCACCTCGGGATCGTCCTGCGTGTTCTCGGCCAGCTCGGCATAGGCGGCGGCTTCCAGCCGCAGGTCCATCTCCATGGCGACGGAGCGGGCGAGGGTATCGACCACCTGCTCCATCCGGAGCCTGCGTGCCTCGGCGAAATTCTGCTCGGCGAAGGCGGCGATGCGGCGGAACGTGCCCATGTCGGAGGCGAACCGCCGGTTGACGCCGGGCCGCAGGATCTTCACCGCCACGGTGCGGCGCTGGCCGTCCTTTTCCACCACCTCGCCCTTGTGCACCTCGGCGATGGAGGCGGCTGCCACCGCCGGTCCGAAGGCGGCGAACACCTCGCCCAGCGGCCGCTCGAAGGTGTCGGCGACGGTTGCCTCGGCCACCTCCTGGCCGAAGGGCGGCATGCGATCCTGCAGCACCTCGAGGTCGCGCGCCACCGAGGCGCCCACCACGTCCGGGCGGGTGGCGAGGAACTGGCCGAGCTTCACATAGGACGGCCCGAGCCGCGACAGGGCCGCGGAGAAGCGGGCGCGCCGGTCGCCGGCATCCTTGCGGGCGATGAGGCGGGCGATGCGCAGCATGGGCCGCGCCAGCGGCGGCGCGGCGGCCGGCGACACCAGCGAGAGCACCCCTTCGCGCGCGAGCACATAGCCCCCGCGGGCGAGGCGCGCCGCGTCGGCGACGAGCAGGAAGATCATGGCCGGCGCCCGGCGCGCAGGATGGCCGCCATCAGATGCGGAAGCCCGAATGCAGCGCCACCACGCCGCCGGTCATGCGGGTGAAGTCGACGCGGGCGAACCCCGCCTCGCGCATCATCTGCGCGAAGGCCTCCGCCGGCGGGAAGCGGCGGATGGATTCCACCAGATACTGGTAGGGCTCGGCATCCCCCGCCACGCGCTTGCCGATCTCGGGGATCACGCGGAAGGAGAAGGTGTCGTAGAGCTTGTCCAGCAGCGGCACGTCCACCTTGGAGAATTCCAGCACGAAGGCGCGCCCGCCGGGCTTCAGCACGCGGCGCATCTCCTTCAGGGCGAGATCGATGCGCGGCACGTTGCGGATGCCGAAGGCGATGGTGACGGCATCGAAGCTCATGTCGGCGAAGGGCAGGGCCTCGGCGTTCGCCTCCTGGAAAGCGACCTTCTCCGAGAGGCCGCGCTTCTCGGCGCGCGTGCGGCCCACGGCCAGCATGTCGGTATTGATGTCGGCGACGATGGCGTCGGTCGCCGGCCCGCCCGCCTTCACCACGCGGAAGGCGACGTCTCCGGTGCCGCCGGCGAGGTCGAGCAGGTGGAACGCCCTCCCGCCCTGCGGCGGGCGCACCTTGGAGACCAGCGCATCCTTCCAGGCGCGGTGGAGGCCGCCGGACATCAGGTCGTTCATGATGTCGTAGCGCCGCGCCACCTTGTGGAACACGTCGTCCACCAGCCCCTGCTTCTCGGCCAACGGCACGGTGCGATAGCCGAAATGGGTGTCGCCGCTGGGGGCGCCGGCAGCCTCGGTGCCGGCGGCGTCGCTCGCCGGGGGGGCGGAATTGAAGTCCGTCATCTTGATCTCGGCCGCGCGCTGTTGCGTTTCGGTCGCGACCTTATCGGATGATCCCGGCGGGCGCCATAAAGCCGGCGTCGCAGGCCGCGACGCCCGGCGGGAGGGCGCGAATCAGCCGCCGCGGGAGCCGCGCGGGGGACGGGCGATGCCGGTCACGTCGAACTCCAGCCCGTCCTCGGTGTAGCGCGGATCGAGGTTTTCCTCCCGCGCCGCGCTGGCGCAGCCGCGCAGCGAGAAGGACATGGGAAAACCGCGGCGCCGCTTGCGGGCGGCGATCTCTTTCCGCAGCGGGAAGACGGGAACGTTGATCGTGATCGTCATAGCCACGCTCCAAAAGTATTCGCGCGTCGAAGTGAGCATGGAAGAGTTACAAATATTAACCTATGAGTAACAATTCCATGCCGCGAGGGCGTGCTTCTATGGCACGTCCTCATAACGCTGGCTGAAGGCGGCGTTTATGGGGCGTTCATGCGGATGAACGGGGGTTTAACCGGGACGTCCGGACCCTGTGGCAAATCGGCAGCAGGGCGGGCGCTGTGCGGGCCATCCCGGCCTATTCGGCGGCCGAGCGGGCGAGCCGCCAGTGGGCGAGGATCGCCCTCAGCGCGGCCGGCTTCAACGGCTTGTTGAGGATTTCCATGTCCGCCGCGCGGGCGGCGTCGCGCACCTTCTTGGAGCGGTCGGCGGTGATGAGGACGGCGGGCAGCATCCCCAGTTTCCACCGCAGCGACATGATCGCATCGATGCCGTGGCCGCCGTCGAGGTGGTAGTCCACCAGCGCCACGTCCGGCTTCTTGCGGCGCACCCGCACGGCCTCGATGGCGCCCTGGGCGCTGGCGGCGGTGATGACATCGCAGCCCCAGCCGGTGAGCAGCAGCTCCATGCCTTCGAGGATGGCGGGCTCGTTGTCGATGGCGAGGATGGTGAGGCCGTCCAGCGGCGCCCCGCGGCGGGCGGGGCTCGGCGCCACCTGCGGCTCCTCGGGCATGGAGACGGCGACCGGCAGCTCCACGGTGAAGGCCGATCCCTTCCCCACCGCCGAGCGCACCACCACCGGGTGCTCCAGCACCCGCGCGATGCGCTCCACGATGGAGAGGCCGAGCCCGAGCCCCCGCGCCACCTTGGCGCCCTGGTCGAGCCGCTGGAACTCCTGAAACACCAGCTTCTGCTTGGAACGCGGGATGCCAACCCCGGTGTCGTAGACCTCCACCCGCACCTTGCCGCCGGCGCGCCGGCAGCCCACCAGGATGCGGCCGCGGGGGGTGTATTTGACCGCGTTGGAGACGAGGTTCTGCAGCAGGCGCCGCAGCAGGCGCCGGTCGGAGCGCACCGCCAGCGAGCAGGGCACGAAGGTGAGTTTCAAATCCTTCTCGCGCGCCAGCGGGGCGAATTCCATCTCCAGCGGCTTCAGCACCTCGGCGATGCGGAAGGCCGAGAATTCCGGCCGCATGACGCCGCTGTCGAGGCGGGAGATGTCCAGCAGCGCGCCGAGGATCTCCTCCACCGATTCGAGCGAGGCATCCACGTTGCCGGCGAGGCGCACCTCCTCCGGCCCCTTGGCGCGCTCCACCATGGAGGTGGCGTAGAGCCGGGCCGCGTTGAGCGGCTGGAGGATGTCATGGCTCGCGGCGGCGAGGAAGCGCGTCTTGGAAAGATTGGCCTCGTCGGCCTCCGCCTTGGCGCGCTCCAGCGCGCCGTTGAGGCGCTCCAGCTCCTCGGTGCGCTCGCGCACCCGCTTCTCCAGCGTCTCGTTGGCCCGCTCCAGGGCGAGGGCGGCCTCGACGCTGGCGGTGATGTCGGTGAAGGTCACGGCGATGCCGCCGTCCGGCATGGGATCGGACCGCGCCTCGATCACCGCGCCGCGCTGGTGCAGGCGCTCCGAGAAATCCGGCGCGGGGCTCACGTAGCGGGCGACGCGGGCGCCGATGCTGCCGTCGTCCTCGTCGGCCGGCGCGGCGCCGAGGATGTCGGTGAGAGGCACGCCCACCGCGTAGCAGCCGGCCGGCAGGTCCAGCATCTGGCCGAACTGGCGGTTCCAGCACACGAGCCGCAGGTCGCGGTCGAACACGGCGATGCCCTGCCGCACGTGGTCGATGGCGCTCTGCAGCAGCTCGCGATTGTACTGGATGGCGGCCGAGGCGTCGTCCAGCAGCTTCAGGGCAGCCTTGATGGACACGGCGCGCTTGCGCAGCAGCAGCGACAGCACGAGGCGGGAGGAGGCCGCGCCCACCGCCGAGGCGAGGAGATGCTCGGCATAGCGCACCATGCCCGCGTCGGCCTCGCGGTGGACGTCGAGCTTGAACCCGTGCTGGCGGGCGTAGGTCTCGAAGGCGCCGCGGGCGCGCTCGGCGCCGAGATAGCGCTCCACCGTGCCCATGAGCTCGCCGAGCGTGACCGACGAGCGCCAGCGCAGGAAGGCCGGCCGCGCCGGCGGCCGGTCCGGCACCTCGGCGAACAGCCGCGCCTGGGTGCGCTCGATCTGCGACGGCTTGGTGAGGAAGGAGACGATGACCAGCGCCAGGGTGTTGAGCCCGAGGCTCCAGGCGACGCCGTGGGCGAGCGGGCCGGCCGTGAGGCCGAGCAGGGCGGTGGGGCGCAGCAGGGCGAAGCCGAAGGGGCCGTGCTCGATGACCGAGGCGGACACCAGCCCGGCCTCGGCGAGGCTCGGCATCAGCAGCGTGTAGGCCCAGACCGCGCCGCCCGCGACGATGCCGGCGATGGCGCCCTTCGCCGTCGCCCTCTGCCACAGGAGGCCGGCGGCGAAGGCGGGGCCCACCTGGGCGATGGCGGCGAAGGAGAGCAGGCCGATCTGCGCCAGCTGCACGTCGCCGGTGGTGCGGTAATAGAGATACGCCAGCAGCACGATGGCGAAGATGGCCACCCGCCGCACCATCAGCAGAAGGCCGGTCATGTCGGCGCGCGGACCGTCCTCTCCCGCCTCGGCCTTGTGGCGCAGCAGCAGCGGCATCACCAGGTCGTTGGACACCATGATGGCGATGGCGACGCACTCGACGATCACCATGGCGGTGGCGGCGGAGAGGCCGCCGACGAAGGCGAGCAGCGCCAGGCTCTCGAAGCCGGCGGCGAGGGGAACGGCCAACACGTAGACGTCGCTGTCCACCATGTTGAGGGGGAACAGCGTCATGCCGGCGAGCGCCAGCGGCACCACGAACAGGTTGATGAGCACGAGATAGAGCGGGAACAGCCAGCGCGCCCGGCGGATCTCGGCGTCGCCCTTGTTCTCCACCACCGCCACATGGAACTGGCGCGGCAGCAGCATGAAGGCGCCGCCGGACAGCACCGTCATGGTCAGCCAGCTCTCCAGCGAGAGCCCGCGCTCGAAGGGCGCCGTCACCCCGGCCTCGCTGGCGGCGTACCACAGGGTCGAGGGGCCGTCGAAGATGAAGAAGGTGACGAGCAGGCCCACCGCCAGGAAGGCGGCGAGCTTCACCAGGGATTCGGTGGCGATGGCGAGCATCAGGCCGTCCTGGTGCTCGGTGGCGTCGGTGTGGCGCGTGCCGAACAGGATGGCGAAGGCCGCCATGGCGCAGGCGACGAACAGCGCCAGATCGCCCACCACCGTGCCGCGCCCGTGGTCGCCGGCGAAGTGCCCCAGCAAAGCCACCAGCGAGGCGGACACGGCCTTCAGCTGCAGGGAGATGTAGGGAATGGCACCGACGATGGCGACGATGGTGACGAGGGCGGCGATGCCCTGGTTCTTGCCGTAGCGCGCCGCGATGAAGTCGGCGATGGAGGTGATGTTGTTGGCCTTGGCGAGCCGCACCACCCGCATGAACAGCGGGGCGCCCACCGTCATGAGGATGATGGGGCCGAGGTAGATGGTGAGGAAGTCGAAGCCCTGCGTGGTGGCAAGGCCCACCGAGCCGAAGAAGGTCCACGAGGTGCAGTACACCGCCAGCGACAGGGAATAGATCATCGGCCGCGGCCCACGGCGCGCAGCACCGGGCCTCAGCCGGTCGCCATAGCTCGCGATGGCGAACAGGAAGCCGATATAGGCGAGCGCCGCGAAGATGACGACCGAGGCCTGAAGCATGTCTCCCGTCCGGCGGCGCGGGTGGGCTCGGCCGCCATTTTTTCTTGTGTTTGGACGGACCTCATCACTTCGTCGGGGGCTTGTCCAGCGACCGGATCAAAGCCGGCGCAATATCCTTCAGCCGGCTTCCTGGCCCTGCGCGAGGGCGACCGGCGCGGGCAGCGGCGCCATGAAGAAGTCGGCCGCCAGCGCCACCACCGGCGGCTGCCAGGCGTGGGGGCCGTTGTATTCCATGTAGGTGACGTCGTAGCCCGCCTCCTTCAGCAGGGCGGAATGCGCCCGCCCGCTGCGCTGGATGGGGATCTGCTCGTCGTTCACCCCATGGGAGATGAAGACGCGCGGCGCCCCCTGCTGGCGGTGCACCGACATGAAGCCGGCGGACGAGACGATGACGTGGGTGACGAAGTGGCCGTTGGTGAGCCCGAGGGAAAGGGCATAGCTGCCGCCGTCGGAATGGCCGGCGAAGCAGATGCGCCGCGGGTCGATGGCGAAATGCCGGGCGAGGGCGGCGAGCGCCTGCTCCAGCCGCTCGCGGTCGGGGCCATTGCCGGCGATGACGATGTCCCAGGTTGGGAAGACGGACTGCGGCACCAGCAGGAGGAAGCCCAGGCGTGCGGCGTGGGTCTCCATCATCGGCAGGATCTTCTGTGCGCTGCCGCCCCCGCCATGGAACAGCACCATCAGCGGCACGGGTGCGCTGGAGTCGATCCCCTCCGGCACCACCAGCAGCGCGTCCCGCTCGGCGGCGAGGCCGAGTTCGTGCCGGCCGGCCGGCAGCGGCGCGCGGTCGGGCGGGGCCGGAGCGAAGGCGATGTGTCCGGCGAGATGGGGGTCGAGCATGCCTGCCTCCGGTAAGCGCGAGCGCATCGGGTCTACAATATACCCGGGTCGGGCAGAAGGCCTCAGGCGGCCGCCTGCTCCAGCGCCTTCCTCAGGGCGGTGATCTCGCGCTGGAGGCGGACCACGCCGGCAATGTCGAGCCCGGTGGCGGCGAGGATGCAGCCCGGGATGGTGCGGGTCTCCCGCCGCAGGGCGCGGCCCTTGTCGGTAAGGCGGATGCGAACCACGCGCTCGTCGTCCGGATCCCGGCTGCGGGAGACGTGCCCCATGGCCTCCAGCCGCTTCAGCAGCGGCGTGAGGGTGCTCGATTCCAGCCCGAGCTTGTCGCCGATGTTGCCCACGGTGCGATCGTCCTCCTCCCACAGGGTCACCATGACCAGATATTGCGGATAGGTGAGGCCGACCGCGTCCAGCAGCGGCTTGTAGACCCGCGTGAAGGCGTGGCTTGCGGCATAGAGGGCGAAGCACAGCTTGTCGTCGATGGGGACGAAATCGGGCGTTTCGGATGGGGCGGAGTCGGACATGGCGAGGCCTCTGGTCATGCGCCCAAGATAATTTGCGCACGATCTAATCGCAAGCGCTTGACGCCTTCGCATCGGTCCGTTAATAAAGATCGTGTTCGATTTAATCGTGTCATAAATAAATGACGCAAGCACAGGAGCCGACCATGTCCGTGAATGTCCTCTACAGCACCTCCGCCCGCGCCACCGGTGGCCGCGACGGTCGTTCCGCCACCCTCGACGGTGCGTTGGACGTGAACCTGGTGACGCCGAAGGAGCTCGGCGGCGCCGGCGGAAACGGGGTCAATCCCGAGCAGCTGTTCGCCACCGGCTATGCCGCCTGCTTCATCGGCGCCATGAAGTTCGTGGCCTCCCAGGGCGGCAGCGTGAAGGTGCCGGCGGACGCGTCCGTCACCTCCACCGTGGGCATCGGCCCGCGCTCGGAAGGCGGCTTCGGCCTGGAGATTGCTCTGGCGGTGTCCCTGCCGGGTGTGGACCGCGCGGCGGGCGAGGCGCTGATCGCCAAGGCCCACGAGGTGTGCCCCTATTCCAACGCCACCCGCGGCAACATCGACGTGAAGCTCAGCCTGGTCTGAGGTGCGCCGCGGCCGGGAACGGGTCAGCGCGTGCCGGAGGCGGCCGCCTCCAGCACTGCCAGATCCTGCGGCGCCAGCGCCGCCCCGGCCCGCAGCAGCACGTCGTCGAGGCGGCGCCGCGCCGCCGCCTCCAACTCCGGGTCGTCGATGGCGGCGATGGAGCGCAGCGCCGCCACGAGGCGCAGTCCCACCTCGATCTGCCCCGCCCCGTCCCGCGCGATGGGACGGAAGGCGTCCTCCATCATGTCGTCGGCGGCGATGGCCGCGATGGTGACGTTGAACGCAGTCTCCGGCGCCGCCTCCCGCACGGCGGCGCGCCATGTCCACACCAGCCGCGTGATGGTGCCGATCACGTCGATGGCGGTGCCCATGTCGTTGACCGCCGGCGACAGCGCCTTGGAGGCGATCTCCGCCAGCACCACCAGTCCGAAGCGCGGGTCCTGCTCGAAGCTGCGGCCATCGCCGATGGTGATGGCGGCGCAGATCGTCTCCACCAGATCGTCGGTGGGGGGCGTGTCGAGCACCGCCACCGGCCGCGCCGGATCCACGAACGCGCCGGGGCGCACCACCAGATGCACGGTGGCGCCGTCCGGCAGCTCCTTGGCGAGATACGGCACGTCCACGTGCTGCACATAGCCGATCTGCGGCGCGTGCACCGGATAGCCGGGCGGTGGCTCCGCCTCGCGCACCCGGGCGCCGAAGCCCGGGGCGGCGGCGTAGCGCCTTCTCGGTGGCCGCTTCCGCCCGGTCCACCACCTCGCTCACCCGCCCGAGCCGGGTGATCCGGTCGATCCAGCGCAGCAGCGTGGTGACGACGATGGCGATGAGCCCCACCGTCGCCGCGAACAGCAGCAGACGGCCGGCATCGGAATAGACGTTCCCCACCCCGCCCACGATGGCGACGATGGCGAACAGGAAGGCGCCGACGAACACACTGAGCGGCCGCTGGACCGCCGAGTCCTCCATCAGCAGCGTGCTTGCGCGCGGCGTCGCCGACTGGGCGGCAGCGGCGAGGGCCGACACGATGGCGGACAGGCTGAAGGTGACCACCGCCAGCATACTGGAGGCCAGAACCGTGAGCACCGGCGCCATGCTGTCGGCGGCGAAGGTCAGATAGTCCGGCAGCTTGACGTCGTCCGGCAGCGCCGCCGCGACGCCCAGCACAGCCACCGCGGCGAGGCTGTAGGCCGTGGGCCAGAACCAGAGCCGTGTGATCCAGCGCCGCAGGCGAAAGCGCAGGCGATCGGTGAGAAGGCCCATGCCGTCATCGCCCCCTGTCAGGCAAGGGAGTGCGGCCGGGAACGCGGGTGAGCCGCGGCGGGCGGGAGCGCTTCATGGGACACCAAGCGTGGCCGGTGGGCGCAGGTTCCGAAATCGACCACGCGTTGATGGGGACCAGCGGTCCCCAAGGCGCGCCCGAGGGCGCCCTTTTCCCTCAGCTGGCCTCGCTGCGCAGGGCCATCTTCTCGCGGCGGCGCTGGACGGAGGAGGGGATGTTCATGCCCTCGCGGTACTTGGCGACGGTGCGGCGGGCGATGTCGATGCCCACTTCCTTCAGCTTCTGCACCAGGGTGTCGTCGGAGAGCACGTCCTCGGGGCTCTCGGCCTCGATCAGCGTCTTGATGCGGTGGCGCACCGCCTCCGCCGAATGGGCCTCGCCGCCGCCCGAGGCGGAGATGGCGGAGGAGAAGAAGAACTTCATCTCCACCACGCCGCGCGGCGTGGAGATGTATTTGTTGGAGGTGACCCGCGAGACGGTAGATTCGTGCATGCCGATGGCGTCCGCCACGGTGCGCAGGTTCAGCGGCCGCAGGTAGCGCACGCCATGCAGCAGGAAGGCGTCCTGCTGGCGCACGATCTCGCTCGCCACCTTCAGGATGGTGCGCGCCCGCTGGTCGAGGGAGCGGGTGAGCCAGCTGGCGCTCTGCAGGCAGTCGGCGAGGAAGCTCTTCTCCTCCTGCGAGCGGGCGTGTTTCACCACCGTCGCGTGGTAGCTCTGGTTCACCAGAACCCGCGGCAGGGTCTCGGAATTCAATTCGACGATCCAGGTGCCGTCGGCGCCGGGGCGCACATAGACGTCCGGCACCAGCGGATGCACGACGCCGGAGCCGAAGGCCAGGCCCGGCTTGGGATCGAGCCGGCGGATCTCGCCGATCATGTCGGCGAGATCCTCGCCGTCCACACCGCAGATGCGCTTCAGCGCATTGCGGTCGTGGCGGGCGAGCAGCTCCAGATTGGCCACCAGCGCCTGCATGGCGGGATCGAAGCGGTCGCGTTCGCGCAGCTGGATGGCGAGGCATTCGGCGAGGTTGCGGGCGCCCACGCCGCTGGGCTCGAAGGTCTGGATCAGCTTCAGCACCGCCTCGACCTCGGTGCGCGCAACGCCCATCTGCTCGGCCAGCTGGTCGAGGTCCCCGGTGAAATAGCCGGTCTCGTCGATGAGGCCGATGATGTTGACGCCGATGAGCCGGCGGGCAGGATCGCTCACCGCCACCGAGAGTTGCGCCTCCAGATGGTCGGCGAGGGTCGCCTCGGCGGTAAGAAAGGCCTCGGGATTGTAGTCCTCGCCCCGCTCGCCGCCGCCCCATTCGCCGGTGGAGGGGCTGGAGCCCGTGGAGCCGCCGCCGGGGGAGCCCCGCTCGGCCGGCACGTCGTCGGGGAAGACGTTGCCGAGATCGGTGTCGAGGCGGGTTTCCATGGCCGCCCGGCTGGGCTCCATGTCCCGCTCCATCCAGTCGCTGGCGGCGGGAGCCTCGCGCTCGGGGGGCATCTCGTCGCCGCGCGGCTCGCCGCCGTCCGGCTGGGCCTCGGGGCCAGAATCATTCTCGGCGATGCGCTCGAGCAGCGGATTGCGCTCGAGCTCGGCCTCCACATAGGCCACCAGTTCCATGTTGGAGAGCTGCAGCAGCTTGATGGCCTGCATCAGCTGCGGCGTCATCACCAGCGACTGGCTCTGGCGGAACTCCATCTTCGGGCTCAGCGCCATGGTGCGCTCCCGAACCGGAGGGAAGGGAAGGCCGCGGCAGCCCTCATAGGCGGAACTCCTCGCCCAGGTAGAGCCGACGCACGTCGGGGCTGGAAACGATGGCTTCGGGATCACCCTCCATCAGCACCGAGCCGGAATGGATGATGTAGGCGCGGTCGATGAGGCCGAGCGTCTCGCGCACGTTGTGGTCGGTGATGAGCACGCCGATGCCGCGCGAGGTGAGGTGGCGCACCAGCGCCTGGATGTCGCCCACCGCAATGGGGTCGATGCCGGCGAAGGGCTCGTCCAGCAGCATGAAGGAGGGCCGGCTGGCCAGCGCGCGGGCGATCTCCAGCCGCCGCCGCTCGCCGCCCGACAGGGCAATGGCGGCGGACTTGCGCACGTGGGTGATCTTGAACTCTTCGAGGAGCGCCTCGGTCTCCTCGCGGCGGCGGGCGCGGTTGCGCTCCGTCACCTCCAGCACGCCCATGATGTTGTCCTCCACCGAGAGGCCCCGGAAAATGGAGGCCTCCTGCGGCAGGTAGCCGATGCCGAGGCGGGCGCGGCGATACATGGGCATGGGGGTGATGTCGTGGCCGTCGAGCTCGATGCGGCCGGCGTCGGCCTTCACGAGGCCGGTCACCATGTAGAAGCAGGTGGTCTTGCCCGCGCCGTTGGGACCGAGCAGGCCCACCGCCTCGCCGCGGCGGACGTTCAGGCTCACGTCGCGCACCACCTGGCGGCCGCCGTAGCTCTTGGCAAGGCCGAATGCGGCGAGCGCGCTGGTGGAATCGAAGGGCGCCACGTCATCGCCGGCATAAGCATCGCCGGCATAGGCATCGGCGCGGTAGCCGTCCGCGCCGTAGCCCGCCTCAGCGTCCCAGCGAGCATAGGCGCCGCGGTCCTCCGCATAGAGGCTCGGATCGTCGCCCTGCCCACTCTGGCGAGGATCATGGGGGGCGTAACGGTCGTGCTCGCCCTGCGGGTCGTCCTCCCAGCCGGCGGCATCCCAATCGGGCGGGGTCTGATCGTCGCGCGGTGCAGCCGGACCGGCACCGCGCGCGCCCTTGGCGCCGCCGGACCCGGACTTCGACTTGCCGAACATGGACAGGACGTTCAACGCGACCTCCGGAAACTCCGGCCCCCAGAATGGAAGGTTTAGAACGTCCGCGCCGGGGATGCAATCCGTCCATGCAAAATACGGGCCGCGACTTAAGGCGGATTTGCTCCCAAGTCGGACAAAGACCCGTAACCTGTTGAGAAGAAGATTCAATAATTATGCTTGACAGGCGCGCGAAAGCTGCCGGAGCCCCCGCGCGGCCCCTCTCCGACGGGCCGGATCCGTCAGCGCCGGGGGGCGGGCTGTCCGCCCTGGTCGGGCTTCGGCGGCGCCTGGTCCTTCAGGCTGCCCGGTACGATGAGGCTTTCCACCCGGCCGCCCTCGAACTTCGACACGCCGGTCACGAGGTCCACCACCAGCTTCTGGCCGCGGATGACGTTGGGCCCCTGGGTGAGCACCACCGGCTTGCCGACCATGGTGACCGTGTTGGTCTTCATGTCGAAGCTGCCGCTGTCGCCGGTGGCGGTCTGTTCCTTGGTCTTCACCACCACGCCGCCGGTGGCGTCGAGCTTGCGGATCTGCCCCTTCTGGGCCGGGTCGGTGCCGGACTGCGGGCCGGCGGCGGCCTGGCCGCCCACCGAGCCTTCGTAATAGACCAGCAGGTCCTTGGAGCGCAGCGTGGTGTCGCCCTGGGTCACCAGCACGTTGCCGGAGAACACCGCGACCTTGTCCTTGTCGCGCACCTCGAGGGAATCCGCATTGATCCGCACGGGCTGGTCGCGGTTGCGGGCAAAGCCCTGGAGGGCGTTGGGAACGTTGGAGGTCTGCGCCGCCGCCGGCCCGGCGAGGACGGCGAGGCCGAGCGCCGCCACCATCAGCAGCCGGGCGGAAAGGGCGCAGCCGGGAGCTGTCGTCGGAACGCGGATCATGGCGCAGGCACCGGGCGTCGCGGAGGAAGGGGAGCGGAGGCGGGCAGGGGCGCTGGGGCGGGCGCGGGCTGCGGCGCCGGGTGAGCCGCGGCGGCGGGGGCGGGATCTTGCTGGTGGGGCACCGCCGCCTCCTGCACCCGCGGCGTCGTCGAGCCGGTGGGGGGCGTATCGGCCTTCTGGCCGGGCAGGCTGTTGAGGCGGAAGTCCAGCTGAACATTGCCCTGGAACAGGGCGCGGGTGCCGCGCTCGGTCACGTCGAGCCGGTCGGCGACCAGCTTGCCGTCGAGATAGGTGAAGAGCACCGCATGGGGCGTGACGATGGTGCCGGCCTTCACGTCCACCTGCGCATCCTGGAGCTTGCCGCCGTAGCCGCCGTTCATGGCGAGGTCCACCCCGTCGCCGAGGGTGATGAACTGCTTCTTGGTGTCGAAGCTGCCGGTCTTGGCCAGCACGCTGGCCCAGCCCTTGTCCGCCATCTCCAGGCGCGCCTCGATGTCGGTCAGGTCGATCACGTCGGGGCGGGTCAGGTCCTGGGTGGCGGTCTTGGCGGTCACCCGATAGCCGCGGTTGTCGTCGGTGAAGCCGGAGAGCTTGGGCAGCTCCATGGTCAGGCGCGAGCCCGACAGGGTGAGGTGGCCGATGTCGAACGGCAGCTCGATGGTGAGCTTGAGGCGCGACAGGAGCGAGGCGCCGCCGATGATCACCACCGCCAGCACGATGGAGAGCGGCACGAGGCGCTTGATCCAGCGCACCCGCGCGCTGTGCCGGCGGGCGCTGGTGAAGTCGGGCGCCGGGCGCGCAGGGGCGATCGCCTCCGCCTCCAGCGGGCCGGCGGCCTCCGCGCGGGTGTCGAAATCGTGTGGCGGCACGTGTCGGTTCATGGCCCTGTTCCGGCGGCGGGCCTGCCCCGCTTGCGCCTGTCGTCGGCTGCGCCTTGAGACCAGGCCGCCCGGCGCGTCGCCCCACGCGCCGGGCAAAGGTGTCCGAAATGACGCCGCGGTGCAAGAGCCGCGCCGGAAGCGGCGCGGTTGCTGGATTTGCGCGGCCGACGCAGCGTCAGGAGTGGGCGAAGATGTCCTCGTCCGCCCAGCCGGAGAGGTCCAGGGCCGCCCGCGCCGGCAGGAAGGCGAAGCACGCCGCGGCAAGGCCGGTGCGGCCCTCGCGCGCCAGCATCTCCTCCAGCTTCGCCTTCACCGCGTGCAGGTGCAGCACGTCGGAGGCGGCATAGGACAGCTGGGCGTCGGAGAGGTCGGCGGCGCCCCAGTCCGAGCTCTGCTGCTGCTTTGAGATGTCCACGTTGATGAGTTCGCGCAGCAGGTCCTTCAGCCCGTGCCGGTCGGTGTAGGTGCGCACCAGGCGCGAGGCGATCTTGGTGCACCACACCGGCTGCGGCATCACCTTGAAGGTGTGCTGGAGCATGGCGATGTCGAAGCGTCCGAAATGGAACAGCTTGGTCACGCTGGGATCGGTCAGCATGCGCACGAGGTTGGGCGCGCTCGCCGCCCCGGCGCCCTGCGGGATCTGCACGAGGTCGGCGCTGCCGTCGCCGTTGGAGAGCTGCACGAGGCACAAACGGTCGCGGAACGGGTCGAGGCCCATGGTTTCCGTGTCGATGGCCACCACCGGCGCGGCCACGAAGTCGGCGGGCAGGTCGCCGCGGTAAAGGCGGATCGTCATGGCTGTGTCTTCATGCTTTGGCTGATGCCGGCTTGTAGCGAAGCGGGCGGGGGCTGTCGATGGGCGCGCCCGGGCGCGCCACGCGGACGGTGCGCGGGTGCTGCCCGCGTGCTAGAAGCCCGGCGTTTCGCTTTGGGGGGATCCATGAATCGCACTGTCTTCGTCGCGGGCCTCGCCGGCCTGCTGCTGGCGCTCGGCCTGTTCGCCGCAATGGGCGAGGCGCGGGCGCAGTCGCTGCCGCCGGGCAGCTACCTGCGCAGCTGCCGCGACGCCCAGGTGCGCGGCGGCGGCGACCTCACCGCCTTCTGCGCCACCCGCAACGGCCAGTGGGTGGCCGCGCGCCTCAACGCCTTCCGCACCTGCCGGGGCGACATCTCCAACCAGGACGGCCAGCTGTGGTGCGAGCGCATGCCGGCGCCGCCGCCCCCGCCCGTGCCGCAGCCCGGCGGCTTCGGCCCGCCCGGGTCGTATCGCCAGACCTGCAACCGCATCGAGTTCCGCAACGGCGCGCTCACCGCCTTCTGCCGCACGCGCGCCGGCAACTGGCAGCCCGCCATGCTCAACACGCTGAACTGCCAGCCGGGGACCGACATCTCCAACCAGGACGGCACGCTGTTCTGCCCGCGCCGCCAGGCGCTCCAGCCGCCGCCCGGCTCCTATCTGCGGACCTGCCAGAACCCGACGGTGGGGGGCGCCGGCATGCTGCGGGCCCAGTGCCAGCGGGTGAACGGCTCCTGGAATGCCGCCGCGATCAATCTCAACCTGTGCCGCAACGCCCGGGACATCTCCAACCAGAACGGCAATCTGGTCTGCTTCTGACCTGGGGAAGTTACAGAGCGCGCCGGGCGCGAAGGCGTCCGGCGCGCTCAGATTTTTGCACCGCACCGGTGGCGGCCGAGCGACTTGCCGCTAAAGTGGGCGGTAGCAAGGTGCCAATCTGGGGGCGCATCATGGGGTATGGGTTTCGAAGCCGGCTGTGGCTGTTGGTGATGCTCGCCGCGCTGGGGTCTTCGGCGGCCAGGGCGGAGACGGACGTGCCGGACGGCAGCTATCTCAACAGCTGCCGCCAGGTGCAGGTGCGCTGGGGGCGCGATCTCGCCGCCTTCTGCCAGAACCGCAGCGGCGAGTGGGCTGTGACCCGCCTCAACAATTTCGCCGGCTGCCCCGACGACATCGCCAACCGCGACGGCGAGCTGGTGTGCGCCCCGCACCAGGCGCCTCAGCCGGCCCGCGCCGAGGTGGAGCCCGCCGGCTCCTACCGCAAGACCTGCCAGCGCATCACCTATCGCAACGGCGTGCTCAGTGCCATGTGCCGGGCGCGGGACGGCGACCTGGAGCCCACCAGCCTCACCCTCTCCACCTGTCCGTCCGACGGCTACGACATCGCCAATGTGGACGGCCAGCTCAGGTGCGGTCGCTCGCCGGTCTATGGCGGCGCGCCGGGCTATGGTTCGGCCGCCTACGATCCGCCCGTGGCCCGCCCCGCCCCGCCGCCGCCGCCCCAGCCGCCCGTGGGCTCCTATCTCAACAGTTGCCGCAACGTCAGCCTCAAGAACGGCCTGCTCGTGGCCGATTGCGACGACCGCATGGGCTCGGTGAAGCACACGGTGCTGGCCATCGCCGGCTGCCCGAAGAGCTTCGACATCGCCAACCAATATGGCGAACTGGTCTGCAAGAGCGGCTTCGACAGCGGCAGCTGGGGCGGTGGTTCCGGGAGCAACTGGGGCGGCGGGGCGTTGCCGCACGGCTCCTACCTTGCCAGCTGCCGCGACGCGACGCGCTCCGGCAACACCCTGACCGCCAGCTGCAAGGACCGCTGGGGCCGCTGGAACTCCGCCTCGCTGCTGCTGTCCGGGTGCGGCTCGGGCCAGGACATCTCCAACGATGACGGCCGCCTGCGCTGCTCCCTCGGCTCCACCTCGCCCAGCTGGAGCTCGAATACGATCCCGCCCGGCTCCTATCTTGCCACCTGCCGCAACGTGAACGTCGGCGCCGGCTTCCTCAATGCGGAGTGCCAGAACCGCAGCGGAAGATATGAGCGCACCACCATGGGCCTCAGCTTCTGCGGCGGCGCCAAGGACATCGTGAACACCGACGGCCGCCTCAGCTGCCCGCGCTGGTGAGGCGCCCCCCAAGCAAGGTGACCTTCCGGTGGAGGGAACGACGCCGGGCGGAGAGGGGTGCATAGCCCGACCCGTCATGCTCCGGCTTGACCGGAGCATCCATGCCGCCACCAAGAGCCGGCGCCCGGCCGGACGATGGGCCCTCCGGTCGAGCCGGAGGGCGACGGCGGGAGAGGGGGCCGACCGGGACGGCATAACGGGAAGCACTGCTGGGGAGTAAAGCCCCGCGCATCGCCCAAAGCCGTCATGCTCCGGCGTGACCCGAGCATCCATGACGCCACCGAGAGCCGGCGCCCGGCGGGGCGATTGGCCCTCCGGTCAAGCCGGAGGGCGACGGCGGGAGAGGGGGCCGACCGGGACGGCATATCGGGAAGCACTGCTGGGGAGTGAATCCCCGCGCGTCCCCCAACACCGTCATGCTCCGGCTTGACCGGAGCATCCATGCCGTCACCAAGAGCCGGCGCCCGGCGAGGCGATGGGCTCTCCGGTCAAGCCGGAGGGCGACGGCGGGAGAGGGGGCCGACCGGGACGGCATATCGGGAAGCACTGCTGGGGGAGTGAAGCCCCGCGCGTCCCCCACAACCGTCATGCTCCGGCTTGACCGGAGCATCCATGCCGCCACCGAGTGCCGGCGCCCGGCGGGGCGATGGGCCCTCCGGTCAAGCCGGAGGGCGACGGGGGAGAGGAGGGGCCGACGAAGACGGCAGACCAGGAAGCGCTGCTGGGGAGTGAAGCCCCGCGCTTCCCCCCAGAGCCGTCATGCTCCGGCTTGACCGGAGCATCCATGCCGCCACCAAGAGCCGGCGCCCGGCGGGGCGATGGGCCCTCCGGTCAAGCCGGAGGGCGACGGCGGGAGAGGGGGCTGACCGGGGACGGGTGCAGAGGCCGCTCCGGTGAAGCAAAGACGCGCGCTTCCCCCCAGAGCCGTCATGCTCCGGCTTGACCGGAGCATCCATGCCGCCACCAAGAGCCGGCGCCCGGCGGGGCGATGGGCCCTCCGGTCAAGCCGGAGGGCGACGGCGGGAGAGGGGGCCGACGAAGACGGCAAAACGGGGAGGGCTGCAGGGGAGTGAAGCCCCGCGCTTCCCCCGGACCCGTCATGGTCCGGCTTGACCGGAGCATCCATGCCGCCACCGAGTGCCGGCGCCCGGCGGGGCGATGGGCCCTCCGGTCAAGCCGGAGGGCGACGGGGGAGAGGAGGGGCCGACGAAGACGGCAGACCGGGAAGCGCTGCTGGGGAGTGAAGCCCCGCGCGTCCCCCACAACCGTCATGCTCCGGCTTGACCGGAGCATCCATGTCGCCGCCGAGAGCCGGCGCCCGGCGGGGCGATGGGCCCTCCGGTCGAGCCGGAGGGCGACGGCGGGAGGGGGCCGACGAAGGCGGCAGAACGGAATCGCTGCTGGGAGTGAAGCCCCGCTTCCCCAAAGCCGTCATGCTCCGGCTCGACCGGAGCATCCATGCCGCCACCGAGAGCCGGCCCCGGCGGGCGATGGGCCCTCCGGTCAAGCCGGAGGGCGACGGAGGGAGGGCCGACCGGGCGACGGCGGGAGGGAAAGGGGCCGACCGGGCGACGGTGGGACGAAAACGGGGGCTGACCGGCGACAGCAGACCCGCCCGCGCGGCGTCGGAGCCGCGCGCGATCAGCGCCGGAGGCGGCTCACGTCGCGCACGGCGCCGCGCGAGGCGGAGGTGGTGAGGGCCGCATAGGCCTGCAGCGCCTGTGAGACGATGCGCTTGCGGCTCTCGGGCTTCCAGGCGGCATCGCCCTTGGCCTCCATGGCGGCGCGGCGCTCGGCCAGCACCTCGTCGGACAGCGCCACCCGGATCACCCGGTTGGGGATGTCGATCTCGATGGTGTCGCCCTCTTCCACCAGGCCGATGTTCCCGCCCTCCGCGGCTTCCGGCGAGCAATGGCCGATGGACAGGCCCGAGGAGCCGCCGGAGAAGCGCCCGTCGGTGACCAGGGCGCAGAGCTTCCCGAGGCCCTTCGACTTCAGATAGGACGTCGGATAGAGCATCTCCTGCATGCCGGGGCCGCCGCGCGGACCCTCGTAGCGGATCAGCACGATGTCGCCGGCGAGGATGCGCTGGGTGGAGAGGATGGCCTCCACCGCCGCGTCCTGGCTCTCGAAGATGCGGGCCGGGCCCTTGAAGACGAGGATGCTCTCGTCCACGCCCGCCGTCTTCACGATGCAGCCGTCTTGCGCGATGTTGCCGTAGAGCACGGCAAGGCCGCCGTCCTTGGAATAGGCGTGCGCGACGTTGCGGATGACGCCGGCCTCGCGGTCGAGGTCGAGGTCGTCCCAGCGGCGGGACTGGCTGAACGCCACCTGGGTCGGCACCCCGCCGGGGGCGGCGCGGAAGAAGGTGGCGACGCTCTCGCTCTTGGTGCGGATCACGTCCCAGCGGTCCAGGGCGTCGGCCATGGTGGCGGAATGAACGGTCGGCAAATTGGTATGGATCAGGCCGCCCCGGTCGAGCTCGCCCAGGATGGCCATGATGCCGCCGGCGCGGTGCACGTCCTCCATGTGGATGTTGGCCACCGCCGGCGCCACCTTGCACAGGACCGGCACCCGGCGCGACAGGCGGTCGATGTCGGCCATGGTGAAGGGCACCTCGCCCTCGTTGGCGGCGGCGAGCAGGTGCAGCACCGTGTTGGTGGAGCCGCCCATGGAGATGTCCAGCGTCATGGCGTTCTCGAACGCCTCGAACGTGGCGATGGCGCGCGGCAGCACGCTGGCGTCGTCCTGCTCGTAATAGCGGCGCGCGAGGTCCACGATGAGGTGGCCGGCCTCCACGAACAGGCGCTCGCGGTCCGCATGGGTGGCGAGCACCGAGCCATTGCCGGGCAGGGCGAGGCCGAGCGCCTCGGTCAGGCAGTTCATGGAATTGGCCGTGAACATGCCGGAGCACGAGCCGCAGGTGGGGCAGGCGGAGCGCTCCATCACCTGCACGTCGGCGTCCGACACCTTGTCGTCCGCCGCCGCGATCATGGCGTCGATGAGGTCCACCTTCTTCTCGCCGGTGGAGAGCAGCACCTTGCCGGCCTCCATGGGGCCGCCCGAGACGAAGACCGCCGGGATGTTCAGCCGCATGGCGGCCATCAGCATGCCGGGGGTGATCTTGTCGCAATTGGAAATGCACACCATGGCGTCGGCGCAGTGCGCGTTGACCATGTATTCCACGCTGTCGGCGATGATCTCGCGCGAGGGCAGCGAATAGAGCATGCCGTCGTGGCCCATGGCGATGCCGTCATCCACCGCGATGGTGTTGAATTCCTTGGCGACGCCGCCGGCCTTCTCGATCTCGCGGGCCACCAGCTGGCCGAGGTCCTTCAGGTGGACATGGCCGGGCACGAACTGGGTGAAGGAGTTCACCACCGCGATGATCGGCTTGCCGAAATCGCCGTCCTTCATGCCGGTGGCGCGCCACAGGCCGCGGGCGCCGGCCATGTTGCGGCCGTGGGTGGACGTGCGGGAGCGATACTGGGGCATGTCCTCGCTTGCCTCGTTCTTGCGTCTGTTGGCTCGTCTGCGGCGGGCGCGGGGCCGCCCGGCGTGCGGAGCTTTCGCGCCGTCTTAGTGCGGCGGAGCCTCCGGGGAAAGCCCTTTCCCCGAAGACCCTAGCATGCGGCAGAGGCCGGCGCGGACACGAAGGCGGGAGGGGATTGCTCCGCTCAAGCCGGCGCGGGTGGCCGGCGCGAGGTCTCGGACGGGACCGCGCGCCGCTCCATGCGGCCGCCCCCCGCGTTTGCCGGGCCGGCGAAGTCGGCTATGTCCGGCCCTCGGCTTGGGTCATGAGGATCGGGAATGGACGGGGACACGTTCCGCCACTGGGCGCAGGAGGCGGCGACCTTCGCTGCGGACTATCGCGAAACGCTCCGGGACCAGCCGGTGCGCGCCCGGACCAAGCCCGGCGAGATCGCCGCCCAGCTGCCGCCGTCGCCGCCGGAAGAAGCGGAGCCCATGGCGGCGCTGTTCGAGGATTTCCGCCGCATCATCGTGCCGGGCATGACCCATTGGCAGCACCCGCGCTTCTTCGCCTACTTTCCCGCCAACGCCAGCCCCGCCAGCGTGATCGCGGAGATGCTCTCCTCCGCCATGGGCGCCCAATGCCTGTTGTGGCAGACGTCGCCGGCCGCCACCGAGCTGGAAGGGGTGGCGCTCGACTGGCTGCGCCAGGCGGTAGGCCTGCCGGACCATTTCACGGGGGTGATCCAGGATTCCGCCTCCTCCGCCACCTTGTGCGCCTTCCTCACCATGCGGGAACGGGCGCTGGGCTTCACCGGCAATGTCACCGGCCTGTCGGGGCGGGAGCGGCTGCGGGTCTATGCTTCGGCGGAAGTGCATACCTCCATCGACCGGGCGGCGTGGGTCTCCGGCATCGGCCAGGACAACCTCATCCGGATACCGACGAAGGGTCCCCTGCGCGGCATGGACCCGGCGGCCCTCGAAGCGGCGATCCGGTCGGACAGCACCGCCGGGCACCGGCCGGCGGGCCTCGTCGTCTGCCTGGGTGGAACCGGCACCGGCGCCATCGATACGGCACCTGAACTCATCGAAATCGCGCACCGGCACGGCCTGTTCGTGCATGTGGATGCCGCCTGGGCGGGGACGGCCATGATCTGTCCCGAGTTCCGCTCCCTGTGGTCGGGCGTGGAGGCGGCGGACAGCATCGTGCTCAATCCGCACAAATGGCTGGGGGTGCAGTTCGACTGCTCCGCCCATTATCTCAGGAGCGTGGACGATCACCTGCGGACTTTGTCCATTCAGCCGGAATATCTGAAGACCCACGGCCATGACGACATCGTCAATTACAGCGAATGGACCATCCAGCTCGGCCGCCGCTTCCGCGCGCTGAAGCTGTGGTTTGTGCTGCGTGCTCATGGACTTAACGGGCTCAGGGAGATGATCCGCAACCACGTGCGCTGGTCCCAGGCGCTGGCGGCGCGGCTCGCGGCGGAAGAGGGCTTCTCGCTCGCCAGCACGCCCGTTCTCTCTCTCTTCTCCTTCCGTCACGATCCCGGCGACGGGCGTGATCTGGATGCCCACATGCTGGCGATGCTCACCGCCATCAATGACGGCGGCGCCCTCTACCTCACCCCCACCCGCATCGACGGCAACCTGGCCATCCGCTTCCAGGCGGGGGCGATGGAGACGACGGAAGACGACGTGAACGCCGCCTTCCAGATCATCCGCGACACCGCCCGCGCCCTGTCCTGACCCTTATTCGGCAACGGTTTCCGTCTCCTCGTGCGGAGCGGATGGGGCCTGCCAGGACCGCAGCGGCGCCCGCTTGCGGCCGGTCGCGACTGCGGACAAGCCGTAGTGGGCGGCGAGGCGGTCGAGGGCGAGGCCAAGCACCACCTTGGCGGTGCGCGCCGGCCAGCCGCGTTCCCGCTCCACGACTTCCAACCCCTTGAGAAAGCAGCACACATCCAGCAGCACCCCGGACAGTTCCGGTCCCACTGCGGCAAGGGCCCGGGCGACCCGCAGCTTGGCCGCCAGCACCATGTCGGAGAAGGCGTCCGGCGACCCGCTGCCGGCCGCCGCCTCCCAGCGGGCGGTGACACGGGGGGTGAGGCTGGCGCGGGTGAAGTCGGCGCGCAGCCGCTCTCCCGCCGCCAGCTGTGCCGCATCCACCAGAGCGCGTCCGTCCTTGCCGACGCGGCGGGCGAGCCAGGCGAGCGGGCTTTCCGCCGGGTTAAAGCCCGGCGCGCCGTCGCCCCGCGGCTCCGACCGCAGGCGGGTGGCGGGGTGGAGGCCATCCCCGGAGGCGTGGGCGGCCCGCTTGCGCGGGGCGACGCGGGCGCGCGCGGGGGTAGGAGCTTGGGTCGGCCGCGAGCCGCGGCTTTCGATGCTCATGCTGCCGCCGCCCAGCGCAGCCAGGCCTCCATCCGGCTGACTTCGCAATCGAATTCCGCATCGTCCCGCAGGTCCTCGATGCGCCGGCAGGCGTAGGCGACGGTGGACCGGTCGCGCCCGAAGGCCTGCGCCACCTCCGATTGGGAAAGGCCGAGCCCCACATGGGCGAGATACATGGCGAGCTGGCGCGCGTGGGCCACGGGCGCGGTGCAGCGGTTGCGGCTCAGCAGGGCATCCACGCTCGCCCGGCAATCCGCGGCGGCAATGGCCATGGCAAGCCGGCATTGCCGTTCCGCACGAGGTCTCGCGGTCGCCCTGCCGCCGGCCGGATGCGGGCGCTGTGGAAGGGCAAAAGAAGAGGGTGGCGGGCTGAAAGGCATCACACTCACTCGTTGTAGGGAAAAAATTCCTACAGCGATCTTCTTCCTTTGCAAGCTACGGGAGGATAGCTCTTGCAACTTATGTGTGTAGTCACGACCTGAATACCGCCAATTCCACAATAGCTTGAGCGAGGGAATGCGGCGCTCGGGCGCGAGTCGAGGCTAGGAATTTATCCTCCTCACCGAGCGCGCAAGCAACCATTCGCGGCCACTCATGGGAAGGCCGGGAATGAAGCGATCACGGATGGAGAAACGGGCGTGCCACGCCTTTCCGGCAGAGGATGCCGAGACACAGATGGCGCGGCTGATGCCGGGGCTGGCGGTTTTCTGCGCGGAGGCTCACGGCCTGGCCCGGGCCCTGCGGCAGGCGCGCAAGGCGGCCCGGGTGGGCGCGGCCGGCTACGATCCGGCCCGCCACGCGGCCCTGCTGCGGCTCAAGCGATACGGCGCGCATAAAGGCGCGACATCGCAGGAGCGGCCGCAGGTGGGGGTGGAACGGAAGGCCCGCGCCGCGGTCGAAACCGGGACGCGGGCGAAAGGTCAGAGCCCTTCGAACAGTGCGGTGGAGAGATAGCGCTCGGCGAAGGAGGGGATGATGACGACGATGCTCTTGCCGGCCATGTCGTCACGCACCGCGATCTCGAGCGCCGCGGCCACGGCAGCGCCGGAGGAGATGCCGCCGGGAATGCCCTCGTAGCGGGCGAGGGCGCGGGCGGTGTCGAAGGCGGTCTGGTTGCCCACCGTCACCACCTCGTCGATGATCGAACGGTCGAGCACCTCCGGCACGAAGCCGGCGCCGATGCCCTGGATCTTGTGCGGGCCGGGAGGGCCGCCGGACAGCACCGGGGAATCCTCCGGCTCCACCGCGATCATCTTCAGCGATGGCTTGCGCGGCTTCAGCACCTGCCCGATTCCGGTGATGGTGCCGCCGGTGCCGACGCCGGCCACCACCGCGTCCACCTTGCCGTCGGTGTCGTTCCAGATCTCTTCCGCCGTGGTGCGGCGGTGGACGTCCGGGTTCGCCTTGTTCTTGAACTGCTGCGGCATGGCCGCCTTGGGAAGCTCGGCGATGAGCTGCTCGGCGCGCGACACCGCGCCCTTCATGCCGAGGTTGGCCGGGGTCAGCACCAGCTCGGCGCCCAGCAGGGTGAGCATCTTGCGGCGTTCCACCGACATGCTCTCGGGCATGACGAGAATGAGGCGATAGCCCCGGGCGGCCGCGACAAAGGCGAGGGCGATGCCGGTGTTGCCCGAGGTCGGCTCCACCAGAACCGTGTCGGCGTCGATGGCGCCCGCCGCCTCCATGGCGTCGATCATGGCGACGCCGATGCGGTCCTTGACGCTGGAGATGGGATTGAAGAACTCGAGCTTGGCGAGGATCTCGGCCTTGGCGCCGCGCAGCTCGGCAAGGCGTTTCAGGCGCACGAGCGGCGTGCTGCCGATGGTCTCGGTGATGGAATCATAGACCCGTCCGCGCCCGGGGCGCGTCGCGGCGGCGGGGACGATCTTGGCTGCGGGCTGTGCCATGGGCGATCTCCTTCTTGCTTGTCGCCGGCCTGCGCCGGAGCGCAGGGATCCCGTATGGCGAATTCTCAGATGGTGAAATCAATCCTCTCGTGCTCGGAACCGTGGCCCTTCTCGTCCGCGGTCCGGCACAGGTCTTCCAGGGTCACCCGGTCTAGGGCGGTATCGAACGTGTCCTCGGCCGCCGCCACGGCAGGCTGGACCACCTCGATTACCAGCGGGGGGAGGATGATCTCCTTCTCCTCCTCCGCGCCTTCCACAACGCGCACGATCTCGGCCACCGATACGCGACGGCGCTCGCGGGCCAGTTCGTAGCCACCGCGCGGGCCGCGCACGCCCTTCAGCACGCCGGCATGGACCAGGGCCTGGAGCACCGGCTCGAGCCGCCGCGGCGGCAGTCCGTGCCTGGCGGCGAGGGCCTTCGCGGCGACCGGGGTGCCGCGCGCATGGACGGCGACGTCCACGACGGCAGCGATGGCGAGGAGGCTCTTGTCGGACAGGCGCGGCATATGGCGGGACTATTTCGGTGACCGGCTAATTCCAGAACGCTATTTCTCTAATAACGCTGCTCCGAGGCCTGTCGAACCAAAACCACCGGAACCGCGTGCAGTTTCGCTCATATCTCCGGTTTCTTCCAGCATTATTTGGATGACCGGTGCAACCACCAGCTGTGCGATACGCATGCCGCGGGTGATGGTGACGCTTTCAGCGCCGTGGTTGACGAGCAGCACTGCAACCTCGCCGCGATAGTCGCAATCCACGGTCCCCGGTGCATTGAGCACGGTGACGCCGTGGTTTCGCGCGAGCCCGGACCGCGGGCGCACCTGCCCCTCGTAGCCTTCCGGCAAGGCGATGACGAAGCCGGTGGGGATCGCGGCACGGGCGCCGGGCGCCAGCGTCAGCGGCGCGTCGGCGGGGAGCGCGCAGGCGAGGTCCATTCCGGCCGCGCCGGCGGTGGCGTAGGCCGGCAGCGGCACGTCAGCCGCATGGGGCAGACGCTGGATCTTCACGCGGGGCAGGGTCACGGCTTTGATCCCGAGAGTTCGGCGGCGATGCGGGCGACGAGGTGGCGGGCGACTTCCGCCTTGGAGGCCGAGGGCCAGTCCTCCACCGCTTCGGCTGTGACGAGATGCACGGTATTGGCGTCGCCCCCCATGATGCCGGTGGCGGGGGACACGTCGTTGGCGACGATCCAGTCGCACCCCTTGCGCACCCGCTTCTCGCGCGCGTGGGCCACCACCTGCTCGGTCTCTGCGGCAAACCCCACCACGAGCCGGGGCCGCAGGGTGTGGTGGCGGGCGACGGCGGCGAGGATGTCGGGATTCTCCACCAGCGTAAGGGTTGGGGTACCCCCCTCGCCCTTCTTGATCTTCTGTTCGGCCGCGCCCGCCACCCGCCAGTCGGCCACCGCGGCTGCGAAGACGGCGGCGTCCACCGGAAGGTTCTCCTCCACCGCGGCCATCATCTCGCGCGCGCTCTCCACATGGATCACCCGCACGCCCCTGGGGTCGGCAGCTTCGGCCGGGCCGGACACCAGCACCACCTCGGCGCCCGCCGCCCGGGCTGCGGCGGCGATGGCGTGGCCCTGCTTGCCGGAGGAGCGGTTGGCGATGTAGCGCACCGGATCAATGGGCTCGTGGGTGGGGCCGGAGGTGACGAGGATGCGCCGGCCCTTGAGCAGGCCGGCCTCGCCGGTGGCGAAATGGGCCTCGATGGCGGCCAGGATTTCCAGGGGTTCGGCCATCCGCCCCTCGCCGAACTCGTCCCGTTCAGCCATGGCCCCGGCGTTGGGACCCACGACGGCGATGCCGTCCGCCCTCAGTTGTGCGACATTCCGGCGGGTGGCGGGATGGGACCACATGCGCGGATTCATGGCCGGCGCGACAAGGACCGGCTTGTCTGTCGCCAGAAGGCAGGTCGTCGCAAGGTCATTGGCATGACCTTGGGTCATCCGGGCCAGCAGGTCCGCCGTCGCCGGGGCGACCACGATGAGGTCGGCTTCCCGCGACAGGCGGATATGGCCGATGTCATGCTCGGCGGTGAGATCGAACAGATCAGTGAACACCCGCTCGCCGCTGATGGCCCCTACCAGAAGGGGTGTGACGAATTGCGCGGCGGCTTCCGTCATCACCACGCGGACGCCGGCGCCGCGCTCCTTGAGGCGTCGGATGAGGTCCATGCATTTATAGGCGGCGATACCCCCGCCGATGACCAGGAGGATGCGCTTGTCGTTCAGCATCAGCGGCTCCGTTGGCGCCACCATCCCAAGGCGCCGGGCCGCCATATAGCCCGCCCGCGCGTCGCCGGGGCAAGTAAAAGGCATGCAACCTGAGGAGTTGATCCACGATCTTGTGCCGCGCGACGCTGGCGCGGTGCGCGGCGTGCCACTAGAATTGTAAGTATGAGGGGCATTGCTGGTCAGGTGCGGGGCTCGGGCCGGTCTGAGGGGGCTGATGTTCAGCCGCTTACGGCCATGGGCGGGGAATTTTCAGACCCCGTGGTGGAGCGCGAATTCCGCGTGGCCTGCCTCGACGAGGCGCGGCGCCACGCGCGCTTTCTGTTCGCCGCCTCGGTGATCCTCAACGCGCTGTTTCTGCTGAGCGATTGGCGATTCGCCGGGACCGCGCACTTCGTCGTCGCTGTCAGCGCGCGATTCGTGGTGGTGGCGCTGTCGCTCTTCTGCCTCGTGGCGGTCCAGATCGCCACCACGCCCATCCGGATGGACATCGTCTACGTCATCTGGCTCTGGGGCGTGTCCATCGCCATTGCGGTGCTCGTGAGCTCGCACAGCGATCTCGCGCTGTTCGTGGTGATGCTGCTGCCGACCGTCTTCTATCTCGCCGTCCCCATTCCCTTCGCCTGGCTGCTGGCGGGCGGCGTGGGCAGCAGCGCGCTGCTGCTCTATGGCTACCTGGATTTGTCCGGCGGCTGGCAGCTCGCCGTCGGGCTCGGCCTCGCGGTCGCCATGCTCAACATCATGCTGGCGCTGGTGGCCGCCCGCACCAACCGTGCGGAGCGGCGGTTCTGGTCAGTGGTCCGGGCCGAGCGCGACGCGAACGAAAAACTGCGTGCGAGCGAGGACATCCTGGAGAATACTTTCCAGGCTGTTCCAATACCTCTGGTTGTAGCCAGCCTAAAGGACGGGCATCACATCAAGTCCAACGAGGCGGCCCGTCGTTTCTATGGCGGCGCCCTTGGCCTGCCGGCCGCTGTGAGCCTGTGCGACACCTGCCTCGGCGAGGCGGACAGCGAGGCTCTTCGTGCCCGCCTGCGCCGGGACGGCATGGCCACCGACTTCGAGACCAGCGTGACGGTTGCCAACGGCGACATGCGGCAGGTGGTGCTCGCCGCCGCCGTTACGCCTTCGGTCGCGTCTCCCAACGTCGTGGCCGCGCTGGTGGACGTCACCGACAGAAGGGTGGCGGAGCAGCAGGCCCGCTACGCGGCAAGCCACGACGCGCTCACCGGCCTGCCCAATCGCGCCGCCTTCCACGACGCTTTGGAGGTCGCCCTGGCGCGGCGCCATCCGGGCCAGGGCATCTGCGTCCTGCTTGTGGACCTCGACGGGCTGAAGGACGTCAACGACACCCTGGGTCACGATGCCGGCGACGCCGCTCTGGTCGAGACCGCCCACCGGCTCGATGCTTTGTTGGATCATCCCGCCATTCTTGCCCGGCTGGGCGGTGACGAGTTCGTGGCGGCCATCGAGGGGCCGGACCCCATCGGCCTCGGCCGGCGCCTCAGCCAGGCGATCCTCACCGAGTTGCGGCGGCCCATCCTGCATGCGGGCCGACACTTCGCCACGCGGGCGAGCGTCGGCATCGCTGCCTGTCCCGACCACGATTGCAGCTATGGCGAGCTGATGAAGGACGCGGACCTCGCCCTGCACGCCGCCAAGCAGCAGGGCCGCAATCGCGCCGCCATCTACGCCCCCGCCATGCGCCAGCTGCTGCTGGAGAAGGCGGCGCTCAATCGGGCCATGTTCACGGCGCTCGTGGAGGACGAGATCGTCCCCTACTATCAGCCCAAGGTGTCGCTCATCACCGGCCGCCTCGCCGGCGTGGAAGCGCTGGTGCGCTGGCGGCGTTCGCCCCACAGCGTCCTCACGCCGTCCGCCTTCGAGGCGGCGCTGACCGACCCCGAGCTTGCCGTCCTGATCGGCGAGCGCATGGTGCGGCGGGTTGCGAGCGATGTGCGCGGCTGGATCGAGCTCGGCTACGATTGCGGGCGGGTCGCCATCAACCTGGCCCCCGCCCAGTTCACCCACCGCGATCTGGCGCCCACCCTGCTGCGCCAGTTCCACGCCGCCGGTGTCGAGCCCTCCAATTTCGATGTGGAGATCACCGAGACCGTGTTCCTCGGGCGCAGCTCGGACCACGTGGCGCCGGTTCTCGACGAACTGCACCGCGCGGGCGTGCGCGTCGCCCTCGACGATTTCGGCACCGGATACGCCGGTCTCATCCATCTGAAGCAGTTGCCCATCGACACCATCAAGATCGACCAGAGCTTCGTGAAGGATATCGAACGTGACGCTTTCGACACCGCCATCGTCTGCGCGGTGATCGAACTTGGACGCAAGCTCGGCATGCGCGTGGTGGCGGAAGGGCTGGAGACGGCGGGCCAGGCGCGCTTCCTGCGTGAGAACGGCTGCGAGTTGGCCCAAGGCTTCCTGTTCTTCCGCCCCATGGCGGCCCAGGCCATGACCGACCTGCTGCGCGCTGAGCGGGCCGACACGGCTGCGGCGCGGCTGGCACTTTTCCAGATCATCTGATCCGAAGAGCGACAAACAACCGCGGTATTTTGCAAGATCGGAGCTGAACAGGAGCCGGTCAACGGTCCGCACCAGCTTTTTGTTCCGCACGCACTGCGGAAAGTTGCGGCACTTGCGAAGGGAAAGATTTCCTACAACGAAATCTTTTTGCCGGCACAAGCTCCATTCCGTGCGTTTTCGGACAATGAAGGCCGGAAGGGCGCCCCAAAGGGGCCAAGTTGTCGCAGCAAAGACAACAAATTCGCGCCAGCTGCCTAAACCGACGCCAATATTTGCACTCAGCTTAGGCACGACTTGAGAATGAAACTAAATCAAAGTGTCGCTAATCAGACAAAAATAGACAGGGACGGGAGTGCCATCGGGTGATGGAGAGAGCACCATGGTTTCGCACGAAGCGTTGCAAATCGAGCGCGATCAGCCTCGATCTCATGTCCCCCTCGTTTCCCTGAGCGATGTCGCGCTGACCGGGATCTACGAGATCTCGAAGATCCTCACCGCGCCGAATCGTCTGGAGACCACGCTGTCGAGCGTGGTGAATCTTCTGTCCTCGTTCATGCAGATGCGCCACGGCGTCATTTCTTTGCTTGAGGATGACGGAATTCCCAACATCACCGTCGGTGCCGGCTGGAACGAAGGCACGGATGCGCGCTATCGCGCGCGCCTGCCCGACAAGGCCATCGGCCAGGTGATCGCCACTGCGGTCCCGCTGATCGCCGAGAACGTCGCTTCCCATCCGGCCTTCAGCGAGGCCGATGCGCTGGCCATGGGCGCGAGCGAGGAAACGCGCGTTTCCTTCATCGGCGTTCCGATCCGCGTCGCCTCGCGCGTCATCGGCACCCTCACCATCGACCGTGTGTGGGACGGGCGCTCCGTCTTCCGGCTCGATTCCGACGTCCGCTTCCTGACCATGGTGGCGAACCTCATCGGCCAGACCGTCCAGCTGCATCGAGTCGTGTCCCGCGACCGCGAGCGGCTGATGGCCGAGAGCGGCCGCCTGCAGAAGGAATTGTCCGAGCTGAAGCCCGCCGTGCGCGAGCGCAAGCGCGTCTTCGTGGACGGGATTATCGGCGAGAGCCGCGAGATCCGGGCGCTGCTCGACAAGATCATGATCGTCGCCAAGTCCCACTCTCCGGTGCTGCTGCGCGGCGAGTCCGGCACCGGCAAGGAGCTGATCGCCAAGGCGATCCACGAGCTGTCGCCGCGGGCCAAGGGGCCGTTCATCAAGCTCAATTGCGCCGCCCTGCCGGAATCCGTTCTGGAATCCGAGCTTTTCGGCCATGAGAAGGGCGCCTTCACCGGCGCGGTGGGCGCGCGCAAGGGCCGCTTCGAGCTGGCCGACAAGGGCACGCTCTTCCTCGACGAGATCGGCGAGATCTCCCCCGCCTTCCAGGCGAAGCTGCTGCGCGTGCTGCAGGAGCAGGAGTTCGAGCGGGTCGGCGGCAGCCACACCCTCAAGGTGAACGTGCGCGTCGTCGCCGCCACCAACAAGAATCTGGAAGAGGCGGTCGCCAAGAACGAGTTCCGCGCCGACCTCTACTATCGCATCAGCGTCATCCCGGTGATCGTGCCCTCGCTGCGCGACCGGCGGGGCGACATCCCGCTGCTGGCCAACGAGTTCCTCGACCGCTTCAACCGGGACAACGGCCGCGACCTGGCGTTCAATTCCGACGCCATGGACGTGCTGATGGGCTGCGGCTTCCCCGGCAACGTGCGCGAGCTGGAGAATTGCGTCCAGCGCACCGCCACCCTCGCCCAGGGTGGCGCCATCGTCGGCGACGACTTCGCCTGCCGCCACAACGAATGCCTCTCCGCCCTGCTGTGGCGCAGCCCCGGCGAGGTGCCGGCGACCCGCAGGCCCATCGACATCCCCCTTCCGGTGATGCCGTTGCCTCCCGCCATCGGCGGAGAGCCTGCCAATTCCAACACGGTGACCCGCCTGCCGGTGCCGGCCGCTCCTCTGCCCGCGGTGCCGGCGCCGTCGGTGCCTGTCCGGCCGTCCGCACTGGACGAGGAGATGTCCGAACGCGAGCGGCTGGTGGACGCCATGGAGCGGGCCGGGTGGGTCCAGGCCAAGGCCGCGCGCCTGCTCGGCCTCACCCCCCGCCAGATCGGGTATGCCCTTAAGAAGCACGACATCGAGATCAAGCGCTTCTGAACGGACACGCGCGCTGTCGCACTTGCGACACCATGTCGGGTGAACGACAGCGCGCTTAGCCTCAGGCTCAATAAATAATAATTTTAATTCAATGGGTTAGTGGGTGGCACGGAGCTTGAAAGAGAACCTTGCCTGCCAATCTGCACCGTGCGGAGCTAGCCCATGGCCTACAAGATCATTACCTCTCAGTGCACCGTCTGCGGCGCGTGCGAGTTCGAGTGCCCGAACGCCGCGATCAGCCTGAAGAACGACACCTACGTCATCAATCCCAAGAAGTGCACCGAGTGCGAGGGGAGCTTCGACACCCCCCAGTGCGCCGTCGTGTGCCCGGTGGAAAACACCTGCGTTCCGGCGTGAGGCGGGGACAGCGCCCCCACGCCTGCCGCCGTCTTTCGCGGCGTGCGGCTTGCAGGTGAAGGGCGCACCACCCCCGATTTCGGGCGCGACATCCGGGCGCCCGCGCGCTCCGGTTTGGCGCCGGGCGCTTTGTCCAGCCTGCAAGGTGGTTGGAAGTCATTGGGCGGGGGCCAGCCGGGCTCCGGCCTGGATCGGACGGGGCGCAGCGCCCGGCGCTGCTGCCGAAAGTTGAACGGAGGGACATATGGCTGCCGTACAGGATACAGTCGAACAGGTTCGCTCCATCGACGTCGACCAGTACAAATACGGGTTCGAAACGAACATCGAATCCGAGAAGGCGCCGAAGGGCCTTTCCGAGGAGGTGATCCGCTACATCTCCGCCAAGAAGGACGAGCCGGAGTGGATGCTCCAGTGGCGGCTTGATGCCTACAGCCGCTGGCTCACCATGCAGGAGCCCGAGTGGGCGCGCGTGAGCTATCCGCCGATCGATTATCAGGATCTCTATTACTATTCGCAGCCGAAGAAGTTCAAGGCGCCGAAGTCCCTGGACGAGGTCGATCCAGAGATCCTCAAGACCTATGAGAAGCTCGGCATTCCGCTGCGCGAGCAGGAAATTCTCGCCGGCGTCGAGATCCCCGAGGGCGAGCGTCCGAAGATCGCTGTGGATGCGGTGTTCGACAGCGTCTCTGTCGCCACCACCTTCAAAGAAGAGCTGAAGGCGGCCGGAGTGATCTTCATGCCCATCTCCGAGGCCCTGCGCGAGCACCCCGATCTGGTGAAGCAGTATCTCGGAAGCGTGGTGCCGGCGACGGACAATTACTACGCGACGCTGAACCAGGCCGTGTTCTCGGACGGCTCGTTCGTCTACATCCCGCCGGGCGTGCGCTGCCCGATGGAGTTGTCGACCTATTTCCGCATCAACGAGAAGAACACCGGCCAGTTCGAGCGCACGCTCATCATCGCCGACAAGGGCTCCTACGTTTCCTATCTGGAGGGCTGCACCGCCCCCATGCGGGACGAGAACCAGCTGCACGCCGCGGTGGTGGAACTCGTGGCCCTCGACGATGCCGAGATCAAGTATTCCACCGTCCAGAACTGGTACCCCGGCGATGCCGAGGGCAAGGGCGGCATCTACAATTTCGTGACGAAGCGCGGGGATTGCCGCGGCAAGAACTCGAAGATCTCGTGGACGCAGGTGGAGACCGGCTCCGCCATCACCTGGAAGTATCCAAGCTGCGTCCTGCGTGGCGAAGGCTCGTCCGGCGAGTTCTACTCCATCGCCATCTCCAATGGCCGCCAGCAGGTGGACTCGGGGACGAAGATGATCCACCTCGGCAAGAACACCACGAGCCGGATCATCTCCAAGGGCATCTCGGCCGGTAAGTCCAACAACACCTATCGCGGCCTCGTCTCCGCCCACCGCAAGGCGGCCGGCGCGCGCAACTTCACCAATTGCGACTCGCTGCTCATCGGCGACAATTGCGGGGCGCACACCGTGCCCTACATCGAGGCGAAGAACCCCACCGCTCAGTTCGAGCACGAGGCCACCACCTCCAAGATCTCCGAGGACATGCTGTTCTATTGCATGCAGCGCGGCCTCTCCCAGGAGGACGCGGTGGCTCTGGTGGTCAACGGTTTCGTGCGCGACGTGCTCCAGCAGCTCCCCATGGAGTTCGCGGTGGAAGCCCAGAAGCTCATTTCCATCAGCCTCGAAGGCAGCGTCGGTTGACGCTGCCTTTTCTTCTTTCGCCGGCGGGCAACAAAAACCAGAGGATCTTCACCATGGCTCCCCTTCTCGAAATCAAGGACCTCCATGCCGAGATCGCTGGGGGGCGCAAGATCATCAATGGCATGAACCTCACCATCAATCCCGGTGAGGTCCACGCGATCATGGGCCCGAACGGCGCGGGCAAGTCCACCTTGTCCTACGTTCTCTCGGGCAAGCCGGGCTACGAGATCACCGGCGGCGAGGTTCTGTTTCGCGGCGTGAACCTCCTGGAGCTGTCCCCCGACGAGCGCGCGGCCCAGGGCATGTTCCTGTGCTTCCAGTATCCGCTCGAAATCCCTGGCGTCTCCAACATGGCCTTCCTGCACACCGCGGTGAACAGCCAGCGCAAGAAGCGCGGCGAGGTGGAGCTGACCTCCCCCGAGCTGGTGCGCAAGGTGCGCGAGCTGGGCAAGACCCTCGGCATCGACGCCGACATGCTGAAGCGCCCGGTGAACGTGGGCTTCTCCGGCGGCGAGAAGAAGCGCAACGAGACGCTGCAGATGATGCTGCTGGAGCCGTATCTCTGCGTGCTCGACGAGGCGGATTCGGGCCTAGACATCGATGCGCTGAAGGTGGTGTCCAACGGCGTGAACGCCCTGCGCTCGCCGGAGCGCTCCATGCTGGTGATCACTCACTACCAGCGCCTGCTGGACTACATCGTTCCGGACGTGGTGCACGTCTTCTCCGCCGGCCGTATCGTCCATTCGGGCGGCAAGGAGCTGGCGCTGGAGCTCGAGGCCACCGGCTACGCGCAGTATCAGAACGAGGCGGCGTGATCCCATGGCTGCCACCGTCCGTCCCATGAAGACCGGGGCCGAGCTCGCCCTCGCTGAGATTTTCTCCGCCGCGCGCCCCGCGCTGCCCGGCGGCCCCGACATCGCCGCCCAGCGGGCCGCCGCCTTCGATACCTTCGCCGATGCGGGCCTGCCCCATCGCCGGGTGGAGACGTGGAAGTATACGGACCTGCGCGCGCTGATGCGCGACGCCAAGCCCCTCGCGCCGCTCCCCGATGCCGACGCCAAGGCGCAGGCCGCAACGGCCGGCGCGCTGCTGGGAGGTCTCGGCTTCCGGCGCCTTTTCTTGGTCAACGGCACCTTCGTGCCCGAGCTGTCCGACCTCACTGATCTGGAGAGCGGGCTCTCCATCAGCTCCATGGCCGACGCGCTCGCCGCGCCGGCGGGCCTGCCCGCCACCTATCTCGGCCGGACCGTCTCCTCCTCTGATGCCGTGCTGGCGCTCAACACCGCTCTCATGGGCGATGGCGTGGTGGTGCACGTGGCGGCGGGTGCCGTGGTGGCGCGTCCCATCGAGATGGTGTTTGTGACCACCGGCGAGACGGCGGTGGCGACCTTCACTCGCTCCCTCGTCGTGCTGGAGGAGGGGGCGAGTGCCACCTTCCTCGAGACCCACGAGGGGCCGGCGGGCGTCGCCTATCAGGTCAATACCGCACTCGAGATGGTGGTCGGCGCCGGCGCCTCGGTGGAACGCATCAAGATCACCACCGAAGGCGCGGAAGCGGTCCATCTCGCCACCATGCTGGCGCGGGTGGAAACCGGCGCGCGCTTCGCCAACACCTTCTTCACCAGCGGCGGCTCCGTGGTGCGCAACCAGCTCCTCGTCCATCTCGCCGGCGAGGGCATCAACGCCCACATGGGCGGGGTGAGCCTGCTGGCGGGCAAGCAGCACGCCGACACCATGCTGTCCCTCGACCATGCCGCGCCATCCTGCGAGAGCCGGGAATCTTTCCGTGCGGTGCTCGATGGCACCGCCCAGGACATCTTCCAGGGCAAGATTGCGGTGCGCCAGGCGGCGCAGAAGACCGACGCCCGCATGCTCAGCCGCGCGCTGCTGCTGAGCGAGACGGCGGAATCCTGCAACAAGCCCGAGCTGGAGATCTTCGCCGATGACGTGCAGTGCGGCCACGGCTGCACCACCGGCACGCTCGACCAGCAGATCAAGTTCTACCTCATGGCCCGCGGCATTCCTGCCAAGGAGGCCGAGGCTCTTCTGATCCAGGCGTTCGTCGGCGAAGTCCTCGACGCGGTCGGTCCGGAAGGCGTGCGCACTGCCCTGAGCGAGGCGACGCGCGCCTGGCTGCTGGGCCGGGAGTGAGACATGGTCGCCCTGCACCCTGCGGTTTCCAACGGCTCCTATGACGTCCTGCGTGTGCGCGAGGACTTTCCCATCCTTGACCTGAAGGTCAACGGCAAGCCGCTGGTCTATCTCGACAACGGCGCGTCGGCCCAGAAGCCGAAGGCGGTGCTGGACCGCATCCAGCAGGTCTACACCTGCGAATATGCCAACGTGCACCGCGGCCTGCACTATCTCGCCAATGCCGCGACCGAGGCCTATGAGGGCGGACGGCACGCGGTGCAGCGCTTCCTCAACGCCGCGCGGCCGGAGGAGATCGTCTTCACCCGCAGCGCCACCGAGGCCATCAACCTCGTCGCCGCCACTTTCGGCAAGAGCCGCATCAAGGCGGGCGACGAGATCGTCCTCTCCATCATGGAGCATCACGCCAACATCGTGCCGTGGCATTTCCTGCGGGAGAGCCAGGGCGCGGTCATCAAGTGGGCACCGGTGGACGACGAGGGCAATTTTCTCCTCGACGAATTCGAGAAGCTCCTCACCGAGCGCACCAAGATGGTGGCCATCACCCAGATGTCCAACGTGCTCGGCACCACCGTGCCGGTGAAGGAGGTGGTGAAGATCGCCCACGCCCAGGGGATTCCGGTGCTCGTGGACGGGTCCCAGGGCGCGGTGCATCTGGACGTGGATGTTCAGGACATCGACTGCGACTTCTACATCATCACCGGCCACAAACTCTACGGCCCCACGGGCATTGGCGCGCTCTACGGCAAGTACGAGCATCTGGAAGCCATGCCGCCCTTCAACGGCGGCGGCGAGATGATCCGCGAGGTTCGCCAGGATTCGGTGACCTATGGCGATCCGCCCCACCGCTTCGAAGCCGGCACCCCGGCCATCGTGCAGGCGGCGGGGCTCGGTGCGGCGCTGGACTATATCGACTCCATCGGCAAGGCGCGTATCCGGGCGCACGAGAGCGAATTGTGCCGCTATGCCCAGGATCGGCTCGGCGAACTGAACTCCGTGCGCATCATTGGCACGGCCAAGGACAAGGGCGCCATCATCTCGTTCGAGATCAAGGGCGCCCATGCCCATGACTTCGCGACGCTGATCGACAATGACGGCATCGCGGTGCGCGCCGGCACCCATTGCGCGATGCCTCTGCTGGAGCGCTTCGGCGTTGCCGCCACCTGCCGCGCCTCCTTCGGCCTCTACAACACCCGCGACGAAGTCGACCGCTTCGTCGCGGCTCTGAGCAAGGCGCAGGAGCTGATCGGCTGATCGGACGGAGCCACAGCACGGCGCGCGAATGTGGGAACGGGCCGGCTTTGCCGGCCCGTTTGTCGTTTCACGGGCGGCGGCTGTGTCCCAAGCGACAGACCCCTCGGCCCGACCATTGTCGGATTTCGCCCGGCCCGCCCCGACCGCCCTGCAGTGTCCTGTTTCAAACAGCCCTAAACTGGGGGTGTCGGCGGCCAAAGCCCATTGTCGGGTTTTGAACATGGGACAGGGCGCGGAATAAGTAATTATAAAACAACGTGTTTTCGCTCTCATTCGCACTGGCACACTCGTTGCAAATCCCTTTGTGGGCGCCAGGCTGCTGGCTTTGTGGACTTCGGAAGGGTCCCGTCCGCATCCGCGCCGGAGTGCAACGTCCCGGGCCCGCCTGTTCGAGGCGCATCCCGGAGCTAAATCGAATCTCGGCTCAGGGTTCGAAGGAGAGCAAGATGTCTTCGCTGCGACAGATCGCGTTTTACGGCAAGGGTGGCATCGGCAAGTCCACCACGTCCCAGAATACCCTCGCGGCCCTGACCGAGCTTGGTCAGCGCATTCTCA